>CAVBVK010000095.1:0-2414 GCA_963599085.1 bacterium | reverse complement strand
CCGTATGGGGCACGATATGCGTTACGCAATAGACTCACGAAAGTTGCAGAAAGAGCTTGGATGGGAACCGAGTCTTCAATTCGAGGAAGGCATAGAAAAAACCGTGTGTTGGTATCTTGACAACAAGGCTTGGTTGGAAAATGTCACTTCCGGAGACTATCAGCGATATTACGAAAACATGTATGCCAACCGATAAATAGGGGAGGGCGTTGCTGAAAAGACAAGAGCGGAAAAGAAACTGTGAAGGAACAGTCCCTCTTTCCGCTCACATTTTATTGCGTCTTCAGACTTTCGAGTTTCTCCAATAAGTCTGTCCATTTCGTTTCTTCTGTTTCAATACATTTCTTGATTGAAGTGTATTCCGTTATAAGTTCCATGTTTGAAGCACCTTCCGGAGTACACAAGACCCCGTCAAGTTCGGCGATTCGGTTCTCCATAGATTCAATGCGTTTCTCACATTCGCTTATCAGCTTCTCTGTTCGGCGTATTTGTTTTTGGTACTCTTTATGCTCTGCATAACTCTTTTTCCCGGTTGTCTTTTCTTCATCCGATTGAACTTTTGGGGCTTCTGTGGACTTTATTTTATTGGCAGAGGCGCCCAATGTCTTCAAATCTTCTATTCCGTGTGAGTTAAGGTAATCATAAATACCACCTATATGCTCCTTTACGCGTCCGTTCCCAAATTCATACACCTTGCTTACCAATCCGTCAAGGAACTCGCGGTCGTGGCTGACAATGATGGCAGTGCCGTCAAAGGCATTTATGGCTTCTTTCAATATCTCTTTCGACGGTATGTCAAGGTGGTTGGTTGGTTCGTCAAGTATCAGGAGATTGACAGGTTCAAGCAACAGTTTTATCATGGCCAAACGGCTGCGCTCGCCACCGCTCAACACCTTCACTTTTTTCTCAGCCCCCTCTCCACCAAACATGAATGCGCCAAGAATATTCTTGATCTTCAAGCGTATTTCCCCTTTTGCAACATTGTCTATCGTGTCAAATACGGAAAGGTTTTCATCAAGCAACTGTGCCTGATTTTGAGCAAAATATCCAATTTGCACATTATGTCCGACTTTTAATTCTCCGTCAAACAGGATTTCTCCCATAATACATTTGACCAAAGTGGATTTTCCCTCACCGTTTTTCCCGACAAAAGCCACCTTTTCGCCTCTTTTTATGGTTAATGTGACATTAGAAAAGACAGTGTGCTCTCCATATTTTTTTGCGACTTCATTGCAAATGATAGGGTAGTCGCCGCTTCTGAGACACGGTGGGAACTTCAGATGCATCATTGATTTGTCGATTTCATCAATCTCAATAGGGACGATCTTCTCCAATTGCTTGATTCTGCTCTGCACCTGGACAGCTTTTGTTGGTTTGTAACGAAACTTCTCGATGAAATCGTTAATCGCAGCTATCTCTTTCTGCTGGTTTTCGTAAGCACGCAACTGCTGTTGATAAAGTTCTCCCCGCAACTTTACATATTCGTCATATTTTACTTTGTAATCATACACTTTACCGCATGATATTTCTATCGTGCGGTTTGTTACATTATTTATAAAGGCACGGTCGTGACTGACAAGCACCACAGCCTTGCCGCTTTGTTGCAGGAAACGTTCCAGCCATCCTATGCTTTCTATATCAAGATGGTTGGTTGGTTCATCGAGTAACAGAACATCAGGATGCCGTAAAAGAATCTTGGCCAACTCAATTCTCATTCGCCAACCGCCGCTAAACTCACTCGTCGGACGTTCGAAATCTTTGCGCGTAAAGCCTAAACCAATAAGCGTCCTATCAATCTCCGACTCATAATTGTCGCCACCTAACATTGTATACCGTTCATGTTCAAGCGTGAAAGTTTCCAACAATTTTGCATATTCGGGACTTTCATAGTCCGTCCGTTTCGCAACTTCCTCATTCAAAGCATCTATGTGCTTTTTCATTTCGATAATTGGTTCAAACGCTTTTTTAGCTTCTTCCATGACAGTATTGCTGTCTTGAAGTACCATTACCTGCGGCAAATAGCCGATCGTCAGTTCGGAGGATGTGGCAACAACACCTTCTGTCGGCTTCTGCGAACCATTGATAATTTTGAGCATGGTGGATTTTCCCGCGCCATTTTTCCCTACCAATGCGATACGGTCATTGTCGTTTATTATAAAACTTACGTTCTTGAAAAGAGGTCTTAACCCAAATTCAACAGTCAAATTCTCGATAGATATCATGTTGTGTGTTACTTTTTCCGTAATTGAACATCCTGGTGTCTTTAATTTATCTGACATTTATTTCTGTCGTATGCAAAATTAAACAAATATCTTCAACTTCACAATAAAACACAAAGAACCAGGGTCGGCTGATCTTATTTAACATTGTAAATTGCTCAACAATTTTTTAATCCTTATTCAGATGGTGTAACT
>CAVBVK010000094.1:0-2603 GCA_963599085.1 bacterium | reverse complement strand
TGATTATGCCGGTGAAATGTAGCATGAGTTGTCCGGTCTTATGTTTGGAATAGGTCTTAATCTCTCAATTCCGCTACTATTGCGAAATATTCAACATCGCTGTCTGTCAGGTTTTCCATGTAATGGGAATGTCCTTTGGGGCAGTAGTGCACCTGTCCTGCTGTGGCGGTTTCCGTTGTGTCGTCATAATGGAAGGTCGCAGTGCCTTTCAGTATGAACATGATTTCGCAGTTGTTCTCATGTGTGTGCAGGCCTGATGAAGACCCGGGCGTGAGGATATGGCGCATTATCTTACAGTCGTTGTCTGCATAATTGCGTACAATAAGTTCGCCTTTGCCACCTTTGAATTCTTTGACTGAGGTTGGCATGATTTGTTCAAAGTCGATTGTCATTTTTATTTTGTTTAGATGTTTTCTCCTGTTTTGTCCCTTTGGTGGCATGCAATCGCGGCGATGCAGCATAATGCGGCAATGACGGTCATGGCATAAAGGTGCCCAAACTTTAAAATGTATGAGAGTGCAAGTCCTGTGAACACCCCTCCGTCACACGCCAGGAAATATGTACTTACCGCAGTGCTTCGCTGGCAATGGTTGCACAGTCCGAGCATGCGGAACAGCAGGCATGAGCAGGCTGTTCCCAAACCTAAGCCTGCCAATGAGGATGCAGTTAATGAGAGCGAGGCGGGTAGGGTGGGGACTGTAAGCATTGCCGATGCAGATAAAAGCATGACAGACCCTGTGGTGAAGGTGTGTCTCCACTTCCTTATTGCCGGACTGCGCAATGCCATGATTGAGCATAGGAAGCCGAACAGCAGGAAAACGTAGGACAAAGCATCATGCAGGTATGGCATTATGAAGCCGAATGACAGTGTCGTGCAGCAAATGCCGACAAATACCTTCCAACCTTGCGGAAGGAAAAAACGGTCGGTTGAGACGATCCTCATGTCCTCTTCCGGAGCCCTGAACGGAAACTTCTGGGCGAAAACAAGTAAAGCAGTCATCAGAATGAGGCCGACGGATATTGAATGATACCATAGGGACGGTATGCCGTCCCTGAGAAGAAAGAACATGACAGGGCCTATCGCTATTGCCAACCGTGCTATCGCAGCGGCAGCATAATTGGCTTCCGTGCGGTGGCGCGATTCCGTCTTGTCTATCAACAATGTGCATGAGAGAATGCGTTTTGCAAGTCCGAACGCCGCTCCTGAGACAAACAATGCACAAAGGAGTATGACTGTAAAGAGGTTCTGTGGTATGGCTCGTATGTTTCCCTCCAAAGGGAAGAGGCATGCCTGGAGCATCCCGAACACTGATGCCGAACACAGGAATGCCTTGTTTCTGCGGAAACGCTGTATAAGCCAATTGCAAAAACAGCCTGAAGCATATATGCCGATGACAAATGCGATGATTGCAAAATATGTGGTATGTATGCTGCAATCGTTGGGTTGGGCAAGGATTTGTGGCAAAAACGGAATCGACATATAGCACGACACGCATAACAGCAATTCGGCTATTATGAGTGACAGAAATCCTTTGTTCCACAAATTCAAGTATGTCGGCGTATATTGGTCTCCCATACAATGCTGTGTGTTTCGCAATATGTTCAATATGATTCGGCTTCGTTCGGAAAGTCGGAACTCTTTACATCGTTTACGTATTCGCCGACAGCTTTTGTGATGATTTCGTGCAAATCGGCATATTGGCGCAGGAATTTTGGCTTGAACCCTTTGTTCATGCCGAGCATGTCTGTATATACAAGAACCTGTCCGTCAGTATGTTTTCCCGCACCGATGCCTATCGTGGCGCATGATACGGATTTCGTGATTTTCTCTGCCAAAGCCGAGGGTATCTTTTCAAGTACAATCGCAAAGCAACCGGCCTTGTCAAGTGCAATCGCATCAGCGATAAGTTTCGCGCTTTCGGCTTCCTCTTTCGCCCTCAGTCCGTAGCCACCGAATTTATGTACACTCTGGGGCGTAAGTCCGAGATGCCCGCATACGGGAATGCCTACATCCACCATGTGCTTTATTGTCCCCGCGATTTCCTGTCCGCCTTCGAGTTTCAGGGCATCAACTCCCGACTCTTTCATTATCTTGACGGCGTTCCTTACGCCTTCCTCTTCCGAAACCTGGTAACTCCCGAAAGGCATGTCGCATATCACCAACGCATGGTTTACGGCTCTTGCCACGGCTTTTGCGTGGTATATCATTTCTTCGACAGTGATGGGTAAGGTCGTCTTGTTGCCGGCACATACATTCGATGCGGAGTCGCCTATGAGTATTGCATCTACGCCGCCTTGGTCTATTATGGCGGCTGAGGTGAAATCGTATGCTGTCAGCATACTTATTTTTTCACCGGCATTTTTCATGTTGAAGAAGTGGGGAACTGTAATCTTTTTCTTTTCTGAGCTTAAATATCCTGCCATATCCTTTTTCTTTGAGAACGGTTTAAAATTGCTGCCGTTCTGTTTGTGAGCGACAAAATTACAATATTTTATGCTATTACCCAAGCTTTGTGCCTATTTAACATCTGATTTTAGCCAAGGCTCTTTCATTTATACAAGTCAAGGCAAAGCCTTCTTTCCCTTCCCTTGCTCCTTCAACT
>CAVBVK010000093.1:0-2663 GCA_963599085.1 bacterium | reverse complement strand
CAGGAAACAGGTAACATTTACGAGAGCGTTGCCATCATTTCCAAGCGGGCAAACCAGATTTCTGTTGAAATAAAGCAGGATCTCAACAAAAAACTGGCTGAATTCGCTTCTTATAACGATTCTTTGGAAGAAGTGTTCGAAAATCGTGAGCAGATAGAAATTTCACGCTATTACGAAAAGTTGCCGAAACCCACCTTATTGGCAACACAGGAGTTTGTTGACGGAAACATCTACTACCGCGACCCGTCATCTGAAAAGGACGAAAACGTTGAGGAAGAGGCATAATGATCCAGCGGAAACAAACAGTTTATCTACTTCTGGCCTTTATGCTGGTCTGCATCTCCCAAATTCTGCCGTTGGGTTTGTTTAGACCGACAGGAATGGGGACAGATTATATAATGTACACAACCCGGATAGTGCATGAGGGGACGGCTGACTTATCGGTGTTTCCGCTATTTGCGTTACTCTTGTTAAGCGGAATTATGAGTTTGGGCGGCATTTTTCTTTACCGCAACCGCAAAAGACAGAGTGCCGTGTGTGTTTGGAATATGGTGGTGCTGTTGGTATGGTATGCGTGTGTTACGGGCTTTGTCATTTCGAAGAACGACGGCAGCCTGAACTTCCATCCCGCATTTTCATCGGTACTGCCTTTTACTGCCTTCATTGCCGTATTCATGGCACGCCGCGGAATAATTCATGATGAGAAACTCGTGCGGGCAGCCGACAGAATCCGATAAGGAAGCAAGGAGGGAACTTGCACAAAAAGGGCGGAAAATACAATACAAGGTAAATGGGGAAAGTCGCAGCATCCATGCTTTTGGGCAAGGTGTTACGCTTTCCCCGTTATTTTTTAGTCCAGGCTCCGTAGTGCATCGCTCAACACTTGTTTCTGGCGTTTTACTTTCACTGGCAGCAAGTTAAAAACTTGTGAAAGGTTGAACCCTTGCCACATTTCTTTTTCATTCGTTTGTCCAACTCCTCAAATTTTATTAATTTTGCGCAAGTTTTGAGTACACTTTAAAAATTTTCATAAATGGAAATCTCATATAAATGGCTGAAAGAGTATGTCGATTTCGATTTGACACCACAGCAGACTGCCGATGCACTTACATCATGCGGCCTCGAAGTGGATGCTCTTGAAGAAGTGCAAACAATAAAAGGCGGTCTGAAAGGGCTGTATGTAGGAAAAGTTCTCACTTGCGAACTGCATCCTAATTCAGACCACCTCCACATCACAACCGTAGATTTAGGAAAAGGCGTACCACAGCAGATAGTGTGCGGCGCACCGAATGTCGCAGCAGGACAGAAAGTCATTGTTGCCGATTTGGGATGCGTGCTTTACGATGGCGAAAAGGAATTCGTTATAAAGAAATCAAAACTTCGCGGCGTTGAAAGTAATGGCATGATATGTGCGGAGGACGAAATCGGAGTCGGCACAAGCCATGACGGCATCATCGTTTTGCCGGAAGACGCACCCGTAGGACAGCCTGCCGCAGAATATTACCACCTTGAAAACGATTGGATTATAGAGATAGACATAACAGCCAACCGTTCCGATGCTTTGAGCCATTGGGGCGTTGCGCGCGACTTGTATGCATGGCTCGTCAGAAACGGGCACAAGACATTGCTTCATCGTCCTGACTGTGAAGGCTTTAAAGTGGATAACCACGACCTGCCCATCGCCGTTGAAATAGAAAACAATGATGCCTGCAAACGTTATGCCTGTGTCACTATTACCGACTGTGAAGTAAAGGAAAGCCCTGAATGGTTGCAGCAAAAACTTCGGGTTATAGGCCAACGTCCCATAAACAATATCGTGGATATAACCAATTATATAATGATGGCATACGGGCAGCCCATGCACTGCTTCGATGCCGATATGGTGAAAGGTCATAAAATTGTGGTGAGGACACAGCCGGAAGGGACTGAATTCGTCACCCTTGACGGCGACAAACATACACTTGGCACGCACGACTTGAGTATCTGTAATGCGGAGGAGCCAATGTGTATCGCCGGAATATTCGGAGGAAAGGGTAGCGGGACATACGAAACAACACGAAATGTGGTTCTTGAAAGTGCTTACTTCCATCCGACATGGATTCGCAAAAGTGCCCGCCGCCATGGACTCAGCACCAATGCAAGCTACCGTTTTGAGCGTGGAATCGATCCTGACGGTGTGATTTACGCCCTCAAACAGGCAGCAATACTGTGCAAACAGCTCGCAGGAGGAAAGATAAGCATGGACATTATGGATGTATATCCTGACCCCATACCTTCTGCACGTGTGAAACTGGACTACGCTTACATTGATACACTCATAGGCAAGGCTATCGACCACGGCATGATAAAAAGCATTGTAGAGAGTCTGGAAATGAAAATTGAGGAAGAAAGTGAAACAGGACTGACCCTCAGTGTTCCTGCCTACCGTGTGGATGTGCAGCGTCCGTGTGATGTTGTAGAAGATATTCTTAGAATCTACGGATACAACAATGTTGAAATACCGACACAGTTGAAGAGTTCGCTGACAATACAGGGAGCGGAGGATCACCAATATCACTTACAGAATGTCATTGCTGAACAGCTGGTGGGCTGCGGCTTTAATGAAATTATGAACAACTCAATGACAAAGACCTCTTATTATAACGGCCTGAACTGCTATACAG
>CAVBVK010000092.1:0-2681 GCA_963599085.1 bacterium | reverse complement strand
AACTCACTCTTCCGTTGGTTCCGATGCCGACAGTCACTATTCCGTTGGACATGGTTACGGCGTTTCCGTTCTTTGTCAGCGTTACATTTGCCGTCTGGGCGGCTGCTGCGAGGCTGGCAACGAGCACGGTCAGTGTGGAGAAAAGGTGTTTCATAATGTTTTGTTTTAGTTGTTTTGTTATGGCGCATGGGCTGTTTTGACTGCCGTAAAGGCTTGTAAACCTGGCGGAAGCGGCGCTGCCCTGCTGCAAAATTAGTAAAAATATGTCGTAAACACAGCATTTGCGACGCATAAGTGGCACAGTTACGACACGCAAACCGACCGTTTACGGGGCGTAAATGCCGCCTTTAGCCATTGCAAGAGCAGTCCTTTCACAAGTCTTTCAGCAACACTTCCCTCATTTCCTTGAGGTATTTCGTGCGCGACTGCAACACCTGCGCCCACTTGTCGTTGTAGTATTTGCCCAAAGGTAGGCTCAGCCGCCACCGTCCGTGCGACTCAAGGCGGTCAACCATGCCTCCCACGCTCATGCGGCTTATGCTTTCGGCCGGCATAAAGCGCGATGCAGCCCCCTTTTCGTCGGCACTTACCTCCACCAGAAGGTTGACTGTCAAGAGGTCATAGAGCAGGTCGTTGACGATATGTATGGGGATTTCGGTCTCCCGGCGCAGCTCCAGCGCGGTGTAAGGCCGCCTCCCCTCGTCGAAACGCCTGCATATGCGGCTCATAAGCAGGGCACACATCTGCATGCGGTAGCGGTGGCTTATGTCGGAAGTGTTCATGTCGTAGTCGTAGTACTCCTGGTTCTGGTTCATGTAGCACAGCTCTGCGCCGAACAGACAGATGATCCACGAAATCTGAACCCATAGCATGAACATCGGAAGGGCGGCAAACGAACCGTAAATGGCGTTGTAGCTCGACACCCAGATCTGCGAGTGGATGTAGAAAAGCTGAAGCCCCTGCATGGCCACACCGGCGAGTATGCCCGGCACAATGGCGTTGGTGACCTTCACATGTGTGTTGGGCATGAACACATACAGGGCTATGAACATCAGCGACATCAGCACATAGGGGGAAATGGCGATGCAGAAACGCATCGTGGGGCCGAGTATCAGCATGTCAGGCATGCCCTTTGCCACTGTTGCCATGAACAGTGACAGTCCGGAAGTGAGCACTATGATGAACGGAAACATGAAGAACATGGCCAGATAGTCGGTGAATGTGCGGTAGATACTCCGCTTCTTCTTCACCTGCCAGATGCCGTTGAACGCAGCTTCGATGTTGCTTACGAGCATCAAAACGGTGTAGAGCATGAACACAAGTCCCACTCCGAGGAATATTCCGCCCTTGGTATGCACGAGGTATCTGTTCACGAAATCGACGATAACCTCGGCAGCCTGCGGCTGCGACTGTAGCGTATCGCGGAACCAGATCTCGATATACTTGTTGTAGCCGAACCCTCTGGCTATGGCAAACACCACGGCGAGTATCGGCACAATGGCGAGTAGGGTGGAGTAGGTGAGGGCTGCGGCTTCGCTCACCACGCGCTTGGCGGTGAATAGGCGCACCGCCAGTATGCACCTCTTGGCCGCCTCTACGGGCAAACGCCGCCATATCGGGGCGTTGGGCTGCGGCTTCTGCCATATTCCGGTGCGCAGAAACCTGACCGCTGACTTTACTTTCTCTCTCATAATGGCAAGGTAAAGGTGTGATGCTTGACGCTGTTCAGACAAAAAAAGAAAGCACTGCCCCTGTAAGCCGGGTTCTGTTCCGCAGCAACGGGGCTGCGGCGTCTGCCATTTATCCAATCCGTGAGTCACCCCACGGCTTTAGCATTCCACCCTCCGCCGGAGTTAGTCGGGCGGGCAGCCCTCTGACGGCGGTTTACATGAACTTGCAGCCTCCAGCCGGCACGGCCCGCCGATCGCCCGGCGGCCGGTGGTCTCTTACACTCGCCTTCTCACCCTTGCCAGCCTTGCGGCTGGCGGTTGTTTTCTTCTGCCGTAGCCTACTGTCACCAATAGCTTCTACTTTCGGAAGTGGAGCGCCCTGCGCTGCCCGGACTTTCCTCCCGCGCCGCAAATAGGACGCCGGCGGCAGACCGGGGCACTGCTTTCATTGCGCAAATTTACCGTTTTTTCCGCTATCCGGCAAGAAAGAGCCGTGCAAACCTGTACCTATTCATAAAACAACGACCCCGGCATTGTGGGATTTCGTGATGCTGCACTATTAGAAAACGACACCGCCCGGCCTTAAGCTCTGCGCTTAAAGCCGGGCGGTGTTCGCAAATGTCAGTCAGTCCTTGGCTTCAGACATTAGCCAAGAACCTATAGTGTGGCTTACTTCACCATTACTTTCCTCGTCGTGCCGTCGCCCATCTTCAGGATGTTCAAGCCCTTGAAAGGCTTGTCCGTCATGCGCCCGTTGGTATCATAACGCTTGACAACCTTATTGTTCCCGTTGCTGCCGGGCAGGATATTTATGCTCTTTTGAGTTTTAGCGGACAGCAATAATTATCAATATTATATGCTCTAAACGGTAGAAAAGTGGCAATATGGATTCTATTTGGATACGAAACGGCGAAGATTTAACGTAATTAACTTCTTTTACACCGAAATTATAAAAAATGTGGTTGATGTGGGGTGATTGGTGGTCTCCCCACATGTCTTTTATCGCCACAG
>CAVBVK010000091.1:0-2745 GCA_963599085.1 bacterium | reverse complement strand
GTCGTAACCGTAACGATTGAGCCGTACAGATATTTTGTTGAAGCGATAGCGGGCGACAAGGTCTCCGTTCAAACTCTTGTACCGCAAGGCAGCAATCCGGAAACTTATGAACCTACCGCAAGGCAGATGATGCAACTGTCTGAAAGTGCCTTATATATAAAAGTGGGCAATCTCGGATTTGAACGTGGCTGGATGCAACGTATCAGGGACAATGCTCCCGGCATGCTGATAACAGACTCCTCCAAGGGCGTAAAGACAAGACAAAGCGACGAAGGACACAGCGACCCTCATGTATGGATGAGCGTGAAAAACGCACGAATTATCGCAAGAAACATTTATAGAGCCATTCTGTCTGTCGCCCCCAAAGACAGCATCTATTTCAAAAACAGATATACCGCATTTGCAGGCAAACTTGATTTGCTTGACAAAACGATGGCAGATAATTTGAAAAACGCGGGAGAACGTTCTTTCCTTATATATCATCCGATGCTCACTTATCTTGCGGACGATTACGGATTGACGCAAATTTCACTTGAACAAGAAGGCAGTGAGCCGAGTGCCCTGCAATTAAAGGATATCATTACGAAAGCAAAAAGGCACAAAGTGCAAGTCATATTGGTACAAAAGGAATTCAACAACCGCAATATAGAAGTCGTTGCCAAGAGCTTGGGAATAGCAGTCCGCAATATCAATCCGCTCGGATACGATTGGTGTCAGAGCATGATTGACATATCAGAAAAACTCGGATAATACATGGGCGATATGAGAAATCTGATAGAACTCAATGACATTTCAGCAGGATATAAAAACCGGCGTGTCCTCACAAATGTGTCAATACAAATTGCGCACAGGGACTTTGTCGGCATTATCGGGCCTAACGGAGGGGGAAAGACAACGTTGCTCCGCGTAATTCTTGGCATGCTGAAACCGTTTTCCGGCAGTATGACATTCTTCAATGCCGATGGAACAAGAACTGCGCACATAAACATGGGTTACCTTCCACAGCACACACAAATTGACAGGAACTTTCCCATTTCTGTCAAGGAGGTGTTGCGCTCAGGGCAGGGTTGGGCGTTCAAGGATATGTTTAACCCTGAAAAGAAAGCCATTGATGAGAAAGAATTGGATGCTGTTGTTGAGCGTTTCCGTCTGAAAGAAGTGGTTAATTGCCACATGTCTGAGTTGAGTGGCGGGCAGATGCAGCGTGTCTTGCTTGCCCGTGCCGTAATATCAAAGCCCGATGTTGTGGTTCTTGATGAACCGAATTCATACATTGACTTGCGTTTCCAACACCAAACGTATGAAATGCTGAGGAACATCAATGACGAGTGTGCGGTCGTTGTCGTGGGACATGACATTGATGCTTTGTTGAAGAATGCCCGCAGTATTGTCTGCCTGAACCGTTCGGCGGAGCAATATGATGCAAGAAGCATCTCGCAGGAAACAATAAGAAAGTGTTTTCAGCAAGACAGTCTGTCACGTTAAAACGCTATTCGTTCCATGCGCCACATCTCAGACACCGCCCTTTGTCCTTCATCCTTGTGCCGCAACTGCCGCAGACATAGCTGTAACTGTTGTATTTGAAATATCTGAACAAGGCAAAACATGTGTAAATCACCAATAGGATGTACCCGATATAGTAGAGGGTAAGCACGCTGAATATTATGTAATTGGCGGCACAGATGCCCGCAAGCCCGCAGAGGTACAAAGTGGCTTCACCAAATTCAAGTTTATGATAGACATCATCGACAGTGGCTATGCTGACAATAACAAGCATCCATACCGATGTGAGAAACACTGAAAGAAGTGGCGGCACGGCAAACGGGTTCAAAGAAGGATGGTAGTAGAAGTTCTGCCAAGCATCGGGAGCGAATAGCTGTATGCTTGAATAGAATGTCGCTGCCGCGGCAACAATCAGGGCGCAAAGCGTAGGATAGAAGGAACATATATCATTGAAATGCACCATTTTGGCTTTCTTCACAAACATTCCATGCAACAAATAGCCCACGCCGATGAGGACAATGATAACAAGGAAAATCAGCAAATGGACATCCGAGAATGTGGAAATGAACTGGGAAATGGGGTCGTCCGGCACAACTTTTTTAAGGAGCACGCTTTCGTGCACCCATCCAAAAGTGTTCTGGTCGCGTGCAACTTGAACCCAAACAGAATCAGATGTATCATTATTGAGAATGCGTATATCCACCACGACCAGGCGGTCGTGCTTATAGACGGCCGTGGAGTCGGTCGTCATATCATACAAACGCTCTTCCGGCTGCTGCCTTAACAGCATTAAAGAGTCTGCCTTTACCACAAAATTATAATTTTGCGAGTAATGATGAGTCTGCTCAAATGTGTTTGTCAACACAGTCGTGCCAGTGCTGTCTGCATATCCGTCAGAAGTTTGCCTTCCGCTCTTGTTATGGTAACAACTTGAAAGGCACAGCACCATCAGGAACAGGACAAGGGATGTTGATTTAATTCTTTGCATATATTTCCATCTGGCATTTTTTGCAATTGAACGATAAACGGAATTTCTTGCCGTCAGACAATTGCAGGTAAAGTGGCTCTTTCCATGCAGGCTGTTTCCCGCCGTTATGCACACAATGCCCAAGGGCGTATCTCAAACAGAACCTGCATGTCATAATGGGGTAGTCATGCCAGGTTTTTCGTTGCATGGCATCCTCCGCATAATCCAATTCGTGTGCCTTTGCTGCATCGATCACTCCATGTGCATTATAGAAA
>CAVBVK010000090.1:0-3001 GCA_963599085.1 bacterium | reverse complement strand
GTCGGGCGTCCCGCCCGACAACACAGAGGGAGAGGGCTTTTATTGCGTTCTTGCTGGCGAGCCTTTCGCTTGATGTCGTCGGGCGGGACGCCCGACCTCCTGCTCTTTACGGAAGTAAGCCCCCTGCAATTGTTTTTAACTCCTCAGTCTTTGGCTTGGAAGCAAATGGCAGCAATCCTAAAAGTTTTAGCAGACAGCAATAATCAGAAATGTATCCTGAAATCGACCCCTATCCTGCACGGCATTCCTCGCTGAGCGAAACGGAGCTTCTCTCCCGTAGCCGAGCTTTCCAGGGCGAACGTGTTGTATTTTGCGGATGTGAGGTTCTTTCCCCAAACACTGACTTTCAGTAATCCAAAATCGGCATCGACATGTGCATTGAGCAATGCATGGAAATTCTGGCCGTATGAGTTGTCCTCGTCCCAATAAATGTTTCCCATCGCATCAGTGCCCACTCCCATCACCAGATTGCGCAGGAACGTATTTCCTGTATCAATACGATAGTTGGCCGACGCGCCCAATGTCTGCAACGGAATGTAAGGTACACGCTTGTTGCGGTAATCCTTAAGCATATTGCTTCCATTAACCTTGACAACATCAGTGTATTCCCTGAAAACGGTATTTGTCAAGGCATAACTCACCTGCCAGTCGAAACGGTTGCCAAAAGCCGCACCACGCAATGACAGTTCCGCACCAAGGCTTCTGCTTTTCCCCGCGTTCACCATCATGCGTCCAAATCCGTATTCCCCTGCCATGACAGACAATTGCTGGTTGCTTATCCGCATATAGAACGCCGAGAAGTCAAGATGCACGCTGTTGGCAAAAAGGTTCAGATGGCAACCCAATTCGTAATTCCAACTCACCTCGGGCTTGTATGAAATCGTTGCATTCACGTTTTCATAGTCGGCAGCACTGTGCGCCACATCAACATCACCGCCCATAGCATTCCTTGCCTTTGCATTCAGTTCCGCCTGGAGAATGTCGGAAAACATCTGTATGTTGTAGCCTCCCGCCCGATAGCCCTTGCTGAGCAAGGCATACACGAAATCATTGTCCGCGACCTTATAGGCAAGTGCGGCCTTGGGGAGAATCTGGCTGAAGCCGTCCGAAGTGCTGGAGTTCAGCCGCGACGCCATTCTGGAGGAACGGCTCTGCCCCATCACCTCGGCAACCATCCTCATTTCCGCTTCCGTATCATAATGCACCTTTACATTGTTATAATCGTATCGCACCCCAACCGTAGCGGTAAGGCGGGGCGTAATGTTTATGTTCGACTCATGGAAAACGCCGGCATTCAGTTGCGGAGTGCGGAAGCTGCCGGGAACCTGCATGGAAAGCCCGACATTCACCCCTCCCGCCCTGTCGATAATTGCCGAAGCGGCAGACTCGGACATGCCCCTGTCCATGAAGGCCTGCAATATTCCCCTGTACATGGAAGCCTTTATGCCCTGCGCAATGCTTGCGGTCATTGCATCGCCAAAATACACGGGAGCGTCGGTGTGAAGCCATTGGTAACTTGCAGCAGCACCGAACAGCCAGCTCCAGAAAGTCCCTTTCCTGCCCTTTACCGTGAGTTCCTCCGTCACCGCATTGCTTATCTGCGACTGCGTAAGGTGCATATAGTCGGCAGCGGTATAGTCCTGATCCATCAGCATTTCGTCGCGCACATACTGATAACTTGCCGTTGAGTTAAGAAGGAAATCCCCGCCGTCATACTTCAAGCCGACACCCGTGGTGAGCATGTCCCTACGGTAATGGTTTTGGAATGTCGAAGAGGGGTTCTCCGTGAGTCCCGTCGCAGGGTTGAAAGCACCGTAAGCAAAGGCGTTCTGGCTTACATGCTGACCGTCGGCCGTCAGACTGACCGTAAGTCTGCGGTTGGGTACAACGACAAGACGCAGGCGTCCGCCCGCTTCATTCATCAAGTCGGCATGCGCACCTGTTGCCGCGTTACGGAGAAAGCCGTTCTGCCCGTTATAAAACCCGGCAACAGCGAACGCCATCCTGTCGTTCGCCTTCCCGTAATGCCCCATTTCAACATTCCTCCAAAGATATGAGCCCAAGCCCAACCGCACATCAGTGCCGCTGTATTGCATCGGGTCTTTCGTATATATACGCACGATGCCCCCTTCCGTATTCTGTCCGTAGAGAGTGCCTTGCGGCCCGCGCAGCACATCGATACGGGAGACATCGTAAAAATGGAAGTTGTACGCACTCTTGCTTATAACGGGGACATCATCGACATAAATGCCTACCGCCGGATTGTTGATCCTCGAGCCGAAGCCCCGTAAATATATTGTAGAGGTGTAACGTGCACCATAGTCAGGCATGACAAAAGAGGGGACATGAGCCGATACCCCGCGCAAATCCCTGACACCATTTCTGCTAAGGTCATTGGACGAAAGCGACGACGAACTCAATGGCTGCCTGCGCAACCGTAATGTTTCCTTAGGCTGGCTTGTCACCACAACCTCCTCTATATCATGCACTACGGACGAATCCGCCCGGGCAATGCCTGAGCCGCCATCGCCATTATCGCCACCGATTGCAACTTTGGCTGAAACGGGGAGTGCAAGGGTCAAGAGCAAAAGCAGTTGAATTTTCTTCTTTTCCATTTCCTGTTACTTTTTCGCCTGCAAAATTACAGGAAAAACATGCGTGCGGCAATCATAACATATTATGATTACAGTAACACTGCATGAGGAGCACGCGACATTGCACACCGGCTGTCCGCTTGTCTTATATTTGCATTTCCAACCGCTCCAAAATCCATTCATTCGCGAAGCCGGGGAAAACCGTCGGCGATTTCACAAAATACGGCGTGCAGCCGCAAGCGGCTGACTGCCATATTATTAAGCGAGCATAAGCATTTTTGTGCAAAAATAAAAGTGATGTTTTGGCATAAAAAGGCGGCTCCCGCACCGCAAACAAGGCTTCTTTACAATGCAAACAAGCCTTGCTTGACGCACGAAGGCACTGTAATTGTCATGCAAAGAAGGCT
>CAVBVK010000089.1:0-3167 GCA_963599085.1 bacterium | reverse complement strand
GAACGCAATAAAAGCCCTCTCCCTCTGTGTTGTCGGGCGGGACGCCCGACCTCCTGCATTTTGCAATTTTAGCCACAAGACGACAACAACACCTGGCCGCTGTGCTTTACTTTTTCGTTGTCTTTATGTGGCTGGGGCATATTTATATTTCGGTTTCATTTCTCCCTGAACTTGTCAGTCTGTTGGCGTATAAGCTCGGTGTCGTTGAAGTAGTCGATGCGCATGGCGTGGCGCACCTCGTCCATTGTCCGTGCGGCTGTCTCACGTGCCGCGTCGGTGCCGCGCCGCAGTATGTTGTAGATTTCGGGGATATCCTGCTCGAACTCGCGGCGGCGCACACGGATGGGTTCGAGCATCTTGTCGAGCACGCTGTTGAGGAACTTCTTGCATGTGCCGTCGCCGATGCCGCCGTGCACATAGTGTTCCTTCAGCTCGTCGAGAGACTTGTATTCGGGCCAGAAATCGGCGAAATCCTGCGGCGTGCTGAACGCCTCGAGATAGGTGAACACGGCGTTCCCCTCGAGGTTTCCGGGTTCGTCCATGCTCATGCGGGGCGCGCCGTTCGACATTTTCTTCACTTTCTTCCACACCTCGGCAGCCGAGTCGGAGAGGTAAATGCAGTTGCCGAGGCTCTTGCTCATCTTCTCCTTACCGTCAGTGCCGGGCAGACGGCGTGCCGTGGCGTTCTCGGGAAGCATTATCTCAGGCTCCACAAGCACCTCGCTGTAAGTCTGGTTGAAGCGTCGCACGAGTTCGCGCGTCACCTCTATCATCGGTTCCTGATCCTCTCCGGCGGGTACGGTAGTGGCCTTGAAGAGGGCGATGTCGGCAGCCTGGCTCACGGGATAGCAGAAGAAGCCGAGCGGGATGTTGGCCTCAAAGTTGCGCATCTTTATCTCCGTCTTCACCGTGGGGTTGCGCTGCACGCGCGACACCGATATGAGGTTCATCAAATAAGTGGTGAGTTCGGCAAGCTCGGGTATCGCGCTTTGGATGAAGAGCGTGCACTTTGCAGGGTCGAGCCCTGCCGAAAGGTAGTCGAGAGCCACCTCGATGATGTTCTGGCGTATTTTCTCCGGGTTGTCGGCATTGTCTGTCAGTGCCTGGACATCGGCCATAAACACGAACATACGGTCGTAGCCGCCCGCATTCTGAAGCTCCACACGGCGACGCAGCGAACCCACATAATGCCCCAGATGGAGCTTGCCGGTGGGGCGGTCGCCCGTAAGAATTACTTTTCCCATATATGTTATGTTTTTTTGTTTTTACCTGTTTGACATTGCCGAGTGCAGCCTATCTTATGCAAAGGTAGTGCAAACGAGCGCAATGAAAGCTTGCTTGCAAATTGCCGAGTGCAGCCTATCTTATGCAAAGATAGTGCAAACGAGCGCAATGAAAGCTTGCTTGCAAATTGCCGAGTGCAGTCTGTCTTATGCAAAGGTAGTGCAATTACAGCGAAGCACAAAACAAAAACGCGGCAATGTGGCGACGGAGTCGGTAATTCACAATGTTCCTCCAAAATGTTTTTTGAAAGCATGAACGTGGGAATCAAATCCCGGATGAAAAGCGAAGCTGTGTCTCCCCATGTTTACCGGCAAATATGTTTCTCCGACACATGGATGTCAAATACTAAATATCAATAAAAAACAAAGAGGGATTCGTCACCCTCGCTGTTTTTGCATACCTTTGCGTTCAAGTTTAATCCATTAGACAATATGGAGAATCCGGTTGTCCTTGTCAAGCAGGGTGAAACGGGTTCTTATTAACTTCCAACAATCAACAATATATATGGCTGACAGTATAGACAAGGAAAGAGCAATCCGCATTATTGTTAGTAATGCGGTTAAATCGTATGCAAACGATTTCTCAATGCATCACCTTGTAGAGGCTGATGATGATAATAAAACACACTGACTTCATTCATGGTCTCTATAACAAGAAAGGCATCAATATCCGGACGTTTGACAAAGAATATCTTGTGAGTTTCATGAACCGGAATGACAAGAAAGCCACACATTTACTTATAACGAATTATTAAAACGTATGAGTAACTTTGCATTGTTTTCGGACGGTGCGGCACGCCGTTATTGCGACTGCGGGAGAGCCGCCCTCACATTATTTATATAATACAAGCAGGTTTCGCAAGGTTTCCGTTTGCTGAAAGCGGGCGGGCATGCGCACGAAGCCCCAACGGCATGTTTATGAAGAAAAAACAACTGCTGCTCGTCAGCGACATCGTGGGTTACGGCAAGGTGGGAGCCCTCGCCATGTTGCCGGTGCTCTCGTATATGGGCGTACCTTTCTACGCCCTGCCCACCATGCTGGTGTCCAACCCGTTCGAGTACGGCAAGTTCGCCACCTCGGAGACAACATCCTACATCAGCAGTGTGCTGCCCGTCTGGCGGGAGCTGGGCTTCGGCTTCGACGCCATAGCCACGGGCATCATCGCCTCAGAAAGTCAGGCACGGCTCGTTTCGGCATACTGCCGCGAGCAGGCGGAGACGGGGACAAGGGTGTATGTGGATCCCGTAATGGGTGACGAAGGACGGCTCTACAACGGCATAACACCCGACCGCATTGAATGTATGCGTGAAATGGTGGCGGTGGCGCACCTCATCTACCCCAACATAACGGAAGCCTGCTACCTCACCGGCACACCTTACCGCCCCGACGGCTATTCCACTGAGGAGACTTACACCATAATCGACCGGCTGAGAAGCATCGGCACCCGCTCGGTGCTTATAACAAGCGTCACCGTTGCCGGGCAGCCGTCAGTGGCTGGATACAATGCCGCGGACGGCAACCACTTCGTGCTGCCCTTCACCGAAATCCCCGTCCACTTCCCGGGAACGGGCGACATTTTCTCGGCGGTGCTCCTCGGACACCTGCTTGACGGCGAGCCGCTGGAAGAAAGCACACGCAAAGCCATCGGCACGATGTACCGCCTCATCGACGCCAACAAGGACAATGCCGACAAGAACAGCGGCATCGCTGTGGAGAGATACCTCCACCTCATCTGAAAGAGGTTGTCCGCCGCCGGCAACATACAAAAAAAATGTGCTGTCCGTTAAAGTGGATTTGTTGCCGTCTTGTGGCTAAATTTGCAAAATGCAGGAGGTCGGGCGTCCCGCCCGACAACACAGAGGGAGAGGGCTTTTATTGCGTTC
>CAVBVK010000088.1:0-3333 GCA_963599085.1 bacterium | reverse complement strand
GGAAGAACACCAACAAGTTGTATATAAACAGTGGTGGAACTGTCTCTTTGTCAAGCCCTCTTGGGTTCTTGAACGGTTATAAGGTTGTCGTGAGTTTCGTGCAGTCGTATAGCAAGGACAATGAAACTACTCTGTTGAGCATGTGTTATGTTGATGGAGAAACGCTGTCGGAGAGTTTTGATGCCGTGTTGGTAAAGTCTAATTCCAGTAACAGTGAATTTGTTGCCACGTTGGATGTTCCGGATAATTTCGTATTTACGATAACGGCAGGCTTTAACCAGGCGAAGGTCTCTTCCATTGAAATAACCCCAAATCCCGTTCCCGAATTGACTCTTGACGAAGATGCCGACAACCAGACGGATATAGCGTCAAATGTCGGTAAGATGGCTACGGTGTCTTTGATGCGGACGCTTGTCGCTGACAAGTGGAACACATTTTGCGTGCCTTTCGGCTTGAAGGACTTAGGCGAGTCTTTCGACGGTATTGAGATTAAGGAATATGACGACGAGAAAGGGGTTGAGGGCAATACGATGTATTTCAGGCAAGTGGATACAATCGTTGCCGGACAGCCGTATCTTGTAAAGCCAAAGGCAGACATTGTAAATCCTGTTTTTGAGAATGTCAGGATAGAGGCGGATGCTCCGCAGAGCGTGGGAAGTGACGATTACAAGTTCATAGGCGTGTTCAGTCCGCTCCTTTTTGATGATGAGCTGTCGTGCAAATCATTGTTTCTGACAAGCGACGGAAGCCTGATGTACCCTGATTCGGGGACGACAATGAGAGGCATGCGTGCTTATTTCTCTTTTCCGGGAGAGACGCAATCCAATGTGGCCAAGATTGTTATCAACGGCGACGAAACCGTCATTTCGGATGTCGTAAAATATAACAATGTTTCAAATGGCGGTCTTTTCAGTCTGCATGGTGCGTATGTCGGTAATGACGAAAACAGGCTCGGGAAGGGAATCTATATCAAAAACAACAAAAAAGTGGTGGTGAAATGAATGAAGTTCAGGCAAAGGGAAACAGCAAACGGCAATATGTCCGCCCTGTAATATCCCTAATAGAAATAGGTAGTACGGCATTGCTCGCAGGCAGCGACGGCGTGAGAATCAGCCCGGATGGGCATGG
Source organism: bacterium (assembly GCA_963599085.1). Lineage (GTDB taxonomy): Bacteria > Bacteroidota > Bacteroidia > Bacteroidales > Bacteroidaceae > Prevotella. The sequence continues at coordinate 2,205 of CAVBVK010000088.1, read as the reverse complement.
TGATGCCGGCAAGGCCATGATAGGAGTTTACAATTCTCCGTGGGACAACATGACGGATGAGGATGAAGAAATATGAAAACGCCCATTGGCGGAATTAAATTAGTTCCTGCAATGGGTGATATAGCGGGCAAGCAATAAGAGGTCGGGCGGTAACGCCCGACAACACTAAGCAAGTTAGTGTAACAGCAATGCCTCCGCATAAGGCACAATTGACGGTTATTTGATTTTGCCTTGTATATAGAGTTCAAGTTCTTTGCCACGCAAACCTTTTGCAAGGATATGGCAGTTTTTATCTACAATGATTGTGTAAGGGATGGAGTTAATGCCCAACTTTTGCACGATATAGCTGTCCCAGCCTTTCAGTTCGCTGAATTGTGGCCATTCCATTTGCATCTCGTCAAAAGCCGCTGTCCATTTGTCGTAGTCGCTGTCAAGCGAGACGCCAATAATCCCAAGCTGTGTTTCATTGTAGCTCTGGCGCAGTGTCACCATCGTTGGCATCTCTTTGCGGCATGGCCCGCACCAACTTGCCCAAAAGTCGATGACTGTAATGTCGTGCTTCGCTATTTCTTGCGACAAGGCTATGAAATTGCGTTGGACATCAGGCAGAGAGAATTCTTCAAGTATCTCGGTCGGCTGTGGGGCGTTCTGATGCTCGGCTGTCACAGGTTGTATTGCTTTTTTGCTCTTGTCGGTGCATGAAAACAATAAGAATATTGCACCGAATGCGATGGAAATGAGTTGAAGTTTCATATAGGTTGAAAACTAAAGAGGGGCTTCCTTTCAGCATTATGTAATGTGAAAGAAAGCCCGTTGCGATTATACTGATAATTTCTTAAACCAAATATTGTGAACTGATGCTTTCGTTGTTCACGACACGGCGGATTGTCTCGGCAAACATGTCGGCAACGGAAAGCTGTTTTATCTTTGCACAACGGTTGGAGTAGGGTATTGAGTCGGTGAATACGATTTCCTCGAGTGCGGAGTTCTGTACCCTTTCGGAGGCCGGGCCGCTCATCACGCAGTGCGATGCGCATGCCCTTACGCTCAATGCCCCGGCTTCCTTCATAATGTCGGCAGCCTTGGTGATTGTGCCTGCCGTATCGACCATGTCATCAACGATAATCACGTTCTTGTCTTTCACTTCACCGATGATTTGCATTGTGGCCACGACATTGGCGCGTGCACGTGTCTTGTTGCACAAAACAAGCGGGCAACCCAGATATTTTGCGAAAGTATTGGCGCGCTTTGAACCGCCGACATCGGGGGAAGCGATGACAAGGTCTTTCATGTGGAGACTTTGCAAATAGGGCAGGATGACGCCCGAGGCATACAAGTGATCAACGGGAACATCAAAGAAACCTTGGATTTGGTCGGCATGCAAGTCCATGGTGATAAGGCGGTCAATGCCAGCTGCACTCAGCAAGTCGGCGACAAGTTTTGCACCAATGCTTACTCTTGGCTTGTCCTTGCGGTCCTGACGGGCCCAACCGAAATAGGGGATAACGGCAATGATGTTGCGGGCTGATGCGCGTTTGGCAGCATCAATCATAAGCAACAGTTCCATAAGATTGTCTGAATTGGGGAATGTGCTCTGTACGAGGAACACGTCCTTGCCTCTGATAGACTCCTCGTATGACACGGCAAACTCGCCATCGGAGAACTTGGTTACCACCAAGTTTCCTAACGGACAACCTAAACTGGTGCAGATTTTTTCTGCAAGGTATCTCGTAGCTGTACCAGAGAATACCAAAAAAGAGTTTTGTGCACTCATTCTCTTAGTGTTATTTATGTGGTTCTGGTTCAATTTCCTCTTTTGGTGATGTGAATTTACACCTTTGCATGACCGGCTTGTCAGTCCGCAATCTTCCGGATGCGTTCGAAATGGTTTATAAGTTCTTTATAGTCAATCTGGTTGTGTATGTCGAACTTGCTCCATAAATCGCCGCAAACTACCACGCCTCCAAAGCCAAGGTCGTGCAGTGTCTTTATCCTGTCTATGCTTATCCCGCCCATTGCATACACCTTCTTGTCGATGAGCCCTTCTTTTGCCGCAGTTTCCAAGTCGTTCATGGTAAAGCATGAGGTTACGGACGGCAATGAAATGCTGTTGAAGATGTTTCCTAAGAAAACGTATGAATATTTCTTTTTCATCATTTTCAGGTCCTCAATGTTGCGGCAGGTGCCGCTTATGCGGCCTTTGTA
>CAVBVK010000087.1:0-3544 GCA_963599085.1 bacterium | reverse complement strand
GCTACGAAGCGCGTTACGGCGACAAGATGTCGTCGGCTCTCGACATAACCTACAGGCATCCCAAGAAATTCGAGGCTTCCGTGTCGGCAAGTCTGCTTGGTGCAAGCGCATACATAGGGTTCAGTAACAAGAAAATATCGTGGAGCAACGGGCTGAGATACAAGACGACAAAATTTCTGTTGGGCTCTATGGATACAAAGGGCGAATACTCGCCGAACTTCATCGACTATCAGACTTACTTCACATTCACCCCCAACACACGGTGGAACATTACGTTCCTGGGCAACATTTCCGACAACCATTACAACTTCACTCCAAGCGACCGGGAGACAAGTTTCGGCACAATGGAGAGTGTAAAAGCGTTCAAGGTGTATTTCGACGGTCAGGAAAATGATGTTTTCAGAACCTATTTCGGGTCGCTGAACATAACGCGGAAATTCGGAGAGAACACAAGTCTTTCGCTCATCGCATCGGCATTTCACACCAAAGAGCAGGAAAAGTATGACATACAGGGACAGTATTGGCTCACACAGACTGAAACAAGCGAGAACTTGGGAGTTGGCACTTACTTCCAGCACGCGCGCAATTATCTCAAAGCCCATGTCGAAAGTGTGAAACTTCTGTTTCAAAGCAAAGTGAAGAAACACAGTATTGAAGGTGCATTCACATTCAAAAACGAGCACATCGACGAGAACTCGGTAGAATATGAGATGAGGGACTCGAGCGGTTACAGCATCCCCCACACGCCTGACGAGCTGAACCTGATTTACAGTATGAGGGCACGGAACGTGCTTGATGCCAAGCGCGTAGAGGCATACTTGCAAGATACATACAGGTTTTCGACATCTGAGGACCGCACCCTCTTCACCCTGAACTACGGACTGCGTTTCAGCCACTGGAGCTATACGAAGGAGACGATTGTCAGTCCGCGCCTGTCGCTTGGCATTATCCCCGCCTTCAACCAGAACATGACGATACGCCTTGCAACGGGGTTGTACTATCAGGCGCCATTCTTCAAGGAAATAAGGGACACGACGACAGTGAACGGAATAACATACGTAAGCCTGAACAGCAAGGCAAAAAGTCAGCGTTCCATTCATTTTATCGGAGGGTTCGACTACCGCTTCAACATAAACAACCGCCCGTACAAGTTCACTGCGGAGGCATACTACAAGGCGTTAGGCAATCTTGTGCCTTACAGCGTGAGCAATATGAAAGTGGTGTATTATGGCAATAACGAGTGTAGCGGGCACGCAGCGGGCATCGACATGAAACTGTACGGCGAATTTGTGCCGGGGACAGACTCGTGGGTCAGTCTGTCACTGATGAATACCGAAATGAAACTTAACGGCAAGTCGATACCGTTGCCCACCGACCAACGGTTTGCCGTAAACCTCTTCTTCACAGATTATTTCCCGGGGACAAAGCGGTGGAAAATGTCGCTGAAACTCGCCTACGCCGACGGATTGCCCTTTTCTGCCCCACACCAGGAGCTGGAGTCAAATGTATTCAGGGCACCTGCATACAAGCGTGCTGACATAGGGCTCAACTATCTTGTACTTGACAACGAAGGCAAGAACGGCTTAAAAGCCTTGAAGAAAATCTGGCTTGGGTTGGAATGCCTTAATCTGTTGGGAATAAACAACGTGAACTCCTACTACTGGATAACCGATGTGACAAACCAACAGTATGCCGTCCCTAACTTCCTGACAGGAAGACAGATAAATGCCCGCATCACGCTGGATTTCTAACCCACTCGCCTAAACATGAACTTATGAGCAAAAGATATGCAATCATTCTGTCCTTGGCATTGACGCTGTTGTTCAAAAGCGCAGGCGCAATGGCACAACGCCATGAGATAATGTCCGACAACATTGCGTCGCTTCAGGTGGTGGCTGGAGACGATTGGCTCTCGCCGCCGATAACAACGCTTCATGGTGGCGAGCCCATAAACGTAAGCTTCGATGACATGACCCACGAATATCGCCGATATGCTTACAGGCTGGAGCATTGTGAGGCAGACTGGAGCATCTCGACAGAGCTGTTTGCAAGCGATTTTTGCGAAGGCTTCAACGAGGACATCCTCATTGACGATGTGACAGAGTCGATAAACACCAACACCCTTTACACGCACTATCGGCTCCGGATGCCCAACGAGAACTGCAAAATAAAGATGAGCGGCAACTACAAACTGACGGTTTACGATGAAAACACGGGGGAAGATGTGCTGTACGCCTGCTTTATGGTGATGGAACAAAAGGTCAATGTAAAACTTGGAGTGACCTCCAATACCGACATTGACACGAACAAGTCGCACCAGCAAGTAAGCATGGACATGAATTTCAGCGGGATAAAGGTAAACCGGTTTGACGATGAAATCAAAACTGTTGTCATGCAAAACGGGCGATGGGACAATGCCGTGATAAATGCCAAGCCGCAATATGTAACAGCCGACATGGCCAGCTGGAACCATAACAAGGATTTTATTTTCAATGCAGGGAACGAGTATCGCAAGTTTGAGACACTTGATGTGACACACGCAACAATGGGAATTGAATCAATGGAATGGGACGGGAACGACTATCATGCAAATGTGTGGACAGACGAGCCGCGGCTTAACTATGTCTATGACGAGGATGCCAACGGCTCTTTTTACATCCGCAACAGCGACAATACGGAAAACGATATAACAACAGAATATGTGATTGTGAACTTCAAGTTGAAGACAGACAGACAGAACAATGACATTTTCATCAACGCAAATTGGACCAACGACCGCTTTATTGACAAATACAAAATGACTTATGACCCCGTGGCAGGACTTTATACGGCATCAATAAAGCTTAAACAGGGCTATTATTCATACCAGTATCTGGGTCTTGACAATGAGGGAAACGCGTATCCCCTATCAAGCGAAGGCAACTTTTTCCAAACGGAAAACAAGTATCAGGCGTTGGTGTATTACAAAGGCATCGGACAACGAACCTACCAACTTGTAGGCTATCAGCAAGTAAATGTGAAATAGCATGAAGGGAAAGGAATGTTGCATATATTGCCTCTACCTGGATAAACCAGACGGGATGCCTGAGCCTCATTCAAAAACCGATGCTTCTGCGAACGTTTTGCCATTAAGGTCTTTCTCGCTTGTCACAACTTCGGATGAACTGATAGGCCATTCTATTGCCAGAGTTTCATCGTTCCATCTGATACTTGCCTCATACTGTGCGGCATAGACATTATCCACTTTGTAGGTGAATATTGCTTCGTCGCTCAATACGAGGAAACCGTGGGCGAAACCGCGGGGGATAAAAAACTGGCGTTTGTTCTCATCGCTGAGTTCCACCATGACATGCTTGCCGAAAGTGGGAGAACTTTTACGCAAATCCACAGCGACATCTATCACCTTACCTTTTATCACCCTCACCAATTTTGCCTGTGAGAAGTCACCCTTTTGGTAATGCAACCCACGCAACACCCCATACGATGAGCGTGACTCGTTGTCTTGGACAAAATCCACTTTGCCTACATTCTCTTCAAATTCAGC
>CAVBVK010000086.1:0-3581 GCA_963599085.1 bacterium | reverse complement strand
GTTGTTGAGTTTGGCAAGCATCTCACAGCTTAGTTTCTCATGCCGATGGTGCATATACATGCAAACGAGTCCGAAGACTGTAATCTCAACAACCGGATAAACCCAAGGCTTCCTGATTACAAGACTTGCAAAGAGGGTGAAACTGCGCCAATTGAAAGTGAGAAAGTTACAATACTTCATAAGAGGGAAACTGCCACGACGGAAGTCGGAGCGGAGCTGTTCGGGCAATTGCTCAGGAAAACGCTGGCGCAAAGCTGCCTTGAAACGTTGGAAACACGGCGTAGCCTTCTCTTGTTCCTTGGTGTAATTGACATAAAAGAACTGAAAGAATTTCTGAACTGGCTGTTTCCTCCACGACATGTTACGATAAATCTCCACCTGCGTAAAGGCGTCATCCATCTCGCAGCTGTCCTTGCCTTTGAGGAAGAAAAGATGTATCTGACGGTAATAGTCGGAAATACGGCACTGGCGGGTATGGCTGTAAAGCCCGGCAAAGGCGACGACAAGCCATATCCAGATACCCCATTCCGGCATTACACGTATAGCGATGGCAGCATAGATGGTCGCGAACCAGAAGTCGCTGGAGGCTCCGTCAAGGATGCGGCCAAGCGGTGTCGTCTGTCCGGTCATGCGCGCAAGCTGCCCGTCGGCACTGTCATACATATTGGCCCACACAAGCAACAAGATGCCAACCACATTTGTCTTTATGTCATCAAAGCTGAAGCATACGCCCGCCGCCATTCCAAGAATTATCGAAAGAATGGTCACCGTGTTCGGAGTCACGCCAAGCATACGGAAAAAACGCGCCCACAGGAAGCCTATGGGACGATAAAAGAGCATGTCTATACGCTCCTCTGTGTCGGACGACTTTATGGACGACAGGAAATTATTTGTATCACTCATTTCTATAAATAAACCTTTCCCTTACATATCTATTTGTCTGAAAGCATTCTATGGCATATTGCCTTTGCCGTCTGAAAAGCCGCTTCCTCACGACAAGGAGCGAAGCTCGGCCAGTCGTTGAAATCGATAATCTTGAAACTGCCGTCATCGGCAATAATGCAGTCTCCGCCATAGACCGACACGCCAAGGATGTCGGCAGCCTTATTGGCCTCACGTTTCAGCTCTTCTTCATCAAACATTGTTCCCTTGACCTCGCCGTTAATGGCCTCAAGCCCGAACTTTGAATGATGACTGCATCTCGATGGGTAAAGCCAGAAAAAGAAGCCGGTCTCCTGGACGCCATAGAATTTTATAAGGTCTCCACGCAGGTGTTCGTTCACAACCACCGACGAGATGCCTCGCTGCCAAAACCTTTCCAGCGACTTGCATGCCTCTTCTTCATCGTGTACATAGCAGGTGTCCTCCATGCACTGTGCGCATCCGTCACCACGTTTCAGCCAACAAGGATATGTCATGCCGCCCGCCATAGGTGTCCCCTTTTCTATTATCCTGCTTTCCGGATAGCGTATTCCACCGTCAGAAAACATCTCAACCATTTTGCGCCGTACACATGATTCGACTCCATCGCTGCGGTTTACGACAACACATCCCGACTGTTCCATAAGGCGAAGGACATCAAGGGCACTGCTGCTGCGGGCCATACTGAATAATGCATCCGGACAGCCGGTATTATTGGCAAGGCGTTCTGCATTTTTGCTTAAATCCGTCTCACTTGTCAAGCTGACTTCCGCTCCAAGCAGTTCAAGATTACCTTTCACCGCATACATTATAGCAGCATCCTTATCCACACAATTTGGCGAGAAGTCCTCTCCACGGCACACTCCAACGATCCTCTTTCCTTCAAGAGGATGCAAGAATGCCTCGGCTTTGACAATATCGTCCTTATGATCAACATCAAGGATCTTGTTTATAGGATAGGCTTCAAGGCAGAGACCCTCCTCAACAAGCTTGCGCTGGAAATTACGCATACGGCTCATGCCGATATCCAGACAACGGTCAAGCACGTCAAGGGCACGACTGTCCAGACAGTAAATACCGCCGGAAACATAACTGTCGCCGTCTTCCCTCGCATCATGGAAGCCCGTTACAAGCATCCTGCCGGAAGCACCTTCTTCCAACCTTCCATACCCGTTTTCCCCTACTTTCACTCCTACCCATAAAGGCTTTTCGTCATCAACGTATGGGGTGACAGCCATACAGCCGTCAATGTCGGGTGTATTTGCAAAGTGCGTTATGTATTTCTTGAATTCCGCTTCATGGAAGACAGTATCTACCGTCGTCAGACAAAAACGCTCGCCCCTAAGAAAAGGCGATATGGCGTGAAGGCTATGCATTGAACTCTGCGTCGTTTTCACAACCAGTCGTAATGGTACGGGCAAATCCAGTGCTTCCAAATGCTCACGCACTTCCATGCTATACTCATTTATGATTGCAACGATTTCAGTAGCACCGCAATCTACAAAGACACGTAAAAGGCGGTCGATCATAGGTTCGCCACAAATCCGTACCAGCGGTTTTGGATCCCCTACCCCTTCATTTGAAAGACGGCTGCCTTCTCCGGCTGCTATTACGGCAAATTTCATACGTTTCAAATATCTTTTCCTGTTCTTGTCACTCCTGTTTTTCTTAACAGTACAAAGTTACAAGAATATTTCGACATTCAATTCATTTCGCCGCCAAAAGCAGCAGCCATATAAACGAAATTGAAAACAAATGTCTCCGTTCTGCTCAAACTGCACAAGAAAGTCAGCATTTGGTTATGTTTCTTTGGGTGTTGTTGCCGGACAAGGACGCCCGACCTCCTGCAAAGCCCTTCCTCCGTGAAATAACAAGGGGAAGTGCCTGTTTTGACACGCTCTCCCCTTGCATTTATATATCAACAAAATCCCTTAACAGCCAACTATCCATCTGCTGCCCGGCAAGAAAGAGATGATTTTGGTGGTAAGATAACTGCATGCGAAAGTGCAGACGGCTATTGAAGGTATAGCCACCACTGTCGGCAGGCCCCATGTCTGTTTGAAAAGCGTGGCCCACATACCGAGCCAAAAGATGTGCATGAGATACATGCCATAGCTGCATTTCGACAAGCTTACAACAAATCTGGGGGCACGCTCTGCCTCAATACATGTGAAAAGGAGGAAAGCACCCGTCGTAAGAGCAACACAGTTAATGGTGCAGAAAGCCCATCCTATTTCAAGTTCGGGAGTGACATGGGTCACACCGGGTACTGCCTGCACATAGAATGAAAGGATTGTGGTCGCTGCTCCAACCAGAAGCAGGAGAAGACCTGCACTGAAACGCTTGGAACGCCCCCACGAAAGATGTACGTGTATATAATGCGCAATGACAAGATAACCAAGATAACCTGAGAAATACCACAACGCATGATACTGGTTCCAGAAGCATTCGCCCCACAATTCGCCGAACCAACGGTTGAGATAAGGCATACATGTGGAAAGGAGAAACAGGCCGATAAAGAAGCGTTCCTCTCTGGCTGATGCCTTACGGAGCCAAGGCGAGATGACGGGGATGAACAGATACAGGCTGAAAAGCGGATACATGAACCACAGATGCCCCGCCAATGTGGGAAAATTGAGGAATATGCGTGACAGGTCGGC
>CAVBVK010000085.1:0-3660 GCA_963599085.1 bacterium | reverse complement strand
CCGTTTTCATTTTGACTCCCGTTTTGTCTGATGAACAGATGAAGGAAACGGTCGCTAAGTTCAAGAAGCTGCTCACAGACAATGGTGCTGAGATTCTGAACGAAGAGGCTTGGGGACTCAAGAAGATGGCTTATGCTATTCAGAAGAAGTCCACAGGGTTTTATTGCCTGTTGGAATTCAAGGCAGAGCCGACAGTTATCAAGACTCTCGAAACAGGCTATCGCCGCGACGAGAAAGTCATTCGTTACATGACAGTCAAGTTCGACAAGTATGCTGCACAGTATGCTGAGAAGAGACATAACAAATTCGCTAAAAAAGAGGAGGCTTAATCATGGCAGCAGAATCAGAAATTCGCTTTTTGACTCCACCTACAGTGGACACACGCAAGAAGAAATATTGCCGTTTCAAGAAGAGCGGCATCAAGTACATAGACTACAAGGATCCCGAATTCCTCAAGAAGTTCTTAAACGAGCAGGGCAAAATCCTTCCACGCCGCATCACAGGCACATCCTTGAAGTATCAGCGTCGCGTTGCACAGGCTGTTAAGCGTGCACGTCAGATTGCCTTGCTTCCTTATGTAACAGACTTGATGAAATAAATTAAGGAGGAATCGCAATTATGGAAATTATACTTAAAGAAGATATCATCGGCTTGGGTTACAAGAACGATATCGTGAATGTAAAGAGCGGTTACGGCCGTAACTACCTCATCCCTACGGGTAAAGGTGTCATCGCATCTGTATCGGCAAAAAAGGTTCTTGCAGAAAATCTGAAACAGCAGGCACACAAGCTTGCAGCAATCAAGGCTGAAGCAGAGAAGAAGGCAGAAGCCCTTAATGGCGTAACACTGCTCATCAAGGTCAAGGTCAGCGCAACAGGCGTAACATACGGATCTGTAAATGCCAACATTGTAGCGGAGGAACTTCAGAAGAAGGGATTTGAAATAGACCGCAAGATCATCACAATGCACGACATCAAGAAAGTCGGCGACTACGAGGCTACCGTTCACTTCCACAAAGAAGTTGAGGCTAAAGTGCCTGTAACTGTTGTTGCTGAGGATGCAGAAGCTCCTGCCAAGACAGAAGAAGCAACAGAAGCTCCTGCCGAAACAAAGGAAGAAGTTGCAACAGAAGAATAAACGGAAACAACAATTTCAAATAACAAAAGAGCCGAGACTGTTCGAAAGAATCTGTCTCGGCTCTTTTGTTATACATACAATCCTTTTGTCATTAAACCCAATCTTTTTCTCCTTTTGCCATTACATATTGCCATAGCCCATGGCAATAAAATAACATCCGTAAAGGAAATCTTTTGCATTTCGCCACAAACGGTATCGCTTTTTTCCGTATATTTGCAAACCATTCTTACAATACTGACATACAATACGGAAAAAATCATGAAAAAAAGACTTTTCATATATTACCTGTTGCTTGTGGCAACAATGACATTCGCAGTGCCGGCGAAGCCCGGGCTATGGTCGGTAATACGCCTTGACAACGGCGAGGAAGTGCGCGTACAGCAGTGCGGCGACGAGCATCTGCGCTATTTCATGGATGAAAACGGCAACTGTTACATTCAAAACACGGAAGGGACTTATTCTGCCGCCGACATGGAGAAGCTGCGCCTGTCGGCACGGGCTGCGCAGAAACGCATGACACTGAACCGCCGGAATGCGGCGAAGCGCAATGCCATAATCAAGAAAGGCGTTGCAGGTGTCGGCAAGAGCTACATTGGCGACAAGAAAGGACTCATCATTCTTGTGCAATTCTCTGACCGCAAGTTCAACGAAGCATACGACAATGCCTTTTACGACAAAATGGCAAATGCAGAAAATTTCAACGAGGGCAAATTCCGTGGAAGCGTGCACGACTATTTCCGCGACCAAAGCAACGGGCTGTTCAACCTCACCTTTGATGTCGTTGGTCCTGTCACTCTCAGCAAAGGCTACGCCTACTACGGCCAGAACATTGTCTATATCGACGGTTCAAGCGACGATGCCCGCGCAGGAGCGATGATAGCCGAAGCCTGTCTTGCCATCGACGACAAGGTGAATTTCGCCGATTATGATTGGGATGGCGACGGCGAAGCCGACCAAGTGTTTGTAATCTATGCAGGCAAAGGCGAATCGAACGGTGGCGGCAGCAACACTATATGGCCCCACATGTTCTATCTCAGCATCAGCGATTACGGCAAAGCCCTGACCCTTGACAACACGGTGATCGACACCTACGCCTGCGCCTGCGAACTCAATTCATACGGCAGCACAAGCGGCATCGGCACCATCTGCCACGAGTTTTCCCACTGCCTTGGCTTTGCCGACCTGTATGACACGGCTTACGGCAGCGGCTATGGCATGAAGACATGGGACCTGATGGCACAAGGAAACTACAACGGCAACTCTTTCTGCCCTGCCGGCTACACGGGCTATGAAAAGTGGGTGGCAGGATGGACAGAACCCATAGAACTGCGCAACGACACCACCATAGAAAGGATAAAAGCCCAGAGCAATGGAGGCGACACCTTCATCATGTACAACGACAACAACCACAATGAATTCTATTTCATCGACAACCGCCAGACAACAGGATGGGATGAGTACATACCTAAATCAGGCTTGCTCGTCACGCACATCGACTACGACCAGAGTGCATGGAATGAAAACATTGTGAACAACGATGCCGACCATCAGCGTTACTCCCCTATCCATGCCGGCAAGAGCTTTGCCGACAACAACGGATGGACTTTCTACCAGTCGGCATACGATGTCTTCCCTTATGAGGACAACGACAGCTTGACCAACCTGTCCTACCCTTCAGCCTCCCTTTTCAACGCCAATACCGACGGGACAAAGCTCATGAACAAGAAACTCTTGGATATACGCCACAACGGCGACGGCACAATGTCATTCCGCTTTTGCCTGGACAGCAACGCATGGCAGCCCCCTGTGCCAGGAACGGTGTTGCTGAACGAGACTTTCGACAACTGCAACGGAACAGGGGGCAACGACGGCAAGTGGAGCGGCAGCATCGCCACATCCACCTTCAGCCCTGACATTGAAGGCTGGACGAGCCGCACATGCAAGGGAGCCTACCGTTGTGCGAAGTTCGGTTCCGTTGATTGGGAGAGCACCGTATATTCACCCATATTCCATGCAAGCGGCAAAACGCGCCTCACCTTCATGGCTGCGCCATGGACAGGCGATGCCAATGTGGTAAATGTAATATACGACAACACTTTGCTGGGGTCGTTCACAATGGAGGAAGACAAGTGGACTGTATGCAGTGCCGACTTCGACGGTATCGGGACGGGACGGCTCCAGTTTGTCAGCGCAGGGCGGCTGTTCCTTGACGAAGTCAAGATTTATGTTCCGGACAATACGGACAGCATCAACGACACGCCAAGATATGATTCCCAGAAGGCAGACAAGCGCATCTATACCATAAACGGCATCTGCCTCGGAACTACTGACATAAACTCCTTAAAGAAGGGGATTTACATCATAAACGGGCGTAAATACATAAAGTAAGAGGATATTTTGTTACGCAAAAGAAAGGACAGTGTCCTATTGCGCAGGAGTTGGCATAACCTCTTAACGGTACAAAAATTATAAGCGGTTACTATTTTATGGGCAAAGATATAGTACCACCTTTTTCTTAATGGT
>CAVBVK010000084.1:0-4409 GCA_963599085.1 bacterium | reverse complement strand
GACTGCCAACTTTTTTGCTCACTATTTTTGGAATTTCTTATCCCGAACTGGGGTCAAGCTTATGCGTTTTCTGAATCAAAAAGTGTAAATAACAAGATTTTGCCAACGGCGTAACTAGCAGTAATCAATCGCCCACTTTACAACAAGTCGGGTAAGGGGCATTATGTCTTCTTTTCTAACTTAAATGAAAGAGCCGTGGGACGGGATGCAGCAGGCACGCAATATTGCACACAGACCGCCCACTTGTCTTATATTTGCATTTCCAACCGCTCCAAAATCCGTTCATACGTGAAGAAAGGAAAGACCGGCGGCAATTCTACGAAATGCGGCGTACAGACGCAAGAGACTGGCTGACACACCGTTAGACAGGCGCAAGCGTTTCTGTGCAAAAAGCGAGATGCCGTTCCGGCGCAAAAAGACGGCCTCCACACCACAAACAAGGCTCCTTTGCAATGCGAATAAGCCTTAATCGCAGCATGAAGGCACCTTAATTGTCGTGCAGACAAACCTTCTTTGCAATGCAAGTAAGGCTTCTTTGGCGACAAATTCCCGTTTGCCCCGCCACAAAACGCCCGCATCCCCGCTTTTATGACCAGCCGGAACTCCTGGAACGGGACTTCCAGTTGTCAAATAAATTTACTGCACATACACTATATTTGCATAAATTTTAGCAGCATCAATATTTGACATTAACAAACAAAAACTCCTCATTGCAGGCTGTATAACCATGCAATGAGGAGTTTTGTTTAAAGTCTGTTCGCGGCTTGTCAGCTCACTTTCTCAAGTTTTTTCATAACTGAGAATATGAACAGGAACGAGAGCAGGCACAATGCCACGAGCACGCCCCACACACCTGCGAGCGGAATGTGCTTCCACAGCAGTCCGGGAATCATCACGAGGAAATTGCCTATGGCCGTTGCGCCGAACCAGCATCCCATCATCACTCCCTTGTATTTCGGAGGAGCAACTTTGGAAACAAAGCTGATGCCCATTGGCGACAGCAGGAGCTCGGCGAAAGTGAGAACAAGATATGTGCTCACGAGCCAGTTGGGCGACACTCTTCCGCCGCCGTCGTAGGTAAGACCCAGTGACGAGCAGACCATTATGACATAACCCAGTCCGGCCACGAGCATTCCAAGTCCGATTTTTCTCGGTGCCGAAGGTTCTTTGCCTTTTTTGGCAAGCCATGCGAAAACAGCCATTGACACAGGCGTGAGACCCACCACAAAGCACGGGTTGAACTGTTGGAAGAGTGGAGCGGCAAGGGCTACTTCGCTGCCTGCCGTCTCGGAATATTTGTAGGCAAGGAATGCTATGCACAGGAGTATCACAACCCCAGAGATGGTTTTCCCTTTTGCCGTCTTTGCGCCGGCCAGTGAAAATGCTGCATATATGATGAAGATGACGGCCACAAGATTGGTAACGTCAAACAACATGCCGGTTATTCCGGTGGCCTGCGTGACGGTGAAGTCGCGGGCAAAGAGCGTGAGTGTGGCTCCGTTTTGGTGGAATGCCATCCAGAAGAATATCACAACTACAAACACAAGGAACAGAGCCACAAGGCGGTCTTTCGTTTCGGCGGGCGATATTGTTTCAGTGTTTGCCATTGTTTTGGCAGCCTCTTTGCCTGAATTGTTCTCACATACGCTGGCGAAGGTGCTCTTGAAGCCGTAGTAGATGAGTATCGAGACTATGAGCGACACGCATGCCACGCCGAACGCGAAGTGATATGAGTCGGCCTCGCTCACTCCAAGGGCACTCTGTGCATAGTCCATTATCTTTACTGCGGCGGTGGGGGCGAACAGTGCGCCGATGTTGATGGCCATGTAGAATATGGAGAATGCGGAGTCGCGCTTATCCTGCATGCTGGGACTGTCGTAGAGATTGCCCACCATTACTTGCAGGTTGCCCTTGAAAAGACTTGTCCCGACGCTGATGAGCACGAGAGCCGCACCCATAAGGGCAATGGCCGGAGTTCCGTTTCCGGCCGGAAAGGCGAGACACAGATATCCTATGAACATCACGAAGATGCCGAGTGTGACACACTTGTTAAATCCAATTCTGTCGGCGATGGCTCCTCCGATTATCGGGAGGAAATAGACGAGCATCAGGAAACTTGAATAAACTGTTGTTGCCAGACCTTCACTCCAATTGAAATTGGCCTGGAGGAAGAGCAGGAACACGGCAAGCATGGTATAGTAGCCAAAACGTTCGCCTGTGTTTGCCAAAGCCAAAGCATAAAGACCTTTAGGTTGATTTTCAAACATAACTTACTTGTTTTTGTTGATTTAATTGTTTAATGATTTATTTTTACTTGTTTTCAGTCAAACTTCCACAAAGTTAAAGACAAATATCTGTATTTGCAAATGAAAGCATAAAATTCGGGAGTTTACGGCTTTCCCGTGCGTGTAATATCAAACAGATATGTAAGTTTCACGACAATATTGCTTATGTTCGACTTCGCGAAATAATCTTTCTTCGAGTCCCCGTAAATGTTTCCCAATCCATAATAGTAGCGTCCTTCCAACAAAAAATGACCGACATTCCGAGCCGAGCATTCCACTCCGAGACCTGCGGCAATGCCATAGTCAAACTTGTTCTCCACCGGCATGCTCTCTTGCTCACAAGTCCTGTTGGAGCGGTCTGTAAGATTACGCTGTTCCAAGTCAAAGTTTACATGTGTCTTTTCGTTCAGCATGAGACCGAACTGGGGACCTGCCTGAAAAAAGAACTGGATGCCGCTGGATTCACGCCCCCATGCAAGATGTGCAAAAACAGGAATCTGCATATAGTTGATGTCCCTGCTATATGTTTCTGCAACACCTGTAACCGCGTTTATTACAGGATTTTCATCGGTCGTCAGAATGCGCTCGTTCCACCCAAGACGCACATAATTGCACTCAGCGTATATTGAACAAACGGTGCTGAAATACTTTTCACACACATAGCGGAACGACAGGCCATAAGTCAGTCCGCCATGCATCTGCTGGGTAACCTTGGGCGTAAATCCGATGTTGCTCATCACATACCCGCCGTTTACACCAACAGAGAAATCGTTGCGGTGCAAGCCGATCTGCGCCAAAGCGGTATGTTCCGTCACGACAAAGGCGACAAGCAGGACAATCAGTCTTTTCATAACACCTTTCAATAATTAATCGATTCCAATGTCTTGTCTGCCTTGTAATGCACCAGCATAAAAGCGTGGTTCTGCAAGCCGCCGCCTGTCAGCCGCTTAAACTTCAACGGTGTCTGCAAGGGTTTTGACGTCTGCTGTTGGAGACTGCCACAAAACGACTTTCCATAACGGTACACCCCACCTATAAAGAATTGCGCATGGTCATAACCGGTGATGGCAAAACGCGGAAGCGACTCCCGCATAGACGACTTAAACCATTTGTTATATGAGTTTGTAAATTCGACAGTGCCCTTTGCCAAGGGGTTATAATAGAATGCCGATGGAATATATGCGTCATATTTATGGAAATAATCGCGATAGACCTTGGTGTACATAAGCCATTCTGTATAACCGTAAAGCGAAACCGACACAGAAGGCAAGGTCTTCCTCAAAGCATCAAGTTTTGCCAAAGTTGCGTTCAGTTCTGGCGAACGCCCTGTATTCAGGATCACCACATTACCTCGGTTCTGCACAAATGCCTTTGCAAACATTGCATCGGTTGAGCGCAGATTTGTAATGCTATATTTTATGCCGCGGGCTTCAAGCTTTTTGCGCAAACCAAAAGTGAAAGGACCTTTCCTGCTTGTCGTGTCGTTGCAGTCGATGAAAACGGCATGTTTGTCTCCGAGCCTGTCCAAGAAAGCATTGATGGAGGATTCTGTCAGTGCGGCTTCCGGCTGATAAACCTGATATATCAGCGGATTTGCTGCGACATCATTGCCACTGATTGAAAACGGGATTACAAGCCTTATATTGTTCCGATGACAGAACTCGCCTATTGCCGGAACTTGTTTTGTATAAAGCGGACCGAAGATGAGGTTGCATTTAGCTGCATTCGGATCGGAAAGCACATCATTCATATCAGCATCAATGGGTACATTCCACGCACAGACACTGATGCTTATTCCGCGCTTTTTCAGACTGTCACACGCCATCAATATACCGCGGTAATATTCTGTCATGCGCTGCCCGTCACCATCAACATTATGAAGCGGAAGCATCACGCCAACACGTACATTCGGTACGGCAGTCACGACTTGTTTCCCCTTTGTTTCCTCGGACTTGGCGGTCTTTCCGGAAGGAAACGGTATGAGCAGCTGGTCATCCTTCTTCAATGAATATCCGGGAGCTTTCATGCCAGGGTTGGCATCCATTAATTCGCCAATGGTGATGTTGTATTTCCGTGATATACCATAAATGGTGTCCTTTTTCTTTACCTTGTACAGATCTTGCC
>CAVBVK010000083.1:0-4518 GCA_963599085.1 bacterium | reverse complement strand
TAAATATAAATATGTCAAAGAAATCCACTTTTTGGGATGGGCAGGAATCCATCGCTTTTATGTCGGGAAGGTCGTATCAGGAATTCTTTACTTGCTGACATTCGGTTTCCTCGGCATCGGCTGGTTTATCGACCTTTTCCTGTTGGGTGGATATGTTGATACATACAACGCCTTGCATCTGGCAAAATATGGAGTGAAAAATAACAACATCAACAACATTAGTATAAATATACCTGCCACAGCAGAAAGGAAGTCATCTGTTCCAGCCGAAGAGCCTGACAAGGACAAAGAGTAACTGAAACTATTGCGAGGGTGTGTCAAAAATGGCACACCCTCTTGTCCTTTATGGAGGCAGGCATTGGCCGAAACCATGTAGGAGGTCGGGCGTCCCCGTCCGACAACAAGCAAAGGATATGCAACCGAAAGTAACATTTTCCTCACGCAGTGTTGCCGGGCGGGGACGCCCGACCTTCTATTGAAATGTCAATGTATTACTGATGTTTAACTTTGAAAGATCTGTGCACGATAATGTTAAAATCAACGGTTTGCAAGATGTTTATGACACTACTGAGCATCGGCAACCAAAATATGTAACATGAACAGAAATGGTTACCGACTGTATTTGCCTGCTGTTATCTCGCTGATTGTGAATGTCTTGAACACGATGTCGTAATAGTCGTCAGGCTCTGTTTCCGGATGGCGGAAGGCATTTTCCTCGTAAAGGAAGATGATGTTGCCTTTCTTCGTCTGCACCATGGTGGAGTAGGCCGATGTGGTGCTGCTCACCTGATAGCAGCCTTCCCAGTTGCCCGCAATGGCCGCCGGTGATGCGTAGTCGGCAGGTGTGCGCAACGCTTTGTAGAATATTGCCACGTTGGAACGTCCCGGGCCTGTGGGTACGCTTTGCAGCAAAAGATTTACTTTCCTGCCGTTGGCATCTTTTGCCTTCACGCTGATTATCTCGCCATTGCATGCGCTGTCGCCGTTGCGCACGCCGTTGTTCTTGGCTGACGACATTGCCACTTCGTCCCAAGAGCCTTGGGCTGTCTTGGCGTCAGCATATCTGAAAATGTTGAAGAACCTCCCGTACTGTGTGCGGCTGCTTATCAGGACATTGCCGTCGGGCAATTCCACAATTTTGGCTTCGTCTCCTTTCGGGGCTGTAGCGTATGCGTTGCTTCCGAGAACGCCCCATGTCGCGCCGAAGTTGTCGCTGTAAAGCACCCTGTTGCCCTGGTGGGTGGTCAGTGCGGTGTAGATGCGGTGGTGCGACCCTGCCTTTATGATTCGGCTTTGACAGATGCGCCCGCTTGTGAAGAAAGCTGAATTCACTTCGTCCATAAGTGCGTAAACATCCTGTGTCACTTCCCGCACCTGCCATGTCTTGCCTTCATCGTTGCTGTAATAGCGTCCCATCATCTGGGGCTTTTCCCTTGTCGATTCCCAATAGCCTATGCCCCCGGAAGCGCACATGAGCAGGATTTCACCTGTCTTCCAATCCACGACGGTTGCGGCATCGCCGTGTGCACAGTCGAAACTGTCGGCAATGCGGTTGCCGCCTTTTGCTATAATGCGTTCAGTTTCCGTCCATGACAAGCCATTGTCTGTGCTTTCTTTCATCACGATGTCAATGTGCCGCCCTTCGCCAATGTCTTTGTTGTCGTAGCGGTGGTCGGTGAAAGCTATGATTTTCCCTGATTTGCATTCCACGATTGCAGGAATCCTGTATTGCGCATCCTTGTTCCTGAAAAGGGTCTGTCCAAGGCCTTGCCTTGTAGCGGCAGCCTGCCTGCCATGTTTGGGTAATGGAGTGTCGTTGCTCCCCGTGCTGTAAGCGTATGCGCTTATGCTTAACGAAAGGAATGCAGCAAGGGCGATGCTTGCTTTTTTCCGGTTGGTAATGTTCATATTTGCTGTTTTATGTTTTTATGTGGATTGTTTGGTTGTTTTTGTTACGGGAGTTTCAGTTGTGGTGACAGGTTGTGTTGCAAAGTTAATTTAAAAGTTACAATGTCGCAATTATATGTGTGGTGAAACTATTTAATGATTGTTAAACAGTGAAGATATGCCGCCTTGGCGGGATTTGGGTGTAAAAAGCATTGGTTTAATGGGTGTCTGTCTCATTATTTTTCTTAACTTTGTGGAACAGTTTACCATAAAACGACCGATAAAGACTATGAAAAATTATTATTTGTCATTGATTTTTGCCTGTGTGTTGCCACTTGGTGCCAATGCGCAAGGCTCAGTGGCTACGCCAAATGGAGAGCAACCTTTGGGACAGTATGCCGAACTCCCTGATCCCAATCCGCATGACAGTGATGACAAATGGGACGCTGTGGCAGCGCCGGTGATGCTCTCGTGGGGCACGACGGACATCCGTTATGCCAAGCACGATGTGCCGCAGGTGAAGCCGACAGGCTTATGGAAAGGCACAGCATGGCGTGGCGAGCGTGTCAATGTCCAGGCAGTGCTGTGGACAAAAACAGGGTTGAGGGATGTGAAGGTGACGCTTTCCGACTTGCGCTCGGCAAAGGGCGTAATCTCTTCAAACTCCGTCAAAGCCAGTTTCGTGCGTTATGTGATGACCGACGAGTTGAACAAGGACGGTAAAGGCGGATGCGGATGCCGTGAAAACAAGGCCGAGTGGGACTCGTCGCTTGTTGCCGATGTGCTCGACATAAATGCCACCCTGCCCGTGGAGCGCAATTCGGCACAGCCTATATGGGTTAGCGTCAGCGTGCCGCGCGATGCCGCACCGGGCGTGTATAACGGTACTGTCACCGTGGCGGCAGACGGTATGGCCGCCCCGCAGAGGCTTCGCCTGCAACTGAAAGTGCTGAACCGCATTCTTCCCGAGCCCCGGAAATGGAGTCTTGACCTTGACCTCTGGCAGAACCCTTACTCTGTGGCACGTTACCATGGAGTGCCGCTTTGGAGCAAGGAGCACTTCGATGCCATGCGACCGATAATGAAGATGCTTGCCGATGCGGGGCAGAGTGCCATTACGGCAAGTATCATGCACAAACCCTGGAACGGGCAGACAGAGGGTCATTACGACAGTATGGTGACACGAATAAAGCATCTCGACGGCTCTTGGAGCTACGACTATGCCGTGTTCGACCGTTGGGTGGAGTTCATGTCGGACGATATCGGCATCAACCGTCTCATCTGCTGTTACACAATGATACCGTGGGCACTCAGTTTCGATTACTATGACGAAGCCACCAACCGCATCCAGTTCGTTGAGGCAAAGCCGGGCGACGCTGAATACGAGACTTATTGGTTGAACTTCCTCAAGGATTTTGCGAGCCACCTGAAGCAAAAGGGATGGTTCAACCGTACTGCCATCTCGATGGACGAACGCGACATGGAATCAATGAAGGCTGCAATAAAAACCATCAGGAAGGCAGACCCCGATTTCAAGATAAGTTTTGCCGGTAATTATCACGATGAAATACAGTCGGAAATTTATTCCCTTAGCATTCCGTACGGACAAAGATACCCGGAGGATGTGCTGAAACAGCGCCGTGCAAAAGGACAGATAAGCAATTACTACACTTGTTGTGTGGAGCCGTTCCCCGGCACATTCTCGTTCTCTGACCCCGCCGAGGCAGCATGGATAGGCATTCATGCAGTGGCAGCCGACTACGACGGCTACCTGCGTTGGGCTGTGAACAGCTGGACGAAAGACCCCCTGCGCGACTCACGTTTCCGCACTTGGGCGGCAGGCGACACTTACAGCATTTATCCCGGTCCGCGCTCGAGCATCCGTTTTGAGCGTCTTGTCGAGGGGTTGCAGTGTGCCGAGAAGATAATACAATTGAGAAAAGAATATCGGAAGAATGGCAAGACGGCGCAACTGAATCGTTTGAACCGTGCCGTTGCAGAATTTGCCCCGGCATACGATGTGACGGAAAAGCACGGCGAGGCAGCAGGAATGGTGAAGAACCTTGAAAAGTTGCTCAACGAATAAAACCAATACTGTGGGCAGTTAAAAAAAAGGTAGGAGGTCGGGCGTCCCCGCCCGACAACAACCGACCAAACGCGCAATTTTCTATAAAATAGCTATCTTCGGCATCACGCCAAATGTCTATATTGCTGCTAAAATACTATAGGCTGTGTTGTCATTGACATAATATTGCCTAGAGAGTAGTCCCTTGGAGAATTCTGATAGTGTGCTGTCGGGGACATTCTTTAGATTATGGGGAATCTCATCAAATATAATTCCGTTGACAGAGTCAATTTGACTAAGCCTGTCTATTTCTGATTCTAGGTTTTCACAATATTCATCTATATTGTGGATAACCATGAGTGCAACGGTATGTTCCATCTTCTTTTGTTCTTTGCTTTGCAGCCATGCCGTTGTGCCAAATGTCAACACAATACCCACAATGGTACCCAATGTGCTGCTGAATGTCTGGTTCCAAAAGTCTGAGAAGTGAATCTTTATTTTCCTCATAAAGTTAGCAACAATTATTATTCTCGTTGTGTGTAATACGCCTTTGTTCTTTGCTTGAA
>CAVBVK010000082.1:0-4674 GCA_963599085.1 bacterium | reverse complement strand
AGCCTTATTTGAGGTTTGAGGCCTCGTCATGCACCTACCGCTGAATAGTTACGGATTGAGGAACTGCGGAACTTCATCAACCAAAAAAGTGGAATAAGGCGTTGCCCGTATTCCACTTCAATATCCCATGCGAATGCTTTATTCAATCACTACCAATGGGGTGTCTTCCATTACGCTTTCACCATGCTTTACGCAAATGGCAGTAACCTTTCCGTCCTTTTCGGCTTCGAGGTTGTTGGCCATCTTCATGGCTTCAAGCACAATGACGACATCGCCCTTCTTCACTTCATTGCCTACTTCAACCTTGATTTCGGTAACAACACCGGGCAATGGGGCTTTCAATGCGTTGGCGGTATTCACGTTTGCCGAACCGGCCGCAGTGTCATCGCCGGTAGGAGCTTGGCTTGCATTGCCCAATACGACCTTCTTCTTTTCCGGCTCTTGCTCCTTTTCCATTTCAACGTTGTAGTCCACGCCATTGACAGTGACTACGGCATTGTTCTCAACAATCTCACCGATGGTAACATTATATGCCTTACCATCTATCGTGTATTTATATTCTTTCATTTTTAATGTCTTGATGGTTTTGCTGTCATCTGAAACGTTTTTGCGTTCCACATTGTCGCACGTTGTCTGATTGTTATGATACCCGGCTCCTTGTCATGCACGTTGTTGCCCCGGAACTCATGTAAGGCCATTGCTATTGCAGCATATATTGCATTGTCTTCTTTTGTCATAATCGTCAGAATTATTACATTGGCATGCATCCATGCTTCTTTGCCGGCAACGACTGCCGCTTGGTTGCCAGTTGTGCCAGGCCCCGGCAAATGCGGAAACGGGTGTTGCGCGGTTCTATCACATCGTCGATATAGCCGTATTGTGCAGCCTGGTACGGGTTGGCGAACATCTCGGTGTATTCATCTTCCTTCTCTGCAAGGAATGCCTTGGGGTCTTCCTTTGTCTTCGCTTCTTTTGCGCACAGCACTGCAACGGCACCGCTTGCACCCATGACAGCGATTTCCGATGTCGGCCATGCAAAGTTAAGGTCGGCGCGAAGTTGCTTGCATCCCATGACGATATGGCTGCCGCCGTAACTCTTGCGGAGCGTGATGGTGATCTTCGGCACTGTCGCTTCGCCGTAAGCATAAAGCAACTGTGCTCCATGAAGGATGACGGCGTTGTACTCCTGACCCGTACCCGGCAGGAAGCCCGGCACATCTACGAGAGAGACAATGGGGATGTTGAATGCATCGCAGAAGCGGACGAAGCGCGCAGCCTTGCGGCTTGCGTTGGTGTCAAGCACACCGGCGTAGCATGAAGGCTGGTTGGCAACTATGCCGACGCTCTGTCCATTGAAGCGGGCGAAGCCTATGATGATGTTCTTTGCGAATTTGGCCTGCACCTCAAAGAACTCGCCGTTGTCCGTGATTGCCCCAATCACCTTGTACATGTCGTATGCCATGTTGGGGTTGTCCGGCAGTATTTCGTTAAGCAAATCGGCCTTACGGTCTATCGGGTCGGTGCATTCCACGCGCGGAGCCTCTTCCGTGTTGTTGGAGGGAATATAACTGAGCAGCGTCTTCAAAAGGTGCATTGCCTCTTCTTCCGTCTTGGCAGTGAAGTGCGTCACACCGCTCTTCGTGGCATGAACGGAAGCTCCGCCGAGATGTTCGGAATCAATGTCCTCGCCCGTCACGGTCTTTACTACCTTCGGACCTGTAAGGAACATGTATGAAGTGTTCTCCATCATAAGGATGAAGTCGGTCAAGGCAGGGGAATAAACTGCTCCGCCCGCACACGGGCCGAATATGCCTGAAATCTGGGGAATGACGCCACTGGCAAGAATGTTGCGCTCAAAAATCTCGCCGTATCCTGCAAGTGCGCAGATACCTTCCTGAATGCGCGCACCGCCGGAATCGTTCATGCAGATTACAGGCGCACCCATTGTCATTGCCATGTCCATGACCTTGCATATCTTCTGTGACATGGTCTCGGACAGAGAACCTCCGTTTACGGTGAAATCCTGTGCGTAAAGATACACCAGACGCCCGTCAATGGTAGCAGAACCGGCCACCACTCCGTCGCCAAGGTACTGTTTCTTTTCCATTCCAAAGTTATGGCAACGGTGAAGCTTGAACATGTCGTACTCCTCAAACGAACCTTCATCGACGAGCATGTCAATGCGCTCACGCGCCGTGTATTTGCCGCGTGCATGCTGCTTTTCGATGGCGGCTTCGCCGCCGCCGAGACGGGCTTTCTCGCGCTTTTCGACCAATTCTTTTATTTTTTCTACTTGCTTGCTCATATTATAAATGTATTATAAATGTCCATATCCTTTTGCAGAATGCAAAAGTACGAAAAAAAACGGAAAGACAAAAGCTGTTTCCGAAAAACCGACTCACTTACAACAAAGAAGACTCTGCGAACGCCAAAGGCAACAAATCCTTTGCACTGTGTATGCGGTAAATGCCAGATGTGCCATAGAGAAGTGTCTCCATCGGTTTTCCGTACCTCTCTTCCACCCCTGCCATTACCTGTCGGCATGCGCCGCAGGGGGTTACGGGGTGCGCAAGCAACCCGTCTTCGTTGCGTGCGGCAATGGCGAGCATCCTCACCGGATGGGCAGGATGTTGCGCCTGCGCAGAGAACAATGCCGTGCGCTCCGCACACAAACCTGAGGGGAAAGCGGCATTCTCCTGATTGGCACCTGCCACAATCACGCCGTTGTCCAACATCACAGCAGCACCTACATGGAAGTTGCTGTATGGCGCATACGAATTGTCGGTAGCCTTGACCGCTGCCTCGACGAGACGCTTTTCATCCGGCGACAATTCATCGGCATTCAACCGGTCGAACACGAAATTGGCTTGCAACTGTTTCATTCTTCTTCCTTTTTTTCGTCTCCACGATACTCATACGCGCCTATGTCCGGTTTCCCGTCACGCACGGTGCCGTCACGGTCGGTAGGCGAGGATGTGGACGGATCAGCCTTGTCTATTGCTGCCGAAGTGGCTTGCAGGTGAAAGTCGTAACGCAACTTGTCGGTATCTGTTTTCACGAAATTCTTTGTTCCTGCCACAGTGGTGTCTTCCGGGTTTTCAAATTCCACCGAGACAAAATGCACGCTGTCGTCCGTCTCAACCGGCGGAGTGCGGAGTATGCAATGGCTGAAGTCGAAGTTGAATTCGTTGTGGTTGTCGCCGGACGGCTTTTCCCCCGCCATCTCGTCTGTCGAATACCCTGTCACCAGCGTGTTGTTGCAGACAAACGACTTCAACGGATGCTCAATACCGGAAAAACGCAACGCGCTGCCACGGCTCGAGTCAAAAGGATAGAACTGCGCCAGCGTGCAATTGTTCACACTGACATCTCCTCCGTTCACATACAGGCAACTGCCAAGCGAGTTGGACAACTGGCAGTTTGTTATCTTCACTTTCGAGTTCTCTATGTAAAGAGCCTCTCCCTGACAATTGTGTATCGTGGTGTTCGAGATGTCAAGCTTGTCCCGCGACACGTCGGAAGAATCCACCCTCAACCCGTCGAAAGAGCCATGAATGTCGGTGAAACTTACGGTGTTGCCGTACGACTCCTCCTTGATTTGCAGCCCTTGCCATTGTCCGCTCACATAATCGTAAGGCAGATAGTCGAACATGTTGTCGAGGCGGTCGCCACGCAGCACGATGCCTTTTTCGGCAGTACCTTTGCAAATCAGACGCCCCTCAACATCAATGCCTGCATCCGAATGGAAGTACATGGTTGTGCCGGGGCTTATTGTCAGTGTGGCGTTTTTGCCGACCACCATCTTTCCATACACCACTATCGGACTCCCGGATGTTATTGTCGTGTCGTTGGAGACATGCTGGTTTTTCAGAAACACGGCATCCCACGAAAAGGCATCGAGGTTCACCTTCTGCTGCGCGCCGCTTTCGAGCTGGAAAATGAGGTTGTCCGTGATGTTCTTAGGCTCTGTACGGTTGGCTTTGGGTGAGGTGATTTTCACGAAGACTCTGGCGCTGTCGCCTTTTCTCACCTCAATGTTGCCCACCTGATAACCGTCGGTGGCACCTAAGGAAGCCCCGTCCACATTCACGCGGAAGCCCGACTGGTTGCCGTTTTCAAGGCGTACATTGGTGCAGCGTATGCTTCGCCCCGAATTGTTGTGTATCCAGAACGAGCGGGTGGATGATGTGACGGTCGAGAACACTGTGTCGAAGCGGACGGTGTCCATCGAGAATGTGAGCAAATCCGATGCGGATGTGCTAAAATCATCGTCGTCGGTGCATGAACAAAACACATTGAACACTCCGGCAATGAGCAATATATATGCAAATATTGATTTCATCAATAAAACAACGCACAATTTCAGGGTTTATTGCCTCAAAGCCCCAATATCTTCGGAAGAATCCCAAATCGCAGCATGGAGAGGGCTTGCCGGACAAAGGAGGAACGGGCGGTAATTTGAATGTCTTGCAACGGGTACGGCAATATAATATAATGTGTGAAAGGGAATATTTAAAGGGATGCTGATAAAAACAGGCAAAAAATTTGGTGGTTATATCAAAAAGTAATACCTTTGCACTCGCAATTCGGAAACGGGTTGATTACTGTAAAAGCTTGTATGCACCCTTAGCTCAGTTGGTAGAGCAACTGACTCTTAATCAGTGGGTCTAGGGT
>CAVBVK010000081.1:0-4865 GCA_963599085.1 bacterium | reverse complement strand
CCCGGCAACTGTCCCAGCCGTTCAGTTTGCTTGCTGTATAAAGGTCGCTAAAACAGATGGCTTTGTCGTATTGTGTCAGATTTGTCTGATAGATGCCTGCAATGGTAAAACGGCGAATTCTTACACCGTTGTTGTCGATGAAATAGGCAAACAGACGGTCTCCACACTTTGTATGAAGCTTGTCTGCCATTATCTTTGAAATCAGCAATTTGTTGCTGCTTTTCTTGTCCGAAAACATCGGGATACTTCCATTTATCATGTTCTGATGTATGAAAGTAGTATCGTATTCCGCACTGATGCCTTTGAACATGACACCGAGGAAATCGGTGTCGGTCTTCAGTATTCCCTGCTTGGTCACAAACCTTTGCACATGTTTCACATTGGGAGCCTTTGTCAAGATGCGCATCACGGAATCCGTGATAGCTATCGGTTGCGTGCCGCTGCCTTGCAATGTCGTGAACTCAGCCACTTGGATATGACTTCCGAATCCCACTACCTTGTCACGGATGGAATGTTTGAATCCCACGACAACGCTCACGCTGATGATCATAACCGCCAACCCCACGGCCACGCCAATTGTTGCTATGCGGATGGCGGGGCGTGAAACTTTGCGCTTGTTCGTATTGTCGGAATAAATGCGTCTTGCGGCAAATAGGGGGAAGTTCATTATTCGTCAGTTCTGCCAGGGTATTGCTCCAAGGCTTTTCGTAATACAAGCAATGCACGTTCGAGTGCTTCTTTCTTCAACACATACGCTATGCGCACCTGATTTCTACCGGCACCTGGGGTGGTGTAGAAACCTGCGGCGGGAGCCATCATCACTGTTTCGCCCTCATAGTCGAATTTCTCAAGACACCAGCGGCAGAACTTCTCCGAATCGTCCACGGGCAGTTTGGCTACGGTATAAAAGGCGCCCATGGGGATTGGAGAATATACTCCAGGTATGCTGTTAAGCCCGTCGATAAGGCATTTGCGGCGTTCCACATATTCATCATACACCTCGCGGTAGTATTCTTCGGGAGCATCCAACGACGCTTCCGCCACTATTTGCCCGAGCAAAGGCGGTGACAGGCGTGCCTGGCAAAGCTTCATCACCGCGGCGCGCACTTCCTTGTTCTTTGTTATGAGTGCTCCGATGCGTATTCCGCATTCGCTGTAACGTTTGGATACAGAGTCTATGAGTATCACATTCTGCTCGATGCCGTCCAAATGGCATGCGCTGATGTACGGAGAACCGGTGTATATGTATTCGCGATACACTTCGTCAGAGAACAGATACAGGTCGTATTTCTTCACCAGGTCGCGTATCTGGTTCATTTCCCTGCGTGTATATAAATAGCCGGTTGGGTTGTTGGGGTTGCATATAAGGATGGCACGGGTGTGCTCGTTGATGAGTTCTTCAAACTTTTCCACCTTGGGCAACGAGAACCCCTCTTCAATGGTGGTGGCTATTGTGCGTATCTTTGCACCGGCAGAAATTGCAAAAGCCATATAGTTTGCGTATGCCGGCTCCGGAATGATGATCTCATCACCGGGATTAAGGCAGGACATGAAGGCGAACAACACCGCCTCCGAACCGCCGGTGGTTATGATGATGTCGTCGGCTGACACTTGGATGTTGTAGCGCAGATAATACCCTGCGAGCTTTTCGCGGTAGGACTGTATGCCCTGCGACGGCGAATATGCCAGAACTTTGGTGTCGATATGTTTTAGTGCATCAAGTCCTACTTGTGGAGTGGGGACATCCGGTTGGCCAATGTTGAGGTGATATACATTTACGCCACGTTTCTTTGCCGCAACGGCCAATGGTGCCAATTTCCTGATCGGCGACTCGGGCATTTCAAGACCTCTAACTGATATTTCCGGCATATTGTCTTATATTTCTTTTTACATATGGTTTCAATGATATGCAAAGTTACGATAAATAGTGTTGATTGCAAAATAAAATGTGGTTTTCTTTACTTGCGTTTATTTGTCCGCAAGCAGAGAAAACCACATTTCCGTTTAATACCGGCTGACACATTCTCTATGGTTTCCCATATATGCCGGATGCATAGTTAAAGTCCTTCGCCGGTGAATTGTCCGATGAAGAATATTGCGCCCGACGAACGTTCTGAAATGACATATACGAATGGGCGGTTGGCGTGGAATTTCACATGCTTTGGTTCTTCGGGACTGTATGCCGACATTGTCATTATGGCGGCGGTTACGGCTGCAGCCTTTGTTCCCCTTTCATTAATCTCGATTCTCGCCTTTTGAAGAAGCCTTGAAACATGGAAGCGTCCATCGGCGAACTTGCTGAAATCAGTATCCCCCTCAAACAAGGACGGTGCACCGAGCTTGGCGACAATGTCATTGAGGGGCATTTCCACTTCTGTGGCAAAACGCGGCAGTTTCAAATCCACGATACACTCTTCTGAGTTGAAATAGAGGTCGGTGTATGCCTTGGCATCAATGTCTTGAAGCATGTCTGTAATCGACTTCCCCTTGTTTGGCAGCATAACTGTCATGGAATAGGCACCGTTTCCGTATGGAAGTGTTACGGTAGAGCAGGTTCCGTTGGCGGAATACATGAATTTCCCTTCCTGATGCATCATGTCCGCATGCTTTATGTCGCGCGTGTATCCCTGAAACCTCTCTTTGTTTGTCTGTTTGGGGTCAAACTCATTCTGCCAAGTGCCATTGAAGTATATGGCATTTATAATGTACGAAAAGTCGTAGGCGTTGGTGTGGTCGATTATCTTTGGGATCATTCCGTCAGTCTGTTTCCTGCACCAACTGTTTATATGTGTTGCAGCATTGGGAGAAGAAAAGTCCAATGCTTCAATATTGGCTGCGTAGTTTGACTCAACTGCTGAAATAAAACCTTTCTTCAATTTGCAGTTCTTGTTCACGGCAATATAGTTTGCAGTGTTGATTGTCGTCGAGTTGTCGAGTGACGCTTGCTTTTCTGTGAATTCCTTGTAGAAGGCGTTTATGTCCTCAACCGACATGCCGTCAGCTTCCAACACACGGAGTATTTCCTCCTTGGTGTTGCCGTCTGCACCGTTTGCCAACATCCCCAACAGGTATGATGCACTCAATGGCGATGTCACTTTTGAATCGAAACCGGACAAGGCTTTGAAAAACTTGAACGCAAATTTGTTATTCTTTGTTACATAGTCTCTTTGCCTGTCGGTCAATATCAGGAAGTTTTCATCTGAAATTTCGCTGTCAGGAAGTATTGGCGCGTTGTCGTTATTACTCAGTTTCTTTGACGAAGAGCATGAGCTCATGGTTAAAGCCGACAATGACAATACCAATAATGTGGCGAGTGTTGATTTGTTGTTCATATCTGTTTATGTTTTACTGTTCCTTTATTTAAATGCAGTTTTAGGGGGATATTGCATGAGTAACAGAAAAACTTTTCGGTTTAAGTGTCAATAATGCTTTATTATTATTCTTTTCTTGGTAACTTTGCAATATGGCAAAAGGAGTTCATGCACTAACTGAATTTAATTGATGAAGGAAGCAAGGTATTTTTATGTTCCGGATGCGGCTCATGCAAGAGAGTTGCCCGAGGAGGAGGCGAAGCATGCTGTCAGAGTCCTGCGCTTGCAGAGCGGCGACCGCTTGTTCTTGGTCGATGGTGAAGGTGGGCTTTTTGAAGCCGAGGTGACAATGACATCGGGCAAACATTGTATGTATGACATTATCGGCAACCTGCACTGTCAGAAGGAGTGGCATGGGCGTATATGTCTTGCCATAGCTCCGACAAAGATGATAGACCGCATCGAGTGGATGGTTGAGAAAGCTACGGAAATAGGTTTTGACGAGATCAGCTTTCTTGACTGCAAGTTCTCCGAACGTAAGACAATACGCACTGACAGGATCGAAAAGATTGTGGTTTCAGCAATGAAGCAAAGCCATAAGGCGAGCAAACCGTCTGTCTGCGAAATGACAGACTTCAAGAAATACATTGATGCCCATTCTTCTGGGCATCGCTTCATTGCACACTGTTATGATGAAGTGGAAAGGACGGACTTCTATGGCGAACTGCAAAGGATAAATCCGACTGAAACCGTAACAATCCTTGTAGGTCCGGAAGGCGATTTTTCCATCGACGAGGTTAAGTATGCCGTGGCGAATGGGTATAAGCCCGTTTCACTGGGGCGGAGCAGGCTCCGTACAGAGACAGCAGGCCTGTGTGCCGTTCAGATGTCAAATCTTTCTAAGAGAGTATTGTAAACGATTTGATTTTTCATAAAGATGTGTTGGTTTGCAACATATTGAAAGTCAATGGCAAATACGAGAAAGCAGTAGGAGGCCGGATTCCCTCCGGGACGCCCGACCTCCTACATTTTGCAAACTTAGCCGCAAAACGACAACAGCTCTACTTTACCGGACAGCAATATATGTAAATATAGTGCATGTGCAGTAATTTTTTTTTGACACCGGGAACTCCCTTTCCAGAAGTTCCTTTGGGGGCGTGAAAGCGGGGATGCAAGCATTTGGTGGCGGAGAGAATGGGGCTTTGTTGCCAAAGAAGCTTTACTTGCATTGCAACGAAGGCTTCTTTGCATGACAATTAAGGTGCATTTGTGCGTCAAGCAAGGCTTGTTTGCAATGCAAGTAAGCCTTAATTGCGGTGTGGAGACCGCCTTTTTGCGTCAAAATATCATTTTGATTTTTGCACAGAAATGTCTGTGCCTGTCTAACGGCATGGCAGTTAGCCTCTTGCGGCTGCACGCCGTATTTTATGAAATCGCCGCCGGTTTTCCCGGCCTTCGCGTATGAACGGATTTTGGAGCGGTTGGAAATGCAAATATAAACCCCAATTCGGGATAAGTCGTTCGTTTACAATAGTCAATAAGGGCCTTTGTTAA
>CAVBVK010000080.1:0-4922 GCA_963599085.1 bacterium | reverse complement strand
ACTGCCAACTTTTTTGCTCACTATTTTTGGAATTTCTTATCCCGAACTGGGGTAGAGTATGGGAAAAATAAAGCTTTCAAATCTCACCGTAGAAAAAAATATTTTGTGTAATTTTGCATAAAGCAATAGCCATTTAAATATTAACGACATAAGATATGCTTACATTAAAACTCATCAGTGAGGAAACCGGCCGGGTAATCAAAGGGTTACAAAAAAAGCACTTTGCAGGTGCCGAGGAAGCCGTGAATGAAGTGCTTGCCATTGACAAGTGCCGTCGTGAAACACAACAGAAATTAGATTCAAACCTCGCGGAAGCGAAGAAAATGTCGGCTCAGATCGGGTCGCTTATGAAAGAAGGGAACAAAGAAGGAGCCGAAGAAATAAAAAAGAAGGTAGCAGCACTGAAAGAAAGCAACAAGACACTTGAAGAAGTCAAGGTACAGGCAGAGAAAGATATTGTTACCAAGCTCTGCGCCATCCCAAACATCCCGAATGATGATGTGCCGGAAGGAAAGGATGCCAGTGACAATGTTGTCGTGAAAGAAGGGGGCGTGATACCCAATCTTCCTGACGATGCCCTGTGCCATTGGGACCTATGCAAGAAATACAACCTGATAGATTTCGATCTTGGCGTGAAAATCACCGGCGCAGGATTTCCCATTTATATCGGCAAGATGGCACGTCTGCAACGCGCCCTTGAGGCTTTCTTCCTGGAAGAAGCGCGCAAGAGCGGATACCTTGAAGTACAGCCGCCATACGTTGTCAATGAGGCATCGGGCTACGGAACAGGACAGCTCCCT
Organism: bacterium; assembly: GCA_963599085.1. GTDB lineage: Bacteria > Bacteroidota > Bacteroidia > Bacteroidales > Bacteroidaceae > Prevotella. The sequence goes on along the minus strand of CAVBVK010000080.1, from coordinate 4,122 downwards.
GACAAAGAGGCGCAAATGTATCAGTGCCAACTTGACAACCTGTACCTCATTCCTACGGCAGAAGTGCCGGTAACCAATATATTTCGCGATGAAATTCTCAATGAAAAAGACCTTCCCATCAAGCGTTGCGCTTATTCTGCCTGTTTCCGTCGCGAAGCAGGATCATACGGAAAGGATGTGCGCGGACTCAATCGCCTGCACCAGTTCGACAAGGTGGAAATCGTACGTATCGACACGCCGGAGCACTCCTACCAATCGCTTGACGAGATGCTTGCACATGTCGAAGGGCTTTGCCAAAAACTGGAATTGCCTTATCATATACTCCGTCTGTGCGGTGGCGACATGAGTTTCACTTCTGCCATCTGCTACGACTTTGAAGTATGGAGCGCAGCCCAAAAGCGTTGGCTGGAGGTTTCATCTGTCAGCAACTTCGAGAGCTATCAGGCCAACCGTCTGCATTGCCGTTACCGCAATGCAGAGACCAAGAAGATTGAATTGTGCCACACGCTCAACGGCTCAGCACTCGCATTGCCCCGCATTGTTGCCGCCATAATGGAGAACAACCAGACTCCCGAAGGAATCCGTGTGCCAAAGGTGCTCGTGCCTTACTGCGGATTTGAACTGCTTGACGACAAGAACTTCTAAGCACAACAGTAAAACAATGGATGTCAAGATTTACACACAATTCTTGGCATCCATTATTTTTCAGACTTATTAAACGGAATAACATCAAACACTAACGTACAAAACATTTTATGAATAAAATCGTTCTTAAAAGGCAACTGTCCGACAAAGTCTTTCTTTTCGAAATAGAAGCCCCGCTCATTGCAAAAAGCCGCAAAGCCGGCAATTTCATTATAGTAAGAGTGGGCGGCAACGGCGAACGCATACCTCTCACAATTGCCGATGCCGACACAGGAAAGGGAACCATTACCATTGTCATACAGAAAGTGGGGCTGTCGTCAAGCAAGCTTTGTGCGTTGCAGGAAGGAGAATATATCACGGATGTTGTAGGCCCGTTAGGCAACCCAACCCATATTGAGAACTTCGGAACTGTAATTTGTGCAGGAGGAGGTGTAGGCATAGCCCCGATGCTGCCAATTGTCCGTGCCTTAAAAGCCGCCGGGAACCGTGTATTGTCCGTTATTGCCGGTAGAAGCAAAGACCTCGTAATTCTTGAAGAAGAAGTACGGGAAAGCAGCGACCGGATAGTCATTATGACCGATGACGGCAGCAAGGGCGAACAGGGAGTCATAACCGTGGGCATGGAAAAGCTCATAAATCAAGAGCACATAGACCGTGTGTTTGCCATAGGTCCTCCCATAATGATGAAATTCTGCTGTCTGCTTACCCAAAAGTACGGCATCCCCACAGATGTTTCCCTAAATACAATCATGGTGGATGGTACAGGCATGTGCGGCGCATGCCGCCTGTCCATCGGAGGAAAGACAAAATTCGTATGCATCGACGGCCCGGAATTTGACGGAGCCCTTGTGGATTGGGATGAGATGTTCAAGAGAATGGGAACTTTCAAGGACGCAGAACGCGAAGAAATGGAACATTATGCTGAGCATCTTGCCGGAATACAGCGACAAGAGCATAGACACACTTCGTGCGAGCCAATGGATGTAAGCCCGACAAACGAGCCTCTTTCACAGCTCATAGACCGCGAGACCGAATGGCGGAAAGAACTTCGTGCGACCATGAAAGCCAAAGAGCGCAAAGCCATTGAACGGGTGAAGATGCCGGAACTTGACCCAGCTTACCGTGCCACAACACGCACGGAAGAGGTGAACACCGGACTTACAAAGGAGATGGCCGTAAGGGAATCGCACCGCTGTCTTGACTGTGCCAATCCCTCATGCGTGGAAGGATGCCCTGTAAACATCAACATTCCGTCATTCATCAAGAACATAGAACGGGGGCAGTTCCTCGCTGCCGCCAAGGTGCTGAAAAGCACTTCCGCCCTCCCTGCCGTGTGCGGGCGGGTCTGCCCACAAGAGAAGCAGTGCGAAAGCAAATGTATTCATCTCAAGATGAACGAGCCGGCAGTGGCCATTGGCTACTTAGAGCGTTTCGCTGCCGACTACGAGCGCGAGAGCGGCAACATTGCCATACCGGAGATGAAGCCGTCAAACGGGATTAAAGTCGCAGTCGTTGGCTCTGGACCGTCAGGCCTCAGCTTTGCAGGCGACATGGCAAAAGAAGGCTTTGATGTGCATGTGTTCGAAGCTCTCCATGAAATCGGTGGCGTATTGAAATATGGCATTCCCGAATTCCGCCTGCCAAACCGCATCGTTGATGTTGAGATTGAGAATTTAAAGGCGATGGGAGTGAAATTCCAGACTGACTGCATCGTCGGCAAGACAATATCTGTCAGGCAGTTGGAAGAAGATGGCTTTAAGGGTATTTTCATAGGTTCCGGAGCAGGATTGCCCAACTTTATGAACATAAAGGGAGAAAACGCCCTCAACATAATGTCGTCAAACGAATACCTGACACGCGTGAACCTTATGGATGCAGCCAATCCTCTTTCCGACACTCCGATCAATATCGGGAAGAAGGTGTTGGTTGTCGGGGGCGGGAACACCGCCATGGACTCATGCCGCACAGCAAAACGCCTTGGTGGAGATGTCACTCTGGTATATCGGCGCTCAGAGAAAGAGATGCCTGCACGACTTGAAGAAATAAAGCATGCAAAAGAAGAAGGAATAAAATTCCTCACACTACACAACCCCGTTGAATACATTGCCGACGAAAAAGGAGCAGTCAAGCAAGCCGTACTTCAGGTAATGGAACTCGGCGAACCAGATGCAAGCGGAAGGCGCAGCCCCGTTCCTGTAAACGGCAAGACAGTCACCCTTGATATCGACCAAGTGATTGTTGCGGTGGGAGTATCGCCCAACCCGTTGGTTCCAAAATCCATTGAAGGTCTTGAATTGGGCAGGAAAAACACGATAGTTGTCGATGACAAAATGCAAAGTTCTTGTCCCAACATATATGCAGGAGGCGACATTGTGCGTGGAGGGGCAACTGTCATTCTGGCTATGGGTGACGGACGGCGCGCTGCCGCAGCCATGGGCAAGAAACTGCAAGACAAGTATTAACGGTAGAAAACATTTGTGTTTCACTCAAAAAAATACGCTCTTGGGATCTGCATTGCAATTAATGCTGCCCCCAAGACAATGATACAGTGCGGCTCCGCAAGTATAACAATTGGCCGTAAGCGAACGGACTAACGACAAACAAGAGAGCTGCAAATCACAAAACAGGAATTTCAAAAAAACGGCGATGTCAGGATTTTATACGATTTTACTCTTGGTTTTAAGCAACATTTTTATGACCTTGGCGTGGTATGGACATCTGAAACTGCAAGACAGCGGCATTTCCAGACATTGGCCGCTTATTGGTGTCATAGCATTCTCATGGGCGATTGCATTTTTCGAATACTGTTGCCAAGTGCCCGCCAACCGTATAGGCTTTCATGGCAACGGCGGCCCATACAGCCTGATGCAACTCAAAGTCATTCAAGAATGCATAAGTCTGATAGTCTTTACCGTCATGGCACACTTCATGTTTCAAGGCGAAAGCCTAAAATGGAACCACTTGCTTGCATTCATTTTCTTAATCATGTCGGTTTATCTGGTTTTTAAGGAATGACAATAGAAGAGCTGCTGTTGCATCATAAACCATACAAAAGATTTCCATACACATAAGGATAGGCAACGTTAATTACGAGACTGACATGACATATTTAAAAGAATGCGTTGAGCTTCCCCTACAAACAGATATTGACATTCAGTAACCAAAAATTCTGCCGCCTTGTTTTTATCAGTTATATTATTGTAAGATTGGCAGAAAATTCATACATTTGCAATCAAAAAGAAAAACGGGAATATGAAGTTAGCAATAATGACAAAACCCACATTCTTTGTGGAGGAAGACAAAATTCTTGCCACTTTGTTTGAAGCCGGCTTGGATAATTTGCACCTTTATAAGCCAGACACCTCTCCCATATATTCAGAACGACTACTGTCCCTACTCCCGGAAAAGTCCTACGACAAGATAACCGTACACGACCATTTCTACCTTAAAGAAGAATACCGGCTTGCAGGAATACAC
>CAVBVK010000079.1:0-5734 GCA_963599085.1 bacterium | reverse complement strand
AGAAATGTTCTTCAAAGTTTATTCCTAATTTTGCACTTGCTGGTTGACTCTATACGAGGCAGGAGCCGACCACATCATCGACGATTTCGCTGAAATTAGCGGCATTATTGAATTATAATTGCTAATTTTGCAGCAAAGACACGACAAAATAAAAACAGAAATATGGAACAGGCATTATGGATATACAACACGCTGTCGCGTAGGAAAGAGGTGTTCAAGCCGCTGCACGCCCCCAACGTGGGCATGTATGTGTGCGGCCCCACCGTCTATGGCGACCCGCACCTGGGACACGCGCGCCCGGCGATAACCTTCGACATACTCTTCCGCTACCTCCGCCACCTGGGCTACAAGGTGCGCTATGTGCGCAACATCACCGACGTGGGGCACCTTGAGCACGATGCCGACGAGGGCGACGACAAGATAGAGAAGAAGGCACGCCTCGAACAACTCGAGCCCATGGAGATAGCGCAACACTACACCAACCGCTACCACGCCGCCATGGAAGCCCTCAACGTGCTGCCCCCAAGCATCGAGCCGCACGCCACGGGGCACATCATCGAGCAGGAACAGCTCGTGCAGCAGATTCTCGACAACGGCTTCGCCTACGAGAGCAACGGCTCCATCTACTTCGACGTGAAGAAATACAACGAGAGCCACCGCTACGGCATTCTCTCGGGACGCAACCTCGACGACGTGAAGGACGCATCGCGCCAGCTCGACGGAGTGGGCGAGAAGCGCAACCAGGCCGACTTCGCACTGTGGAAGAAAGCCTCGCCCGAGCACATCATGCGATGGCCCAGCCCGTGGAGCGACGGATTCCCCGGCTGGCACTGCGAGTGCACCGCCATGGGCAGGAAATACCTCGGCGCGCACTTCGACATACACGGCGGCGGCATGGACTTGGTGTTCCCCCACCACGAGTGCGAGATAGCACAGGCCGTGGCATCGCAGGGCGACGAGATGGTGCACTACTGGATGCACAACAACATGATAACCATAAACGGGCAGAAAATGGGCAAGTCGCTGGGCAACTTCATCACGCTCGAAGATTTCTTCACCGGCAACAACAAGAACCTCGAACAGCCCTACTCGCCCATGACCATACGCTTCTTCATACTCTCGGCACACTACCGCGGCACGGTGGATTTCAGCAATGAAGCGTTGCAGGCATCGCAGAAGGGGATTGAGAAGCTCATGGACGGCATGGCCAGCCTCGACCGCATCACGGCATCAGCCGAGAGCGACGCCGCAACCGGGAAATTCGTGGCCGAGCTGCGACAGAAGTGCTACGACGCCATGAACGACGACCTCGCCACACCGCTCGTCATAGCACACCTCTTCGAGGCATGCTCCACCGTGAACAAGCTCGCCGACCACAAGGCCACAATCTCGGCCGCCGACCTCGACGAACTCGCCTCCACGATGCGCCTCTTCGCCTTCGACCTGCTCGGTCTGCGCGCCGACAACGCCGGAGCGTCGTCGCACCGCGAGGAAGCCTTCGGCAAGGTGGTTGACATGGTGCTCGACCTGCGCTCCAAGGCAAAGGCCGCCAAGGACTGGGCAACCTCAGACCGCATACGCGACGAGCTCGCCGCACTCGGCTTCGAGGTGAAGGACACCAAGGAAGGGGCGACATGGAAGCTGAAATAAAATTTTGAATTAGGGCTTGGGGGTTCATCCGCATTCCAAATTGAACAATCCAAAAGCCAAAACTCAAGAAGCATGAAACACATAGTATTCCTCACCGGTGCCGGAATGTCCGTGGAGTCGGGTTTCAAGACATTCCGCGGCAACGACGGGCTTTGGGAGAACTATCCCGTGGAGAAAGTTGCGTCGCACGAAGGCTGGCTGCGCGATCCCGAACTCGTCACCGGCTTCTACAACATGCTGCGCCGCAAGCTCTACGCCGCACAGCCCAATGAGGGACACCGCCTCATACATGCCCTCGAAGGGCGTTTCAAGGTGACGGTGATAACGCAGAACGTGGACAACCTGCATGAGAAGGCAGGCTCAACCAATGTCATCCACCTGCACGGCGAACTCACCAAGGTGTGCTCGTCGCGCGATGTGGACGACCCGCGCTACATCCGCGAACTGCCCGAGGACGACTGCGAAGTGGCTCCCGGCACGCTCTGCGGCGACGGGTCGCTGCTCAGGCCGTACATAGTGTTCTTCGGCGAGGCAGTGCCAAAGATAGCCGAGGCGGCCGAGGCGGCGCAGAAAGCCGACATTTTCGTCATCATAGGCACATCGCTCAACGTGTATCCCGCCGCCGGACTGGTGCAGTATGTGCGCCCCGGCACGCCCGTTTATCTCATCGACCCCGAACCGTCGGCAGGCTTCGCCGACAGCAACTTCAAGCACCTGCAATGCGGGGCAAGCGAGGGAATGGGGAGACTGATGCGGGAACTGGAGGGACAGGACGCCCGGCCTGCTGCAAACGTGTGAAAGTGCAACCGATTGTGCAGATTTCAAGGCAAAAATTTGCACAGAAGCCAAAATAAACTTACTTTTGTCTTCGGACATTACAAAACAGATACAACTATGAGAAAACTCCTACTTATCTGCATCATGGCAGCAGCCACAATGGCAAAGGCACAGAGCACGATGGTCGTGCAAAGCAGCAGCGACGCCGACAAGAAAAGCAGCGTGAAGCTCGAAGACATCAGCAAACTAACCTTCGCTGACAACAACGTTGTCGTGACAATGAACAACGGCGCAGCCGACAAGAAGTTCGACATGAACGCCTTCAACAAGCTCACGTTCGACAACTCGCCCGTGGGCATTGCAGGCACAAAAGCAGAGAAGTCGGGACTCCTGTTCGCCTATGACGGCGAAAGCATCAGCGTCAGCGGCTTGGCAAAAGCAGCTCCCGTGGTGGTGTACAACGCGTCGGGAGCCGTCGTGGAAAGCAGGAAAGCGTGGGACGGCAGCAAGCTCAGCGTCGCCGCACTGCCCGAAGGCATGTATCTGCTCAGCGTGGAAGGCGTGCCCTACAAGTTCCTGAAGAAATAAGGCGGCCCCTGCACTTTTACGCCATATTCCATAACCCCAAAACAAGGCTTCCTTGCCTTCCAAACAAGCGTTACTTGCATCATAAACAAGCCTTGTTTGGAAGGCAAGGAAGCCTTGTTTTCGTGCCACCCTGCGTTTAAATTTTTGTATTGTCGGGCGGGGACACCCGACTTTCCTGATAAATGTCTGCCGTTACCCTTGGACGATGATGCCCTGACCGAGGCAATAGTCAAGGTCATGCTCTATCGCTTCGCGGTCAATATGCTGCCCTATGAAGACGATCTTCTGCATGCGGTCGCCGTACTCTTCGTCCCAGTCGCGTTGCAGTGCGGGGTTCTGTTGCATGAAGCGCGCCAGTTCGTCGGCAGGCATTGTGGCATACCACTGCCCGGCCGGCGTGAGCGACATCTGCTTTCCCGCCTGCTCGAAGACATAGCACTTGTCCTCCTCACCCTTGAAGTAGCAGAGCCCCTTGCAGCGGATGACGCCTGACGGCCATTTCTTCGTCACGAAAAAGTCGAACTTGTTCATGTCAAGCGGGCGGCGGCGCTGATATACAAAGGTGGAGATGCCGTACTCAAGAGCCTCGCCCTCCTCCTCGTTCTCCAGTCCGTCGTGGCAATGGCACTGCCCGTCCCCGTGGTGATGGTGGCAGTGGCAGTCGGCATCGTCGTCGTCATCCCCGTGGTGGTTCTCCACCTCGTCAATCCAGCGTGCCGATGTCGCCACCCGCTCGAAATCGAAGTCGCCCGTGGAGAGGAGCGCGTCGAGCGGCACGTCGCAATAGTCGCACTCCAGGATGTCGGCCTTGGGCTGTATCTCGCGCAGGATGGCCCTGATGCGTGCCAGTTCGCCGGGCGACACTTCCGATGCCTTGTTGAGCAGTATCTTCGTGCAGAACTCCACCTGCTGTATGACGAGACTGGCGAGGTCGTCGCCGCCGATGTCCTTGCGTGTGAGATCGTCGCCACCGGCAAACTCGTCGCGCAGACGCAGTGCATCCACCACGGTGACGATGCTGTCGAGGCGTGCCGTGCCCTCCTTGGCGAGGTTGGGGTATAGCTGCGGATAGGCGCAGATGCTTTGCGCGATGGGGGCGGGCTCGCATATACCGCTTGCCTCGATGACGATGTAGTCGAAACGGTGCTGCGCTATGATGTCGCTGAGCTGCTGCACGAGGTCCATCTTCAACGTGCAGCAGATGCAGCCGTTCTGCAACGGCACGAGGCTGTCGTCGCCCTCGCCCACGATGCCGCCCTGCTGTATGAGTGCGGCGTCGATGTTCACTTCGCCAATGTCATTGACGATGACGGCGAAGCGGATGCCTTTCCTGTTGCCCAGAATGCGGTTGAGCAACGTTGTCTTTCCGCTTCCCAGATAACCGGTGAGCAGAAGCACCGGAGTGATGTTTGCTGACATGATTGTTGGAGTTTTGAATTGGGGATTGAGGATTATTCCGACTGCTTTTCAACGTTCTTGAACACCGGGATTTCACTCTCGTTGGTCGGCATGTCCATGCGCATTGACGGCCATCCGTCGTCGCTCCATGTCACCTTGTCGAGGAGCACCTGCCGACCTTTGCCGGGCAGTGCCTTGGAGTAGGCGTGGTATATTATCCAGTCGTCGCCGTTGTCGTCGGTGGTGAACTCGGCGTTGTGTCCCGGCCCCACCCATGTGCTGCTACTGTGGAGCAGGATTTCGAACGCCCCTGTCTTCATATCGACGCCGTTCTTGGTGAGATAAGGGCCGAAGAGGCTCTTGCTGCGGCCGTAAACCACCTGATACGTGCTGTTGGCTCCCTCGCAGCAGGTGCCGTTTGAGCCGAAGAGGTAGTAGTATTCGCCGCGTTTGTGTATGTAGGTGCCCTCCATCTGGTCGCCCGCCACCTGCACCTTCTCCGCGCCGGGCTTCAGGGAGAGTCCGTCGTCGCTGAGTTCTATGCCGTAGATGCCGTGGAAAGAGCCCCAGAACATGTACTTCCTGCCGTCCTCCTCGATGTAGAACTGGTCGATGGAGTTCTGCACGCCTATCTGGCTGCTGCGGAACAGGGGGCCGTGGTCGGTGTAGGGGCCTTCGGGCTTGTCTGCCACTGCGGCACCGATGCCGCAGTCCCACTCGCCGCCCCACTCGGCGTAGCTGTAGTAGAGCACATACTTGCCGTTTATCTTGTTGATGTCGGGAGCCCAGATGCCCCCGTCCGTGTCGCCCCAAAGCTTACGGGGCCGTGTGACACCGTTGAAGCAGAACGCCACGAAATCCCAGTTCACGAGGTCGGTGGACTTGAAGCAGGGCGTGTAGCCCATGTCCTCAGTGCCGTAGAGGTAGAACGTGCCGTCGTCGTCGCGCATGACCGTTGGGTCGGGCACACTGTTCGAGATGATGGGGTTGCGATAGACGGAGGCCTTCTGCGTGCCGCCGCCCGTAGTGCCGCCGCTGCCCTTGCCCGTTGTGCCCTTCTCTTCGGAGCAGGCTGCCAGTGCGGCAGTGCCGATGCAGAGGGCGATTGTTGTTTTCAGTAATAATTTGACGGTGTTTTCCATAACAGTTGCAAAGTTAGCGGAAAAAGAGTTTTTTAGGGAGAGGGAGAAGTTAAAGAAATTTAAGCCGAGAGCTTTAAACAGGAGGTCGGGCGTCCCCGCCCGACAACATCAAGCTAAAGACTGGGGAGTTAAAAACAATTGCAGGGGGCTTACTTCCGTAAAGAGCAGGAGGTCGGGCG
>CAVBVK010000078.1:0-5755 GCA_963599085.1 bacterium | reverse complement strand
TGTTCTTCTTCGGTATGGTCTGCGTGGCAGCCTTCAGATACAGGCCGAGGTCGTCAGGTCGTCCTGCTTCGATAAGCCAGTCTGTGAACGGAGCCGAGCGGTAGTCGATGCCTGTGGTCCAGTCCTGCCCGATTTGTGCCACCACCCGTCCGTATTCCGGTATTACATGCTTCCGTGGAATGAGCTTCACCCCATCGTAGCACACGCAGCCGTCGCCGTCGGTGGTGATGTCGCCAAGTTCGATGAGCGAGTGTCCCCAGTTGTTGGCGGCAAGCGCGTATTCGAGCAGCTGCTTGAACCACGATTGGTCGAAATAGTGGTGCGCCTCCCCGTTCTCGTTGCCCTTTGCATCGACCAGTTTGAACGACTTCGCCATGACGAAGCCCACACGCTGGCGCACGCAGCCCGACAGGTGAAGGTCAATCTCCACATCACGGTAAATGTCGTAGAGCCGTTGGCGGTTCGGGCTGTCCACATTGATGGCCATCTGCCAAGCCTGCCGCCAGTCGGCGATGTCCCTGCGCGTGAGCGCGTCGGTAGTGCGCTGCAGTTCTATGACCATCTTCTTCACACGCTTGCGGTCGGCAGACTTGGCAAGATGCAGGTCGCCGTATGGCGTGTGCAGCACGTTTTGTCCGCCGCCGAACATACCGCTGAAAAAGTTTTTTATATCCATAGCGTTACCAGTTATGTCGTAATTGTTGTTGGGAACCGAAAATGAGCAAGTCGCCTGTCGGGGTGCCGTCCTCGTCGGTGGCGAGCGGCAAGTCTGGGATAATCTTCCCCGCCTGTACACCTTCCAGCCACTTGACGGCGCGCTCATATCGCTCCTTGCGAATCTCGCTGCCCATCTTCTGCGGCATGGCGGCAATCATGTGGTAGAGTGCGATGTCGGCGGCATACATCACCACCAGGCGGTTGCGCCCCTTGCCCTCAGCCGAGAACACCGCCTCCGTGTCGTATTTGGGCCGGAGGTATCCGGCAATCTCCTCGCACGCCTCCAGTTCCGCGTTGTCGCGTATCTCCTGCGAAGCCTGCGACACCACCTTCAGCGCATTCTCGCCGATGACCACCCTGTAATCCTCTTCCGTGATAAACATGATTCGCCCCCTTTCTAATGTGTTATATAAATGGCACGACGCTCGATGTCCGCCATCTTCACGCCCTTGCGGAAGCGGTGTTTCGCCACCAGCTCACGGATGGTGCGTTTCGGCACGACCTTGAGCGAGCCGTTCATGTAAACCACGAGATATTTCATGCCGAACAGCTTTGAGAGCTTGTCGGCTTTCCTGACGGCACGCTTGCACCGCCATCCCCAGATAATGTCCTTTATAACCTGTATCATATTTACCAGATGTTTTTGGCGGCCGGCCTTTTGCCGAACACCGGTTTGAAACTTTCCTGTCTTGAATTGCGCTGCAGAATCCATATCGCCCCCTCGTCAGCGTCGGGCGCATCGTCATGCACGCGGCTGCCACGCTCCAGCGCCAGCGTCTGCTCGATGCCAACCTGCATGTCGGGGTCTTCCCTCTTGCGCTCGTTGTACCAGACAAAGCCGCGCTCCCACAAGGGGCTGACCGTCTCGATGCGCTGGATCTTGTCGGGCTTCTTGCGCTTGTCGGGCATGATGGGTAGCTGGTAGCCCCTCAGGTTGCCTTCCACGGCAAACTCGTCCAGAATCACGTCCTGCATGAAGTTGGCCTCCATGAAGAACTGTACGGCTGCAGTGTCGCGTGTGCGCTCGTAGAGGTCGTAGAGCCACCGCACCATCTCACTGACCGTAGCCTGTCGCACGAAGCAGTCGATGAGATGCAGTTCCGAGCCGATTTTTCCCCACAGGCGGCACGCCTTGTAGTCGTTGGAGGTGGTGGACTTGAACGACGGGTCGGTGTAGCACACCAGCATGTCGTACTTTTCGAGCGAGGGCAGCCGCTTGTAGCGGATCCACTCCGCACGGAAGATGGTGCCGTCCACGATGGGGTTGTGCATCATCTCCTTCTCCCATGCACGGTAGCCCACAAAGTCGCGGTAAGCCTGCGCCTCCTCTTTCGTCCACTTCTCTTTCCACACCGGCTCGCCATTGCGGTCAACAGCCACGATTTTGGAGAGGAACACTCCCTTTGTGCGCGAGATGTTGTACAGCACCGAGTTCTTGGAGATGAGGTTTCCCACCATGATGAAGCGTCCGCGCCCCACATCGAGCGAGCCGAAGAGCGCCTCCTTCACCCAGTCCGTGAGGTCATGCACCAGTTTCTCGTTCCGGCAGAGCTGGTCGTCGTCCAGGTCGTCGATGACGATGTAGTCCGGGCGCGCCTCCCGGTCGCGGAGACCACGCGGCGACTGTCCGCGTCCGCAAGCCAGGAACTTGACCCCGCACGCTGCCTTGAACTCTCCGTCCTGCCAACTGCCGTTAGCTGGTTTCTGTTGTCCGAAGTCTGCGATGAGACGCTGGTTGTATTCCAACTCCGCCTGGATGTCGCCAAGCAATCTGTCTGCATTGTCCTCCGACTTGCCCACGACCACCATAAAGTTGATGAGCCGCTTCGGTTGGAACATCAACCAGAGCGGCGTGAAAACATCAAGGTGTGTCGATTTGGCGTGTCCGCGTGGCCACATGAATACCGCCTTCAAGTCGGGCGTATACTTGACCTTTTGCGCCGCCTGATTGTGGAACGGTGCATTGTGAATGGTGCGAATGACCTCCCCGGTCGTTTTGTCGCGCAACTGTAGGAAGTGGGGAAAGTAATACTCGCAGAACGCCGCATAGTTGTTGAGCAGCCGTTTGATGCGCAAGTCCCTCTCCGCAGGTGTCTCCTTTTTCAGAAGCGAGGTGTCCGTGATGGACTGCACCTGCCGGCACCGTTCTTTCCACTCCTCGTATGCCTTTTTCTTTTCCGCTGCTGTCATAGGCGTCCTTCGCTATTTTATGCCCATCTGCTCGGTGATGTACAAGTCCTGGTACTTGTTGATGACGCGCATCAGTTCCGGTGTAACCTGCGGGTCGGTCTGCGAGCGGTATTCCAGCCATTTGGAGAACGCCATGAACACCTCTATGGCATCCACCACGTTCGCCTTCTTGTCAAGTTTCTCGATGACCGACGAGAGTTTCGCCAGCTTGTCGCCGAGTCCCGCCATAAGTTCCGGGTCGCCCGACGAGTTGACCTGTGTGATGAGTGTGTCGATGGTAAGGAGCAGTTTGTTTACCAGTTCGGGGCGCGTTACACTTTTGGCGGCTCGTGCCTCTTTCCATCCCTCTGCGGTGCACCACTTGGAAACGGTGACACGGGAGACCTCCACCTTGTCGGCAATCTCCTGCTGCTCCAATCCGGAGAGGTAGAGCGTACGGGCCAATGATTTCTTCTTTTCAATGTCAGCCTTTGTCATATACGATAAGGGTTTTAGCTTGTTACATCAGGGCATACCGCGCCCCAATCTCAATGCAAAAGTGGCGTGTTTCCGGGGCATCGCCAAAAAAGTGTGCAATGGTTTCATAGAAGTGTGCAACCGTTGCACACTTTTTTGGAGGTCAAGGAATTACCCCGTAATATTGCACCACAAAACGCCCACAAACGGAGCGTTACGAGAAACGATATGAGCAAGACAAAACGAGTACGAATATCCAACAACAGCCTAAACAGCTACGGTTCGCGTGTGCTGACCGAAGGCATGGACACGGCGCAGTATGAGCGCAACCCCGTGTTGCTGTATATGCACGAGCGCGGCAACGTGGTAGGCTATGTTAAAGACGTGAGGGTGGAGAACGACGAGGTAACCGGGGAACTGGTGTTTGACGAAGCCACCGAACTCTCCCGACAACTGAAGAAACAGTTTGAGGTGGGCAGCATCCGCATGGTCAGCGCTGGGCTTGACGTGTTGGAATTAAGCGAAGAGCCAGAATGCCTTACGGAAGGACAGACCGCCCCGACCATCACCAAAAGTAAACTCTTTGAGGTGAGCCTGGTGGACATCGGCGCCAATGATGATGCCATCGTGCTCCGCAAAGACGGACAGACAATAACCCTTGGCAGGGACGGGGCGAATCCCTTACCACTGCTGAGAAACAATAACAAACAAAAAACAAAACAAATGGAACTGAAGACCCTCGCCTTGCAGCTGGGCATGCCGGAGACGGCAGATGAAGCTGCCGTGAGCGCCAAGCTCGCAGAGTTGAAGAAAGCCGAGAGCGAAGTGGTAAGCCTGAAGAAGGAAGCCGAAAAGCTGACCCTCGCCAACATCACCTCGGTGGTGGACCAAGCCATCAGCGAGAAACGCATCAACGCTGACAAGAAAGAGCAGTTTGTGAACCTCGGCAAGAAAATCGGCGTGGACGAACTGAAGAACACCTTCGCCGCCATGTCGCCCCAGGTGAAGCTCAGTAGCGTGCTCGGCAACCCGACCGGCGTATCGCCAGAGCCAGCCACCTACAAGAAACTCTCGGAAGTGCCTGCCGACGAGGTGGAGACGCTGAAGGCCTCGAAGCCCGAGGAGTACAAGAAACTCTACAAAGCCGAATACGGCATGGATTGCGAAATCTAAGTGTAACCCCTATAAACGACAAACGAAATGAAGAAAGCGATTATGAAGACCCTTTTGGCAGTTGCGTTCAACTGCGTAGTGGGAATGATGTTGTCCGTGATGCTCGGCATCCAGCCGTGGATTGGCGCCGTGGCCTTAAACGGCCTTGCCCTCGTAACAGGCAGTGCCATGCCGAAAGGTGTGGCAAGAGCCGGTGTGTACAGCGAGATATGGACAGGCGAATTGGTGAAGTCGCTCCGTGCCTACCTCGCAGGAACATGGCTTGACGGAGTGCCAGACAGCAGTTCCATCGTAAATAACGACGTGATACACCTCGTAGATGTAGGTGTGGATCCCGACGTATTGGTGGACAATACCACCTACCCGATACCGTTGCAAGCACTCGACGACAAGGACATTGCCATCAGTCTGCACAAGTTCCAAACAAAGGTGACTCCTGTAACGGATGACGAGCTATACGCCATCACCTACGACAAGATGGCACGTGTGAAGGAGAGCCATGCCAACGCTCTCAACGATAAGAAATTCGCCATGGCAGCCCACGCCCTCTGCGCCCAAACCAACACCGACAAGACACCTGTATTGAAGACAACTGGCGAGGCAGACGACACTGGTCGCCACAGACTGCAGATAAAAGACCTCGTGGAGCTGAAGCGTGCACTCGACAAACTCAAAGTGCCTGCCGAGAACCGCCGACTGGTGCTCTGCCCCGACCATGTGAACGACTTGTTGCTTACAGACCAGAGTTTCCGTGAGCAGTACAACATCAACCGCAATGAAGGCACGGTGGGCAGACTGTACGGCTTTGACATTTACGAGTACGGCTGCAATCCAGTTTATACTACGGCAGGAGCCAAGAAAGACCTCGATACTACGGCAGGAACAGGCGAGTACCAGTGTTCGTTCGCATTCTACACGCCCCGTGTGTTCAAAGCGACCGGTTCCACCAAGATGTACTACTCCGAGGCAAACACCGACCCCGAGTATCAGCGCAACAAAATCAACTTCCGCCACTACTTCATCTGTATGCCCAAGAAGGAAGATGCAGGAGCAGTGATGATGAGTGCCTACACCAAACCTACTGCGTAAGCCATGGCACAGATGAAATACCTCGTCATCCACTGTACCGCCACCCCCGAGGGGCGTGAGGTAAGCTCGGCAGATATACGCCACTGGCACACCGACCCCGTGAGCAAGGGCGGTCGGGGCTGGAAGCAGG
>CAVBVK010000077.1:0-6201 GCA_963599085.1 bacterium | reverse complement strand
CACTACAGATTCTGGTCCTGTCATTCTTGGTTCGAGTCCGAGTATCCCAACAAAGAGCATTTTTCATAGCGGAAAATGCTCTTTTTTATGCCTTTTCTGACCTTTTCCTTGGGCGGAACAATTACGCTTGACCCGGAAGCAAAGTGCGGGAATGTGTGGAATTTATTGATAAAGTTGAGGGGGGGGGTGTCCATGCTTTATTTGCAGCATTGTTTGATCTGCCAGCGGGTTGTGGCACAAGCCGTAGCGAAGTAGAGCAGTGCTTGGATCCACAATGCCTTCACTTCAGGTATGATGTCTGAGAAGACGGCACCCATGGTGTTCATCTTCACGAAGCCTTGTATTCCGAAAGTGGAGGGGATGAGATACGACACGTAGCTCCAGAATTCCGGTATGTTGCTCTTGGGCCATGACACGCCCGACATGAACAGGAACGGCACTGATGTGAATACCACGAGCAACATGACATTCTCTCTCTGCCTGACGAAGAACGAGAAAGTGTAGGCGAAGAAAATGCACGCCAACAGGTAAGGTACGAGGAAAAGGGCGAAGTCCATGCCGTGCAGGATGTGCACGAAGTTGAACATTTTGGGTACGGCAAGCAATATATATGTGCCGACGAGAGTGAAAAAGCCGAACAGAGCCAGCGTGCGTCCTATCATAATGCGCCCGAGCCCGAACGGTTTGGCAAGCATTCCGCTAATGCGTTGCAACCGCTTTTCCTCCATGGAAGTACCCATCGACATGCCTATTCCAAGCAGGAGCACCTGCTGCAATATGAGCACGAGCACGCCGGGGAGTATGAAGTTGCCGTATCCGCCCGTATTGTTGAATATGGGTACATCTTCGAAATCGAGCGGGCGGGTGTTTATCTTGTCTTCACGGGAGGTGTAGCTTGGCGACACAGATACCTGTATCTGGGTGTTGAGGTTGCTTGCCACGGATGTGGCCGACTGGTAGAGAGCCTTGTATGTGAGCATGATTCCCATGTTGCAGTACAGGCTTACATGTGCCTGCTGCATGCGGTTGAGTTTCGTGTTGAAGTCGGTGGGGAAGTAGAGAATGCCATATACCTCCTGGCGTCCCATGAGTTGTTTCGCTTCCTCAATGCTGTTGCAGCGGTACGTCACCTTAACGTCGGGCGTGGCATCGTATGCCCTTGTGAATTTGCGGCTCATTGCGCTGTGCGAATTGTCCACGACAGCCACCGGGACTTCATGCACCACCTCGTTGTTGTAAATCCATGAGTAGAGCAAGGGGTAGAGAAGCGGCACGAGAACGACGAAAATGAGCACGCCTTCATCCTTGAATATCATGCGAAACTCATGCAGACACACTTTCGAGATGTCGATGATTCTGCTGTATATGATGCTTGACAGTTTGTTCATTTCATCATTATTGTAGATAGACATATTCGTTGAGAGCCTTGCCCAGGCGCGGCAACACAACGAAGGGAAGCAGGGCGAAGGCTGCAAGTGCGGCCAGACTCGGCGCCACATCGTGTAGCGGGAACCCGTTGAACACGCTTGACTGATATACGGTGAAGAAGTGTTTTAGCGGGAAAAGGGACGAAAGTGCCTGCAATTCGCCGTCCATTGCCATGACGGGGAATGCCGATCCTGCGAGTGAGAAACTCAGCACGCCCCACAACGAGCAGATGCTCATCGACATTCTCAACGACGGCAGCATGGCAAAGAAGAACAGGGCGAGCCCCTGAGAGGCCAGCACCCCCATGACGCCGAGAATTAAAATGTGCAGGATGCCGCCCGGATGGGGAAAATTGAGCACCCCGAACAGATAGTACATATATGCGAACATGACAGCAAGGAAGATGAGAGTCTGTGGCAACAGCTTGCCCGTCATTGCCAGAAGGGCATTGCCGTGTGCGCGCTGCATGAGTTCGTGCGATGTGTTCTCCTTGAGTTCCGTCCCGAACGAGTATGCCGTTATGAGGAAGATGAATAGCAACAGGCATCCGGGCACGAGCATTGTGCTTAGATAAATGTTGTAGTTTACCCAAGGATTGCTTATCATGTGCAGGTCAATGGCGATGGGTTGGAGAAATGTCATTATCTGTTCCTGCGTGTAACCCTTTGCCGACATTACCGATTTTCCCACAGCTGCCGAGCCGAGGGTGGCTGCCGTCTTCATGTCGCGGAACACGAGTGCGCCCGCCGTGAGCGACACGTAGCTGTAATAGAACGATATTTTCGGTTGCCGGGAGGCAAGCAGTTGCGATGTGGTGCCCTTTGGATAGAGCACGAATCCGTATATCTCGTTGCGCTGCATTGCGCTGCGTGCCTCCTCGAAGTTGGCGTAGTGCTTAACCACTTCGGTGGACTGGAACGAGTCGAGCACACGTGTCAGCCGCCGGGTGGTGGTGGAATTGTCAAGATCCACAATTCCTATCGGCATTTTCTCTGGCTGACCTTCGCCCATGAGTGAGGTGAAGAACAGTGTCACGGCTATCGGGAAAACCACCATGCAGAGCATGTAAATGCGGTTTTCGAACAGTCGCCTGCATTCGCGCCGTGCGATGCCGAGCACACTTCCTATGATGCCTTTCACCTGCACTTACTTCCTGTTTTGCTTTATTATGAGTGACATTCCCGGGCGCAGACCTTCAATCTTGTCTATGGGGCGTGCCTTTACCTCGAAAGTCTTGAGGTCGTACTGTCCGTTCGACTTTGTGGCCTTCCATACGGCATAGGTTCCCTGGTCCTTGATGTAATACACTTTCATGCGCACGTCCTTCTTGAATGCGGGCACGAAGGCGGTGATGGTGCTGCCGACGGTCATACCGTTGAGCTGGTCTTCGCGCACATTGAACGTTCCCCAAAGGTCGTCCATGAGTGATATCGACATTATAGGCGAGCCGGTGCCGACGAGTTCGCCCACCTTGGGGAATATGTCGCTCACCTCACCTGCCATCTGCGCTGTCTGCATTGTTTCATGTATGTATGAGTTCACCTCGTCCACTGCGCCCTTGGCCCTGTCCACTTGCGCTGCCGCCGCTTTCTTTTCTTCCATGCGTGCGCCGTTCACTGCCATGTCATACTGGCTTTGCGCCGCCTTCACCTGTGCTTCGTATGCCTTGTAGTTGGCAAAGGCTTCGTCGCGTTTCTGTGCCGACATCACCCCTTCGTCGAAGAGGCGCTGCACACGGTTGTACGACTTCTGCGCTATCTCAAGCCCCGCCTTTGCCTGTTGCAGCAGTGCGTTGGCGGCGCGTATTTGCTCCTTCCGTGCTCCGTTGTTTGCCATTTCGTCCATGGCGCTTGCCGCATTCTCTGCCGAGCGTGCCTGGGTCATCTTGGCTCTCACTTCCGGTGCGTCGATGATGGCGAGTGTGTCGCCGGCGTTCACATAGTCGCCTTCTTTCACGCGCAGTTCGAGAATGCGTCCGGGCACCTTGCTCGACACTCTGTATTCCGACACTTCCACCTGACCTTCTATAATTTCCGGCTCCTGCCGTAGTGACAGGTTGCCTATAACGGCTACTGCTGCCAGCACTATTCCTGCCCCGGCGATGGTGATCAGGATGTTCTTATGTTGCGTTTTTTCAGACATATTACTTTGGTGTTTTGTTTTGAAATCTTGCGGTTGGAAGCCGGGAAACGGTCTTTCCCCGTATCCGCCCGCCCGGTTTTATGTTCGAAGTGTTATTTTTATTGCAATACGCCGAGAGCCTTCTTCAGGTTCACCTGGCTGAGTTTTACATCTATTTCCGCATCTATCTTTTGCGAGAGTGCCTGCATCCATGCCGTCTGTGCTGCCATCACGTCAGTGGTCTGCATCACGCCTTCCTTAAATCCCACGTTGGCGCACCGCAGGTTTTCCTCTGCATTCTCCACGTTTTTGCATGCCATGGCAAGGCGTTTCCGCGCTTCTTTCATCTTGAACTTGCTTTGGCTCACTTGCAGTTCTATCTTTTCGCGGGCTTCGTCAAGTTCGAGGTTCACCATTGTCGATGCTATCTTGCTCGCCTTTACCTTATAGGATGTCTCCATCCAGTTCCATACGGGCACTCTCACCATTACCCCAACGTTCCACACCCCAGAGAGGTTGCGCTCAAATCCGTTGAACACGTTGGGGTTGGTGGCCATGTATCCGCCAATGAGTGCCACCTGTGGCAGCCCTGATGCGCGCATGAGCCGGGTGGTCTGTTTGCTCATGTCGAGCGTGTTCTGCAGGAGCTTCAGTTCCGGGCGGTTGTCCCATGCCACCTGCTTGTCTGCCGTGGTGTCGGTGTCTGTGACGGTGAGGTCCTCGTTGCTCTCGTCGGTGAGAGTCACTTCCGTCTCCACGGGTATGCCGCAGAGCTGGCACAGTAGCATCTTCGACAGCGCGAGTCCGTTCTCAGCCTGTGTAAGGGTCATTTCCGCTTCGTTGAGTTTCACATCCACCTTGAGTCCGTCGGCGCGTGTCGCCACTCCTTCCCTTATCATCTTCTTCACGTCGTCGTCGAGCTTCTGCACTACTTGCAGGTAGCTGTCGGCGAGGTTTCTCTTGTGTTTCAGCGACACGACGAGCCAATAAGTGTTGTCGATGTCGTGCAAGGTCTGCTGCGTTGTGGCTTCGGCGCTGTTCGCGGCCATTTTCTCGCCTATCTGTGCCATGCGGTTTGCAGCGGTTATGGCGCCTCCCATGTATATGGGCTGTGTCAGTGTCACCGACACGGCATACATGTTGCGCGTGTCAGTACGGAACGCATCCACCACCTTTTGTCCCAGATGGTTGAACGTTTCTCCTATCGTCGAGCCCACACTCCCGAGCATGCCGCTTATGTTTGAGGCCTGGTCGGGACTGATGACTCCCTGCTGCACCATGTCGCTTATCATGGGTGCGATCTTTCCCTCAATGCTTGTCGCCGCGCTGGTGCCGATGGTGCTGAGCCCGGTCTTCTGCTGTTTGCTCAGCAGTGACACCTCGCGGCTGGTGAACTCGTAGCCTCCGAGGGCGTTGATGTGCGGCAGGTACTTCGTCCTTGCCGCCTTTGCCGTGTATTTTGCCACATCCTGTTGCAGGCGTGCCGCACTGAGTGTCTTGTTGTTGCGCAATGCCATTGCACGGCAACTGTCGAGGCTCAGCACCTGCTGTGCCTGCCCTTCGAGAGCAAAGCAAGCTGTGGCGATTATAAATAATGTGTGTTTCATTTATTTGAATGTAAAGCTGCGTGAGCCGATCATGTTGCCGTCGGCAAAGATGCTCACCTGATATGTTCCTTCAAGAAGCGACTGCGACACGTTCCAGAATACGCTTACGGCTGTCTCCTGCCCGTCGTATTCCACCGACTTCTTCATTGTGCATGCCATGGTGCGGTTCTCGTAGCTGAAGTTCCCGGCATTGCCGAGGAGTGTTCCCGACGGCGATGTTATGCGTACATAGAATGTCTTTGTGCCGTTCTGTGCCGTAACGTTTTTCGCCACGTTGAAGTTCACTTGTATGGTCTTGCATTTGCCGGTCTTGTCGGTATTCTTTCCGCGCTTGTTCTTGAGCTGCATGCTTATGCCGGTGGCGTCGAGCTGGGCTGCTATCGCCACCTTCTCCGAGAGTGTCGCGCGTTCCGTGTTGAGCCCTTCTATCTGTCGTGTGGCTTCGTTGTACTGTCCTTTTATCCGTGTGTTCTCCGCCGTGAGGTTCTGGTTGAGGCGGTTCAGCGAGTCGATTTCTATTACATAACTGCGCAGTACGGCGCGTACTGTCGCCAATTCTTTTTTCAGTCGTGCTATTTCGCGTGCGTCGTTGCTTTTCGTGTCGCGCAGCTCCTTCAGCAGTTGCTCTGTCTTCAGCTGTTCGGCGGTGAGCTGTGCCACGAGCGAGTCGTTGGTTATCTGCGTCTTCATCTCGCTGTATTGGTTGGCAAACTGCTGATACTCGTTTTCCATTTCCGTCTTGTCGAGTTCGGCAAGTGCCTGCATCTCCTTGTTCTCCTTTTTCTGCCGGTCGAGACTGAACGCCAGATAGCCTATGCACCCGAGCAGCACCAGAGCCACGACACCCGCACAAATGCGTGCGATCATCTTGTTTTTTGAAGTCATACCGATATGTCCTGAAATGTTTTATTTAAGTTTATAAACCGGATACAAAATTATAAGATAAATCTTAACGGGCAAAAAAAAAGGCGTGAATGAAGCCTTAATTTATATAAATCAATATATTTTTAGGAAAAAAAGAACATTTTCCTGCATCACCGTGCGC
>CAVBVK010000076.1:6357-6429 GCA_963599085.1 bacterium | reverse complement strand
TACAAATTTGGGTTACACTAATAGCCAACCTTCTTCTGATGGTCATACAAAAACGCATCAAACGCCCCTGGA
>CAVBVK010000076.1:0-6204 GCA_963599085.1 bacterium | reverse complement strand
TCTGTTTGATTAGAGGGGGCTTACTTTTTGAAAAGGCAAGCCCGAAGTCCCATTATACAAGGCTTCGGGCAGGATAATTATGCTCTTTTGAGTTTTACCGGACAGCAATAAAAAAAAACAATGGTTTCATGGCTGTTTTGAACGCAAAAAGCAAAGCCTGTCATACGCTGTCTTGCAGCAAGCATGATAGGCTTTATTCTATATCACCAAAGTAGGGTCGTTGTCTCAGAAACTCATCATAAACCCGAAACGCACCCCGTTCTTGTGGATGCCGGGACCGTGATAGTTCATACGACGCACATAATCGACCCCGAAGAATTTGAAGATGTTGTGCACACCAACCACCACTTCCCAGTAAGGCACATTTTTGTTCATCACGTTCACACCCTCGGGGAACCGGAAGAGAAGACGGTCTGCCTGGTTGGCAGGAAGCGTCGGGTCGTTCTTCGAAGTGACTGTGCTCCACATACCCTTGACGGCGAAATACTCACGCCATTTCAGCCGTTTGACGAGCGGGATACGGTTGAGCAATTTTCCGCTCAGGTCCCATGCCACGGAACCGAAGAGGTAGCGGTCGCTGAGGAACTCCATGTTCTTCATCATCGACATTGTCGCTTCATGCTCGAAGTAGGTGATGTTCACCGGTGGCATGATAAGCATCGGGAACGGCACCTTGTCCCACTGCGCGCCACCGTTAAGGTGAGTGTCAATGTAACCCCAGCTTCCCATCCAGAAACGCTTGTAGATTCCGAATTCAGTGTAGTTGAGCTTATACTGTCCGCCAAGCAAGTTCTTGAAGCCCATGGTGTGGCTCAGCGTGAACTCGGGGGAGTCGAGATTCACAGGCCAACGCTGCTGCTTCGTATTGACAAAAGTCTGTCCCGGGCAATAGCGCAACCCTATCTTGGCCTCAGTGGTACGGATTTTTGTAACGTACTCGTTGCCGTCGGCAGAGGGATTGACCGTAGCTCCGGGCATTTTCATGAACACGAGGTCGCCCGTGGGGGCGTTACTCTCCATCTTGAACGACGTGTTGAAAGAGAAGCCCCAGTCGGTCTCATATACGAACGACAGTTTCTGACGGTTGTAGAAGTACATCTGTTCCACCTTCTGTGTACGCACCGACATGAAGATGTTGTCCTTGTTGTGAATGAGGAACTTGTCGGCAGGCGACATCACGTCATAGCCTGTCTCAAAGATGATGTTGCGCTGCGGGAACTCGAACGGCACATTCTTCTTGGCATTGAGGCTGTAAGTGATTTCCGAACCGTAATAGTTCTTGTGCGACTTGGTGCCGTAGGCATAATATCCGTTCCAGAAAAGATGCTTGTTGAGATTTGCTGTGGTTCTGCCGCTGACACGTAAACGGTATTGATCAACGAAGTTGGCGGAAACGAGCGTATTGACAGGACCGAAATCGAACTTCGACTTTGTGCGCATTGAGCCTGTTTCAACATAATTTTCCACCAAGGCTCTCAGTCCGAAGATAATCCACTTGAAATTCTTTGACTGCTCAATGCGGTGTATAAAGGCGTTCATAGACGACTCTCCCTTTGTCAGTCCCACAACACGGTACTGGTTCCAGAAAGCATCGTCGCGTATCATGGCGTCGGCTTCGTGCTTCGTTTTCGCCCTACCCTTGAAGAGCTTGTTGGGCAAGTCGTCGAAAGCATATTCGTTCAGGCGCGTGGTTTTGGTGACAAGGATGTCGGCCCCAAACATTTTAAGTTCAGCCACAAGGTCGTCGGTAGTAAGCACCCACTCGTCGTTGTTGAGTTTCGTGTATTCCTGCGTAATCTTCATGTCCTGCACGAAGTTCACATCAGTGCGTTTCGGCAGCGTGAACGAACATTTCTTCACATGAAGGGTGGAGTCGGCAAGGACGAACAGCTCGCCACGGAAGCCGAAGTCCTGCTGATTGTTGGGGATAAATTCAAGATGGTAGCACAACTCCCTATCGACATACACAGTGTCCTGAATGTAATACCTGTAGAAAGAAATGGCAGTTTCGCCGATTGGCGAAACGAACTGGTACTGCATCAGGCGCACATGGTCGTCGTAAATGTCAATGTCTGTAAACACCTCTTTTAATAAGGTATTGAGAATGTCGCCCGTCTGCAACACATTGTTCACGCCCTCTGAACGTTGTCCCTTGATAATGTCCTTCTCCTCTTTCGGATTCTTGCGATAGATGTGCTGCGTGACGGTCTCATCCACGCTGACTGGAAGAATAAGTTTGTTGTTGTACGACGAGGTCTCCACCTGATCCTTGACATACGACTTGTTCCTGTATTTGCCTGTTTCAAGATCCTCGGGCTTGATGTCATTAAGCGAGAGGGTTATCTTCTGGTACTTGTTGTATTGGTAGTATTCGTGGTTTTCAAGGTCGGTACGCTGCTTCGCGGCAATGACACGTTTCATAAGTTCCACTGCCGGATTGTTCTTGCGCGAGTAACGCTCACGCTTCTGCTTTACCACCACCTCCTTAAGGCTTCGCGAATCCTCCTTAAGGACTATTTTCAGATGTGAGGGGGTGTCCGGTCTCACGGTAATGGTCTGCGGCATAAAACCTACCGAACTGAATGTAAGCTCCCATCCGTTGTGCCGTGCGATAGTGAATTTACCATCCAAGTCGCTCGCTTCGGCAACATGATGCCCCCTGTAGATGGCACTTGCCAAGGGGATGGGATAACCGTCTTCGCCATAAATTTCACCTGTTATCTGCGCCTTTGCCAACGAAGCAAAAGCGGCAATGAGCATTATCAGACAAATAAATCGTTTCACCTTCCTTTATTAACCTTAAAAAAATCAGCTGCAAAGTTATACATAATATTAAAATAACAAGAAAAACTTTTTGGTTTTTAATGATTTTCTACTAATTTTGCAACATCGTATGAACAAATTACCATTCTTGCCGACATTTATAGGGACTGGCTTCGGAAGTGGTTTTTGGCCATGGGGACCGGGAACTGCGGGTGCGTTGGTTGCGACTTTAATATGGTTTGCAATCTCTTTATTTGTTCCATCGGCACTTGTCCTCATCTGTATAACAGCCTTTTTGACAATACTCTTCACCTTGCTCGGCACATGGGCGACTGCCAGGCTTACACCCTTTTGGGGGAACGACCCAAGCCGTGTTGTAGTGGACGAAATGGTAGGAGTATGGATTCCTTTGATGGCTGCCCCGGCGAGTGACTGGCGCTACGCTTTGGCAGCTTTTGTGCTTTTCCGCTTTTTCGACATAACAAAGCCGTTAGGCATCAGAGCCATCGACCGTAAGGAAGGTGCTTTCTATGTAATGGCCGACGATATAGCTGCGGGAGCTTACAGTCTCGTAATTCTTTTGATCGTCAGATGGCTGATATAAAAAAGGCTATCGTCACATTCAGCAAGGCACAATGTTCTGCATGGGTGGCAACTGCTGTTGACTTCGGGCTGACCCTCTTTCTCGTGGAGCTGTGCGGACTGTGGTACGGCTACGCCACTTTCTTGGGCGCGTTGGCAGGCGGAAGCACCAATTGCTGTATCAATTACAGATGGGTGTTCCATGCTTTCGGGCAAAAAAAGAAATTCATAGCAATGCGCTATCTGCTGGTTTGGGGTATAAGTATCCTGCTTAATACATTCGGGACATGCCAACTGACCGAGACACTGAGGATTGACTTCATCATAGTGAAAGCCTTTGTCGCCGTGCTTGTCGCAGTCCTGTGGAATTACCAGATGCAGCGCGTCTTCGTGTTTCATGCAAATAAGAATAAAAACGACATACAATTATGAATTACAGAGATTTTTTACAGAAAATCATATATGTCATAATCAATCCCATAATCAAGGGAATGATAAGAATTGGCATAACCCCTAACTTCATAACAACCACCGGTTTCGTGTTAAACCTCGTTGCCACGGGCTTACTCCTGTATGCCTCCAACGAGGTGGAAACAAGCACTTTGCTTGTCGGATGGTGCGGAGGGATAATCCTCTTTGCCGGACTGTTCGACATGATGGACGGCCGTCTGGCAAGAATGGGGGGCAAATCGTCGAAATTCGGGGCTTTGTTGGATTCCACCCTTGACCGTTACAGCGAGATGTGCACACTCTTTGGCATAACAATATACTTCATTGCGAACAGCTGGATATGGATTGGCGTTGTCACTTTTGTTGCAATGATCGGTTCGGTAATCGTGAGTTATGTGCGAGCCCGTGCCGAGGGGTTGGGCATAGAATGCAAAGTTGGACTCATGCAACGCCCGGAGCGGGTGGTGGTAACGGCGGTGGGAGCCATCTTTTGCGGCATTTTCGACAATCTGTGGATTCTTGCCGTACCAATGATTGCCATTGCAGTGCTTGCAAATATCACCGCATTTTGGCGTATCGCACACTGCTACAACGTAATGAACAAGAAAGAAGATTAATCAGAAGCAAAAGCGACAAGCAATGTTCAGCATTTACATTGTTATCTTCTATATCATCCTTATTGTCATAAAACCGACAAGAAAAATCGCCCTCGCGCTGACACCATGGCTCGTGTTTGCATGTTCGTACGATGCCATGCGGCTTTACCCGAACTATGAGGTGAACCCGATTGATGTTCGCGGGCTTTATGATGCAGAAAAAAGGCTCTTCGGCTGTAACGGAATGATACCTGGGGAGTATTTCGCCATACACAACAATTCGTTTGCCGACTTCATGGCTGGCCTGTTCTACCTCTGCTGGGTGCCTGTGCCGCTGGCTTTTGGCATCTGGCTTTACATCAAAGGAAAAAAAGAGCTTTATCTGCATTTCTCACTGGCTTTCCTCTTTGTAAACATTGTGGGCTTTTGCGGATATTATATCCATCCTGCCGCCCCACCATGGTATGCAATAAATTATGGGTTCGAGGCTGTCCTCGACACACCGGGGAATGTGGCAGGACTGGGACGCTTTGATGCCATGACCGGCTTGCAGGTGTTCCATTCCCTGTATGGAAAGAACGCCAATGTGTTTGCGGCCATTCCCTCGCTTCATGCCGCATACATGCTGATAGCAACCATATATGCAATCATCGGCCGACAGAACAAGCTCACTGTCGCTGTTTTTGCCTTTATCTGTGCAGGCATTTGGTGGACAGCCGTCTATACAAGCCATCATTATATCATTGATGTCCTCCTTGGTATCGCCACGACTATATTTGGAATATCTGTTTTGGAACTGATTATATTCAGGATCCCGTCCATAAAAAAGATACTGGAAAAATATGTACTTGTGATTTGAACGCGAGCCGCAGACCTTCTACGGCCCCAAGCCTAATAGTCTCACTCCAATAACGACCGGACTTAAATGAATTTCTTTATCTCTGCAAGCCGTGTCACCACAGCATCACACACGCTTTCATCATAGACAGCATCATCCCATTGGCGGCCTTTAATCCAAATGGTGCGGCAGCCCAATTCTTTGGCAGGCAGAATATCTTTTGAATACGAATCACCCACAACAAGCACTTCGGAACACGGCACATTGAGGGCACATACACCAAGGGCGAATATGGCAGGGTTAGGCTTTCTCACCCCTACTGCAGCCGATTCTACAACCTTCTGGAAATAAGTGTCCATGCAGGCATCACGTAACACAGTGCCAATGTTACCGTAAAAGTTGGAAACAAGCACCATCGGCATCCCCTTTTGACGGATATACTCCAACACGGAACGGTTCTTATCCAACAGGTTATTCGTAATGCCGTTTATATGCTCAGCCATTCCCGCTGCCGTAACTTCTGCCTGCCTGTCGGTAAAATCCAGCAACGTGTCAAGCCGTTTCTGCTTCTCTGCGTCATCCTTACCAGTATAAAGAAGCTCCTTTCCTGAAAGGAAGGCAAACTGCAAGCGTATCTTCACACGCAAGATATCAGCAAAATGAAAATCCGGCTTTACAACAGGATTGACGGCAAGGGCGCGTTCTGCATAAATGTATGCCTCACGGAAAGCCTGCTTATTGACAGGAACCGACTCATGCCGGTAGGCGTCCCAAATAACCTCCGACCAATGGTCGCCACAAGTGTCAAGTGTACCTCCATAATCGAATATGATTCCAGAATATTTGTTTAACATCGTGTTCAATTACCAAAATGAAAAGACAAAATGTATATTACAGTCTTGTAATTACTGATAGTTGTCGAGTTTGGCAAGCATCTCACAGCTTAGTTTCTCATGCCGGTGGTGCATATACATG
>CAVBVK010000075.1:0-6444 GCA_963599085.1 bacterium | reverse complement strand
TGTATGAATTGAACATTTTCCCCATACGTAAGTTCGTTTGTCAGCAAAGTTAATGGATAATTCTTTATTTTACAAATGCTTATCACTGTATAATGCCAATTTCGTGTGACTCATCATTTTTACCTGTTTGTTGAGTTTCATTAAATTTCACCGCATAAACACCACCAGTTCAAAAAGTTTGTTCACGCAACTAAACGAAAAAAGCAGCCACGAAATCCGTAACTGCTTCTTTTTTGTGAGTGGACCAGACAGGGCTTGAACCTGTGACCTCCAGATTATGAGTCTGTTGCTCTAACCAACTGAGCTACAAGTCCTGCTCATTCCTTCTCCTTGGAGGAGGTGCTAAGTGAGTGCAAAGGTAAGGCTTTTGGTGTAAATATGCAAGCATTTGCGGGAAAAACTTTGCCATGCTGAAGAAAAACAGGGCGGACTATTTGCAGGTAAGGGGAAAAATGCGGAAATTTGCAGAATAGCAAAAAGCAAAGACAATGCAAAAAGTAATCTTGAACAAAAAAAACAGTTTATGAAGACAGAAATCACAAATGGCATCCATTACGTTGGCGTGAACGACCGCCGCAAACACATATTCGAGAGCTTATGGCCCCTGCCTTACGGCGTATCCTACAATTCCTATGTCATCGCTGGCGAGAAGGTCGCGCTCGTGGATACCGTAGAGGCGGAGTTCTTCATGCAGTATCTCGACAACATCCGCAGCGTAATCGGCGGCCGCCCCATTGACTATATAATAGTGAACCACATGGAGCCCGACCACAGCGGTTCGCTGTCGCTTATAAAGAAATATTACCCCGGTGCCAAAATCGTGGGCAACAGGAAGACATTCGACATGATGCGTGGTTTTTACCGCGTGGGCGACGCCTCCGACACGCTTGAGGTGAAGGACGGCGACACGCTGCCGCTCGGCCGTCACACGCTGGCGTTCACAATGGTGCCCATGGTGCACTGGCCTGAGACGATGGTGACCCTCGACACCTCTGCCAACGTGCTCTTCTCGGGCGACGCTTTCGGCTGCTTCGGTGCTCTCAACGGCGCATATATAGACGAAGGGATGAACTGTGGCATTTACTGGGACGAGATGCTGCGCTACTACTCCAACATCGTGGGGAAATACGGGACGCCCGTACAGCAGGCACTGAAAAAGCTTGCGGGAGTGAAAATCGACTACATCTGCTCCACACACGGCCCCGTATGGCACGAGCATATAGGGCGTGTCGTCGGCATGTACGACCGTCTGAGCCGTTATGAGGGCGCCGACGGACTCGTGATAGCTTACGCCTCGATGTACGGCAACACGGAACGCGCTGCCGAGGTGATGGCACGCGCCGCCGCCGAGGCCGGAATGAAAGATATTGTCATGCACGATGTGTCGCGCACGCACCACTCCTACATCATCGCCGACATATTCCGCTACCGCGCGCTCATCCTCGGCGCGCCCACATACAACAACGGCATGTTCCCGCCTATGGAGTCGCTGCTCGGCGAACTGGCGGGGCGCGACATGAAGAACCGCCTGCTCGGCTGGTTCGGCTCGTTCTCGTGGGCAGGCAAGGCAATGAAGGGCATCGGCGAATGGAACGACACGCGCCTGCATTTCGAGCCTGTGGGCACGCCGGTTGAGATAAGGCAGAGCCTCGACGAAGCTACGGCAAAGGCCTGTGAGGAGCTCGGGAAGGCAATGGCGCGGCGTTGTCTTGACCGTTAAGTGTTCCGGCCGTATATTAACCCTTACTTGTACTCCTGTATGGGCAATTCGCCCGTGAGGGCTCCGAGTGCGTTGAAGGCGAGCGACTTCATTTCTCCCTCGCCCGGCATTACTATTACGGGGGCGAGGAAATCCACCTGCTTCTTTATTTCCTCCACGCAGTAGTTGCTGTATGCGATGCCGCCGGTGAGGATTATTGCGTCCACCTTGCCCCAGAGAGCCACCGCCATGGCACCGATCTGCTTGGAAACGGTGTAGAGCATGGCCTCGAGCACCTCGTGGTAAGGCTCCTCGCCGAGTTCGGCGCGGCGCGAAATCTCTTTCATGTCCTTCATGCCGAGCAACGCCTGGCAGCCTCCGTTGCCTGCAAGCAGCTTCATTATCTCTGCCTGGGTGTATTTGCCCGAGAAGCAGAGGTGCACGAGTTGGTCGGCAGGGAGCGTGCCCGAGCGTTCGGGGGCGAACGGTCCGTCGCCGTTGAGGGCGTTGTTCACGTCGATGACCCTGCCCTTGTAGTGTGCCGACACGCAGATGCCGCCGCCCAGATGTGCCACGATGAGGTTCATGTCCTCGTATTTGCGTCCTATGGTGCGTGCATAACGGCGCGACGCCGCCTTTGAGTTGAGGGCGTGGAAGATGCTCTCGCGCTTCATGAAGGGCAGTCCGGTGTAGCGTGCGCGTGTCATCATCTCATCCACGACGACGGGGTCGGCCATGAAAGCGGGGCAGTGGCACTGGCGTGCTATCTCGTCGGCGATGAGGCAACCGAGGTTGCACACGTGCTGGTGCTTGGCGTGGTTGAGGTCGTGCTTCATCAGCTCGTTCACGGCATAGACACCTCCGTGTAGCGGCTTGAGAAGTCCGCCTCGCCCTATCACGGCGTCGAACTTCAACGGGATGTCCGCCTCCTTGAGCAGGTTCAGGATGAAGTCCTTGCGGTATTCGTACTGCTCGGCAACGGTGGCGAATTTCTCTATCTCTTCCGGCGAGTGCAGACCGTCGGATGTCCACACCGCAGTCTCGTCCTCATAGACGGCAACCTTGGTGGAGGTGCAGCCCGGATTAATGACGAATATGCGTTTCATTGATTTGTTATGGATTTCTATTTTTATACTTTACTGTCTCTTTCTGTGCGTCACATTCACGCTTTCATGCACGCCGTGGCGAGGCTGTAGAACTTCGACTCCACGGTGTCGGCCCTTGATGTCACCACCACCGGTGCCGTCGTTCCGGCGAGCATGCCCGCAACAGTGGCTTTGGCAAAGAGAGTCACGGCCTTGTAAAAGGTGTTGCCCGCCTCGATGTCGGGGAATATCAGGATGTCGGCATTACCCACAACGGGCGACGCCATGCCCTTGATGGCTCCGCTCTCGGCGTCGCAGGCGGTCTTCACATCCATCGGCCCGTCCACTTCAATGCTCCCGAAAGCCCCTTCATGGGCTTCCTTTTTCAGCTCCTCGTAGCTCAGCGTGAGGGGGAACTTCTCGCTCACCTTCTCTGTGCAGTGGGTGAGGGCCACACGGGGACAGTCGTTGCCGGTGACGCGGCGGAACGTGTCGGCGATGTATCCTAACTGTGCACGGAACTGCTCCGTGGTGGGGTAGGGTATCACGGCGGCGTCGGTGAAGAACAGCAGCCGCTGCAAGCCCGGTATCTCTGCCACGGCGATGTGCGTGAGCACATGCCCCTTTTCAAGCAGTCCGCACTCCTTGTTGAGCACGGCGCGCAGCAGGTTGTCGGTATTCACGGTGCCTTTCATGAGCACCTGGGCACGCCCCTGGCGCACCTCTGCCACAGCCTTGCGCGAAGCGTCGTCCACATCGGAAGCGGGGATTATCGCCGTCCGGTCGGGATATTCTGCGTGCAGACGCTCTGCCACGGCGGCGTTCTGCTCCACGGCGACGAGCGTGAACTTCGCAAATCCCTCGCTGATGCTGCGTTCTATCACCTCTTCGGTGTGGGCGTCGGCAGGACATGCCACAGCCACTGTCACGCACTTGGCCATTGAACGCAAGCGTTGGGGCAGGGCTTTAAAATCGACTGTTGGTTCCATTTTCATTATTTAATAGTTGTGACTTTACATTGCATTTCCTGTTGTGCGAAACGCACTGCACAAAACATGCACACTCTGCGGGGAATGTGCATTTTGCTCACTTTGCGCTTCTGTGTGCAAAGATAGCAGAAGTTAAGCTAACGGCAAAGAAAACGGAATGTTTTTTATTGCGATTTTTCAAAAATAGCCCATTTTGCGCATTGCAGATAACAAAATGAACATTTATGCCGAAAAAACAAACACGCCCGACCTCCTGCACTTGTTGCAGGACAATATAGGGTCGCCTGCAAAAGTGTGTGGCTATATATACTAAACTCTTGATTTTTCCGTTCTATAATAAACAAAGAACGAAATTTTTACTTAACTTTGCACCGTGGCACCGTAATTGGACGAACTATCAATTTTAGACAGAGGAATGAAGAACGTTTGTATCATGTACATACTGTGCACTGTAGCCATTGTCTCCAGTGTGATGTCGCTTGTGTCGTGCTCAAGTGACGGAACGGAGGTGGATGACCCGACACCCGCGACAGTGCAGTCGCTCACTGCCTATTACCCGGGACATGGCGGCACTGCCCATGCCCAGGCCCGTGTGGGGTTCGACAAGGACGGAAACGGCTACTGGCATGAAGGCGATGTGATTGGTGTGTGGTCGGATACGGAAGGCAAATTCAAACCGTTTACCGTCCAGGACGGAGCAGGCACAGGCAAGGCGACGTTCACCGGGACGATGAAGGGCGAGATTGACAATTATGCAGTGGTGCTCTATCCGTACAATGAGAAACACAACATTGATTATACAGAAGGAACGGCTATTTATAATTTCCCGAACACTTACACATACACCAGTGTTGACAAGGAGTACTATTCGACGGACACTGACGGCAATGTAGAGCCCAACATCAACAGCTTCAACATGCCGATGTTCGGTAATGTTGTAGAAGGAGCGAACAGTACCGGGAACAGGATGGTGCAATTCTACAATGTTGGAGGTGTGGCAGTCATAAAGATAGACAAGATACCAGAAACAGGTACTGTAACTGTAACTGCCGACCAAGTCATCTGCGGAGACGCTTATATGACAGAAACGACTAAGGAATTCAGCTATACGGACGAGACCTGCAAGACCGTGACGTTCCACTACAGCGGTGCGGAAAAGTCGCAGCAGGGTGTGTTCTGTCTGCCTCTGCTTGCCGGAACGTACACACTGACGGTGAGCATCGAGGGGTCGAGTGCAGCCTCAGACGGAACAGGCAAGATAGACTACAAGTACTCCAAGACCTTGGACTCCTTTACCTTGGAAACGTCGCACCTCAAGAGAGTGGAGGTGAACATTGGAGACAGCTACGAAATTTACGTCAACGGACACCGGTTCATCGACCTTGGACTGGAAAGCGGCTTGCTGTGGGCTGAGATGAACTTGGGAGCTACCGTTCCTGCTGACTACGGTGACTACTATGCATGGGGCTACACGGAACCAATGACGACCACTACTCCCGGTTGGTCTTACTACACTAAGTTTGGTACTTATTCATATGCGGCAGGAACAGATTGTGGTCTGACGAAATACAATCTTACAGACGGCAAGAATGAACTTGAACCAGAGGATGATGTCGCAACTGTCAACTGGGGGGCTCCGTGCCGAATGCCGACCTACGATGAGTGTGTGGCTATAATGTATATTCTTAATAAGGAAACACCCCCCCCAATGGTATCGTCTGAAGAACTCAAGTGGATGGTATGCCGATGGTGTTGGCATTAAAAGCAATACAAACGGTAATACGGTGTTTATCCCCGCATCTGGCTATTACTCAGGATATGGGCATAAAGATGAGGGTGAAAGTATGTGTCTGTGGACAAAAAGCCGTCAGACTTCAAGTACAACTGTCAGCGTATATGCTGCGCTCTCAGCTAACGTGTCTGTTTATAAAAACAAACCGACGCTTAATTCCAGTGTCCGATATGAGCGTTGTTATGGTCTCCCCATCCGTGCGGTAGTGCAACCTTAGTCAAACCCACGAACATTGAAAATATTAACTGAAATGGACAAGAAGAAATATTACGAACCCCCGACAATGACTGTGATGGTCATGGAAACAACTTGTTTGCTTGCAGGCAGTAATGAAAATAGCTTTTCTGTAGGCGCAGATGAAAGTGACGATTATGACCAGATAGAGACAGCTGTCTGGGATTAGCAGTCGGAGTCGGATGCGAGGACACTGAAAAAGTCTCGCACGTTCCCGCCGTGGCGGATATGAATACCTGTATATAGCCATTGTGTTATTTGGCTATATATGGGTTTTTGTACCTTTATAGGGTAATAATGGCTCATGCAATCTGCTTTTTGTATTAGAAGGTTTGAATAAAGCCTCAAAAAGACTTATTGCTGTCCGCTAAAACTTTCAGGATTGCTGCCATTTGCTTCCAAGCCAAAGACTGAGGAGTTAAAAACAATTGCAGGGGGCTTACTTCCGTAAAGAGCAGGAGGTCGGGCGTCCCGCCCGACGACATCAAGCGAAAGGCTCGCAAGCAAGAACGCAATAAAAGCTCTGTGTTGTCGGGCGGGACGCTCCTTTTGCAGGGCAAGATATGCAAATATTACCCCAGTTCGGGATAAGAATTTACATCTTTTTTGCCGATTTTTTATTC
The DNA here is from genome assembly GCA_963599085.1 of bacterium. Lineage (GTDB taxonomy): Bacteria > Bacteroidota > Bacteroidia > Bacteroidales > Bacteroidaceae > Prevotella. The sequence goes on along the minus strand of CAVBVK010000075.1, from coordinate 22 downwards.
CAAAACCCTTTCATTTCGTTTT
>CAVBVK010000074.1:0-6592 GCA_963599085.1 bacterium | reverse complement strand
CGGGACGCCCGACCTCCTGCATTTTGCAAACTTAGCCACAAGACGACAACAACTCTACTTTACCGGACAGCAATAATTGTATATTATGTGGCAGAGAAGGTGGGTGTAATATGCGTTTGTTTGATGTATGTCAATAATCTTGGGAAAAATGAAAGTTTTTTGTGGATTTGTTTGCGCGCACAGGGAGAAGTGCTTACCTTTGCATCGTCAAAAGGTTAATAGATTGTTTAGGTTAGTAGTAATAGATTTAGGTTTTTAGTTATTAGGTTTAAGGTAAATTGATCGATTGTTTAACAGGAAACGATGGAGACTCGCGAGAATCTTCATTCATTTTGAAAGAAATTTTAGTTAAACATAGAGAATGTGGCACAGCTCGTTGAGAGTAGTGCCACATTTTTTTTTGTACGCCGTTTTTCCACAATATTCCCAATACCACACCACCAAATTCGTAACTTGCAATTCCAAGTCTCCAAATTCGTAATGGATACGGGGAAACCAAAAAAAGTAACACATAACTTTGCCGTGACAAATTAAAATATTAACTTTGCAACAATAAATGCGACAACGTGTAACGTGCGGCATTGTGCCGCGGCGCAATGCGCTTGCGGAAGGATTGGCACGGAAGTTGCCTTATGAAGGTAAGGACAATAAAACGTTTTATAAAAACATACAATTATTATGGTAAACTACAAAGAATTAGGCTTGGTGAACACTCGTGATATGTTCGCAAGAGCCATCAAGGGCGGTTATGCAATCCCTGCATTCAACTTCAACAATCTCGAGCAGTTGCAGGCCATCATCAAGGCTTCGTCTGAATTGAAGTCGCCGGTTATCCTCCAGGTTTCCAAGGGAGCCCGCAACTATGCCAACGAAACACTCCTCCGCTATATGGCAGAGGGCGCTGTCGAGTATGCAAAGGAACTTGGCTGCAAGCATCCCGAGATTGTTCTCCACCTTGACCACGGCGACAGCTTCGAGCTTTGCAAGAGCTGTGTGGACCTCGGCTTCTCTTCGGTTATGATCGACGGTTCGTCCCTTCCCTATGAGGAGAACGTTGCCCTCACAAAGAAGGTGGTGGAGTACGCACATCAGTATGATGTCACCGTAGAGGGTGAACTCGGCGTTCTCGCAGGCGTTGAGGACGAGGTTGCCTCTGAGGTGTCCCACTATACAAAGCCCGAAGAGGTGATCGACTTCACAAGCCGCACAGGCGTTGATTCGCTGGCCATCTCCATCGGCACAAGCCACGGCGCATACAAGTTCAAGCCCGAGCAGTGCACACGCGACCCGAAGACAGGCCGTCTCGTTCCTCCTCCATTGGCATTCGACGTGCTCGACGAGATCATGCAGAAACTCCCCGGCTTCCCCATCGTTCTCCACGGCTCTTCGTCGGTTCCCCAGGAGTATGTTGATATCATCAACGCCAACGGCGGCAAGCTGCCCGATGCAGTGGGCATTCCCGAGGAGCAGCTCCGCAAGGCATCGAAGAGCGCAGTCTGCAAGATCAACATCGACTCCGACTCGCGTCTCGCCTTCACCGCCGCAGTGCGCAAGGTGTTTGCAGAGAAGCCCGCAGAGTTCGACCCGCGCAAGTACTGCGGACCTGCACGCGACCTCATGGAGCAGATGTACAAGCACAAGATTACCGAAGTGCTCGGCTCCGACAACAAGCTCGCCCAGCTCGACTGACATGACCCCAAGCGGTAAGACAGCAACACGCTGCGCCGCATAAGACAAATATGTGTGCGCCAAGCGGTATTCACTTGGCGCACTTTTTTATTCTCTTCCTTATATCAACATCGCCTGCGGCTTCCGTAAAGGCCGCGACGGCAAACATGCAAGTGGGCATTCCCACGCTTGAACCTACATAATAATGAAACATCTTTTTATCGCTGTCGTTGCTTTCCTTGCAACGCTTTCGGCAGGATCGCAGACTCTGCCGGTTTATCTCGACGACTCAAAACCCATCGGACAACGCATTGACGATGCCCTGTCGCGCATGACCCTGCAAGAGAAGATAAGGGTGCTGCACGCTCAAAGCAAGTTCTCGTCGGCAGGAGTGCCGCGTCTGGGCATCCCCGACTTCTGGACTGACGACGGCCCGCACGGCGTGCGACCCGACGTGCTTTGGGACGAATGGGAACAGGCCGGACAGACCAACGACTCGTGTGTGGCGTTCCCCGCACTTACGTGCCTCGCCGCGACATGGAACCCGCAAATGTCGGCTCTCTACGGAAGAAGCCTCGGCGAGGAGGCACTCTACCGTGGGAAGGACATGATTTTGGGTCCCGGCGTGAACATTTACCGCACACCGCTCGGCGGACGCAACTTCGAATACATGGGCGAAGACCCTTATCTCACTTCAAGGATGGTCGTGCCTTACATCAGGGGTATGCAGTCGTGCGGCGTGTCGGCATGCGTAAAGCACTATGCGCTGAACAACGATGAGGAGTACCGCCATCAGGTGAACGTTATCGTCAGCAACCGTGCGTTGCACGAAATATATCTGCCTGCATTCAAGGCCGCAGTCACCGAGGGTGGGGCGTGGGCAATAATGGGTGCCTACAACCTCTACAAAGACCAGCACAACTGCCACAACCAATGGTTGCTCAACGACATATTGAAGCGCGACTGGAAGTTCGACGGTGTGGTGGTGAGCGATTGGGGCGGCTGCCACGACCTCGATGAGGCTGTGAAGAACGGCCTCGACATGGAGTTCGGGACATGGACAGACGGTCTTACCATGGGCGCGACCAACGCCTATGAAAGCTATTTCCTCGCACAGCCCTACCTCAAAGCCATAAAAGAGGGCAAGTACTCCACCAAGGAACTCGACGACAAGGTGCGCCGCATACTGCGCCTTTATTTCCGCACCTCTATGAACCGCCACCGCCCGCAAGGCTTCCTCTGCTCTGAGGCACACTACGCCGCTGCGCGCAGCATAGCCGAAGAAGGTATCGTGCTGCTGCAAAACCGTGGCAACGTGCTGCCCATCGACCTGCAAACGGCGAAGCGCGTGCTCGTCGTGGGTGAGAATGCCGTGAAGATGATGACCGTCGGCGGCGGCTCGTCGTCGCTGAAAGTGCAGCGCGAGACATCACCGCTCGACGGCATCAGGGCACGCCTTGCCGCCGAAGGGATAGCTGTCGATTACGAACGCGGGTATGTGGGCGACACGGGCGGCAGCTACAACGGCGTGACGACAGGGCAGGACCTCAACGACAACCGTACCGAAGGACAGCTCATCGCCGATGCCGTTGCAAAGGCGAAGAGTGCCGATTATGTAATATTCGTGGGCGGACTGAACAAGAGCGACTGTCAGGACTGCGAGGGGCATGACCGCAAACAGCTCGGATTGCCATACAGTCAAGATCGCGTGATAGAGGCTCTGGCCAAGGTCAACAAGCGTGTCGTGGTGGTGAACATATCTGGCAACGCCGTAACGATGCCGTGGCGCGGCAGCGTCCCTGCCATCGTCCAGGGCTGGTTTCTCGGTTCCGAGTGCGGCAACGCATTGGCGTCGGTGCTCGTCGGCGATGTGAACCCGTCGGGGAAGACCCCGTTCACATGGCCTGCCACACTGCAGGATGTAGGCGCACACAAGCTCGGCACATATCCTGGCACATGGCGTGCCGACAAGAAGATTATCGACGAGGAGTACAAGGAAGGCATATATGTGGGTTACCGTTGGACCGACAGGGAACGGACGAAGCCGCAGTTCGCCTTCGGGCACGGTCTGAGCTACACCACATTCAGACTTTCCAACGCCCGTGCCGACCGTCAGACAATGACGCGCGACGGCAAGATCACCTTTACCGTGAACGTGAAGAATACCGGCAAGCGTGCCGGAGCCGAGGTGGTGCAGCTCTATGTCCACGATGTAAAGGCTTCGCTTGACCGCCCGGAGAAGGAACTTAAAGGCTTCAGCAAAGTGTGGCTTCAGCCTGGGGAGAGCAAGGATGTGCAGATAACCATCGACAACACGGCACTCAGCTACTACGACGAAGCCTCACGGTCGTGGGTGTCAGAGAGCGGCGACTTCATCGCCCTCATGGGAAATGCCTCCGACAACCTGCCGCAGAAGGTGAGGTTTGCACTTGAATGACACTCCTGGATTTAAAAACTTCTAAACCAACAATAACTTTAACATGAAGAAAACAGTATTGGCAATCACAATGTTGCTGGCTTCCCTCGGCTCATCCGCACAGAAGCTTGGCATGGAAGAATTTGTCGCCGACCTTATGGGCAAGATGACTTTGGAGGAGAAACTGGGTCAGCTCAACCAATTGAGTGTGGGCGACTGGTCCACAGGCAACTCCGTAAACTCTCCCGTCACCGCCGAGATAGAGAAGGGGCGCGTGGGAAGCGTGCTCAACATCAAGGGTGTCGGGAAGATAAGGAAGCTGCAGGAGCTCGCCGTGAAGAAGAGCCGCCTGCACATACCACTGCTTGTGGGCATGGATGTGGTGCACGGCTATGAGACGGTGTTCCCCATTCCGCTCGCCCTTGCAGCCAGTTGGAACCCCGCATCGGTGGAGCTCAGCGCACGCATCGCGGCAAAGGAGGCGACGGCATGCGGCATCGACTGGACCTTCTCGCCCATGGTCGATATCGCCCTCGACGCCCGCTGGGGGCGCATAGCCGAGGGCAACGGCGAGGATCCCTACCTCGGCAGCCGCATGGCAGAGGCCATGGTGCGCGGCTATCAGGGCGACTTCTCGTCGCCCGAGAACATCCTTGCGTGCCTGAAGCACTTTGCCCTGTACGGGGCGGCGGAGGCAGGCAAGGAATACAACACCGTGGATATGAGCCGCACACGTATGTTCAACCAATATCTGCCGCCTTACGAAGCTGCGGTGAAGGCCGGGGTAGGCAGCGTGATGACATCGTTCAACATCATCGACGGCATCCCCGCCACAGCCAACCGCTGGTTGGTGACCGACCTGCTGCGCCGCCGCTGGGGCTTCAGGGGCTTCGTCGTCACTGACTATGCCTCTGTCAAGGAGATGACCTCGCACGGAATGGGCGACGACCAGGCCGTGGCAGTCATGGCATTGAAGGCAGGCACCGACATGGAGATGGTGTCGGAATGCTTCATCAACACCTTGGAGAAATCGCTGAAAGAGGGCAAGGTGACTATGGAAGAGATTGACAACGCCTGCCGACGGGTGCTCGAGGCGAAATACAGGCTCGGACTTTTCAAGAACCCCTACATACACTGCGACACCAAGCGTGCCGCAAAGGATGTGTATTCTCCGGAACATCGCCGCATTGCGCGCGACATTGCCGCCGAAACCTTCGTGCTGCTGAAGAACGAGGGCAACCTCCTGCCGTTGCAGAAGAAAGGGCGCATAGCCCTCATAGGCCCCCTCGCCGACGAGGCGGAGCAGATGGCAGGGATGTGGAGCGTGTCGCGTGCGGCAGAGAAATACCGTTCGTTGCGGCAGGGCATGGCCGAGGCTCTTGCCGGAAAGGCCGAGCTGCTCTACTCGCAGGGCTGCAACCTCTGCTCCGACTCCGCCCTTCAGGAGTATGCACGCTTCGACAAAGCCCTAAAACGCGGCGACAACGCACGGCTCAACGCCGAGGCAATGGCCATCGCCAAGGATGCCGATGTGATAGTTTGCGCAATGGGCGAGAGTGCCGACATGACGGGTGAGGCGGCAAGCCGTGTGAACCTTGAACTGCCTGACACGCAGATGGAACTGCTCCGTAAGCTCGTGGCTCTTGGCAAACCCGTCGTGTTGCTCAACTTCTCGGGGCGTCCCACGGTGATGAATTGGGAGAAACGCACCGTGCCGGCGATACTCAATGTGTGGTTCCCCGGCAGCGAAGCCGCCGACGCCATACCCGATGTGCTCTTCGGCGACAAGTGCCCAAGCGGCAAACTCACCGTCAGCATGCCGCAGCATGTGGGTCAGGAGCCGCTCTATTATAACCACCTGCCCACAGGGCGACCCGTGCCTGAGTATGCCGACAGGTTCTATAAGTACCAGAGCAATTACCTCGACGTGCGCAACGACCCTGCCTTCCCCTTCGGTTTCGGACTGAGCTACACCACGTTCAGCTACTCCGCACCGCGCCTTTCGTCACCGACAATGCCGAAGACGGGCAGCGTGCAGGTGAGCGTAAGCATCACCAACACAGGTAACCGCGATGCCTATGAGGTGGCACAGTTATACATCCATGACCCCGTGGCGCGCGTCTCGCGCCCCGTGAAGGAGCTGAAGGGCTTTCAGCGCATTCACCTCAATGCCGGGGAGACAAAGGAAGTGACCTTCACCCTCGACGCCGAGCTCCTGAAATACTACGACAGCGACTGCAACCATGTCATCGACGACGGCATGATAGAAGTGATGACAGGTCCCAACAGCCGCGATGTACAGACGGCAACGCTCACTGTAATGTAAAATTGTCGGAGGTCGCCCGACCTCTATTGTCCATTTGCAAAGAAGGCTTCCTTGTTTTTCCAAGGAAGCCTTCTTTGCAAATTATTGCTGTCCGGTAAAGTGATTTGTTGTCGTCTTGTGGCTAAAATTGCAAAATGCAGGAGGTCGGGCGTCCCGCCCGACAACACAGAGGGAGAGGGCTT
>CAVBVK010000073.1:0-6658 GCA_963599085.1 bacterium | reverse complement strand
TAAAATTGCAAAATGTAGGAGGTCGGGCGTCCCGCCCGACAACACAGAGAAAGCCTGTAACATTTTTTGTCGGCGTTTATTCGCTTGTTGTTGTCGGGCGGGGACGCCCGACCTCCTGTGTGTTATAAAGTAAGCCCTCTGCAATTGTTTTTAATTCCTCAGTCTTTGGTTTGGAAGCAAATGACAGCAATCCTGAAAGTTTTAGCGGGCAGCAACAATTTCATTTCTACTTATTTACCGAACATCATAGTCAACATGACCGAAAGAGATGAGATAGTGTAGGCATGATTTGCTATATGGCCTGTGTCCTTTCGCGCAGCCATGTGCGGTGTTCCGTGTCGAGGTGCGGCGCAAGTCGGTCATACACCATTTCGTGATAGGCGTTGAGGCATGCCGTCTCCTCGGCGGACAGCATGCCCTTTACTATCGGTGCGGTGTCGATGGGACAGAGGGTTAGGGGTTCGAAGCGCAGGAAGCGACCGAATTCGGTGGTTATGTAGGGCACGGTGAGGAGTGTGTTCTCGATGCGCACGCCGAACTTCCCTTCGAGATATAGCCCCGGCTCGTCGGTCACGGTCATTCCCTCGAGTATGGGTGCGGGGCGGTATTCCTGACGTATCTGGTGCGGCCCTTCGTGCACGCTGAGGCAGCTGCCCACGCCGTGCCCCGTGCCGTGCATGAAGTTCATGCCCTCACGCCACATCGCCGTGCGTGCCACGGCATCGAGTTGTGTGCCCGATGCCCCTCGCGGAAAGCTCAGGTTTTGCAGCGCGAGGTGTCCTTTCAACACGAGTGTATATACACGCCGCTGCTCGTCGGTGACAGGGCCGAGCTGTATGGTGCGTGTTATGTCGGTGGTGCCGTCGCAGTATTGCGCTCCGCTGTCAACCAGCAGGAAGCCCTTGGGCAGCAGCGGCGCGTCGCTCCCGGGCGTAGGCTCGTAGTGCACTATCGCCCCGTGATCTTCGTAGGCAGCGATGGTGTCGAACGAAAGGCCGCGGAACAGCGGCTGGGCGGCACGCTCCATGCGCAGCCGTTCCGCCACGCTCAGCTCCGTCTCGTTTCCCTGTGGCACTGTCTCGCCGAGCCATTTCAGGAAGCGCACCATTGCCACTCCGTCGCGTGTCATGACCCGGCGGAAGCCGCCGCACTCCACACGGTTCTTCACCGCCTTCATGGCGGCGATGGGGGAGGGCGCCGTCACCGTGCTGTAACGGCCGTGCACCTGTGCAAGACGACTGTTCACGGTGTCAGGGTCGATGAGCATTGCGTACTCGTTGCAGTCGCGCAGATAGTCGGCGATGCTGCCGTAAGGTTTCACCGTCACCCCTTCGCCTTGCAGATACGCACTCACTTCGGGCGTGAGCTTCTCTTTGTCTATGAACAGTACGGCATCTTCCTGACCTATGACGAGCCATGCCACGAACACGGGCGTGCAGTGCACGTCGCCGCCGCGCAGGTTGAGTGCCCACGCAATGTCGTCAAGTCGGGCGGCAATCATGGCTGTCGCGCCGAGGCGCACCAGTTCGTGGCGTATGCGGCAGAGCTTGCTGCTGCACGTTTCGCCGGCATATTCCATGGGGTGAATGCTCACCTTTGCTTTTGGCACAGGGGGGCGGTCTGTCCAGATGCGGTCGAGTATGTCGAGGTTCGTGCGCAGGGAGAGTCCGCCGTTCCGCTTCAACTCCTCCGTAAGGGTCGCTGCCCCGCTCTGCGTCAGGCACATCCCGTCCACGCCCACTTCCTTCCATTCGTCGTCGGTGAGTTCCTGGCCGAGCCACTGTGCAATGCCGGGTGTACCCTCGATCCCCTCGCGCATGAGCTGGAACTCACTGCCTTGCAGTGCTTTCCCGGCGGCAATGAAGTAGCGGGAGTCTGTCCACAGGGCGGCACTGTGCAGTGTCACCACCGCCGTCCCTGCCGAACCGTCGAAACCCGAAATCCACTTGCGCCCCTCCCAGCGTTCCGGCACATATTCGCTCATGTGAGGGTCGGCACTGGGGAAGATGAAGGCCGCGAGGCGTTCGCGCCGCATCTCCCCGCGCAGCATCTCTATCCTGTTCATTGTTGCAGATTGTTTTCGTTGGAAAATCCTACTCCTCGCTCCACAGCACCTGCACCAGCACCTGCCCTACGGCTTTCAGCGTGTTGCGGTCGATGTGTTCCATCGTGTCGTTTACGGTGTGCCATGTGGGGCCGAACGAACTCTGGCGGCAGTCGGGGTAGTAGGGTATTATGTCGATGCAGGCTATCCCTGCCTTCTCGTTCACGGGCACATGGTCGTCGGTGACATAGCCGCCTGTACTCATGGGGAAGAAGCTGCCGTAGCCTATCTGGCTTGCCGTGCGCCACACCTTGTCCACAATTCCGGAGGCATACTGCTTAGACACGCCCTCCTGATAGAAGCGTGCACCCTCGCCGCCCACCATGTCGAGCACTATTCCGTAGCGCGCCCCGTAGCCCTGCGGCAGGTGCTCCGCCCAATACTGCGCACCCAACGCCCATGTGTCGGCGTCGTCCTGCGCCTCGGCCCATTGCGGCGTACCCCAGTCCTCGGCGTCGAAGCACACGAAGTCGATGCCCACCCGCAGCGTGGTGTCGCTTTTCAGCAGCCGTGCCACCTCAAGCATCACCGCCACACCGCTTGCCCCGTCGTTGGCAGCCATCACCGGCTTGCGCCAGTTTGCGCTGTCGGGGTCGTTGTCAGCCCACGGCCTGCTGTCCCAATGGGCGCACAGCAGTATGCGCCCGGGGCTTTCGGGGCGGAAGCGTGCCATGATGTTGCGGCAGTGGAGCACGGTGCCGTCGTAGCCTTTGATGTCGGCATCCTGTGCCTCTACGCTCATGCCGTACTCGCGGAACTTGCGCATTATCCACTCGCCGCACCGGCGGTGGGCTTCGGAGTTCATCGTGCGTGCGCCGAAGGCACACTGCGCTTCTGCGAAGGCGTAGGCTGAATCGGGCGAGAAATCAGGTCCCACGAGAGCCACGGTGTCGGGGTAGAGTCCGGCCGTGGCGGCCTTGTTGGCGTTCCGGCACGCTGCGCACGAGCAGGCGGTGACTACTGTCGCCATGATATATAATAATGTGTAAAGGGTGGTTTTCATATTTTCTTTCTTTATCCATAAATTTTGTTTCGCAAGCGATGAAGCTGCGGGAGACCCCGTTTCATTCCGTCCTGCTCCTCTGCACAGTCTCCATCACGCGCAGCCAGTTGCCGCCCCAGATGAGGGCGATGTCCTCTTCGGAGTAGCGGCGGCGCAGCAGTTCGCGTGTGAAGTTGATGAGTTCGCTGCTGTTGGCGAGTCCGGGCACGCCGCCGTCGCCGTCGAAGTCGGTGCCGAGCCCCACGTGCTCCACGCCCATTATGCTAATGGCGTGTTCCAGATGCTCCATGGCATCGTTGATGCACGCTTCGCCGTCGGTGCGCAGGAAGCCTCCGTAGAGCGTGATGTGTGCCACGCCGCCCTTCTGTGCGAGTGCGCGCAGCTGGTCGTCGGTGAGGTTGCGGGGCACGTCGCACAGCGTGCGGCAGTTGCTGTGCGAGCATACCGGCGGCGTGCTGCTTATGTCGAGCGCGTCGTAGAACGACTGCTCTCCGGCATGGCTCATGTCCACCATGATGCCGAGGCGGTTCATCTCGTTGATCACCTTGGCACCGAAGTCGCTCACACCGCCGTTGGTGGCGTTGGAGCGGCGTGCGCTGTCGCATATCAGGTTGTCGCCGTTGTGGCAGAGGGTGATATAGACTATGCCGCGGCGTGCGAAGTGCTCCACGTTGGCGAGGTCGTCCTCCAGTGCCAGACCGTTCTCTATGCCCGTCATAAGCGACTTGCGTCCCATGCGCTTGTTGGCTTCAATGTCGGCGGGGGTGCGTGCGGGGGCTATGTGCCGCCCGTCGCCTGTCACCGCCTCCTCTATCTTGTCGAGGATGAGGTCGGCGTAGGCCCGTGGCCCTTCCACCGGGAACGGCGCTATGTCGGCAAAGCTTTCGCCCTCCTTCGGTTGCGGGATGTATGCCGCCATGGTCACCGCATCCTGTCGGCTGTCAGCCATTTTGTGCAGGTCCACGAGAATGTGCGGGTCGCGTTTGGTGAAGTTTACGCCCTGGGGAAAGAACATCGGTGTGTCGCAGTGGGTGTCAAGGGTGATGTTGCGGTCGTGGAACCGTTTGGCGTCGGCATACAGGGCTGCCTCTTTAACAAGCCAGCGGAAGAGCGGCAGACCCTCTTCGTCGAGCCATTCGGGATGCCACTGCACGCCCATTATGGGCTTGTGCTCGCTGCTTTCCACCGCCTCTATCGTGCCGTCTTCGGCGTATGCGGTGGCGACTAAGCGGCAGCCGGGGTCATCCACAGCCTGATGGTGGAATGAGTTTACGGCAAACTCCTCCGCGTCGTAAACAGAGGCGAGTATGGTGTCGCGCGTCACCGTGACGGTGTGCGTGGGTTCCGAGCGGTCGGCGTCCTGCGAGTGCTTTATGTGTTGTGGGTTGTCTGTGATGTCCTGCTGTATATGTCCCTCCAGAGCCAAGGCTATTGTCTGCACACCGCGGCATATCCCGAGCATCGGCATCTGGCGGTTGTAGGCAAGGCGCGTGGCGAGAAGTTCGGCGAGGTCGCGCTCGGCATTGATGCGGTGGAGGCGTGGCGACGGCTGCTCGTCGGCCCAAAGGGGGTTGAAGTCGCCGCCCCCACTGAGCAACAGGGCATCGATATGGTCGAGCGTGTTGGCTATGACATCCTTGTCGGCCACTGGCGGCACGATGACGGGCGTGCCTCCGGCCGCCACAATCTGCCAGTAGTAGCGGTCGCGCAGGGTGGCGTCGCCGTCGGAATAGTTGGCCGTTATGCCCACGACAGGTTGCCGCCGGGCTTCCGGGAAGGTGGAGTATATGCCTTTGAGGTGTTGTTCTAAGTCGAAAGAGCGCATGTGGAAGTGAGGGGATGAAAGGGTGAAAGAATATGAAGGAAGGCGTTTGCAGGCGGTAAGACAAAAGGGTGAAAAAGTAAAATGCCTGTGCGCCGTGCCTTTGTCAGGGCAGCCTGTGCATTGCCGTTTTACTTTTTCACCCTTTCACTTCTATGGCGTTAAGGTTTTTCTTCCAGATGGACAGGTATCTCGCGCTTTATGCTTTGGTCAAGGGAGATGAGCGTCTCTGTCGAGACCACCCCGGGAATCATCTGCATCTTGTTGTTGAGCAAGTCCATAAGCTGCTCGTTGTCGCGGGCATACACTTTGAGCAACATGGTGTAGGAGCCTGTGGTGAAGTGGCATTCCACTACCTCGGGGATGGTGAGCAGCTGCTGCACCACATCCTTGTACATGCTTCCGCGTTCGAGGTTGAGGCCGATGTATGTACAGGTGGAGTAGCCCACGCTCTTGGGATTGACATCGAAGCCGCTGCCGGTGATCACGCCTCCGGCAATGAGATGTTGCACACGCTGATGAATGGCTGCACGCGACACACCGCATTCTGCCGCTACATCCTTGAACGGGATGCGGGCGTTCTTCGAAAGAATGCTCAGGATCTTCTTGTCCAGATTGTCAATTTTTTCCATTTTATTAGTTGTTTCCTTGTTTTTAGGTTCTTGAAATTACGGTAGCAAATTTAGGGATTATATTTTAAACGAACAACAATTTGACATATTTTTTCATTTCTTTTTGTGCAAAATGCCAGTTTTACGCTCCTGTATCCCGATTTTCCTGACAAAACGAAAGCATATTGTCATATTCATGCTTATGCTTCTTGCCCGAAGAATAAAAAATGCAGAATTATTTGCGCATTTGAAAATAAAAGGCTACCTTTGCACTCGCTTTTTAAACATAAGCAATTACGGAGATCCGTTAGCTCAGCTGGTAGAGCACAACACTTTTAATGTTGGGGTCTTGGGTTCGAGCCCCAAACGGATCACGGAAACGCCGGACAGAAATGGACGGTAAAACTGCAAGAGGGTGTGTCTTTTTCAATTTTGACACACCCTCTTGTACTATTTAAGGAAATCCTTGATAATATAATGGCCATAGCGGTGGATTTCGCCAATCTCAACCTCTCTTCGTGCTGAAATACCGCGTTTCCTTTACAAATTTATCAGTTTACTTTAGTATTTATATATGAGGGAGGAAAACTAAACTAAACCGTTTTTATGCAAACAACTGAAAAGAAAATCGGAGAATGTTTAGTCGCCCGAAACCGTGCCTAAAACTGGGATGTCATTGCCCAGACGGTAGCGTTGAAAGACCAATGAAAGACAAGCAAAATATAACCTTGCTTTTGTCGGATGAGACAACACTACAAGGGGCAAATTCTTTCTTATCCCTCTTGTCGGATACCTGCTCGATACGGACAGACATAGGCTAAATTTCCCGATACGCGCAAAACACTCTGCCTATCCGTTTGCCGCTTCATAATCTACCTGACATCGGACAATTTCACCGCCTCTGCTTGCAGATTGCATGGCAACCATCCCAACAACTTAAGGCTGTTGGGGTATTAGGCTCCCCCGAAACATATTTCGTGGCACATGGGCAAGCCCGAACGAAAACGGCTGTGGCAAAACCGGAAACCTATCAATGTCATCACCATCGAGGATATTCCGATAAAAATGCCACCGTAAGACCCAAATTGGCCATTACAAATAATTCCAATGCTGTCAAC
>CAVBVK010000072.1:0-6744 GCA_963599085.1 bacterium | reverse complement strand
GAAATGTTCTTCAAAGTTTATTCCTAATTTTGCACTTGCTGGTTGACTCTATAGGAGAAATTTATTCATTGAAGAGCATAATTATGTTGGCGATTTTCAGTAACTTTGCAAAAAGTTATTCAGAACATTGGACATTTATGAAACAGACAAAGATTGTTGCTTCGATCAGTGACAGGCGATGTGATGTGGACTTTATCCGCAAATTGTTCTTTGCAGGGATGAATGTCGTCCGCATGAACACCGCCCATGCCACACCGGAGGGGATAAGGACGATTATAAGGAATACAAGGACAGTGTCGCCGCACATTGCGCTGATGATTGACACAAAAGGCCCGGAGGTGCGCACCACAAACGTGGCCGAACCGATAAGCTTCAAGACCGGTGACATTGTGAAGGTTTTTGGCCGTCCGGAGACGGACTCCACCCACGACATTGTGAACGTGTCGTACAAAGACATAACCAAAGACGTGAAGGTGGGCGACCACATGCTGTTCGATGACGGCGAGATTGACATGGAGGTAATAGAGAATGTCGGCCCCATGCTTGTCACACAAGTGCAGAACGACGGAATGCTGGGAGCACACAAGAGCGTGAACGTTCCACGAGAGCACATAGACCTGCCTGCCGTCACCCCCAAAGACCATCAGAACATACTGCTCGCAATTGAAGAGGACATCGACTTCATTGCCCATTCGTTCGTGCGCTCCGCTGCCGATGTCATGGCAATACAGAAAATCCTGGACGAGCACAACAGCGACATCAAGATCATTTCGAAGATAGAAAACCAGGAGGGCGTGGACAACATTGACGAGATCATCGACGCGTCATACGGTATAATGATTGCCCGCGGCGACCTTGGAATAGAAGTCCCCATCGAGCGCATTCCCGGCATACAAAGGCAAATCATACGCAAATGCATGATGAAGAAGAAACCGGTGATTGTCGCCACGCAGATGCTTCACACGATGATAAAGAATCCGCGCCCCACAAGAGCCGAGGTGACGGACATTGCAAATGCAATATATTCCTACACCGACGCCCTTATGCTCAGCGGCGAGACGGCAAGCGGCAAGTACCCCCTTGAAGCCGTGCAGACCATGGCCGCAATAGCCGAACAGGCAGAAAAAGACCGTGCTGCGCTGAGCGACTACGAGGTGCCGATGAACAAAAACTGCTCGCAACGGGAGTTTTTGGCACACGCCGCCATCGACTCTACACGCCGCTTGGGAGTGGCCGGCATCATCACCGACAGCGAAACAGGCGAGACAGTGCGCCACCTTGCAGCGTTCCGTGGCCCGAACCCCATTCTGGCTATATGTTACAAGGAAAAGACACAGCGCTGGCTCAACCTGAGCTTCGGTGTCATAGCAATACACCAGAAAGAGCATGCCTCACCGGAATACATCTTCTCCGCAGCACTCAGAATGTTGCGGCAGAAAGGCTACATCACCCTGAACGACAAGATAGCATACCTCAGTGGAAGTTTTGGAGAGAACGGCGGGACAACATTCCTTGAAATAAACGAAGCAAGGCAGGTATTCGACAAGTCATACGAGTTCCATCTACCACAAACTTCCACAAACAAGTGATTTCCCACAAAACCGATATAAACAACACTTATTCTGCCGGAACACGGCTTTGCAGGGCATGACGAGACCCTCATCCCATACAGAAGCCAAGCCAAACTCCGGCGACAGTCTAATAATAAAGAAAGTATATGAAAGCATTCGTTTTCCCCGGTCAAGGCTCACAATTCTCAGGAATGGGCAAAGACCTTTATGATTCAAATGAAAAAGCAAAGGAACTCTTCGAGAAAGCAAACGCGACTCTCGGCTTCCGCATCACCGACATCATGTTCAGCGGGACTGATGAGGAACTGACACAGACAAAGGTCACCCAGCCCGCAGTATTCCTTCACAGCGTGATTTCAGCTATATGTCTGGGCGAAGGTTTTGCCCCGGCAATGGTGGCTGGCCACTCTCTCGGAGAATTATCGGCACTGGTTGCATCAGGAGCACTACTGTTTGAG
The DNA here is from genome assembly GCA_963599085.1 of bacterium. Lineage (GTDB taxonomy): Bacteria > Bacteroidota > Bacteroidia > Bacteroidales > Bacteroidaceae > Prevotella. The sequence continues at coordinate 4,715 of CAVBVK010000072.1, read as the reverse complement.
GACGGACTGAAGCTCGTTTATGCCCGTGCCATGGCCATGCAAAAGGCTTGCGAGGCAGCCCCCGGAACAATGGCAGCCGTAATAGGCTTGCCCGACGAAACCGTTGAGGACATCTGCAAAGAGGTAAGCACAGAGGGAAACATTGTCGTTCCCGCCAACTACAACTGCCCCGGGCAACTGGTCATAAGCGGCAACGTTGATGCAATAAACGCCGCGTGCGGGAAACTTAAGGCAGCGGGCGCAAAGCGTGCATTGCCACTGAAGGTTGGCGGAGCCTTCCACTCGCCACTCATGCAACCCGCAAAGGACGAGTTGGAAAAGGCCATAGAAGCGACAACATTCAATGCCCCAAAGTGTCCCGTATATCAGAATTTCGACGGCAAGGCACATACTGAGCCCGAAGAAATCAAGGCCAACCTCATTGCGCAGCTCACCGGAAGCGTAAGATGGACCGCATGCGTGCAGAACATGATAAGCGACGGCGCCGACGACTTCACGGAATGCGGCCCGGGCAAGGCTCTACAAGGCATGATAGGACGCATTGACAAAAACGTTTCTGCACACGGCATAATCTAAAAACGATTTATGAACCGGCAGAAAATCATAATCTACCAGATTTTCACCCGGCTTTTCGGCAATCGTTCCACAACCTGCAAGGAGAATGGGACAATTGCCGAAAACGGCTGTGGGAAAATGAATTTCTTTAATTCCAAAGTGTTGTCGGAAATCAAGGCAAAGGGTGTCACACACATCTGGTACACCGGACTGATCCGACACGCTACGACAACCGATTATTCCGCATACGGCATTCCGTGCCAGCACCCTGCCATTGTCAAGGGGAAGGCAGGCTCACCATACGCCATCACCGACTATTACGACATCGACCCCGACCTTGCCGAGGATACAGACAAGCGGATGGAGGAATTTGAACACTTGGTGAACGGTACGCATAAGGAGGGTATGAAAGTGATCATCGACTTCGTGCCCAACCATGTGGCAAGGCAGTACCGTTCGACAGCCAAGCCCGCCACCGTGCACGACTTGGGCGAGGACGACGACACACGAATGGGCTTCAGCCCGCACAACGACTTTTATTATTGCGTGGACGAGCCGTTCCTGCCTTCAATTGACTTGGGCAAAGACGCCGACAAACCGTACCGGGAGTTCCCGGCAAAGGCTACGGGCAACGACCATTTCGACAGTCATCCCGGTATAAACGACTGGTATGAGACAATAAAAATCAACTACGGCATTGACTATTGCAATGCCGGGGGACGCTCGACGCACTTCAGCCCCACCCCTGACGCATGGCAGAAAATGGCGGACATACTGTTGTTCTGGGCGGCGAAAGGCATTGACGGGTTCCGCTGCGACATGGCCGAAATGGTGCCGACAGAATTCTGGCAATGGGCGATTGCAAAGGTTAAAGCGGAATATCCCGACATCATTTTCATTGCGGAGGTATATAACCCGGCTGAATACCGTAATTATGTCGCCGCAGGATTTAACTTCCTGTACGACAAAGTGGGGATGTACGACACAATGCGGGCAATAATTTGCGGCCACTGCCCTGCCTCGGCAATAACCAAAGCATGGCAGAATGTGGACGACATCCACGACAACATGCTCTATTTTCTTGAGAACCACGACGAGCAGCGCATTGCCAGTGATTTCTTTGCCGGTGACGGACGGCGCGCATTCCCCGCATTTGTGACAAACATCCTTATGCGTCAGAACCCGTTTATGCTTTACGCCGGACAGGAATATGGGGAAAGAGGGATGGACAAGGAAGGCTTCAGCGGATGCGACGGACGCACGACCATCTTTGATTACTGGACCGTCGGCACTCTGTACAGGGCTTTCGTTGAAGGCAAAAGCACGGAGGAGGAGTCGGTTTTGTCCGCCCATTACTCCCGAATAATGAATATTGCCACAAGCGAAAAAGCCATGACTGACGGTGCATTTTTCGACTTGATGTATGTAAACCCCCGACTTGCCGAAAAACAATATGCTTTCCTTAGAAAAGCGGACAACGAAATGATGCTTGTCATAACAAACTTTTCCGAACAGAAAGCCTGTTGTGAAACAAACATCCCCGGACACGCATTTGATTTCCTGAAAATCCCCTGCGGAAAGACAAGCGCGAAAGATTTGCTGTCTGGGGAGACATTGCCCTTCGACTTATACAGCAATTGTTGCATCAGCACGGAAGTTGAAGGCTTCGGATGCACCATCCTAAAATTTGAATTCAATATGGAAAATGAGGTTGTATTCAACGAACACAACAAGGAAGAGTTCCCTCCTGCCCACACGGCCGAGCACCTGCTCAACCAGACGATGATGCGCATGTTCGGTTGTGAACGCTCTTCCAACGCCCACATAGAACGGAAGAAGAGCAAAATAAGCTACACCCTTGACCACAAGCCTTCACGCAAAGAAGAAAAAGAAATAGAGGAGCGCATGAACGGACTCATAGCCGAAGACTTGCCCGTCAGGTACGAAGTGGTGGACAGGAACGATGTCCCGGCCTCAGTAACCCTTTCCAAATTGCCACAGGACGCGTCTGAAAAAATCCGCTTGGTGTATATCGGCGATTACGATGTTTGCCCGTGTTTGGGCAGACACGTACGCTCAACGGGACAGATAGGCAAGTTTGTGATGCTCGGGACAAACTGGGACGAGATGAAACACTCGTTCCGGATAAGATACAAGATAGTGTGACTTACGGCTGAACAATCATTTTATGCCCCTCCTGTCAAGAGCTTCCGAATACCTTTTCGCATTGGCCTGATGTTCCTGATAAGTGCGGGCGAAGTTGTGAGTACCGCTGAAATCCTCCTTTGCACACATATACAGACAGTCGTGGTGCGCACGGTTGAGGACGGCATCAATACCGGCAATACTGGCAATACGTATCGGCCCCGGGGGCAGCCCCGTATTCTTATAAGTGTTATACGGGCTTTTTATGCCCAACAGTTTATTATATATGCGGCGCAAATCAAAATTTTTCCAGGCAAACTTTATCGTCGGGTCGGCCTGAAGAGGCATGCCGTCGGGATATTCCGCGGTGCGAAGCATCAAACGGTTATAATACATCCCGGCGATGGCAGGCTTTTCCGCATCGTTGGCGGTCTCTTCATCAATGATACTTGCAAGTGTCGTTACCTGCACAGGAGTCAGTCCCATACGCTCAGCCTTGGCTCTTCTGTCGGCATTCCAGAACTTCCTGCACTCCTTGTTCATTCTGTCAAGAAACTTTTCGGGACTCACATTCCAATATATATCGTATGTGTTGGGGATGAACATGCAAGCGACGGTTGCCGTGTCATAACCGTATCTCGCGCACACAGCCTCATCGGTGAGTACCTTATATATTGCGGCACTGTCCAGCATAAGCTTCCTCGAGAGGTCGGATGCCAGTTTGTCAAGAGTGCGTACAGACCTGACGGTAAGGTTTACAGGCGTTTGCATCCCGTTTTTCAAGCGTCGGAACACGACAAACGCACCGTCACCCGACTTTATTTCATAGCGTCCGCTACGTACATGACGACCATAACCGCTATGCACGGCCAATGTTCTCACAGCCGTCATGGAGTGCCGTGTACCTACCTTCGAGAGTTTTGTCAAGACGGAATCGACGGTGTCGTCATTGTCGATATAGACATATTTTGTTTCAGACTGTCCCGAGAATGACGAGAAAAAGTAATAATATACCAGCCCGAGAAACACCAGCACACAGGCGGTGCACAATGCCACATACTGTTTTTTGCGCTTTACATTCATAACTGCATAACAATATTTTGGATAACAACAGGATTTCCCAATTCCCCTATAGCTTCCTCATTAAACAAAACAAGGAATACCCTTTTGCAGGATATTCCTTTTGTTTTTCTTCATAAAGCCAAATGCTTATGCTTCTGCAGGAGCCTCTTCCGTTGCTTCTGTTTCGGCAGTTGTTGCCTCTGCCTCTACTTTTGCAGCCTCCGCTTCTGCCTTGGCAGCAGCTTCGGCAGCCTTCTTGTCGGCCACCTTCTTTGCAATAGCTTCATTCACTTTCTTCTCTGCTTCGAGCTCCTTGGCAGCAGCTTCTTTCTTTGCCTTAGCCTCGTTTGCTGCAACAGATTCGAGTCCTTTCTGCTTGTTCTCCTTCCATGCGTTGAACTTTGCCTGTGCAGCAGCCTCGTCGAATGCGCCCTTCTTAACGCCACCACGGAGGTGCTTCATCAAGTAAACGCCTTCGCCCTTGAGGATGTTGCGTGTTGTGTCAGTAGGCTGTGCGCCTGTTTCCACCCAGTAAAGTGCACGCTCGAAATCCAAATCTACAGTAGCAGGATTGGTGTTCGGGTTGTAAGTACCAATCTTTTCAGTAAATCTACCATCTCGTGGTGCTCTTGCGTCAGCGATAACGATACGGTAAAAAGCGTATCCTTTGCGTCCGCCGCGCTGCAATCTGATTTTTGTTGCCATTTTTTATTATACTTTTAGGTTTGAATTATGCCATCAACTCGTGACAGCGGCTGCAAAATTAGCAAAAAAAGCCGTAATACATTTGCCTTACAACAACTTTTCGCCGCAAATTAGAGAATATTAACTGTACCCGCAACCGAATGCGGCATACATACAAACAAAAAAAAGGATGTGCCTCAAAACACATCCTTGCAGTACACCCTTAGGGATTCGAACCCTAGACCCACTGATTAAGAGTCAGTTGCTCT
>CAVBVK010000071.1:2958-6811 GCA_963599085.1 bacterium | reverse complement strand
ATTTGGTACCGTCCGAAAATTCAAGTATTTTGTTTACGACATCCTCCGGGGTATGTATGTTTACTTCAACACCGCTAACGGGTGAATATGTGCGTCCTATTCTTGTAAAGAGCATACGCAAATACTCATATATTTCAGAAGTTGTCCCAACCGTGCTTCGTGGATTTCGTGAAATCACCTTTTGTTCAATGGCAATAGCTGGAGGCAGGCCTTTTATGAAATCACATTCCGGCTTGTGCATCCTGCCAAGATATTGCCGTGCGTATGCAGATAAAGACTCAACATAACGACGCTGACCTTCGGCATACAGGGTGTCAAAGGCCAGCGATGATTTTCCGGAACCGGAAACTCCTGTTATTACAATGAATTTATCACGGGGAATCCTAATGTCAATGTCTTTAAGATTATTGACTCTGGCTCCTTTGACTTCAATGTATTTGTCCATATTTAAACAAGCAAGTCAGAAATGTTCATCAAATGAGAAGTCAGGGAAAGTGTGTATAGGGTGGGGCACAACCAAAACCCCAACCCTTTTAGGAATTCATAGACAACAGGAACTCGTCGTTATCGCGTGTGCGTGCCATTTTGTCGTGGATGGAGTTCATAGCTTCTATCGGGTTCATGTCTGATATATAGTTGCGCAAAATCCACATACGGCGCAATGTTGTCTCGTCCTGAAGCAAATCATCACGGCGTGTGCTTGATGCCACAAGATTTACGGCTGGGAATATACGTTTGTTGGACAACGAGCGGTCAAGTTGCAGTTCCATGTTTCCTGTGCCCTTGAATTCTTCAAATATCACTTCATCCATCTTGGAGCCAGTGTCTATCAAGGCTGTTGCAATTATGGTGAGTGAACCGCCACCCTCGATATTGCGCGCAGCACCAAAGAAACGCTTGGGCTTTTGCAGGGCATTTGCATCTACACCACCGGTCAGAACCTTTCCTGACGCAGGGGACACGGTATTGTATGCACGGGCAAGACGGGTAATGGAATCAAGGAATATCACGACATCATGGCCACACTCCACCATGCGTTTTGCTTTTTCAAGCACAATTCCGGCTATCTTTACATGGCGTTCTGCCGGTTCGTCAAAGGTCGAAGCTATCACTTCTGCATTTACAGTGCGTGCCATGTCTGTCACTTCCTCAGGGCGTTCATCGATGAGAAGCATCATAAGGTATGCCTCGGGGTGGTTGGCTGCAATCGCATTGGCAATGTCCTTCATCAATATTGTTTTACCTGTTTTGGGCTGTGCAACGATAAGGGCGCGCTGGCCTTTGCCGATAGGGGAGAACAAATCAACAATTCTTGTACTGAGATTGGTTGTTGCCGAATTGCCACAAAGATTGAATTTATCTTCAGGGAAGAGAGGCGTGAGATGTTCGAAAGCTATACGGTCTCTGACATCATTTGGCTCTCGGCCGTTGATCATGTCGATATTTGTCAGCGGGAAGTATTTCTCGCCGTCATGGGGCGGGCGTACCCGACACTGGACAACATCTCCCGTCTTCAATCCGTATTTCTTTACCTGTGGGGCGGAAACATACACATCGTCGGGTGAGGACAGGTAGTTGTAGTCGCTTGAACGCAAAAATCCGTATCCGTCGGGCATGACTTCCAACACGCCATTGGCTGAAATTATGTCAGAGAAATCGTATTGCAGCGTTTCTGGCTGTGCCTGGTTGCTGAAATTCTGTGTTTGGTCTAAATGCGGTGATGTTGGATTGTCGAACATATCGTATGATGGAACGGCTCCCTGATCTTCTATTGGAAGATCCACAACCGTAATGAAATCAGTTCCGTCCCCCGGATCTTCTGCCCATACATCATCGTTGACGATGCTGTTCTGATCATCGTTGCTTCCGTTGTGGGCATTGATTCTCGCCTGTAATTTGGCTATAAGCTCGTCGTTTTTCTCATCAGTGTTGCCCAATTGTGATGATGCGAACTCTTTTTCTGGAATGAAGTCATTGTTATAAACATTGTTGATTTCCGACGCATCAATGCCTGATTGCGTTTTCATTTTGTCCTGTGCACCCGAAGAATTTGCATCACCTTGTTTTGTCTTGTCTCCGGATTTAGCCTTCTGTGCCGCTTCTATTGCCGACAGAAGTTCAAGTTCTTTTTTTGATTTACGACCTCTGTGCTTTGGTATTACAGGCAATTGCTCTTCAGAAGAGGCTCCTTTCACAGTGGTTTCAGTTTTGTCAGCTTCATTTTCAACATCCTTAAACAGGGAAGGTTGTGCTGTATCAGCGGTGCTTTTGGCTTTTTTTGAGTCAAGATTTTCCCCTTCTTTGCCGCTTACTGTATATACATGGTCGATATCTTTCTTTACAATTCTTGTGCGACGTGATTTTGTGCCAAGCGGGTTTTTGCTTCCTTCTATCTCAGCTTGCTTGTCAAGTATCTCATAAACGACATTCTCTTCACTTGCACCATTGGATGTTTCAAGACCCATCTCTTTGGCAATATCCTGCAATTCAGACATGTCTTTCGATAATAATTCTTCTTTGCTGTACATATATTAATAAAAATGATATGAAAGAAATCGTTTCACGAACGGAAACGCATGTTGTGTTTACAAATTCTGGCGCAAAAGTACAAAATTTATTTTGAAAGGTCCGTACTCATGCAAAAGAAAATCTCGCTTATTAAATTATATTAACGCATAGCGGATATTTGGGGAAAGACAACTTCTTTGAATTCATTTTCAAAATTGGGAGTGAACACATTTTTTCCCATCATCTTATTGATTTCCCGTAAATCCCAGAACCTGCCTCCGTCAAGTTCTTCACTTGGACTTATTTCTCCATAAAACTCCGTCATAAAAACATTGACCAGTTCCTTCTCTTTGGAACTCTCAAATATATATGACGTTATAAATTTTGGGATGTAACCGGTTATGCCAAGCTCTTCTTTGGCCTCCCGTGCCAATGCAGAATGCAAGTCTTCGCCAAAATCAATGTGCCCGCCGCACGCCGTATCCCATTTGCCCGGTTGTATGTCCTTCCATTCGGGACGTTTCTGCAAATACAATTGCTTTCGGGCATTAAGCACATGCAGGTGGACGACAGGGTGCAGAATTTTGCTTCCGTCATGCGCTTTCTCTCTTGTCATGGAACCGATACAGTTCCCGTCTTCATTGACAATCGGCAGCAGCTCGTCTTTGTTGTCTGACATATTATAACTCGATTAACGATGTAAAACAGTTTGGGAAAAGCCTTTTTGTATCTTCTTCGCTTAAAACCGATTTGAAGATGCCGAACAAAGTACTTCCGCTTCCGCTCATTTGTGCATATATAGCCCCAAGGCGATATAAAGAATCTTTTATTTCTGCGAGTTCAGGATGTTTCTTGAACACGCTTGTCTCGAAATCGTTTGTGAGTTCTTCCTTCCAAGTATCAACGGGCTGTTCCACAATCTCCTTGCAGCTTTTTGGCGGTTTTTGTGGGACGATATGTGCAAAAGCGTCTTTTGTCGTTATATTGACATCAGGCTTTACAAGGAGAAGACAATGCCCTTTCAGTTGATTTCCAACAGATTCAACTGGAGAGAGTTTCTCCCCGATACCTGTGGCAAATGCCGGTTCCGCCGATATGAAAAATGCGCAGTCTGCTCCCAGTTTTGCTGCATACTGTTCCATCTCTGTCTTCCCTATATTCAGTTGGAAACACTCATTCAGGAATCGAATCATATATGCCGCATCACTTGAACCTCCTCCAAGTCCTGCCTGTGACGGTATCTGCTTGTGAAGGTGGATGTGGATGCGCGGCAGGGTAAAGTCTTCGGACAGCAGGTCGTATGCTTTCACAACCAGGTTTTCCTGTTCATTGCACTCTATTGAAT
>CAVBVK010000071.1:0-2948 GCA_963599085.1 bacterium | reverse complement strand
TTTTCAAGTCACTGGGAAAGACTGACGGAAATGCATCGTCCATAATTGTCACTTCCAGCGCATCGTATAGCGGAATGGGGTAGAAGACGGTTTCCAAGTCATGGTAACCGTCCTCCCGCTTGCCCACAACATTCAGACCAAGGTTTATTTTAGCACAAGGAAAGATGGTCATAATATAATAATGTGTAGCATCGTAAAAAAAAAATCATTTGCTGTCCTTGATTTTGTCCACATAGGCATCGATCACTGCGACCGCAGTGATATTGACGATGTCACGAACCGAACTTTCGAAGTCGGTGAAATGTATAGGCTTGTTCAGTCCCATCTGGATCGGGCCTATTATTTCTGCATCGGCATCAAGAGCCTGCAACAATTTGTAGCTGCCGTTTGCGCTGCTCATGTTGGGGAAAACAAGGGTGTTCACATCAAGGCCTTTCAGTCGTGTGAAAGGATACTTGTCATCACGGAGTTCTTTGTTGAGGGCGAAGTTCACTTGCATCTCTCCGTCAATGGCCAAATCAGGATAAGCCCTTTGTAATTCTTCCACTGCATTGTGAACTTTGAGCGGACTTCCAAACTCATCTGTCCCGAAGTTTGAGTAGCTTATCATTGCAATATGCGGCTCGTCGTTGAAGAAACGTACGGTATGTGCCGACAATTTGGCAATATCCACAAGTACGTTCTCGTCAGGATGACGGTTTATCAGTGTGTCAGCTATATAGAAGACACCTTTCTTGGTGTTTAATATATGCATTGTGGCAAAGGTCTTGTATTCGGGACGAATGCCAACTACCTCTTTGGCTACCTTGATAGTGTTGGAGTATTTTGTGTAAAGACCGGTGATGAAGGCGTCGGCCTCTCCTGTTTCCACCATCATCATGCCGAAATAATTGCGCTCATACATCTTGTCGTAAGCTTCCTCAAAAGTGTAGCCTTGACGCGCCCGCTTTTTTGCGAGATGCTTGGCGTATGTCGCACGCCGTCCCTGTTCCTGATCTGCACGCATGTCAATGAGTTCAATCCCTTCAAGATTTAATTTCAGACGCTGTGCCAGACGCTGCAAACGGTCAGGATTTCCAAGCAGGATAGGATGGCAGATGCCTTCCATCTTGGCCTGTACGGCAGCTTTCATCATCGTCGGGTGGGCTCCTTCTGCAAATACGACACGCTGTGGGTGCATGCGGGCTGTGTCGTGTAGGTTGCGTGTAAGTTTTGTCTCTTGCCCCAAAAGTTCCATCAGGTTTTTTTTGTAAGCATCCCAATCGGTTATGGTACGTCGGGCGACTCCACTTTCAATAGCGGCCTTTGCCACGGCAGAGCTTACTTCTGTAATGAGGCGTGGATCGACAGGTTTGGGTATAAAATATTTCGGGCCGAACACCAAGTCATTGACATGATACACCTGGTTCACCACATCGGGCACCGGCTGCTTGGCAAGTTCGGCTATCGCATGTACTGCTGCGAGCTTCATTTCCTCGTTGATGGCCTTCGCGTGTACGTCAAGTGCGCCACGGAATATATAAGGGAATCCGATGACATTGTTTATCTGGTTAGGATAGTCGCTTCTGCCTGTGGACATCAACACATCAGGACGACTTGCCATAGCATCCTCGTAGCTGATTTCCGGGACAGGATTTGCCAAAGCAAAGACAACGGGGTTTGCCGCCATGGAGCGGATCATGTCCTGCGACAAGACATTGCCTTTCGACAACCCAACAAACACATCGGCTCCGTTTATTGCCTCTGCAAGTGTGTGAATGTCGCGGCGGTCTGTTGCGAAAAGCTTTTTCTGGGGAGTAAGGTTTTCCCTGTCAGAGGTGATGACACCCTTGGAATCGAGCATGACAATGTTCTCCACCTTTGCCCCTAATGCAACATACAGCTTCGTACAGCTTATCGCAGCGGCACCGGCACCGTTTACGACAATCTTCACATCGGCGATGTCCTTGCCGACAACTTCAAGTGCATTTTTCAGTCCGGCAGCAGAAATGATGGCCGTTCCATGCTGGTCGTCGTGCATGACAGGTATGTCAAGTGTCCGTTTCAAGCGTTCTTCTATGTAGAAACATTCCGGTGCCTTTATGTCTTCGAGATTGATACCGCCAAAGGTCGGCGCGATTTTCTCGACTGCCTCACAAAATTTCTCGGGGTCTTTTTCTGCGACTTCAATGTCAAACACGTCTATTCCGCCGTATATCTTGAAAAGCAACCCCTTTCCTTCCATTACCGGTTTGCCGCTCATAGCACCGATGTCGCCAAGTCCAAGGACGGCAGTGCCGTTTGATATTACAGCCACAAGATTGCCTTTGTCGGTATATTTATACACATCATTAGGGTGTTCCTGAATTTCAAGACAAGGGAAAGCAACGCCAGGCGAATAGGCCAGACTCAAATCAGTCTGCGTCTGATAGGGTTTTGTCGGTTTGACTTCTATTTTTCCGGGGCGTCCGCTTTGGTGGTATTCCAAAGCGTTTTCTTTTGTGATTTTAACCATAACTGTATCTTTTCTTTAAAAACATTCCACTTTTTGTATGCAAAAGACTTTACGCACAAATCATTAAAACTTTGCAAAGTTAAAAAAAAACTGTACACAGAAACAGGCTTTTTCGTTTATTAACATTGTTCAATTATAGCTAATTACAGGCATGGTAAAATACTGGATACACCAAATTTCAACGCCTTGTCACTTTATTCTTATGACCCTTATGCCCAACTGACTCGGATGCTTTTGCATGTAATCGTACAAAGGCATGTATTCTTCCACAACCTTTTTGTGCATCTGAGATGCGTTGAGTAAATGCAATCCGTCCTCATGCCACACAGCAATACCTATATGCGATATGTCGAGCCCCCTTTTCTTTGTCGTTATGGCAATAATGTCGCCATCATGCACCGTGTCTCTGAACAGACGGCTGTTCCCGATTTTGTTTTTGGGTATATACCTGAAT
>CAVBVK010000070.1:0-7210 GCA_963599085.1 bacterium | reverse complement strand
AAGAAAAGTGGATTTCAATATAAAATTTGTACTTTTGCAGCACTTTTAGAAAACTGTTAAGAATTTATGGACGATTATCACGCGGAAAATATGAATTTGTAGGCAGGAGGTGAGTGCGCATTCGGCAGCTGGTCTCCGGTCTGTTTAACACATGGAGATTAACTGTATGAGAAATTTTTGGAACATCAACTCTACACTCAAGGCCATCGGTGAATGGCAACCCAACTGTTGGATACAAGTCACATGTCCGACCGATGACGACCAGGACTATCTGGAAGATAAATTCAACATACCCGACTATTTCCTCTCCGACATCAGCGATACCGACGAGCGTGCGCGTTACGAGTACGACGACGGATGGATGCTCATTATCCTGCGTATCCCGTATGTGAAGGAGATACGCTCACGCACCCCTTACACCACGGTGCCTCTCGGCATCATACACAAGCGCGATGTCACCATAACGGTGTGCTATTATGAAACGAACATGATGATCGACTTTGTGAGCTACCAGCAGAAGCGCGGCGAAGGGTTCACGGATTATGTCGATTTCATCTTCCGCCTGTTCCTCTCCTCGGCCGTGTGGTACCTGAAACGCCTTAAACAGATCAACACCCTCATAGAGAAAGCCAAGCACAACCTCGACCACAACGTGAACAACGAATCGCTCATCGCGCTCTCGCGCCTGCAAGATTCGCTAACCTACTTCGTCACATCCATCCGCGGCAACGAGACCCTTCTTGCAAAACTGAAGTTCAAGCTGCAGGTGGACGAACTCGATGCCGACCTCATAGAAGACGTAAACATCGAGATGTCGCAGGCACGCGAGACCACAAACATATATTCCGACATTCTCGAATCGACGATGGAGACCTACTCGAGCATCATCAACAACAACATGAACACCGTGATACGTACGCTCACCTCAGTGTCCATAATCATGATGTTCCCAACACTCATCGCCTCGCTCTTCGGCATGAACCTCATCAACGGAATGGAGACAAGCCGCTGGGGCTTTGCCATAGCCCTGGTCATCTCGTTCGTGGTGTCGGCAATGTCGTGGGTGATCCTGCGCCAGAAACGCCTGCTCTGACTTCACGGCAAACGCCGCAAAAGCAAGTGGGGAATGAAAATAAATTGCCTTTTTCGTTGATATTCAAAAATTTTTATTTAAGTTTGCAATCCATAAAAGCATGAGAATACCGCCCCTTTCGGCTCTCCCGCACAGCAAAGGGAAAGCCCGCAGGGCGGTGTAGCGACCAAACCTTGTCATAAACTTAAAACAGTGAAATGATGGACTCTCAAGAAAATGCCCTCTTGCAAGGCACAAAAGAAGAGGAAAAGAACGTGGAGCAATCTGCCGTTCAAGTGGAAAACGCAGAATCACAAGCTCCGTCCGCCATCTCGGCAGAGCCTGACGGGACCGAGCCCACGGCCGAAAGCCAACCCGAAACAAAGGTTTACAGGGCCAAGCAGGAAGTGATCGACAGACTCACCGAAATCGTCAATGGCGACGAAAACCCGCGCAAGGACGAGACAGAACTTCTCAAAACCGTGTTCTACAAGCTCCATAATGCCGAACGCGAGGCAAGGCTTAAGGCATATATCGACGGAGGAGGCGACCCCGACACCTACCAGATAACGCCAGACGACAGCGAAGCGACATTCAAGTCACTCATGGCCGTGGTCAGGGAAAAACGCGCACAGGCGTTCAGGAAGCAGGAAGAGGAGAAAGCCGCAAACCTTGAGAAGAAGCTCGACATCATAAACCGCATAAAGACAATGGCCACTTCGCCCGAAGAGGCCAACAAATCATACAACGAATTCAAGGAACTCCAGCAGCAGTGGAAGGACATCAAGGCCGTTCCGGCGGAGAAGTCGGCCGAGCTTTGGCGCAGTTACCAACTCTATGTGGAGCAGTTCTACGACCTTCTGAAGCTCAACAGCGAGGCACGCGAGTATGACTTCAGGAAAAATCTCGAGCTGAAGACAAGACTGTGCGAAGCCGCCGAGAAGCTCGCCGGTGAGGAAGATGTCATCAGCGCGTTCCACCAATTGCAGGAACTGCATCAGCAATACCGCGAAACCGGACCCGTTGCCAAGGAGCTGCGCGAGCAGATATGGACCCGCTTCAAGGCTGCATCCACCGTGATCAACAAGCGCCATCAGCAGCATTTTGAGGAGATAAGGGCGAAAGAGCAGGAAAACCTCGACCGCAAGACAGCCCTCTGCGAGAAGGTGGAAGCCATAGCCAGGGAGGAAAACAAGACTGCAAAGGACTGGGAACTGCACTCGCAGCAGATAATAGAGGTGCAGGCCGAATGGAAAGCCATAGGCTTCGCACCGCAGAAGATGAATGTCAAGATATTCGAAAGGTTCCGCCAGGCTTGTGACGACTTCTTCAACCGCAAGCTGGAATACCACAGGGAACAGAAAAAGACATACGCCGCCAACGCCGAAAAGAAGCGCGCACTTGTGGAAAAGGCGCAGGCTCTGGCAGACAGCACTGCCTGGAAATCGACAGGCGACAAGCTCATTGCACTGCAAAAGGAGTGGAAGACGACAGGTCCCGTGCCGCGAAAACTCGGCGACCAGCTCTGGAACGACTTCCTCACGGCCTGCAACACGTTCTTCGCGGCACGCAATGCCGCCAACGCTGACGCGCACAACGAGGAATATGCGAACCTTGAAAAGAAGCGCGGCGTGATAGAGTGCCTTAGGACTCTCGCCTCGGCGGCTGCCGACGACATGCAGGAAAAGGTGCAGGGGCTTATAGAAGAGTTCAACGCCATAGGTCATGTGCCCTACAAGGAGAAGGACGCCGTTTACAAAGAGTTCCACGATCTGGTGGACAAGGTGTATAAAGAGCTTCACATCACCACAGCACGCCGCCGTCTGGACAACTTCAAGAGCAACCTCAGGAACGTGGCGAAACGTGGCGAAGAAGCCCTCGACAACGAGCGCGGACGGCTCATGCGCCGCTACGACCAGCTCAGACAGGAAATCCAGACTTACGAGAACAACCTCGGTTTCCTCAATGCGAGCAGCAAGAAGGGTAGCCTCCTGATTGACGAAATGAACCGCAAGGTGCAGAAACTCAAGGACGACTTCGAGCTTGTGAAACAGAAAATAAAGGCCATTGATGCCGAAAACAAGGAATGATGACATTAATCCCCATTTCCCGAAAAAACGGAAATGGGGATTGTTTTTTGCTCTTCTGTCCGGTTCCTTGCTTGTTCTGCCTTCTTTTTGTTATCTTTGTAGTTCAAAGGACAAAATAAAAAACGCGCAACGATGAAGAAACTGCTTTCTTTGCCCCCAAACCTCGTGGACTGTTTCCATGAAATCACCGGGCTGGATCACGACGAATGGTTCTGTACCAACGACCCCGTGGGCCGCAAGCTCGGTTCCGGCGGCGGAACGGCATGGCTCCTGCAAGCCGCCTATGAAGCCGGAAACAATGGCGAGACATTCGACGAATGGCTCGCTGCCGACAGGCGTCTGCTGCTCCATGCAGGCGGACAAAGCCGACGGTTGCCATCGTATGCGCCCTCAGGCAAGATTCTTACGCCCCTCCCTATATTCCGTTGGGAGCGCGGGCAACGCCTCTCACAGAACCTGCTCTCGCTGCAAGTGCCGCTCTACCGCCGCATCATGGACATCGCGCCGGAAGGCCTTAACACCATGATTGTGAGCGGCGACGTGTATATCCGTGCCACCGGACCGCTGCAAGCCATACCCGATGCCGACATAGTGTGCTACGGGTTGTGGCTCGGGGCGGACATAGCCAAGGACCACGGGGTGTTCGTCTCGTCGCGGAAGAACCCTTCCGTGCTGGAATGTATGCTTCAGAAACCGTCGGTGAAGACGCTCGCTTCGCTTCTCACCGACCATTTCTACCTCACCGATATAGGCGTGTGGCTACTCTCCGACCGTGCCGTCAAGGTGCTGATGAAGCGTTCCATGCAGGGCGGTGAGGTGTGCGCTTACGACATGTACGGCGAGTTCGGCTGTGCACTCGGCACCGACCCCGGCGTAAAGGATGCCGAAGTGAACGCCCTGAGAGTGGCCATCCTGCCGCTGCCGGGCGGTGAATTCTATCATTTCGGCACTTCGCGCGAACTGCTTTCATCGATGCTCGCCATTCAGAACCTCGTGAACGACCAGCGCGAGATAATGCACTTCGACCGCAAGCCTCACCCGTCCATCTTCGTGCAGAATACGGAAGTGAAGCGGAAATGGACTGCCGACAACCGCAACGTGTGGATAGAGAACGCCTATGTGGGCGGGAAATGGACACTGACACAGGACAATATCGTGACAGGCGTGCCCGAAAACGACTGGACTCTCACGCTCGCTGAAGGGCAATGCGTGGATGTCGTGCCGGTGGGGGAGAGCGGTTTCGCCGTGCGTCCCTACGGGTTCAACGACAGCTTCCGCGGCGCATTGCCGGAGGTGGAGTATCTCGGCCGCCCGTTCAAGGCCTGGGCGGCGGAGCGTGGCATCGACATTGCAGCCGTGGAAGGCGGCGGCGACCTGCAGGTGGCACACATATTCCCCGTTGTCGGTGACACCCGTGCTATGGGAGTGGTGCTGCGCTGGATGCTTGCCGAGCCTTCGCTCGCCGAGGGCAAGGCTATATGGGAGAACGCACGGCGCATGAGTGCTGACGGGATAAGTGCCGAAGCCAACTTGAAACGCCTTGTGGCACAGCGCAATGTGTTGCGTGCTGCCAACTGGCAGACGCTCGCCCGCAACTGGCAGCACAGCGTCTTCTACCAGACCGACCTCAATTCCGCCGCCAAGGAGTTCGCCCGTTGGAACGTTCCGCAGCCCGCAGCACTGCCCGAGTCGGCGCCGCTCCTCATCCGTGCCCGTGATGCCATGTTCCGCTCGGAACTGAAACGCTACGCCGGAACTGGCGGTAAGGCCGAGGAAGAAGAGGCTTTCTCACTTCTGCGCAAGGGGCTTACCGATGACGCCCTCGCCCGGAAACAGATGCCGCGCCTGTCTGTCTATGCCGACCAGATAGTGTGGGGACGCTCGCCTGTGCGCATCGACATCGCCGGAGGATGGACCGACACGCCGCCGTTCTGCCTCATGGAGGGCGGCAATGTGGTGAACCTTGCAATAGAACTTAACGGCCAGCCGCCGTTGCAGGCATACATAAAGCCGTGCCGTGAACCGCACATCGTGCTGCGCAGCATCGACCTCGGCGCATCGGAGACAATGGAAACCTACGCCCAGCTCGCCGCCTTCAACGTGGTGGGGTCGCCGTTCTCCATACCTAAGGCGGCTCTCTGCCTTGCAGGTTTCCTGCCGCAGTTCTGTGGGGAAGAGTTCAAGTCGCTGCGTTCGCAGCTCGAAGCTTTCGGGTGCGGCATCGAAGTGACCCTGCTTTCTGCCATCCCTGCCGGTTCGGGATTGGGCACAAGCAGTCTGTTGGCATCGACGGTGCTCGGTGCGCTGAGCGATTTCTGCGGACTGGGATGGGACAAAATCGAGATAGGACACCGCACATTGGTGCTCGAACAGTTGCTCACCACCGGCGGAGGGTGGCAGGACCAGTTCGGAGGATTGCTCCACGGCGTGAAGCTGTTGCAGACCGGCCGCGGCTTTTCTCAGGCTCCCGAGGTGCGCTATCTGCCTTCGGCACTCTTCACACAGCCCGACTGCAAGGCGTGCCATCTGCTTTATTACACGGGAATAACGCGCACGGCGAAGACCATCCTTGCCGAGATAGTGCGCAAGATGTTCCTAAACGAGAGCGACGAACTCATGCTTCTGCGTGAAATGAAAGCCCACGCCCTCGACATGTTCGAGGCCATACAGCACATGGACTTCGACCGTATGGGACGACTTGTGCGCAAGACATGGACGCAGAACCGGCTCCTTGACAGCGGCACCAACCCTGCTGCCGTGACGCGTCTCACCTCACTCATCGACGACCTTTGCCTCGGCTACAAGCTGCCGGGTGCCGGAGGGGGCGGATATCTCTATATGGTGGCGAAGGATGTGGATGCTGCCGCACGCATACGGAAAGTGCTTTCCGACAACCGACCCAACGACAAGGCGCGCTTCGTGGAAATGAGTCTGTGCCCGAAGGGATTTCAGGTGAGCCGCAGCTAAGATGCCGATGGAGTAGGTCGGGCGTTCCCGCCAGACCTACCAATTATATGCAAATATAGTATGTGCAGTAAAATTATTTGACAACGGGAAGTTCCTTTCCAGAGGTTTTGCCTGGGTCGTGAAAGTGTGGATACGGGCTTTTTGTGGTGGAGAGAGAGGAAGTTGTTACCAAAGGAGCCTTATTTGCATGCAAAATAAGGCTCCTTTGCATTACAATTAAGGTGCTTTCGTGCGTCAAACAAGGCTTGTTTGCAATGTAAAGAAGCCTTGTTTGCAGTGCGGAGGCCTCCTTTTTGCACCGAAACATCACTTTGTTTGTTGCACAGAAATGTTTTTGCACACTTAACAGTGTGGTTGTCAGCTGTTTGTACCTGCACACCGTATTTTGTAAAATCGCCGTCGGTTTTCCCTTTCTTCGCGTATGAATGGATTTTGGAGCAGTTGAAAATGCAAATATAATACCCTAATTCGGGATAAGTTGTTTAATTGTCTGGTGATTTTCAATCATCTGTACTCCATCATTACGCACTCTACTGCCATTGAGGGCAGTACTGTGACAGAAGTGGAGGCGCAGCTGCTCTTCGATGAAGGCATCACTTCTTCAAAGCGTACCATGATGGAGCAGATGATGAACCTTGACTTGAAGGTGGCGTATGAGTATGGCATGAAGTGGATAAAAAGCCATGCACCCATCACGACAGAATGGCTCATTACGCTTGCTTCCAAGATGATGGCTCGTACAGGAAGTGAATACAACTCCCTTGGCGGTCATTTCGATGCATCGAAGGGCGAGTTGCGCAAACTCAATGTCACGGCAGGTTTTGGCGGTTACTGGTGGTTGCCAAAACTTTGCCCTCTTGCTCGTTGGCTACGCACTGTAAATCAACGGCTTGTAGTTTCTTGTCTTGTGGCGCAAAACCAACGAGGGAGAAAAACGGGACAAAACCACGGAAAAATAAAGGCAAGAACTCTTTTGCTCGAAATGTCCTGTTCGGCATTTCTTTGTTTCGGTTGCAAAGGTACTGTTTTGTCCCCGAAATGACGAGGGGATTTCCCTATTTCTCTCATTTGCAGCCTACTT
>CAVBVK010000069.1:0-7221 GCA_963599085.1 bacterium | reverse complement strand
GTTGTCGTTCGTGCAGATTTCCGACATGTTCAACTTCTCATCACCAGCTTATTTCAGCCGTTACGTATTGCACAATCTTGGTGTGAACCCGACGGAATACCGGAATTAGGATTATCGAGACATATTTTCACCTCGACATGTTTTGCGACTTCCTTTTTCAGTGCCCTCACAGGACGCCCGACCTCATGCGGTTTGCCGGTCTTATATATCCCTTTGACTTTCAGCACTTTGCAAACGCTTTAAAAAGAAGCCTTCTCTGCAATGGAAAGAAGCCTTGTTTAGGTTGCAAAGAAGCCTTGTTTACAACACAAAGAAGGCTTGTTTACAACACAAAGAAGCCTTCTTTGAAAACCGGGTAAAACATGGTCTTTATCGGAATCAGGTACAGAGCAGGAAACAGGGGCGTTTTCCCTGCCGGACAACAACAAGAAAGGCCGCTGACTCCACTTGGGAAATCAGCGGCCGGATACCATTGTATCTTATTAGAAACTTGGATGGGACTTGAGGCTTCACAGCTTCTTGTCCTGCTTCTTTGGAATTTGCCTTATGTTCATCCGCCGGTGTTTTGGCGGCGTTTCAGGCAGTGTCCCAAAGGTGTTTTACTAAACATGATTTTATAGAGAAAGCATAGAAATTTCCTTGTTATTTTATTATTGGCACGAGGGTGGGCTGTGCGGCATCGAGGTTGCTCTGCTTGAGGGTGTCAATGCGTGCCGTATCGTTGAGGGCCACCGACGCCCCTTTGCTCGTGTGCGCCGGACTTTGCACATCGGTGTAGTTGTCGTTGCGGAACGAGAACTGCGCCGCATTGCTCAGCGTGAGCACTATCGCCACGGCTGCGGCAGCCTTGTAGAGCGGTGCGAGACGCTCGCGCAGGGTGACACGGCGGCTCTTCACCTTCACGGGTTCGTCTATAAGCGACATCATGCGCCCATCGAAGTCGTCGCCCAGGCGGCATGTCTTCGGCTGCACTTGCTCATAGAGGAACAGGACGCGGTACTTGCGCAGGTCTTCGGGCACGTCGGTCTGGCTGAAGAAAGAGCGGAGTATCTGCTCTTCCTCAAGGGTGGTCTCGCATTGCCAGTAGCGTTCCAGAAGTTGGTTGATGTATTTATAATCCATAATTGTCGTATTGCTGAAATTTGAACTTGATGGCCTGCCGTGCCCGGAAGATGTTCACCTTAACCTGCTCCTCGCTGATGCCGAGCACTTGGGCTATCTCCTTATAGGTGCGTCCCTCGAAGTCGCGGAGCTGTATGCAGCTGCGCTGCTTCTCGGGCAGGCTGTCGATGAGTGCCCTCACTATCTCCACTTTCTCGCGCTGCACTGTGCGTTCGTAGGGATTGGTGGCCGTGTCGGGGCTTTCGCTGCCTGATGTGGAGAACTGCTCATCGAGCGATGTGTTGTGGTTCCCGTGCAGGCGCAGGCGGTCAAGCGCCATGTTGCGGCATACGGTGAGACTGAACGCCTCAATGTTCCCGATGGTGTCCCATGAGTCGCGACGGTTCCACACCTTTATCAGCGTGTCCTGCACAATGTCCTCGGCCTCCTCGCGGCTCAGTGTGATGCGTAGGGCCAGTCGGAAGAGTGTGTCCTTCATCGGCAGGATGTCGTTGCGAAAACTTATCTTTTCCATCTGTGCTCTGTATGGATGACGTTTGTATTGGCGGTTTGTTACAGGCCTTCTCTTTGTTTTAACTTTGTTTAACGGGATTTTGTCGGCCTTTGCGCGTGTGTGCGTCGGCCTTTGCTGTCTGGCCATCGTATCCTGTCACGACCACAAACGTGGTGTGGTAGCCTGGCTGTGGGGTGTCGGCGAGCCGCAGGTCGCCACCTTGCACCATCATCATCTGGCGCGCGAGCGACAGTCCGATGCCCGAGCCCGTGCCCTTTGTGGTGAAGAAGGGGATGAATATCTCACGCTCCACATCGGGCGGTATGGGTGCCCCGTCGTTGCTTATGAGCAGCTGTATGTGGCTGTCGGCGATGCCGGTGCGCATGTCTATGCGCCTTGCCCCGGCCTCTATGGCGTTCTTTATGATGTTGGCCGTCACTTGGTGGAGCATCCCGGCGTCGGCGCTGACGGTGTGCGCGCGGAGTGTGTCGGTGGCAGTGGTGTCCATATTCCACTCCATGCCGGTGTGCAGCGCCTTCATGTTGTCCATGAGCCTGTGTATGGAGACCGGCTCAATGTTGGCCGCCTGCAGCTGTGTCAGCTTGCGGTAACTCTCCACGAAAGTCTGGAGGCCGCGTGTGGTGTCATGTATGGCCTGCATGCCCTCCTCAAGTGGCGTGCCCTTGACGAGCGGACTCGCCATATAGGCTTGCGTGATGCTTGAGACGGGGGCTATGGCGTTCATTATCTCGTGTGTGAGCACGCGTGTCAGCCTCTGCCACGACTCCACCTCGCTCCGCGCGAGCAGCCGGCCTATCTCGCCGCACATGTCGTTGAGCGCCACTTGCAGGTCGTGCTCGCCGGGCAGGCGGCTGTCGTTGGGCAGGCGGAAGGTGAAGTCGCGGTTGTGCAGCGCCTCGCGCATCAGGCGGACGCGGAGGGAGAGAAGACGCTGGCGGCGCCATTGCCATATTCCGGCCGCAAGAAGGAGGGCTAAGGGTATGAAGTATATTGCTGTTGATAACATATTTACAAATAACCGGTCATAGTTGAATTTACACTGACGGCAATAGAGAAAAACATTCCGGGAAAACAGTCTGACAACGTTGTCCCTGTTGTCGTTTTCAGTTCATGCCGTTTAGCAAGGGTAAAGCATACTACTCCCCGCCGGTGGAACGGTGAGGGGGAGGGGCTTTCATCTTCTTGTACAGTGTCTGTCTCGTTATCCCCAGCATCTTCGCCGCCCGGCTCACGTTGCCGCGGCAACTGTCCACCGCCCGGCTCACATACTGCTGCTCCACCTCGTCGAGTGGCGTCACGTTGCGGCTGTTGCTGATGGCGTCGTGCAGTTTCTGTACAAGCTCGCCGTTGTCCCACGGCTTTGTGATGAAGTCGGCGGCACCGCTCTTGAGTCCTTTCACCGCCAGCTGCACATCGGCGTAGGCAGTGATGAGCACCACGGGCGTGTTGGGGTGCAACTTCTTTATGACACGCAACCAGAACAATCCGTCCTGCCCGGTATTGACACCGAGCGAGAAGTTCATGTCAAGCAGCACTGCGTCCACCTCCTCCTTGGCGAGGGTGGCCACGAGGGTGTCGGGCGACCGGAGGGTGACAATGCGGCTGAACTCCGCGGCGAGGCATATCCTCAGGGCTGTGAGTATGGCCGGGTTGTCGTCTATTATAATGACGGTGTTGTAAGTGTATGTCATGTTTTATGGGTTATTTTAGCCACAAATGTAGCTAAATTCGGTTACGCTTGCAAATAATATCATATTGTTTAACAAACCCTTTCCATGCCATTGTGTATGATTTTCATACATTTTCCGGCTTATTTGCCCCGACGCAGCCATTTTCTCCACCGTTGCCATGTGTCCCACGGCTGCCAACCCTTAACTTTGCATCGTGAAAAGAAAAAAACATTTGAGATGAAGAGGATACTTACAGCAACATTTGCTTTGACAGTCTGTGCTGAAGTCGGCGCCGCCGGACCGTGGAGCGTGGACAGTTGCATGCGGTATGCCGTGGAATACAGCCACACGGTGTCGCAGCAGCGCCATGCGCTTGACGAGAGACGCGCCGACCGCACACAGGCCATCGGCGCGTTCCTGCCGAGTGTGTACGGTTCGGTGAACGGACAGATGAACTTCGGCCGTGCCATCGACCCGGAGACCAACACCTACACCGACGTGAGCACGCTCTACAACGGCTACGGCCTTTCGGCGTCGCTCACGCTCTTCGACGGTATGCAGCGGTACAACGAGCTGCGCCTCGCCAAGGCTAATGTGGCCATGGGACGCAGCGCGCTGCAGGCTGAGAAGGACGATGTGGCGCTGAAGGTGTACAAGGCATTCATGGACCTTGTATATTGCGAGGGCGCCGTAGAGCAAACCTTACGCAAGCGCGAGGAGAGTCTGGCTCTACTGCACCAGACCGAGGTTATGGCCGAGGTGGGGCAGAAGAGCGATGCCGATGTGGCACAGATGCGCGCCACTCTCGCCGCCGACGAATATGAACTTGCCCACATGCAGGGACAGACAGTGAAGGCAAGGCTCGCACTGAAACAGCTGATGAACTACCCCGTGGCCGACTCGCTGGCAGTGGAGCGTCCCGACATGGCCGACAACCAGACTGCCACCGACGCTCCTGGAGAGATATACCTTGCCGCCATCAACGCCAACCCGCGCGTCATGCAGGCGCAGAGCAGTGTGGAGGCGGCACGCTACGGCCTGCGCGCGGCACGCGGCATGCTGCTACCCACGCTCTCGTTCTCGGGCGGCGTGTCCACATCGTTCTACCGCAACATCGACCATGGCGGGCACGCGTCCTTCAACAGCCAGTTCAAGAACAACGCCGGACAGTACATAGCCCTCTCGCTATACATACCCATCTTCAACCGCCTGTCCACCGTGGGCGCCATACGCCGCAAGCGCATCGCCCTCGACCGCGCACGCGAGAACCTTGACCACGAGCGGTCCGAACTGCAACGCATCATCACGGAGGCCGCGGCCGATGTGGAGAACAGCCGCAAGGAGACATTGAAGATGCGGGAGCAGGTGGATGCCGACAGCCTTGCCGCACACCTCACAACGCGCAAGTATGAGGAGGGACTTGCCTCGTCGGTAGAGGTAAGGACGGCAGCCGTGACACTGCTGCAAAGCCGCGTGAAACTCCTCCAAAGCCAGCTCACACTGATGTACAACCAAAGGTTGCTGGCATATTACGAAGGTGACAAACTCTATTAGTAGCGTAGGCCAGAGACCTCCGCCACAGACAACAAAAAAAAGATATGGACAGACAATTAGAAAAGAAACCGTTCATCCGCCGCCACATCTATTACATTGCGGCGGGAGTGGCAACCTTGGTGCTGATATTGTGGCTCGTGCTCGGCAGCACGGCGAGCACCATGACCATAGATGCGGCCGACGTGACCATCAGCGATGTGACGCGCGGCAAGTTCGACGACTACGTGCGGCTCAACGGCCAGGTGGTGCCCATCCAGGTGGTGCAGATATCGCCCGAGGAGGGCGGCATCGTCAGGGAGAAAGTCGTGGAGGAAGGCTCCCGGGTGAAGAAGGGCGACGTGATACTGCGCCTGAGCAACAGCAACCTCGACCTGCAGATTCTCAACGCCGAGGCAGAGCTTGCCGAGAAGCAGAACCTCCTGCGCAACACCCAGGTGACAATGCAGCAGGACCGGCTCAACAACCGCACCGAACAGGCCACGCTCGACATGGATGTGGAGCGCAAGCAGCGTGCCTACCAGCAGAATGCGCGCCTCTACAAGGAGAAGCTGATAAGCAAGGAGGTGTATTTGCAGAGCAAGGAAGATTACGAGCTGGCACGGCGCAAGCACAGTCTCGTGGCGCAGCGCCTGAAGCAGGACAGCATCTACCGCACGGTGCAGATGAACCAGATGGAGGACAATCTCGACAACATGCGCAAGAACGTGGTGCTGGTGCGAGAGCGCAAGAACAAGCTGGAGGTGCACTCTTCAATAGACGGCGAACTGGGACTTCTCGACGTGGAACTGGGACAGAACATACAGACAGGACAAAACATCGGGCAGATCAACGACCTCTCCGACTTCAAGATTGAGGCGAAGATTGACGAACACTATATAGACCGTGTACGACCGGGATTAACAGCCACCATTACACGCGACGGCAAGCAATATACGATGCGCGTGCGCAAGGTGTATCCGGAGGTGCGCGACGGATCATTCCGCACCGACTTCGTATTCGTAGGTTCTCGTCCGGCACAGATGCGCAGCGGACAGACTTACTATCTTGAACTCGCACTCGGCAAGTCGTCGATGGCAGTGCTCATACCGCGCGGCACATTCTTCCAATCCACGGGCGGCAACTGGATTTTCGTATTGGACAAGTCGGGAAAGAAAGCCTACCGCCGCAACATCAGCATAGCACGCCAGAACCCTCAATATTACGAGGTGACCGACGGACTCGAGCCGGGTGAGCGTGTCATAACAAGCGGCTACGAGGCATTCAAGGACAACGAAGTGTTAATACTGAAATAAGAATAACCATTTAAACTTTATAAGATATGATAAAGACAGAAAACCTTACTAAAATCTTCCGCACGGAAGAAGTGGAGACCGTTGCTCTCAACGGTGTCAGTATAAACGTGGAGGACGGCGAGTTTGTAGCCATAATGGGACCGAGCGGTTGCGGCAAGTCAACGCTCATGAACATTCTCGGACTGTTAGACAATCCCGACGGTGGCGAATACTTTCTCGACGGCGAGTCTGTGGGCAAGTTGAAGGAGAGCGAGCGCACCAAGTATCGCCGAGGACGCATCGGCTTCGTGTTCCAAAGCTTCAACCTCATCGACGAACTGACGGTCGAGGAGAACGTAGATCTGCAACTGCGCTACCTTGGAACACCTTCAAAGGAGCGCAAGGAACGCGTCACGGAGATACTGCGCAAGGTTGGACTGAGCCAACGGGCCAAGCATTATCCGCAGCAGCTCTCGGGCGGACAGCAGCAACGCGTGGCGATAGCACGCGCCGTGGTGGGCAAGCCCAAGTTGATTCTCGCCGACGAACCTACGGGCAATCTCGACTCCAAGAGCGGACTCGCCGTGATGGAACTACTCACGCAGCTCAATGCCGAGGGCACTACCATCGTCATGGTGACCCACTCGCAGCACGATGCGCAGATGGCAAGCCGCATAATAAACCTGTTTGACGGACAGGTGGTGAACAACAGCAATATTCTTTAGGAGGGAGCGTATGAAGACATTATTATATCTTTTCCGCCGCTACCGTGTGCCAACCGTGCTCAACATCTTCGGTATGGGCATTGCAGTGGCGACATTCTACCTGTTTATGACGCAGGTGATATATAACCGCACTTACAACCACAACATTCCCAACCATGAGCGTGTATATAGACTCAACTTCTATGGCGGTGCTTATGGCAAAAGTTGGGGACCATGCTGTTGCCGTCCATGTGTAGCTCTTCTTAAGGACATGCCGCATGTTGAGGTTGCCATGGATGTTTGTCCCTATG
Source organism: bacterium (assembly GCA_963599085.1). Classification (GTDB taxonomy): domain Bacteria; phylum Bacteroidota; class Bacteroidia; order Bacteroidales; family Bacteroidaceae; genus Prevotella. The sequence goes on along the minus strand of CAVBVK010000069.1, from coordinate 75 downwards.
TCAACAATACCATGGTGAAGGTGGGCAACCGCGAGATGGAGGTGCCCATTGTAAATATCAGCGATCCTGGCATAG
>CAVBVK010000068.1:0-7560 GCA_963599085.1 bacterium | reverse complement strand
CTTATCGCAAACCATGCCTTCAAAAGCCCCGTGCAGCTTGTATCTTACTTCATACTTGCAGGCCGTGTCTTCGTTAATGTCCGTTTCGGTGGCGCAGATTAATGAAGATGCAAATAACGCCAAAAAGAGTTAATCACACTGTTGTTCGGTCACAAGCACTACTGTTGTGTGCGGCGCCACCTTACCGCTCCAACGGTTTGCTTTCCTCGCAACCGTTTTGTGTTGCCATACATCACGCAGATTGTGGCGGCCGTCTATACCAAGGCGGTTGAGATCGGCAGAAAGTTTCTGTGCAGTGTCGGCGGTGTTGATTATGGCAATGGCGTGGCGTCTGTTGCTGAGCGGGCGCACGAAAATCTGATGCGTGTCAGTGTTCACCTTGCGTTCAGCCGCAATGCCGAGCGGGTCCTGGTTAATGGCTATAATTTCGCGGTTGAGCAGTATGCGGCGGTCGTCAGGAGTGAGATTCCGCAGATCGTTGGTCATGGCGAGCGGCGAACTCATCATGCACCAGAGGCTCATCTGTGTCTGGTATTCGTCGCTGGAGCATCCCACACCGCCCAAATCGCTTGACGGCCCGCCCTTGCCGTTGAGTCCTACAACGAGCATGTCCATGTCGGGCCACTGTCCGTGACGCACATGTTTGTGCAGCGGAGCGGTTTCGTTGATGATGTCGAGGATGCCCTTTCCGCCCTGTTTCACTATGTCTTTCCACATGTCGCGCACATCGTAGGTGGTGCGCCAGAGCTGTCCACCCACTTCCTCACACCATTCCTCACAGTTGCGCACGCCCCATTCGCAGATGCCGAGCACTATGTCGCGTCCCGACTTCTGCAGGGCTTCTGCCATGGTGCGGTAGCGTTGGCGTGCCGTTGCGCTGTCTTCCGGAGCGTTGCAGTAGTCGTATTTCAGGTAGTCGATGCCCCAAGAGGCGAACGTGCGTGCATCCTGCTCCTCGAAACCGAGGCTCGCCGTGTAGCCGGCACATGTGAGTTGCGCCGCATCGGAGTAGATCCCGAGCTTCAGACCCTTGGAGTGCACATAGTCGGCGACGGCTTTTATGCCGTTGGGAAACTTCACCGGGTCGGCAATGATGTTGTTTTTGCTGTCGCGTCCGCCCTGCCATTCGTCGTCAATGAATATGTATTTGTAGCCGGCATCGGCGAATCCTTCCTTCACCATTGCGTCGGCTGTCTCACGGATGAGTTGTTCTGAGATGTTGCCTTGGAACAGGTTCCATGTCATCCAGCCCATCGGCGGTGTCGGAGTGAGTTGGTTGCGTGGCGTGGTCTGCGCAAGAGCAGAGAACGATAGTGCCGCCAAGACAGAGCAAAGGGAAAATGCTTTTTTCATGATGTTGCTTTCTTTTGTTTGTATATACGGTTTGAACAGGCTTGATTGCACAAAGTTATTAAAAAAAACTCGGTTTGGGATGCGTGGTGGATGGAAAAAAGGGTTGTTTGCGCTCGGCGGAAAATAAATCGTGTATTTCTTTGCGTCTTGTCGGGGAAAGCGTAATTTTGCAAGATAATTAATGCAACAAGAAATCAAAAATACTATGGAACAGCAATACAGATTTGAAGTGTGTGCCAACGGAGTGGAGAGTTGTGTCGAGGCACAGAAGGGCGGAGCCGACCGTGTGGAGCTTTGCGCCGGCATCCCGGAAGGCGGCACCACGCCGTCGTATGGCGAGATTTTGGTGGCGCGGAGGGTGCTGACGGCGACGCGCCTGCATGTCATCATACGCCCGCGCGGCGGCGATTTCCTCTATACGCCGTTGGAGCTGGAGCGCATGGCAGCCGACATTGACACGGCACGGCGGCTTGGTGCCGACGGTGTGGTGTTCGGCTGTCTCGCCAAGGACGGCTCCATCGACATGGAGGCGAACCGGCTGCTCATGGAGCACGCAAAGGGAATGTCGGTGACTTTCCACCGCGCTTTCGACCGTTGCCGCAACCCCCGCGAGGCGTTGGGGCAGTTGGCGGAACTCGGCTTCAACCGCATCCTCACTTCGGGGCAGCAGCCCACGGCGTTGCAGGGTGTGCCTTTGCTCAAGGAACTTAACGCCCTTGCCGCCGGGCGCATCACCATCCTTGCCGGATGCGGCGTGAACGAGGATAACATAAAGCGGATTGCCGATGCCACGGGAGTGCGGGAGTTCCACTTCTCGGCGCGTGTCCCCGTGAAGAGCGGCATGGAATACATCAACACCGAGGTGTATATGGGTGCCAAGGATGCCGATGAAGGTACGCTGCCCTACACCTCGGCGCAGCGTGTGGCAGACACCGTGGGCAAGCTGAAGGGATTGCAGTAAGTGCGGCGGGTGTGCTCAGAAGCACGCCTTCATCACCTTCTCAGTCGCCCCCGTGTGCTCTTTCACCACTTGTCCGGCGGCATCGCCGTGTGCCTTGATGAAGCTTTCGTCATTGCGCATGGTGTCCATGAGCTTGCAAAAACTGTCGGAACCGTCTGTCTCGAAGCCCCCTCCGGCCTCTAACAGCCACTGGGCTTCCTGGAAATGCTTGTTGTTGGGGCCGAAGATCACGGGCATGTCCCACACTGCCGCCTCAAGCACGTTGTGTATTCCAACGCCGAAGCCGCCCCCTACGTATGCCACATCGCCGTAGTTATATACCGATGAGAGCAACCCGAAGCAGTCGATGATGAGGCAATCCGCTTCCGCGGCAGTCTCGGGTGTCGCCTCGGTGTAGCGTATTGCCTTGCGTGAGAGGCGTGCAGTGATCTGTTGCAGGTGTTCGTCGCTTATCACATGAGGCGCGATGATGAGCTTCCAGTCGCGCAGGCGGTTGAAGTAACCGATGAAAATCTCCTCGTCGGGTCCCCAGCTCGAGCCCGCCACAAACACTTTCTTCCTTGCCTCCGCACCGCCTGCGGCACTGCCGCTGCCGTTGCAGAACGCCTCGACTATGGGCAGACGCTTGGCGGCATCGCGTATTTGCAGCACGCGGTCGAAGCGCGTGTCGCCCACCACCTCGATGCTGTCGATGCCTATCCCTTGCAGCAACCGCCGGCTTTCCGCGTTCTGCACGAAGAAGGTGGTGACGCATTTCAGCACACGCGAGTACTGCCGCCCGTACCAACGGAAGAACACCTGGTCGGGGCGGAAGATGCTCGACACGCTGTAAACGGGTACGCCGCGGTGGCGGAGAATGTGGAAATAGTTGTACCAGAACTCGTACTTTATGAAGAAAGCCATCACCGGACGCACGGCACGCAGGAAGCGGCGCGAGTTGCGTATGGTGTCGAGCGGCAGGTAGCACACTATGTCGGCACCTTTATAGTCCTTCCGCACCTCGTAACCGGAGGGCGAAAAGAATGTGAGCAAGATCTTGTATTCGGGGTGAATTGCACGCAGACGCTCCATAAGCGGGCGTCCCTGCTCGAATTCCCCGAGCGAGGCTGCGTGGAACCAGATGTATTCCGCTTCCGGATCCACTTTCCTGCGCAGTGTCTTTATGGCTTGCCGTTCGCCGCGCCACATCTTCCTTACCTTTTTGTTGAAGATGCTCGCGGTGGCAACGCCAATGAGATAAAGGTATATTATAATGTTGTACACGACAATAATGTTACTTCAACACTTCGATGGCACGGCGAAGACGGCGCAAGGTCTCCTCCTTTCCGAGGAATGCCGATATGTCAAACATGCCCGGCCCCTTGCCAATGCCGACGAGAGCGAGGCGGAAGGCGTTCATCACGTCGCCCAGCTTGTAGCCCTTTTCTTCCACCCACTGCATCACCACTGGCTCCTGTCCTTCCACGGAGAAGTCGGAAATGTTGTCGAGGACATCGGCGAGTTCGCCCATAACCTGTGCGGAATTCTCTTTCCAGCGTTTCTTCACCGTCTTGTCGTCATACTCCATCGGGGCTATGAAGAAGAACGAGCATAGCGGCCAGAGCTCCTTGACGAAGCTCACACGATCCTTCATCATCGACACGACCTCGGTGATCCGTTCCATCGTTTCGTCCACGCCGTTGTTGGCCACGATGGGTGCAAACAGGCGGGCTATCTCTTCGTTGCTTTTGCGCAGGATGTATTCGTGGTTGAACCACACGCCCTTTTGGTAGTCGAAACGTGCCCCTGCCTTGGAACATTTATGAATGTCGAAGAGCTGCACCAGTTCGTCGAGCGAGAAAAGTTCCTGCTCCGTGCCCGGATTCCAGCCGAGAAGGGCGAGGAAATTCACGACAGCCTCGGGGAAGTATCCGCTCTCACGGTAGCCCGACGACACCTCGCCGCTTTTCGGGTCGTGCCATTCCAACGGGAAAACGGGGAACCCCAGACGGTCGCCGTCACGCTTTGAGAGCTTGCCCTTGCCTTCCGGCTTGAGCAGAAGCGGCAGGTGCGCGAACGTGGGCATGGTGTCTTCCCATCCGAAGGCACGGTAGAGCAGCACATGCAGGGGCGCGCTCGGCAGCCATTCCTCACCGCGAATGACATGGGTTATCTCCATGAGGTGGTCGTCAACGATGTTGGCCAGGTGGTAGGTGGGCAGCTCGTCGGCACTCTTGTAGAGCACCTTGTCGTCGAGGATGTCGCTCTTTATCACCACATCGCCGCGTATCATGTCGTCCACATGCACCTCGATGCCCGGCTGAACCATGAAGCGCACGACATATTGCTGTCCGTCGGCGATGCGCCGTGCTGTCTCCTCCTTGCCCAGGGTGAGCGAGTTGGACATCTGAAGGCGTGTGTGCGCGTCGTACTGGAAGTTCTGTATCTCGGCGCGTTTGGCCTCCAGCTCTTCGGGAGTGTCGAACGCTATGTAGGCTTTTCCCTCTTCGAGAAGCTGTTCAACATATCTTTTGTAGATGTCGCGGCGTTCGCTCTGCCGGTAAGGGCCGTGCCCGCCGCCGAAGGAAACGCCCTCGTCGAACTTTATCCCGAGCCAGCGGAAAGCCTCGATTATGTATTCCTCTGCCCCGGGAACGAAGCGGTTGGAGTCGGTGTCTTCAATGCGGAACACCAGGTCGCCGCCGTGCTGGCGCGCGAAAAGGTAGTTGTACAATGCTGTACGGACGCCACCGATGTGCAAGGGGCCGGTGGGACTTGGCGCGAAACGCACCCTGACTTTTCTCTCAGACATATCTTGTTTTGTTATGTTTCTCCTGTTGCCGGTGCCGTTCTGCCGCGGCATCGCCGTGTGCCATGATGTGACGGCCGCGGGATACGGCTGTTCAGAATTTTTGCAAAAATAATATTTTTCTCCCGATTTTGGCGTTTTTTTTTGTATTTTCGCAGCTGTAAGAATGATTATAAGATGAAATCATGAATTTCGACAACAGCAAAAGCCGTTTTTGGCGTAACATGTTCAGCAGGTCAGTGCTTGTCCTTGTCACTGTGGTCATCATCGTTTGGGCGTTGCCCCGAAGCGAAGGCCAGCGTTACCGCTATGATGTGGGCAAGCCGTGGATGTACGGTTCGTTCATTGCCAGCTTCGACTTCCCCGTCTATAAGACCAATGAGGCGATAAAGGAACAGGAGGATTCGCTTCTCGCAACATTCCAGCCCTACTACAAATACGACGCGAACGTGGAGAAAGTGCAGATGGAAAGGTTCTTCAACGACTTCCGCAACGGCATCCCGGGGCTGCCCCGACAGTATGTGAGCCTGGTCTCGTCGCGCCTGCACAAGCTCTATCAGGCGGGCATTATGGATACGCCCGAATACAACGGGATATACAAGGACTCTACGGCGATGATACGCGTGGTGAACGCCAACAGTGCCCAAAGTATCCCGGCACGCTGTTTCTTCTCCACGCTCTCGGCCTACGAGCAACTGTTTGTCGATGAGGAGATGGCGCGGCAACGCCCCGTTCTGCAACGTTGCAACCTGAATACCTATATAGAGCCCAACCTTATGTATGACAAGGAACGCAGCGAAACGGAGAAGAACGACCTGCTCAGCAGCATACCTCCGGCAAGCGGGATGGTGATGAGCGGGCAGAAGGTGATCGACCGCGGCGACATCGTGGATGAATACACCTGCCGTGTGCTCGACTCTTTCGAGCGCGAAATGAAGCGGCGCAATGCCAATGCCGACGGGATAACGAGCACAGTCGTGGGGCAGGTGTTGTTCGTCACGCTAATGGTGGTGCTCTTCACGCTGTATCTCGCGCTCTTCCGCCGCGACTATTTTGACAAGCCTCGCAGTATAGCCATGCTCTACGCGCTGATAACGCTCTTCCCGGTGATGGTGTCGTTCATCATGCGCCACAATTTCCTGAGCGTCTATATCATACCGTTCGCCATGGCTCCCATCTTCATCCGCGTGTTCATGGACTCGCGCACGGCGTTCGTCTCGCACGTGACGATGATACTCATCTGCACCGCCGCCGTGCGCTATCAGTATGAGTTCATCATCATTCAGCTCGTGGCGGGGCTTGTGGCGATCTATTCCCTGCGCGACCTCATGCGGCGCGCGCAGGTGTTCAAGACGGCATTGCTCGTGACACTGGGCAGCGCGCTGGTGTATCTGGCATTGCAGATGATGCAGGACAACGACTTCACGAAGCTCGACAACGACATGAACTTCCACTTCGCCGTGAACGGCGTGCTCCTGCTGCTGGCATATCCGCTTATGTTCATCATCGAAAAGACATTCGGGTTCGTGTCGAATGTCACTCTCTTCGAACTCTCGAACACAAACCGCGGACTCCTGCGCGACCTCAGCGAGATAGCCCCCGGCACCTTCCAGCACTCCATCACCGTGGGTAATCTCGCTGCCGAGATATCCAACAAGATAGGTGCCGACAGCCTGCTCGTCCGCACGGGAGCGCTCTACCACGACATAGGGAAGATGTCGAACCCGGTGTTCTTCACAGAGAACCAGGCCGGAGTGAACCCGCACGACAACCTGCCCTACAAGGAAAGCGCACGCATTGTCATAAGCCATGTCACCGAAGGGGTGAAGCTTGCCGAGCAGGAGAACCTGCCGACAGTCATCCGCAACTTCATCCTCACGCACCACGGCACGGGACTTGCACGCTATTTCTACATACAATACAAGAACGAACACCCCGACGAAGCCGTGGATACCACGCCGTTCCGCTACCCGGGACCCAACCCGTTCACACGCGAGCAGGCCATCCTCATGCTTGCCGACGGTGTCGAGGCAGCATCGCGCTCGTTGTCGGAATATACGGAGGAGAGCATCGCCGCTCTCGTGGACAGGATTATCGACAGCGACGTGGCGGAAGGGTATTTCAAGGAATGCCCCATCACTTTCCGCGACATAGCCCTCGCCAAGCAGGTGCTCATCGACCGCCTCAAGGCCATCTATCACACGCGCATATCTTATCCCGATGCAAATGACGGGGCGAAGGCATTACCCCAATCTTCCGTTGCGCAACTCATGGAAAATCAAGAATAATTTGTAGCGTTAGGAGGTCGGGTGTCCCGCCCGACAACACAGAGGGAGAGAGCTTTTATTGCGTTCTTGCTTGCGAGCCTTTCGCTTGATGTCGTCGGGCGGGACGCCCGACCTCCTGCTCTTTACGGAAGTAAGCCCCCTGCAATTGTTTTTAACTCCTCAGTCTTTGG
>CAVBVK010000067.1:0-7841 GCA_963599085.1 bacterium | reverse complement strand
AGCGCCGCAAGGACTATCGCAAGAAGAACGGTCACCGTGCACAGTTCACAGAGGTTTCAATCAAAGAAGTAATCGCTTAAATTTAGGAGGAACAGGAAAATGGCACACAAAAAAGGTGTAGGTAGTTCGAAGAACGGACGCGAATCAGCTTCTCAGAGATTAGGCGTTAAGATTTGGGGCGGCCAGAAGTGCATCGCAGGCAACATCATTGTACGCCAGCGCGGTACGAAGCATAACCCAGGCTTGAATGTAGGTATTGGCAAAGACGACACTCTTTATGCGTTGGTTGACGGCGTGGTGAACTTCCACAAGGGTCGCCGCGACAAGAGCACAGTATCAGTAATACCTGAAGCTGAGGCCTAAAAACAAAGCACTATTCCAAACAAACAATAGCAATCCCAATTTTCGCTGAAAATCGGGATTGCTTCTTTTTTATAAAGTCTCTTGGCCTTTCCTGTCCAAGCGACATTTTCTTCCTTGCCAATGTCATGGAGACGCCCTGCAATAGACTGGACAATCTCCCCGTTAAGGGAGGAATAATCCGGCTATTATTGAGCCGACTCGAATTCCCGGAGGAAGCGGGTATCGTTCTCTGAGAACATGCGCAAGTCGGCAACTCTGTATTTCAAGTTCGTGATGCGCTCTATCCCGAGTCCGAAAGCATAACCTGTATATACCGAACTGTCTATGCCACAAGCCTCAAGCACATTGGGGTCCACCATACCGCAACCGAGGATTTCCACCCAACCGGTGTGCTTGCAGAAGCCGCAGCCCTTTCCTCCACAGATGTGGCACGAAATATCCATCTCAGCACTTGGCTCCGTAAAGGGGAAATAGCTTGGGCGAAGGCGTATTTTCGTATCCTCCCCGAAAAGCTCCCGTGCAAAAGTAAGCAGCACCTGCTTCAAGTCCGTAAACGAAACATTCTTGTCCACATACAGCCCTTCAATCTGATGGAAGAAGCAATGTGCACGGGCAGAGATGGCTTCATTGCGGAAAACGCGTCCGGGGCAGATTACACGAATAGGCGGCTGCTGATGCTCCATGATGCGGCTTTGGTCGTTTGACGTATGCGAACGGAGCAAGATGTTCTTTGTGACATCAGTCGAATTCTGCTCAACAAAAAATGTATCCTGCATGTCACGAGCCGGATGGTCTGGCGCGAAATTCAACTTTGTGAACACATGCAAGTCGTCGTCAATTTCCGGCCCGGACGCCAGCGTGAAGCCCATACGTTGGAATATGTCAATGATCTGGTTTCTCACAATCGAAAGCGGATGGCGCGTGCCAAGGCGTATCGGGTATGCAGAGCGTGTGAGGTCGATGTCGTCGGCACTCTCTTCTGCCTCAACATTCTGTTCTTTAAGGTCGTTAATCTTCCGGAAAGCCAATTGCTTCAGCTCATTAATCTTCATGCCGACAATTTTCTTCTGGTCGGCCGGAACATTTCTGAAATCAGCCATCAAAGCCGTTATTTCACCTTTCTTGCTGAGATATTTCAGCCGCAATTTCTCAATCTCTTCCGCACTTGTTGCCTGAAGGCTGTTCACTTCTTCAAGAAGCCGGTTTATTTTGTCTAAAATCATACTGTTGAAATAATTAAATCTTTGCGAGGGTTTTCCTTCACGCATATTTGCGCAATGGAAACGGAACTCACATAAAATCAATGCAAAGGTAATATTTTTTAGGCTAATAAAGAATTTTATCAAAAATAAAGTTGTAATTTTGCGGCGAAATCAGAGCATACATTTGGCAATGGGGCACACCTCCATGCCATGCAAGCAAAGATTGTCATAAACAGGATAAAACAAGAACATCCACACCGGATGCTATAACATCACAAAACCTGCAGGATTTCTGAAGAAAATATAAAGCCGAGTATTATAAATATGAGAAAGACAGCATTTTTCGTTGTGCTCACTACCATTATTGGTGCAATAAGTTTTTCTTCAACGGGTTGCACCGGGAAACAGACTTCCGCAAACGATTCAGACAGCGTAAGCGTTTTTAAGCCGGCTACCGACACCACCGACCAAATAATAGAAGAGACGCCTATCCCCAAGGCCGCCGATGAATTGTTCGATGACTTCATCTTCAACTTTGCTGCGAACCGCAAGCTCCAGATGAAAAGGATATCATTCCCTTTGCCGGTAATTGTCAAGGGGGACACTTCATACATCACTGCAAAGAAATGGAAAATGGAGCATTTCTTCATGCATCAGGAGTTCTACACGCTCATTTTTAACAATGCGAAGCAAATGAACGTGGTGAAAGACACCACTGTCGGCAATGCCGTTGTGGAGAAAATAAACTTGCAGAGGAACAGCATAAAGCAATATATGTTCAAGCGGACAAACGGTCTATGGATGATGACAAGCATCGTGAACGGAAGCATAAGCAAAAGCAAGAACGCGTCATTCCTTAATTTCTACCGTCACTTTGCAAATGACAGCACGTTCCAAGTGAACAGCATCAACGACCCGCTCGACTTCACAGGGCCAAGTCCCGACGACGATTTCAGCGACATGACCGGCATACTGTCGCCGGAACAATGGCCCTCGTTTGCTCCCGAACTGCCCAAGGACGTCATTTACAACATACTTTATGGAGACGCATACGCCGAAAGCAACAGAAAGATATTTGTTATCCGAGGCATTGCAAACGGTTTGGAAACAGAATTGACCTTCCAAAGGAAAAACGGGAAGTGGAAATTAATGAAGATTATAATGTAATGAAAGCCCTGTCAGATTATAATCTTTTGCCAAACAACACTTTTGGCATAGAAGCAAAATGCAAACGGTTTCTTGAATACGCTTCCGTAGCCGACGCACAGAAGGCAGCACAAATGTTGAATGCCACCGACGACCCCTTGCTGATAATTGGCGGTGGAAGCAACCTCCTGCTGACAGGAGATTTCCACGGCACTGTCGTTCATTCCGCCATTTCAGGATATACGAATGAGACAGAAGCCGACACGGGCGACATCCTCATGCGCTGCGGCTCGGGAATGATTTGGGATGAGGTCGTGGCTATATGCGTTGAGAGAGGCTGGCATGGCGCGGAGAACCTGTCACTCATTCCCGGCGAAGTGGGTGCAACTGCCATACAGAACATCGGAGCATACGGGGCAGAAGCAAAAGACATAATAGAAAAGGTGGAGGGTGTATGTATCGAAACGGGAGAACAGGTGGAGTTTTCAAAAGCCGACTGCCAATACGCCTATCGTGACAGCAGGTTCAAGCACGAGTGGAAGAACAAGTATCTGATAACTTTTGTCACATACCGCCTTTCCAATACATTCTCTCCCGACCTTGACTACGGCAACATACGCAACACATTAAATGCCAAAGGCATTGACATACCGACAGCAAGCCAGTTGCGACAAACCATAATGGAAATAAGGAAAGCCAAGCTCCCTGACCCGAATGTATTGGGCAATGCCGGGAGTTTCTTCAAGAATCCGATAGTGACACACGACACCTTTGAGAGACTCAAATCGGAATTCGGAGACATCCCGCACTATATAATGGACGGCTCACACATAAAAATCCCTGCCGGATGGATGATAGAGCGATGTGGATGGAAAGGCCGTAGCCTCGGGAATGCCGGTGTCCATAAAAACCAGGCACTCGTACTCGTAAACAACGGGGGAGCCACTGGCAAAGAGATCCTTGAACTGTGCAACAGAATCATTGCCGATGTAAAGAAGACTTTTGGCATTGACATCCATCCGGAAGTGAATATAATATAACTTGTTGAAATTCCGGAATTTATAGAAATTGAAGGATATAAGATGAAAGGCATAACAACAGGCAACAGCAAGCCGAGAAGCTTCCCTACCCTACGCGTAACCCTGTTGGGCACGGGGACATCGGGCGGAGTCCCTTCTTTGGGATGCAATTGCGCCGTCTGCCGCAGCGAAGACCCACACGACAAGCGTCTGCGCTGTGCCGCCTTGATCGAGACCGCCTCTACCCGTGTGCTGATAGACTGCGGGCCTGACATACGGCAGCAACTCATGTCATTCCCTTTCGCCCCAATTGACGGAGTCCTGCTGACTCACTTGCATTACGACCATATCGGCGGGATTGACGATTTACGCCCTTTTGCCGAATTCGGCAAGATCAAGATATATGCCGATGGGAAAACAGGGCAACGCATACAGGACATCATGCCCTATTGTTTCGGCAAGCACCTCTATCCCGGCGCGCCGCCACTTGAACTCTACCGCCTCAAAAAGCACCAGACTTTCTGCATTGGCGATATGGAAATAATGCCAATAGAAGTAATGCATGGCAAAATGCCTATCCTCGGATTCAGAATAGGCCATTTTGCATACATAACAGACATGAAAACCATCGACCCCTCAGAAATGGACTTCCTGCAAGGTGTTCGTGTCCTTGTCGTAAATGCCCTCCGGTTTGAAAAGGAGCACCACTCGCATCAGTTGGTGCATGACGCAATATACTTTTCACAAAAGACAGGAGCCGAAAAGACCTTCTTCATACACATGACCCACCAGATTGGACTGCACAAGGAAGCATCCGGGAAGCTGCCTCCCAATATGGAGTTTGCCTACGACGGTCTGAGTTTCACTGTGGAATAGTCCTTCCGGCAACTGAAACCACCGGTTCTCAAACATAGTGATTTCCGGCTCTGCCGCTTGCTTCTCAAAAAAAAACGTCTAACCTTATAAGTTCTTCTAATTCCGCCTGTCAGCGGTTGAGTTTCTTGTAATATCTCGGTGTACCAGGAACTTCAAGTTTTGGATGGAAGATATGCACCAGATCGCGCAACAGCCAATCGGGGCGGAACGATATCTCATCAAAGTAGGCTGTCGCATCACTGCCACATTCATATATCTCCCCCTGACGGAAAGCAGCCAGAGCCTTGTAGCCTTCATACTCGGCAAGGAGTTCGCCAGTGCCCAACGGGCGGTTTCCCGAATATACGAACAGCCACACATCAGCATCGGCAGCCTTGGAAATGACAGTCTCCGGAGCAAGTGGCAACGATCCGCCATGCCCGTCGGCAGCGAACACATACTGCCCGTTGGCATCTGCAATGAGCCGCCCCATTGAGCTTCCGCCTCCGGGACAATACCACACGCCGCCATAATTGCGTTCCGTTATCACCTTCACCTTGTGACGGGAGGCCTTTGCCAATGCCGACAGCCGCTTATAGTCATGCTCCACCACCGCAAAAAGCGAATCGGCTGCACTTTCCTTTCCTACAAGCATGCCATAGAACTTCATCCATTCGGCACGCGCCAACGCCGAGTTTTCCATATAGTCGGCGCATTCGATTACAGGAACGCCCAACCGTTCCACTCTGCCGTAACTGCCATTTTCGAATGGCGACACGAAGAGTGCCTGCGGGTGCAAAGCCACGATTTTCTCAACAGAGGGCGACATTCCATTGCCACAATCAACCACGCCTCCATCCTGCAGCCTCTGCCTCACATACGGTGCATGTACATAACCGGCATCGCAGACACCACTGACGCTCTTCTCCGCCCCCAGCCACTCCATAAGCTGACAAACGGGTGACGGAAAAACGACGCTGCGCTCCACTGGCGTATATACCACCGTGCCATCTGCGGGAGGGGGCACCCGTGCTGAATCGGCACGCGGTACAAGAATGTATCTGTGCAGTGTCTGCCCCTGTCTCCAAGGATTTTTCAGAGCCACCTCCGTAAATCCGTTATGGCGTACGATGGTGATGTTTCCGGCGTATGACAGCGAAACCGTGTCTCCCGTCATGCCCGTTTTGCCCTGCCGTCCGCCACAAGCCGACAAAACCGCTATGGACACTGACAAAAGTATGGATTTTAATAGTTTCATCACATTATTACATTTAAGTACAGCAAGTTCAACAGATACTCCGGTTTTCTTCTTGCCAAGAGTTTCTCCCATAATCCATTCCTAAAAAAGGCATATCGCAGTAATCAGGAACTTGACATTTTCACTTGCCGAAGTGCTTTGCAAAATTAGCAATTAATGACGAAAAAGTTTTGCCAATGCCTTTTTTTTGTGTAAGTTTGCAAAGTTTTTAGCTATACGCAAGCACCCGTTGCTTGCCGCATTGCGGAAACAACCCTAAACAATAAAAAGTAAAAACCATAGTCTAACCTAAAAACAAAAGAAATGGGAACAGAAAAAAGATTTTCCCTTAGCGGAAGTTTCAACTTCAAAAAGGCGACACTCTTTGCTTTCGCTGTATTGGTGACGCTCGTGATATGGAATTTGCCCATGTCATGCTTCGGCATCGAAGGCCTTAACACAATCCAGCAACGCATCATCGCCGTATTCGCATTTGCAACAATACTGTGGGTAACGGAAGCCATTTCGCCTTGGGCAACATCAGTGTCGCTCATCGGCCTGCTATTGTTCACCACCTCCGACAATGCCTTCACATTCTTCCGAACAGGCATGGAAAAGAGCGAACTGCTTGACCACACTGCTCTCATGGCAACCTTTGCCGACCCAATCATCATTCTGTTCCTTGGCGGTTTTATCCTTGCCATAGCAGCGACAAAATCAGGACTTGACGTGCTCCTGGCACGCACCCTCATCAAGCCTTTCGGCAAAAAGAGCGAGAACGTGCTTCTTGGCTTCATTCTTATCACCGGATTGTTCTCAATGTTCGTGAGCAACACTGCCACAGCAGCCATGATGCTCACCTTCCTTACGCCGGTGTTCAAGGCTCTTCCGCCCGAAGGCAAAGGCCGCGTGGCACTCACACTGTCAATTCCCGTGGCTGCCAACATCGGCGGAATGGGCACACCTATCGGAACTCCTCCGAATGCCATCGCACTGAAATACCTCAACTCGCCGACAGGACTGAACCTCGGAATCGGCTTCGGCGACTGGGTTCTGTTCATGTTCCCGCTCACTGTCGTACTGCTTCTTATCGGATGGTTCTTGCTCAAAAAGTTATTTCCATTCAAGAAGAAGACCATCGAACTCAACATTGAAGGTGATGTTGAACACAACTGGCGCACCGTTGTCGTTGCCGTTACATTTATCGCAACCGTACTTCTGTGGGTTTGCGACCGTTGGACAGGCGTAGGCGCAAACACTGTGGCTATGCTCCCGATTGTGGTATTCGCATTTACGGGTGTCATCAAGGCACGCGACTTGCAGGAAATAAACTGGAGTGTGATCTGGATGGTGGCCGGAGGCTTCGCCCTCGGACTTGCACTCAACGACTCGGGACTTGCAGAGAACGTGATCAAGAGCATACCTTTCGGCAGTTGGTCGCCGATAGCCATCCTGCTTGCGTCCGGGCTTATCTGCTACATCCTGTCAAACTTCATCTCAAACACCGCAACCGCTGCACTGCTTGTTCCTATCCTCGCTGTTGTCTGCAAGGGAATGGGTAGCGCGCTCGACAGCATTGGCGGCACCTCCACCGTACTTATCGGCATCGCCGTCGCAGCATCTATGGCAATGTGTTTGCCCATCAGTACGCCTCCAAACGCCATCGCCCACTCTACTGGCTTGGTGAAACAGAACGAGATGGTTAAGATCGGTCTCACCATCGGCATCATCGGTCTGGTTCTCGGCTACACGGTTCTGTTCTTCATCGGCCAAATGGGACTGCTCAAATGACAAGCATCTGACAACATACATCAACAGGCATAATTAATGTCTGAAAAGGGGGAAACATCCGGCAAAGCGACTGCTACATGCCGGATGTTTCCCCCTTTTATACCGCCCCTTGAACTGCTTTCACATTGGAGCTTATCAAAGTTATGCCCCCCTTGGAAAAAGCCGACTCATATAATGTCGGTAAACATTCAAGATAGAAGTGCAATGTTTTAGTATGTAAAATATCCC
>CAVBVK010000066.1:0-7930 GCA_963599085.1 bacterium | reverse complement strand
ATCTTAAACAGAACCTGCAAGTCATAATGGGGTAGTCATGCCAGGTTTTTCGTTGCATGGAATCCCCCGCATAATCCAATTCGTGTGCCTTTGCTGCATCGGCCACTCCATGTGCATTATAGAAATCCTGTGCCAAGTGGTTCGCTACATTGGCGGCGTTTATGGCGTGCGCATTTATGCTCTGTTTCCTCTCTGCCACTTCCTTTCTGGCTTCAGCTTCATTCTGACCTTCTTCCAGAATATCGGTTTCGGCAATCAATGTTACAATCTCCCGCCGTAATTCCGAAAGCTTGCTTGACGGAACAAACAAAGCATTCACCTCTTCTGCAATATGCAGTTGCGACAGTCTGAATGGCGTATTGCCCATTTTCTCCATTTGCCTGACAATGTTTTCACGCTGTGGCTTGATGGCCTTTTGCAGCTCAATGTCGAGCTTTACTTCAACAGTTCTGCCCATTTCATCGCATGCCGAAGCCAGAAGCTGTCCGCCGTCAATCCTCAAAGAGACAGAAAGGTCAAGTTTCCTTTCTGCTGTCTTACGGGACAAAACACGCTCAAACTCCTGATCGTTGTTGCGGTACAAGGCCATACCTGCCTGCAGGTTGTGCGGCATTGACAAAGGGAAAAGCCTGTTGTTTTCCACACGGTTCACCCTAAATCCTTCAAGTCTGTGCTCTTTTGTTATGAAACAGAGCCCGTCACCGTTGGCAAATGAGGCTGTTCCTGCCACATTGAATGACGCCCCTCTTATTTCTTTCACATATCCCACATATTCACCTATGGCTTTGGGCGTGTCAAAAGATTCTATGCCCGGCTGCCGTCCGTTGAAGAAATAATGCGTAAACCCACGGTTGAAGGTCTTGTCCAGATTTGGAGTGAAGGAGTATTCTATCCGCCCGTATGATGCTCTCCTGTATTCATCGGGGCGTCTGGCTATGATTTCATCTATGCGTCGGCTGTATGCAGCCACGACATTCTTTACATAGTCAGCGTTTTTCAAACGGCCTTCTATTTTCAAGGAAGTGACGCCTGCGTCCATCAACTGTTCCACAACATCATACAGTTTCATGTCTTTCAGCGACAAAAGGTGCCTGTCGTGTTCTATCAATCTGCCGTCATCGTCGTACAAATCGAATTTGAGACGGCAGAATTGTGCACATTCCCCTCTGTTTGCACTTCTGTTGAAACAATGTAGCGATGCATAGCATGCGCCCGAATAGCTCACGCACAAGGCCCCGTGCACAAAGGCTTCGAGTTCCACATCAGGCGCAGCAGCATGAATAGTCGTTATCTCGGCAAGTGAAAGTTCACGTGCCAGAACCACACGCTTGAAGCCGACACTGTGCAGCCATTTCACTTTTTCTATATTGCGGTTGTCCGTTTGTGTACTTGCATGAAGTTCCGGGATCTTGTTTCCGTGTCGCTTTATCAACTCGAGTACGGCCATGTCCTGAACAAGCATGGCATCAACCCCAATCTCTATGAGTTCGCCAATAAGATTGTCAGCCTTTGCCAATTCGTTGTCAAAGATTATTGTATTGACCGTGACATAGACTTTTGCTCCAAAAGTGTGAGCATGACGGCACAGTTCGGCTATGGAGCCCATCGTATTGCCTGCCGACACCCGTGCGCCGAAACTGTCTGCACCGATATAGACAGCATCCGCGCCATGGTCGATGGCAGCTATACCACATTCCAGGTTCTTGGCCGGTGCCAGCAGTTCTATGGGTCTTCTTGCTTTTGTCATAATGCTGTCATTGTTCGTGTAGTCAGGAAAAAGTTGCCGTACAGAACGACTAATCCCGTGCCTTGCCTGCAATTTTGTTTTGGTACAATATCTGATGTATCCAATTATGATACATCAAGTTGGCATGGGCGCGCCATGTTACGAGTGGCTGTTGTGCCGGGTCGTTGTCCTTATAGTAATTCTCAGGCAAATCCACATCGTCCCTTTTCCCGCAGTCGCGCTTATACTCACTGTCAAGGGTGTATGGCGAATATTCCAAATGTCCGGTGATAAAAAACTGTCTGCAATCCTTGGCCATGACAAGACTTGCACCGCAATCCGCAGAATCGGCAAGCACCGTAAGGCGGTTGTCTGCCGTTATTTCCTCTTCACGGATTTCCGTATGTCGGCTGTGCGGCATATAGAAAATGTCGTCAAAGCCCCTAAGCAACGGGCACTGCCGGTTATGTGTGTGTTGCTTGAAGATGCCGAACTTCTTTTGGGGCAATGGATATTTACGGATGCCGTAATGGAAATACAGCCCGGCCTGTGCCGCCCAACATATAAACAGCGTGCTGTACACATGTGTTTCAGCCCATCTGAAAATGTGTGCCAGCTCTTTCCAATAATCCACTTGCTCAAAGTCTATCAGTTCAACGGGTGCCCCCGTAATGATAAGGCCATCAAAACTGCCGCCTTCAAGCTCGTCAAAATAAGTGTAGAACATGTCCATGTGCTCCTTGGAGGTATGTTTGCAGACATGACTCCTGAGTTTGATAAACGACACCTTCATTTGCAAGGGAGTGTTGGACAGAAGTCTTAACAAATCGAGTTCGGTTGTCTCCTTTATGGGCATAAGGTTCAGAATGCCCACCTTTAATGTACATTCGCGACATGTTTCGTTTTTTGCTCCCTCGGGAAAGACAATATTTTCCTGTTTCAACAATTCTATGGCGGGGAGGTTGTCGGGCAGTATCAGTGACATGGTCTTATTGATATGTTGTTTTTTTGTACTTGTATATATTTATCCAAGCAATTGGTTGTCATCGTATTATTCGTACGACGGGCGATTTTCCACTATACAAAGGTAATCAATTTATTGAAATTATCTGCGGATTATGGAGCTTTTGAAAGACAAACTGAATATCACCATGAATTTCCGTTGCTGAAAACTGGGTCATTTTCCCGACATCATTTTCATGACATTGGCAGGCGAACGCTGTGCTTTCAGTTCATTTTTCATAAAGTCCATATAGGGTGCGGCATGCTCAAAAAACATATAATAGCCTTCACAAAGATAGTTCAACCCCAGACAACCGTACCTGTCTTTTACAAAGCGGTTCTTCGGGCATTCGCCATTGCAGGCAAAGGCAAATCTGCATTCTCTGCATTGTTTCGGCAGAAGCAATTGCTTCATTTTTGAAAACTCTTTCTGTTGTTGAGAGTACATCATTTGCGTGATTGTCTTTTCCTTGATGTTTCCCAACCTGTATTCGGGAAATACAAAATGGTCACAGGAATAAACATCCCCGTTATATTCCATAACTCCAGCATGTCCGCATTCCTTTGCCAACGAGCATATTCCCGGTGTCATGCCCATCCAATTAGCGAGAGTGGCATCGAACAACTGTATGAAATATTTGCCCACATCGCTCTTCACCCACTCATCGAAAATGCCACATAAGAACACGCCCCATTTCCTTGCCGTAATGGAAAAGCCCGTGATCTCGCCGCCTTCCTGCATTCCGGGTGCAAGGGTCAAGCCGTCCGCCCGGGCAACAGTCCGTTCAACAACGGGTGCAAACTGTATGTAATGGCAGTTGATGTCTTTGAAGAATTGGTAGAATTCATGCGGATTTTCAACATTGCAGTCATTCACGACAGCCATCGCATTCCATTCCACTCCATGCTTGTTCAGCAAGTCTATGCCTTTCATAACTTGCCTGAAAGTCGGACGCTTCGTGGCGGTTTTCCGGTATTTGTCATGATATTCTTGCGGCCCGTCAATGGAAATGCCGACAAGAAAATTGTTTTCGCGGAAAAACCTACACCATTCGTCGGTGAGAAGCGTGCCGTTTGTCTGTATGCAGTTGTCAATATGGCGTCCCCGTGCGTATGCCCGTTGCAGCTGCAAGGCGCGTTGATAAAACGAAATCGGACGCATGAGGGTTTCGCCGCCATGCCATGAAAACAGAATGTTCGGAGTGGTTTGGGCCTCGATGTATTCTTTTGTGAACTTCTCGAGCAAGGCGTCGCTCATCACATGACTGCCTTCATGTCTGTATAAATTTCCCTTCTCGATGTAGTAACAATACTTGCACCGCAGATTGCACAGGCTCCCCGCAGGTTTCAGCATTACATATAAAGGGTGACTAAACGCGTTATAAGTTGTTGCCATATATTTTTTTTGTTCCCGTTTGGCCGATATGGGTTTTCTCCATTCTCACGGTTGCTGCAAAGTTATGCTTTTTTGATGAACGGGCTACACGGACGGTATGGTAAATTACCGAGATATAATGATTTTTGGCGGATTTGTCAGAAGGAATTGTCTATTTCGGAAAATAAAGATTAACTTTGTATCTTCTTAATTCATTCTAATCATTAAAGTATAAGCAACTTATGGTTTTACAGAATCTGCAAAACGATTTCAAGGGATCCAATTGGAAAGATGAAATCGATGTCCGTGACTTTATCCAGGCAAATTATGAGCCTTATTATGGCGATGAGTCATTTCTTGCTAATGCTACGGGCAAAACAAAACATCTGTGGGACATCCTCTCGTCCATGTTTGAGGTTGAACGCGAGAAGGGTGTTTATGATGCCGAAACGAAATTGCCGCAAAGCATTGATACTTATGGTGCCGGATATATTGATAAGGAAAGTGAAGTGATTGTCGGTATTCAGACGGATGTGCCTTTGAAGCGCGGCATATTCCCCAAGGGCGGTATCCGCATGGTGGAGAAAGCCCTCAATTCCTATGGTTACAAGCTTGACCCTGCCACAAAGACAATTTTCACAAAATACCGCAAAACCCACAACGAGGGAGTGTTCTCGGCTTATAATGATGACATAAAGGCTGCGCGCCACGCCCATATCATCACAGGGCTTCCCGATGCCTATGGCCGTGGAAGGATTATCGGCGACTATCGCCGTATTGCCCTCTATGGTACGGCAAATCTCATTGAGGAAAAGAAACGCTACTTCCGGCGTATTGACATCCAGGAATTTACAGAAGACATCGTGCGGCAGCGCGAGGAGATATCTGAACAGATACAGGCTCTGAAACAGTTTGAACGCATGTGTTCTGAATATGGTTTCGATGTTTCCAAACCTGCAACCAATGCCCGTGAGGCTGTTCAATGGACATATTTCGGGTATCTCGGCGCAGTGAAAGACCAGGATGGGGCGGCGATGTCTCTTGGCCGTGTGTGCGCCTTTCTGGACATTTATATCCAGCGTGACTTGAAGTCAGGCGTTATTACAGAACAGGAAGCGCAGGAACTGATAGACCAGATGATAATGAAACTGCGTATCGTGCGTTTCCTGCGCACTCCCGAATACAATGACCTTTTCTCCGGCGACCCGATATGGGCAACTGCTTCCATCGGTGGGATGGGGATTGACGGACGCCCGATGGTGACAAAAACCGATTACCGTTTCCTGCACACTCTTTACAACATGGGACCTTCACCTGAGCCCAACCTGACTGTGCTGTGGAGCGAGCATTTGCCGGAATCATGGAAAAGGTACTGTGCAAAGGTAAGCATTGACACCAGTGCCATCCAATATGAAAATGACGACCTCATGCGTGCCGACCTCGGCGACGACTACGGTATCGCTTGCTGTGTAAGCCCGATGAAGATAGGCAAACAGATGCAGTTCTTCGGTGCCCGTGCAAATCTTGCCAAGTGCATGCTTTACGCAATCAATGGCGGCAGGGACGAAATGTCGGGCGAACAGATTGCACCACAGTTTGCGCCCATTACCGGCGATTATCTCACATATGGGGAGTTCATTCCCAAATTCGAGCAGATGATGCGTTGGCTTGCCAAAACATATGTCAATGCCTTGAAAATAATACACTATATGCACGACAAATACGATTATGAGGCGTTTGAAATGTCGTTGCATGATGGTGATGTGGAACGCACCCGCGCTACGGGTATTGCAGGGCTTTCCATCGTTGCGGACTCCATTGCCGCGATGAAGCATTGCAAAATACGTATTGAGCGCGATGAAAGCGGGCTCGCTGTCGGCTACAAGATTGAGGAAGGTGAATATACTCCGTTTGGCAACAATTGTGATGAAACCGACAGAATTGCGGTTGAAATCACGGAGAAGTTCATGGAATACCTGCGCCAGCACAGGACATATCGTGACGCAGTACCTACACAAAGCATACTGACGATTACTTCAAATGTGGTTTACGGACGCAATACCGGTGCGACGCCCGACGGCAGAGCGAAGGGAGTGCCGTTCGCCCCGGGTGCGAACCCGATGAATGCACGCGATGTCAAGGGAGCCGTTGCAGCTCTGTCATCAGTTGCCAAGTTACCGTTCCAACACTCGCGCGACGGCATTTCCTACACGTTTGCCATCTCTCCGTCAGCCCTTGGCAAGACAGAGGAGATGCGTTCGGAAAACCTTGTTTCGTTGCTTGATGGATATTTCACTCCAAATGGAGGGCAGCACATAAATGTAAATGTGTTCGACAGAAGCTTGCTTCTTGATGCAATGGAACACCCCGAAAAGTATCCGCAGCTCACCATTCGTGTAAGCGGATATGCAGTGAACTTCGTAAAGCTGACGAAGGAACAGCAACTTGATGTGCTTTCGCGCACTATAAATCAGGGAATGTAACAAGTAAGGATACAAATGAGAATTGCGCTTAATGGTGAACCCAGTTCTGTCATTAAGCGCAATTCTCGTTTTAATACTGCAAGGTCTTTACTTATAAAGATATCTCTTGATGCTCTTTTTAGGTGTCTTCTCAAATTCTTCCTTTTGAATTTCTATTGCCGACAACTTGCAATAAGCCGGCATTTCCGCATTAAGAGCTTCCCGGTTCTGCTCCATAATGTTGTTAAGGTCTTCATCCGAGAACCGCATGGCTTCCACTTCGTCACAGTCAGGATGCACAAGTCCTACAAGCTTTTCACCGCGTTGTACGACAACGCACTCATTGACTATGGGCATGGAGCTCAGCTTGTCCTCAATTTCCTCTGGATAAATGTTCTGCCCATTGGCTCCAAGAAGCATGTTCTTGGAACGCCCTTTGATAAATACATTTCCATTCGAGTCCATAGTACCGAGGTCTCCTGTGTGATACCAACCGTCTTTATCAATGGTCTCGCGCGTGGCTTGCTCGTTTTTGTAATAGCCAAGCATTACGTTCAGGCCGCGTGCAAGAATTTCTCCGGGCACGTTCTCTGGGTCGTTGCTGTCGATTTTCACTTCCATGTGGACTACGGCACGCCCGCATGAACCCGGCATGAAGTTGTCATAATCAGCGTAGCATATAATAGGGGCGCATTCAGTGGCTCCGTAGCCAACTGTATATGGGAACTCAATACGCCTCAAGAACGATTCCACTTCTTGATTAAATGCTGCGCCACCGATTATTATCTCATAGAAATTGCCGCCGAAAGCATTTACTACCTGCTCACGGATTTTTTGGGTTACCTTCTTACTTACAAGCGGCATGTTCAGCAGCAGGCGCATCTTGTTGTTCTGAATCTTGGGGAAAACCTTCTTGCGAATGATCTTTTCAATGACAAGAGGCACCGCAATGATGATTGCCGGCTTCACTTCTGCGAAGGCTTTTGCTATGATGGCAGGACTTGGCACACGTGTAAGGTAGAATATATGGCATCCATGCAGGAACTCGAAAAGGAATTCAAATGACATCCCATACATGTGGGCCATAGGAAGAATGCTGATGACATTTGCCTGCGGCTTCACGGCTTCGCTCATCACTTCCTCTGCGAAGTCATAATTGCTCCACAGTGCACGGTATGGAATCATAACCCCTTTTGAGAACCCCGTGGTACCGCTCGTATAGTTGATGAGTGCCAACTCGTCAGGATTTTGTTCCGTGTAATACTGCACATGTTCCTTTCTGAAGTATTTGGGGTACTTCTTGCCAAACATCTCATTAAGGTGTTCACGGGCATAAGTGAGGCTGTCTGTGCGTGATATGATAAG
>CAVBVK010000065.1:3643-7946 GCA_963599085.1 bacterium | reverse complement strand
GTATGTTGTACAGTCAAGCTGCCGCAAATTCACGACAAGGGTTTCATGAGCACCTGCTTCAAGGGTCTTGCTAACGTATGGAGCACCTTTCAGTGCCCGCGCAATATGGATGAGCAGACGCTCTTTGCTCATGTCGGCTTCATGTGACAATGCTGCTCTTGAGGAAGACATGATCCTTTCAAAAGCCAGACTGTCTTCCTTGCTTTCCATGACTTCAACGCCTGTTGTTTTGCCGATGCCTTGATTACCTCCTGTCAAAGCCTGTTTTAGAATGCCGATAGACGTTGGTTTCCCGTATATTTCATCGCAGCAGAAAAGGAAACCTTGCGCAAAAAAACTTATTGTACAGAGTAAACAACGTGTCGTCATCGTTTTCTTTTGGAGAAATTAAAGCCTATGTATATGTTTATGCTTCCGAAAACGGAATTCGTGTAAAACCTTGATTTATGGTAATTGTAGGCGTGAATGATACTGCTCAAACCGGCATACCATTTCATGTTGTTATAGACAACTCCAAATCTTCCCAACCCGTCAATGTTGAAGTTGTGAAAAGAAAAGTCCTTGAATGTAAAGAACGAATTGTTGCTGTCGCTTGACGAACTTTTATATGCCAATGCCCAAGACAATGAAGCTGCTGCCAGCCAGTTGTGCGCAAAAGCCCAGTTGTAGGCATAACCACCGGACAATGCAAGGTCGGTATATTGCAGTTTTTGGAATTTCAGACTGCTGTCCATATAGCGTTCAGCTATGTCTGCGCCCAAGGCATCACCTACAATTCCATACAGTTTCTCCCAATCAATGCTGAGCGAATGCTTGGTGTAACCTATCCCACACAGCACTGAGCCGCAGGAGTGGCGCTGAATTGTGGATTGGCTGAATGCCGCAGGATACGAGAAACGCTTATGGTTGAAAATGTAATAAAGGTTGAAGCCCTTGATACCGACATTAATGCCGTCGTAATCATGTCCCCGTAGCGGGCGGGTATCCACTTCTTCTACATCGTTGAAGCCCACATGTGAAATCTTGTAGTCTGTGCCAGTCTTGCGATAGAACAGGTCGATCCCTATCTGTGAACTGTAAATTGACAAATCGAATTCCTTTTTCTTGTTGCCGTTGCTGATATGCTTCAAGTCGAATGTGTAGCCAAGGAACGCCCAACGCCATCCGAAATACGGACCAAGCTTTATTGACGGCAAGGGTGAAAAGGTAAAGTAATTGCCGTTTTCTGAAGTTATGCGGTACAGTTCGTAGGTGTTCGTGTTTTGCAGCATAAGCGTGTAATTGTAACTTTGAGGTTCGATGTAATTCGTATCAACCTCAGAAAAGTTTCTGACAAAACTGCCCAGTGTGCCAAAAACTCGTTTGATAAATGATTTACGGGGCTTGACACTGGAAACGGTATCAACAATCTCGGCGGAGTACAGGGAATCTCGTTCCGCCATGTCTATCGGCATAGCGGACAACTGCACATTGAAGGTCAGTGCCAATAATAATGTTGATATCAAATATCTCAACCTTTTTCTTTTTTCCTGTTTGCCTACACCCAGGCTCTTATGGTTTACATGATAGGATTAAGGTGCGGCAACACATTTGTTTACAACTTGCCTAAAATTCTGTCCATTACCCAATTTACGGGTGTTGCGCTGACGCTTGTTGATAGGCATACACCTATACCCTGCAGATCCTCTATAACAGACCGGATGATGGGTAACTGCACATAGGGCGGATTGGGCACAGTAATGGAGGTCGTGCCTTCACTTGTTATCAGGAGAATGGGGGTGTAACTGTAAATGGAAAAGGACATCATTCCGTTTTCTCCAATGACTTCTACGCAATCCTCCTTCGCACTCTTATGCCCCACAAAGCACCACGAAGCACTGCCGGGCAAGCCGTTTTCAAAGAGGAAGCAGGCACTTATGCTGTCTTCTGCTTTGTACAAATGTGCACGGTTGGCACAATATCCGTGCGCTTTTGTTATGACCCCGAAATACTCTTGAAGCAAGTCAAGCTGATGGGGAGCCAAGTCGTAGAAGTAGCCTCCGCCTGCAATGTCGGGCTGAAGTCGCCATGGGAGGTTGCTGCTGCTTTGGTAGTCAAGGTCGCGGGGAGGTACTGAAAACCTTATTTGAACATTGGCTATCTGCCCTAAGATGCCGGAATCTAGTATCGATTTCACTTTCTTGAAGTAGGGCAGATAACGCCGGTAATAAGCGACGAAACAGGGAACGCCCGTTTCTTCGCTTATCCTGTTGATGCGTGCGCAGTCTTCATAGCTTGCCGCCAAAGGCTTCTCTATATAGACAGGCTTGCCGGCTTTCATTGCCATAATGGCAAATGTTGCATGGCTTGATGGGGGGGTGGCAATGTAAACGGCAGTGACATCGGGATCGTCAATAAGCTCTTGCGGGTCAGTGTACCACTTGGCTATACCGTGTCGCTTCGCATACGACTTGGCTTTTTCAGCATTCCTGCTCATTACCGCAACGACGCATGAGCCCTCGACTTCATTGAAAGCCGGTCCCGACTTCTTCTCAGTCACTTCGCCACAGCCGATAAATCCCCAACCTATATTCTTCATATTTTTAGAATTTATGGTGTCATAACAAATACGATAAGCCTCTCATTCCGCGTGTTCTTCAAGCCAGCGGTCGATAAGCATTCGTGCCAAACTAAGTTTCTCCGGTATGGTGGGCAGATTGTCCTTGTTGAACCATCCACCCTTTGAAAGTTCAGACTCCTGTAATGCAAGTTCGCCGCTCTTGTATTCGGCGAAGAAACCTACCATCAGTCCACATGGATAAGGCCATGGCTGCGATTTGAAATAACGCAAATTGGTTATTTCTATATGTGTCTCTTCCATAACTTCGCGCCGTACGGCTTCTTCCAGCGACTCGCCTGTTTCCACAAATCCAGCAATACATCCGTAGAAATCGCTTTTGAAATTTCGGGCGTGTACAAGCAGAAGCTCATCTCCCCGGTTGATCAGGACAATGATTGCTGTGGCGAGTTGCGGCCACATTATTTTGCCACAGTTAGTGCAACGTTTGGAAATAACGGTATCCATTACCATAGGTGCACCACATATTCCACAAAAGCGTGTGTTCCTGTCCCAATAGAGGAGCTCATGACATTTCCCTGCCATCTTATACAACTGTGGAGATAATTTATAGAACGACTTTCTGAGATTGCACATTTCAAACGTGAAATCGTCAGTAACGGGAGAGTCTATGCTTACGGCCTTCACCTCTATACCGTCTATGCTTTCAGAGACATCCATAATATGGGTGTTGTGGGAGGCACATAAGGGGACTGACTCTTGGCAAGGTACGGAGAAAGAACCATCTTGTTCTTTTGTCAAGAGAATGCTATCTTTATGAAAAACAAACCAATATGCCATTTTGTTAGAGTTATTTGTTCGGTATGTTCTCTTTTATCAGGCCGTGGCGGTAGGCATAGAGCAGACCTTCGAGATCGCTGATTTGCTTGCTCAACTCGTGTCCTATATCAGTGTCGGCAACGCGCATACGATGTGAAGAAAGTTCCACAATCTGTGTGGTGCTTTTAATGTCCGTGCATTTCCTGATGGCATCTTTGGTGCTGGTGAAAGGTTCGTGCTGTACAAGCACAAAGCCTTTGCTGTGATAAATGAGGGTATATCCGGCAATTCCTGTCTCCTTGTGATAAGCTTGCGAGAAACCGCCGTCTATCACCATAAGTTTGCCATTTGCCTTTATCGGACTCTCTCCCTTGCAGACATGAACCGGGACATGTCCGTTTATAACATGGCGGTTCTCACCATAAACACCAAACGAATTGAGAAGGTTGTCAATAATCTTCTCTTCGTCACGCAATTTGAAGTAATTTCCCTTTTCCTCCTTATGTGTGCTCTTGCCTTCAATGAAGTATCTTTCAAATGTCGCCATTTTCGATTTGTCGAACAACGGGCTGTCAGGGCCGCACCATAAATAGAGGAAATAATCTATGCCGTAATCACGTTCTTCTTTCGGAGAATCCTCTTGAAAAGCCGTGCGTATCATCATTCCTGTCTTATAGAGCAACTCCTTGCCGCTGTAAGGGCCTCCCGGTAGGGTGTCAGTCATTTTCAAGGAACCGTCGGCATTGAGCGGAATGGAGGCATGAAAGAGGAGGTTGTTGTTGTATATGGCATACATGCAACCATGCTGTAACAGAAGACGGATGTGCTTGTGCAACTTTTCGCTGATCTGAAATGAATGCCGTAGCTTGTTCATCAAATCAGTTTCCTCCGGAGTAAGGCGATTGGGATGCAGAGGGTCTATTGTGG
>CAVBVK010000065.1:2427-3633 GCA_963599085.1 bacterium | reverse complement strand
TGTTGCTCCGTAACGGATGGCATTTGTCATCGATGGTAATGGTGCCCTTTTCATAATCTATATTGTTGAAGAGTTCCCTGTCTTGCATACGCCAATGTGGATTTCTTTCATAAACAGCAGCTTCCTCTTTAAACTGCAATATCGTTATTGCCTTATGCATAAGAGCCGTAAGACGTTGCGACTTCTCGTCCATTTTCATCGATTCTTCAGACGAAAACTTAGGCATGAACTCTTCACACGGGTCGTCCTTATATGTCTCCATCGCGAAAGTTGCCAGCGGGACAAGGTTTATGCCGTATCCTTCTTCAAGTGTGGCAAGGTTGGCATAACGAAGCGAAAGCCTGATCACATTACAGATGCAGGCATTGTTACCGGCCAAGGCACCCATCCATAAGATGTCATGGTTACCCCATTGTATGTCCCAACTGTGGTAGCTTGAAAGTGTGTCCATAATGACATGTGCTCCTGGTCCTCTGTCATAAATGTCGCCAAGAATGTGCAGTTGATCTATTGACAGACGCTGGATGACATTTGATATGGCAATGATGAAATCGTCGGCCCGCCCTATTGATATGATTGTATCGATAATTACATTCACATAATCAGCCTTGTTCGCGTCGTCGGTACGTTCGTGGAGGAGTTCTTGTATGATATAACTGAAATCCTTTGGAAGTGACTTGCGGACTTTGGAACGGGTGTATTTGCTTGAAACAAGTCGGCAGATTGAAACAAGTTCGTGAA
The DNA here is from genome assembly GCA_963599085.1 of bacterium. GTDB lineage: Bacteria > Bacteroidota > Bacteroidia > Bacteroidales > Bacteroidaceae > Prevotella. The sequence goes on along the minus strand of CAVBVK010000065.1, from coordinate 2,892 downwards.
TTGTTGTGTGATACCAATCTTTAAGATTTGGTTCTGATGCCTTTATCAATTCCAATTTTTGGTCTGGATAATAAATGAGAGTGCACAATTCGCGTCTGTCATGTTCTTTAAGTGTAGTACCGTAAAGCTCATTGACCTTGCGCTGTATGTTTCCTGAAACATTTTTCAACAGATGCTGGAATGCTTCATGCTCGCCATGGATGTCCGCAAGGAAGTGTTCTGTTCCTTTCGGTAAATTCAGAATTGCCTGCAAGTTGATGATTTCAGTACTTGCCTCTGGGATGTTTGGAAAAGATTGCGATAGTAACCGCAAATATTTCAGATCGTATTTTGAAGAGATGCAGTTCTGTTCCATAAAAGTGCTTTTTAGTTAATGGATTATGTCTTGTTTTAAGGCAGCAGTCGCCTTGTCGTTGGTTGGTGGCATAGGCATGAAGCCTTCGGTAAGCGTCGAACAATCGTTCA
>CAVBVK010000065.1:0-2417 GCA_963599085.1 bacterium | reverse complement strand
ACATCTGCATTGCTCTTGATGTGAATTTGTAGATTTTGAGCTTGTGAAGGACATTGCATAAATGTTGCTCGTTGTAATCGGTTTCAGTGAGTGTCTTGGACAACTCGTCAATGCAGGCTCCGGGTATGCTGCCTTTTATGTGTAAAACTTGCAAATACAGTAGTTTTGAAGTGATTAGTGCTATTGCCCTGTCCGATATGTTGGCATCTTTTATCTTGTTTGAAATTAGCTGTTTGATGCTCTCATCATGCTTTTTGACAATTGAAACATATAAGTTTTCAAAGTCTTGCAGCATATTGTGTTTTGAAATCAGATTTGTGTAATGGCAGTTTCTTATGCAACAGGCGTCAGCTTCTTTGCATAACTCGTGTACGACATGGCCTTCAACAGTGCCGCATACATGGACTGTAGCGACCCGTTGCGATATTTTTTTTACATAACGGTTTGTCGTAGCCCGTTTGGTAAAGCTGTACCCAAATGTATTTAAGTCTATCAGTCCATTGGTTGAAGTAAACACAACCGGTATGTTCCGGGCATTGAATTTATTAATTACCTTTATGCTTTCTCCATTCCACTGCCCGAACAGATGGATAATGTCCGGATTCTTGTCCACAACCGTCATGATGCCATGGTTTTTGAACTCATGGCATAGACTCTCGTACAATGTCACGTTGATGTGATCCTGTCGGAAATCCTGTGTGGCAAGAACCTGTAAATTCATAATTTGTGGGTTGAGAATTCCCGTTTGTCGGATTTTAGAACTCGTAATATATAGGAGATGTCATGCCATAAGACCCGCAATTCAAGGAACGGTATTTTCCATTTTGAAATGGATTCATCGAATGCCCGCAAAGCTTTGTTTGCAACCGTAATCCTCAGCCACAAGGTAACAAATAGCAAAACAACAGATGTGGCAAGGAGTATCCAGTTATGGGTCGCAGATGAAATGGCAATCCCTGCCAAGACAACGAAATAGTTTATCCATAACATGAAAGTGTCGGCGTTGCAAAGAAAACGCATCCATTTGCCATGTTTCATTGCATGCCGTGAATGCAGATACGACAGATTTTTATTGATCCAAGCCTTTTTTGTCGGTATGTCTTCCCTTATTATTGCATCTTTTGATGTTTCAATGGCTGTCCGTAACGGTTTTGAATACTTGTTTACAATGAAATCGTATTCACCATTCGTGAATTGCAAATTTCCCTTATATCCGTCGCCGCCAATGAACATGCTTTTTCTAAAAGCGAGGTTGGTCCCATTACAGCGGTATGCATATCCTTTCATTGCTTGGTGCATCAGATAATAGGAGGTGCGGATTCGCTCGAAACGACAAGAAACTTTTGTATTTAATGAGTAGTTGCTGTAAGCGAGCACCATGTCTTTTTCGTCATTACAATTCTTTGATATGGTGCTAAGCCAACGGTCGGATAGGGGGGAGCATTCCGCATCAAGAAGGACAATCCATTCATTTTGGGCTGCTTTTACTCCCAATGTGACCGATAGCTTTTTTGCACTCATGAACAAAGATTTGTTGGGAATGAATGTCACCTTCAGGTTTTGGAAATGAGAGTATTTCTTTATGACACATTCTGTTGCAACATCCCCATGCTTCATTACGACAATCACTTCATAATTTGCAGTGTAGTTCTGGGATAAAAGTATTGGTAAATGTGAATCCAACGCTTCCGCATTGTCATTTGCCAGCACCAAGACTGAGACAGGCTTATCCTTGATTTCCAACAAGGTTTCCTCCTTCTTGTTTTTATGGATGCACCTGACAAAGGGATTCATAAAAACAGAAATGAAACATATTGCAACAAGGACTATGCAACAAACCAATGTGTATGTGTCAATAATCATAAATCTTCGCTCGTATATCCCATCGGCAGTTGGCGGCAATTGTATCTGCTTGCCATGATCTCGCCATAGGCACCCGCTGATTTTATAGCGAGCATATCACCTCTATGGCATTTGTTCAATTCAATTGCTTTTGCAAACACATCGCTTGACTCACAGATAGGGCCAACAACATCATACACTTCCAAAGCCTGTGTACTTGTTATATTTTGAATGGAATGGTGTGCCTGATATAATGCAGGACGTATCAAATCGGTCATTCCTGCATCGACAATTGCAAATTGTTTGTATTCACCCTGTTTTACATACAATATACGTGTCAGCAATGATCCGCATTGCGCAACCATAGAACGACCCAATTCAAAATGCAGGTGCTGTCCGTCACGCAGGTTAAGGTTCTTCTGATATGTATCAAAATATGACTTGAAGTCAGGAATACTGTTTGTGTCAGGATTGTAATAATCCACTCCGAGTCCACCTCCAACGTTAATGCTTCTCACTTTAATGTCATTTCCGCAAAGGGTGTCCTGTATTTCATTGATGCGCTTGCATAAAGC
>CAVBVK010000064.1:0-8054 GCA_963599085.1 bacterium | reverse complement strand
GGTTTTTACAGCGAGAAACGCAGCAAGTTTCTCGCTTTTGCAGTTCATGTCACCACAGAACAACAGGTAAAGGATATTGTTCAGCAATATAGGAAAAAGTATTATGATGCCCGTCATGTCTGCTATGCGTATGTAATTGGAGCTGACAAGGCGTTGTTTCGTGTGAATGACGACGGTGAGCCAAGTAGCACTGCCGGGAAACCCATCCTCGGACAGATAACAAAGAATGGTTTGACCGACATACTTGTTGTTGTCGTGCGTTATTATGGGGGCGTTAATTTGGGTACAAGCGGACTTATTGTGGCTTATCGAACAGCTGCGGCAGACGCAATAGGCAATGCCGAAATAGTGTCAAGGTATTGCGAAGAGGAGATCATTTTCAGATTTCCCTACATTATGATGAATGATGTAATGAAAGTAATTAAGGAAATGTCACCAAATATAATAAGCCAGAAATTTGATAACATGTGTGAGTTCAAACTCTCGATCCGCAGGTCTGTGGTACATATATTGCGTGAGAAGTTGGACAATCTCGCATTCAAGGACGATTGATTTCGCCTGATAACACTGTTCGCGATTCATTAGAATATTGCTGTCCGCCAAACCTTTAATCAAAAGTCTCAGCGGACAGCAATAGTTTTATTTCAACTTTTGAAACACTTTCTGCATCTGCTCTCCAAGGCCGATGGTGTAACCTTGTGATACGAATACAACACGGTTGAATGTGTCTGCGATGATGAACATGGGCAACTGTGTACTGCTCTTAAGCTTCATCTGTGTTGCAATCTGTTTGCGTATGCTGCCGTCTTTGTCTATGGCGAAAGATATGTTCGACGGGAGCTTGTTGAATTCTTCATGGCTGAACTTCTTGGCATCAGCTTCACTTTCAAACAACAGAATTACCGGTCGTCCCCACTTCTCGAATGCGTCCTTGACTTTCTCAATATCATGCAGTGCGTGGTTGGTGGGCTCCTGACCTACGCCCAATATCCCTATGGCGAAATATCCACGTCCTGTCTGTGAAAGGACGCTTACTTCCTTGTTGTCTTTGAGGATGATTGACTCGCTGTTGAACGAGCCTATCACATTCACTTCGGTAGTGCTATGGCGCATGTCAAGAGGTATAGTTGTAGTCTGTCCCTCTTCTATGTTGAAAATGCGTGCCGATGCCATCACATTTCCGCTTGCCATCCGGCTGCCTGTTATGAGGATGTATGTCCCTTCATCAAGCTTGCATCCGTCTTTGAATGTATTTGCCCAACTTGTGCCGTCCCCCATATCTGACTGTCCTTCATCGAAGTTCATAAGTTGCGCGACGCCATTTTCCAAACGGCTGATTGTGAAATGGTAGTAGTACATCGGGTTGTTGAGGTATGTGGATGGCTCGTATGTCAGGACGAGGGAACCTGAAGGAGTCGCGGTCTGACTGTCAGAATCGAATTTTACATCAATCCATTTGCCGTCACTCTTGTATTGCACCTTGCCTGTAACCACATCCTTCCGTGCTTCGATGCCAAGGCTTCGTGCCACATCGACAAAGAAAATGTCGCGTGAACGTTCGTCAGTGAGTCGCGACTTCATCACGCCCACTGGTGTCTGTGCTATGCGTAGAGCCTTTTTGTCCGGATTGATGCGTATGTTCTTCTTCACCCAGACAACAAGGTTGGCAGGGTCATTACGGAATGAGCTTGCAAGTTTTTCACTAAACGCATTCTCAAAGTACTGCTTGAACGGACTGATAATCATCTCGTCTTCAACACGCGGAGATACTTGATCGGATTTTGCATTGAAGTTGTCTTCAAGTATTGTCGTGGTAATGTCGCGCAAATCCTTGTCCGACAATGTGGCGAGCAGATCCATCACCCGCTTTTCATTGTCGCTGTGGCGGTTAATGAAATCAACGATTGTCTTGTGGTTTCCCCTTGACTTCACAATGTATTTCGCGCCTGCCTTACTTATCTTTTCTGCCTGTGGCAAAGTCAGGAATGTTGATGTATAAGTTTTACGCAATGAGTCTTCGTAGGCAAACCTGATCTGGTTTTCTTTTCTCATCTCATCACTTACAAATGGAAGATGGGCATTCTCGACGGGAGGTATGATTGTCAGAGTGTCCTCGGCAAAAACTTTCTGTGCCCTGTCGCTTGTATTGTTGCGGCTGAGGGTGATTGTTATTTCGTTATCCTTGCCGAAAGAAGCTTTACGATAGCCGTAATTGCCGTTCTTTGATGCCCATATTATCATGTCGCCTTTACCCGCAGAAAGTGAAGTCTTGCCCTCAGCATCGGTGTATTTTGTTACGGCTGAATAGAATTCGGAATAATTGTAGATTTTGAATTCCACCTTTGCGTTCTCCACAGGCTGGTCATTTATATCCTTGATGATGAAACTAACCGTTGCTGTGGGCGCATAATTACTTGTCAGGTTTATTTCTGTGAAGTTGGAGGTTCTCAGCAATACTTCCTCCGGACCGCGGTAGTCGCCGAATGCGCGGGTGTGCATAAGCATTGCGCGTGATGCCGGGGCATTGAACCATCCGAGGTTCAGCACGGGTTCCGGCTCGCATGCTCCGAGGAAATACCACTTGCCGTCGGCCCATGCTTCCACCCAGGCATGGTTGTCATCCGTGTGAGCCCACCGTGGAGTATAGACCTGACGGGCAGGAATGCCCACTGCCCTGAGTGCTGCAACGGTAAATGTACTCTGCTCTCCGCAGCGTCCGGTGGCAGTCTTTACTGTTGCCAAAGGTGATGAAGTGCGTGCATCGGAAGGCTGGTAGGTCACTTTTTCATGGCACCAATGGTTCACTTCAAGGATGGCATCATACATGCTCTTGCCTTTTATGCGGTCTTTTAGCTCATTGTAGAACACGCCTCTTGAACCGTCAAGTGCTTCATTGTTTACGCGCAACGGAAGTACGAAATGTCTGAAAAGCAAATCAGGCACGACTGTTCCCCAAGCCATTTCCTTCCGTGCTGTCAATGACAACTTCACGTTTTCTTCATAAAAAGCCGTGGAATAGTCGGTCACATCAGCCAAAGGCATATAGGCATAAAGGAATTTCAGTGCTTCAGTCTCTTCCTGCGAGGGCTTGATGCCTTTCAGATTGAAGAATTGTTTTCCTACTGTTTTTATACGTTTGTTGAAAATCTTTTCAACGTTGTCACGGTAATTTGTATCTTTTATGAAATGGCTGTCTGCGAAGCAGGCCAAGCCGGCAATCATAAACGCAATGGTGAAAATGGTTCTTTTCATAAATTAATATTGGTAAATAGCAAGAAGGGGAAAGTAAAGAGTTTACCTTCCCCGATAAGATGTTCAGTCTAAGTCAATCTTTTTGACCCTTTTCTCATGGCGTCCACCCTCAAACGTGGTGTTGAGGAATTCATCCATGATTTTTTCAGAGGTTTTGTTGTCTATAAATCTACCCGGCATCACAAGTACGTTGGCATCGTTGTGCTGGCGTACAAGGTGTGCTATCTCAGGCAGCCAGCAGAGTCCGGCTCTTACACCTTTGTGCCTGTTGAGTGTCATTGTCATGCCCTCGCCGCTGCCGCAGATTGCAATTCCCGGGTAAACATCGCCATTGGCTATACCTGTTGCCAAGGCGTGTGCAAAGTCCGGATAGTCGCAACTCATGTCGCTGTATGTTCCGTAATCCTTATATTCCAAGCCACGGCTTTCAAGATATTCTATCACGAATTTCTTTAATGCGTAGCCAGCGTGGTCGCTTGCTAATCCAACTGTCTTGATGTCCATAGTAATCTGGGTTTTAGTTATGAAAGGTATTCTTTTACTTGTTTATATATATTCTCTGAGGTGAAGCCCAATTTCTCGTCAAGCACCTTGTAAGGTGCAGAGTAACCGAACGAGTCCAGTCCCCATATTTTCCCGTTAGCACCTACAAGACCAAGCAGATTGACGGGCAGACCGGCTGTCAGTCCGAAAATCTTGGAGCCTTTCGGCAATACAGCCTCTTGGTATTCTGCGCTTTGAATGCGGAACAATCCTTCAGACGGAACGCTTACAATACGTGCCTTGATGCCGTCTTTTCTAAGCAGTTCGGCACTGGCAAGCAGGGTTGAAACCTCGGAGCCGGAAGCCAAAAGAATGACATTATAGTCTTCGTCAGAGCCCTTTACTATGTATGCGCCCTTGCGAACTTGACCATAATCGTTGCCTTTGGGCAGGGACATGACATTCTGTCGTGAGAAAATCAACGCTGTTGGAGTGTCCATGTTCTCTACTGCCATCTGCCAACAAACTGTTGCTTCGTCAGCATCAGCAGGGCGGAATACACGGACTGAATCCTGCCCCTTATGGTTCTTGAGCTTTTCCATGAGGCGGATTTGTGCTTCCTGTTCTACCGGTTCGTGGGTAGGCCCGTCTTCTCCTACACGGAAAGCATCATGCGACCAAATGAATTTGATGGGTACGCGCATGAGTGCTGCCATTCGTATGGCCGGTTTCATATAATCTGAGAACACGAAGAATGTACCGCAGGCGGGAATTACGCCTCCATGCAGATACATGCCTATACATACGCATGCCATTGACAGCTCGCTTACGCCGGCCTGAAAGAAGGCTCCGGTAAAGTCGTCAGCAGACATGCTGTGCGTATTCTTGAGGAAACCGTCTGTTTTGTCAGAGTTGCACAGGTCAGCAGAAGAGCATATCATGTTAGGCACTTGCTCGGAAAGGATGCCAAGACATGCGGCAGATGCAGCCCGTGTGGCAATGTCGCGCTTCTGTGTAAGTGCACTCCAGTCCACCTTGGGCGCATTCCCTGAGAACCAGTCGTTCATGGCAGCAGACAGTTGAGGATTGTTCTTGCGCCACTCTTCCTCAGCCACATGACGCTCTTTTACGATAACGCGAAGTTCTTCTGTACGTCTTGCGTAAAGCTCTTTTACATCGTCAAAGATAACGAAAGGCTCTTCTATGTCACCGCCAAGATTTTTCACCGTGTTTATGTAGGCATCGCCTCCGAGTGGCGCACCGTGGGTTTTCACACTGTGTTCATAGCTTGTGCCATCGTCCTTGCGTGCGCCTTTGGCCATTACAGTATGACCTATTATGAGGGTAGGGCGATGCTCTTCTTTCAAGGCTGCATTGAGAGCAGCGCGTATTTCGTCGGCATCGTTGCCGTTGATTTCCATTACGTTCCATCCCCACGCTTCATATTTCATGCGGGTATTTTCCTGAATTACAACTTTACATTCAGTTGAAAGCTGTATCTCGTTGGAATCGTAGAACATGATTAGGTTGTTCAGCTTGAGTACGCCAGCCATTCGACCTGCGCCCTGTGAGATTTCCTCCTGTATGCCACCGTCAGAGATGTAGGCATAAATTTTGTGCTGCATCATGGTGTCGCCCAGGCGTGCCTGCAAGAATTTTTCGGCAATGGCAGCACCGACAGCGTATGTGTGGCCCTGTCCGAGTGGCCCGGACGTGTTTTCTATACCGCGGATGATGTTACGCTCGGGATGTCCGGGACAGTCAGAACCCCATTGGCGGAATGTCTTTAATTCTTCAATGGTGAATTTGCCTTGCAGGGCAAGGGCTGAATAAAGCATAGGCGACATGTGCCCCGGGTCAAGGAAGAAACGGTCGCGTCCTTCCCATGCGGGCTGATCGGGGTCATAAACCAAAAATTCCGAAAAGAGGACATTTATAAAATCCGCCCCTCCCATTGCGCCTCCTGGGTGACCGGATTTAGCTTTTTCTACCATGGAAACTGCAAGCAGACGGATGTTATCGGCTGCATGGTTCATCAATTCCTTATTATTCATTTGTATAAATTGTTTTTGAATAGTATTCTTGCCAAGATGAAAACAAACTTTGTCCCCTTTACTGGATTTCTTGTAAGTTTATTCCAGTAAGTAAAGACAGTGCCATCGGAATACAACCGAATTTTCGTTCAAGTTGCCATGATGTGTCTGCTTTATGCAAAGGTACTTATATTAGTTGGTTCATCAAACATTCTTGAAGGATTTTTGAATATATTTGAAGTCCTTTTCCCATCGGGACATAAGGGTGATAACCTCTGTGAAAGCAGATTCTTATGGGGGCGTAAACGAAAAGTCTCCTGTCAGTCAAGCAAGGTTGCTGCACGAACCCTTGACAAGGTTTCAGGGGTCATCTGAAGATAGCTTGCAATGAACAAAAGGGGAGCACGAAGCACAACCTGCGGATACAGCTTGCACATCTTGCGATAGCGGTCCTGCGCCGTTTCAAAACGCACTAAATCGGCATGAACCTGCGATAAGATCAGGCTTTCTTCCAATATCTTTCTGTAAAGGATTTGAATATTAACATTGTGCAAGGCCACTCTTTCAAGTCTGTCTTTGGGCAATGCATAAATCATGCACGGTTCAAGAGCCTCGACTTGAAGCTGCGTGGGCATCTCCTTAAAAAGGCTTTCAATGCACATGAATATGGAGTGGTCGTCGCCCAAATGTTCTGTAACTTCCTTTCCGTGCTTGATATAGAACTGCCTTATAAGACCTTTGTCTATAAAGTATATGCAACGGCAAACCTCTCCCTCTTTGAGAATCATGTCACCTTTAGCAAATTTCATAGGCACAAGGATGCTTTCCAGTACATCCAGTTCATCATGTGTCATTGTACTGTAACGCCTTGAGAGTTCGCGTGCTATATCGCGACTGTTTTTACCGACTGTCTCTTTCATTTTATCCTCCCTTCTCAAAAACGGTGTTCAATTAATGTCTGCATCAATCAAGTTTCAATACGGCAAGGAAAGCTTTTTGCGGCACTTCGACATTGCCAATCTGTTTCATGCGTTTCTTTCCTTTCTTCTGTTTTTCCAGCAACTTACGCTTACGGCTCACGTCACCTCCATAACATTTTGCCGTAACATCCTTTCTGACACACTTGATTGTCTCTCTTGCAACGATTTTTGCGCCAATCGCAGCTTGTATGGCTATGTCGAATTGTTGGCGCGGTATCAAGTCTTTCAGTTTTTCGCACATCTTTCGCCCTATGCTGACAGCATTGTCTTGGTGTGTCAAGGCAGAAAGGGCATCAACAGGTTCGCCGTTGAGCAATATGTCAAGCTTGGCAAGACGCGATGGTCTGAAACCGTCAATGTGATAGTCAAATGAGGCATATCCCTTGCTGATAGATTTAAGTTTGTCATAGAAATCTATAACTATTTCGCCAAGAGGAAGCATAAAATGCAGCTCCACACGGTTGCCGCTGACAAACTCCTGGTTGATAAGCTCACCTCGTTTATCAAGGCATAGGGTCATTATCGGTCCAATAAAGTTTGCCGTTGTAATGATGCTTGCCTTTATATAAGGTTCCTCAATATGGTCAATGAGTGTCTGTTCCGGCAATCCGGAAGGATTATGCACCTCCTTTACATTTCCGTGTTTGTCGTAAACCAAGTATGACACATTGGGGACTGTAGTGATAACGTCCATATTAAACTCGCGGTCGAGTCTTTCTTGGACAATTTCCATGTGAAGAAGTCCGAGAAATCCGCAACGGAAACCAAAGCCAAGGGCTACCGAGGATTCCGGAGAGAATGTAAGTGACGCATCATTCAGTTGCAGTTTTTCAAGTGATGCTCGCAAATTCTCGTACTCGCTGGGGTCAATCGGATATACGCCCGCAAACACCATGGGTTTCACCTCCTGAAATCCTGCGATCGCCTTATCGCACGGATTTGCTATATGTGTGATGGTGTCACCTACCTTGACTTCCTTTGCATCTTTGATGCCGGAAATGATATAGCCTACTTCACCAGTGCCGAGCATGTCGCGTGGAACCATATCCATTTTAAGAACGCCCACTTCATCAGCCACGTATTCCATTCCCGTATTGAAGAATTTGACCTTGTCCCCTTTCCGTATTACACCATTTTCAATTTTGAAATAAGCTATAATGCCACGGAAAGAATTAAAGACAGAGTCGAAAATAAGAGCCTGTAAAGGGGCTTTCGGGTTGCCTACGGGGTGTGGAACCCGCTCGACAATAGCTTGAAGCACTTCATCAACGCCAACGCCTGTCTTTCCAGAAGCACGCAATATGTC
>CAVBVK010000063.1:0-8082 GCA_963599085.1 bacterium | reverse complement strand
TGCGTTTGGTCGTTTGACAGGTTTATGTTGTCGGGCGGGACGCCCGACCTCCTGCTTTTTGCAAACTTAGCCACAAGACGACAACAACTCTACTTTACCGGACAGCAATAAAAACATATCCCTCGCTTGGTGTCGCCATAGGAGGTCGGGCGTCCCCGCCCGACGACAACACCCAAAGGGCACCCATCCCGCCGCGAGCCAAACGCATGCTTCTCGCTTGATGCTGTCGGGCGGGGACGCCCGACCTCCTGCGGCATTCCGCCTCCTCCGCCCTCCTGCATAAAGCAAGGGTCGGGAGACTTGCCGTGCGGCTTTGTCTCCCGACCCTTGGTCATTTTAATTATAATTTACTAAATTCTTTGTTCTCCTGAAAAAGGTTCCGCCTCGCGGCGCCCTTAGCGGGCAGCGTTGATGCGGTTGTTGATTTTCACTACCTCGTATGCAGCTGCTGCACACACGGCGACGATCAATACTAATACTGTCATAATTGTTACCCTTTCTTTTTTAATTTAACAATCTTTCTTTACCTATTAAAGGTTTGAAGCGCTGGCAACTCCACTCACGTTTTGTCGCCGAACTTGTGTTTTCATTATTGCAAGTGCAAAGTTAATGCCTTCTGTGCACGCACACAACAAATGACGGGGAAAAATAAGGAAAGCCCCTGCTTTCTTGATTTCCGTCAAAAAGCAGGGGCTTTACATGACAAAATGACACGCCGTAACCCTCGGGTCTGCGGCGGGCGTGCCGGGTGTCAGTTGCGTTTCGTCGGCAGGTTGTATGCCTGCTGCATCTCGCGCATGTCCTTGTCGGTCATGCCTTCGGGCGTGAAGCCCATGTTCTTGGCGCACATGTATATGTTTGCCGACTTGTTGAGCACGTCTATCTGGTCGAAGGCGTCCATGGCGTCCTTTCCCACTGCCACCACGCCATGCTTCTCCCACATCACCACGTCGTGCGTCCTTATCTGTTCGAGGGTGGCTTCGGCGAGTTCGTTGCTCCCTGCCATGCGGTAGGGCACGATGCCCAGGCCGAGCGGCGCGAATGCCAAGGTCTCGGGTATCATGCTCCACAATATCTTCGTCAGCACCCCTTCGCCCAGCAGCGCGCTGTTGTGGCTCATCGCCACGAGCTCTATCGGGTGGGTGTGCACGCTCGCCTTGTAGCCTGACCCCGACCCTATGAGCAGGTTGTGGATGCTCAGGTGCGACGGTGTCTCGCTTGTCGGTGTCACGGCGTTGTCGGCTATTATCTCGTAGTGGGCGCAGTCGTCGAGCACGCGTATGATGCTGCCGTTCTCCATCGGGCGGCGGGCGAGGTCGCGCATGCGCTTGCCTGTGCCCTTGGCGTAGAAGTAGCAGCCCCTGAGGTGGGGCAGCGTGAAGCCTATGGGCGACGCCGGGGCGATGGCGTCAAGGCGGCGCAGGGCGTCGTCCGCCAGGTCGGTGATGTTCACCACTATGTTGCCGCCGTTGCGCTCGGCCCATCCTTTCTGCCAGAGGTAGCCTGCCACCTCTGCCACTCCGTTGATGCGTTCCGCCAGTTCGGGGCGGTTGTCCAGTACACTTTTCATTGTCGTATGTCTTTTTGTTGTCGTTTTATTCTTGTTCCGGTGCCTGCCGTGCCTCGTCCGTCAGCTTCTCGAAGCGGGCGAAGGCCTCGCCCCATGCCCCGTCGCCGTGCGGCATGTAGGTGCCCGTCTCCACGGAGGCGGCCACCACGCGGCGCATCTCCCACACGCCGTCCACCGCTCCCTGCGCCTGTGCCTGGAGCATCATGTTGCCGAGGGCGGTGCCTTCCTGCGGCCCTGTCTTCACGGTGATGCCGCACGCGTCGGCAGCCATCTGGCTGAGCACGGCGTTGCGTGAGCCGCCGCCGATGATGTGCAGCACGTCGATGGGCGTGCCGGTGGTGCCGCGCAGCCATCCTGCCACCTGGCGGTAGCGCAGTGCCAGCGACTCGAATATGCAGCGGCACAGCTCCTGGTGTGTCACGGGCACGGGCTGGCCGGTGCGCACGCAGTATTGCTGTATGGCGCGTGTCATGTTGCCGGGGTTGGCGAAGCACGGGTCGTCGGGGTTGATGAGGCTGCGGAAGGCGGGGGCTTCGAGTGCCGACCCTTGCAGCTCGGGGTGCGGCAGGCGCCGCACCTCCTCGGGGAATTCCTTGCGGCAGCGTTCGTAGAGCCACATGCCGCAGATGTTCTTCAGGAAGCGTATTGTGCCGCCCACGCCCCCTTCGTTGGTGAAGTTGAGGCGTGCGCTGCGCCCGTCGATGACGGCGTGGGGCAGCTCTATGCCCATCAGCGACCATGTGCCCGACGAGAGGTAGGCGAAGCGGGCGTCGCTTGCCGGCACGGCGGCGATGGCGCTCGCCGTGTCGTGCCCTGCCACCGCCACCACGTTCACCGCTCCCAGTCCCGTGAGGCACTGCACCTCGGGCGTGATGGTGCCGACGACGGTGCCGGGGCTCACCATGCGCCCGAACCTGTCGCGGCCCAGGCCCAGCGTGCCGAGCAGCTCGGGGTGCAGGTCCCTCGTCGCGGGGTCCACCATCTGTGATGTCGAGGCGATGGTGTACTCGCACACCGCCTCGCCCGTCAGCATGTAGGTCAGGGCGTCGGGCAGGAACAGTATCTTGTCCGCCACGGCGAGGGCGCTGTCGCCTTCCGTCCGCATGGCGTGCAGCTGGTAGAGCGTGTTGAAGTTCATCACCTGTATTCCCGTGCGGGCGTACACCTCGTGCCGCGGCATCTTCGTGGCGAAGTAGTCCTCCATGGCGGCGAAGGTGTGCGGGTCGCGGTAGGAGAGGGGCTGGCGCAGCAGCCTGCCGTCGCCGCCGAAGAGTGCCACGTCCACGCCCCACGTGTCGATGCCGATGCTCTCGATGCCGATGCCGCGCTGCGCCGCGGTGCGCAGTCCGCGTATTATCTCGTCGTAGAGTGCGGTGAGGTCCCAATGGAAGTGCCCGTCCGCCTCTGTCAGCGGGGTGTCGAAGCGCGTCAGCTCCTCGAGCACGATGCGTTTGCCGTCGAACCTCCCCACGATTGTGCGGCCGCTCGTTGCCCCGAGGTCAGCCGAAAAGTAACATTTCATGTTGTCAGGTTTTTTAGTAAGGCAAATTTACACAAAATTTTGTCGTATTCCACAAAATTTCGATGAAATCTGCAGATAGGAGGTCGGGCGTCCCCGCCCGACAGCATCAAGCGAGGGAATGTGTTTTTGTAGGAGGTCGGGCGTCCCCGCCCGACGACATCAAGCGAGAAGCATGCGCCTGGCTCGCGGCGGATTGGGTGTTCTTTGGGTGTTGTTCTTTGGGTGTTGTTGTCGGGCTGGGACGCCCGACCTCCTGCACTCATCCCGACCTCCTGCATTAGCTGCAAAAAAAGGAGGCTCCCCCGAAACGGGGAAGCCTCTTTTTTCAGTTATCGTTGTGGCTGCGGGACGCCCGCAGCCGCGCGGTGTCACTTCTTGACAATCTTCACGGTCTTGCCGTTCATGCGCACGATGTTGATGCCCTTCTGCATTGCGTTCACCTTGACACCGTTGAGGGTGTAGATGTCTGCCTTGCCGTCGCGGGCAGCGGCGTTGATGGCGTTGATGCCGGTCACCGTCTGCTCGTGGCCCACAGCGATGTAGTAGATGTCCTCGTTGGCGTTCATGAGCTCAACCTGGAACCATACCTTGCCGTCGGCATACTTCACGCCGGTGACAGTGGCTGTCCACTCTTCCTCGTTCAGGGTGACGGAGGTCTCTGCGTTGTAGTAGGTCACGCCGTCCTCTTCCGTCACGCCTACGCCCTTCACGGTGATGTCGCCGAGGGTTGCCTCCTCGCCTGCCACGCCGTAGATGGTCACGCCGTAGGTGCCGTCGCTGTAAGTGTTGATGTCGAGCTGTGCGTTCTCGGTGGTCTTCACCTTGGTGCTCGGCTCTGTCACGGACATGTCGTCATAGAATGTCTCTGTCGCCGTGATGGTGACGGGCACTTCCTGCACGCGTACATACTTGTATGTGGCGTTGCTGCGGGTGCTGCCTTCCTGGCTGCCCACCTGGATGCTTGAGAGGTTCCAGAGGTCGCTGTACACGCTCATGTCTTCGGTCAGGTCGCCGGAGTAGCTGTTGTCGTTGGTGTAGTTCCAAGCCTCGCCGTTCACGGTGATGCCGCCTGCCTTGGTGATTTCCACGAGGAGTTCGTCGGCATCCACTGTCTTCTGCATGCGGATGGGGTTGCCGCCTGCGTTGCAGTAGTTCACCTGCAGCGTCTTGCTGCTGCGTGTGTAGTAGAGGTGGAAGTTAGCGCCGTTCCACGAGCTGATGGGGTAGCCCACGGAGAGGATGTTCTCGTACGAGCCGGTGCATCCTGTCACGTCGATGGCTGCAACGAGCTTCTGGGTGTTCCAGTCGATGTCCGTGGTCCAAGTGAACGCCGAACCTGCGGGGGCATAGCTGTCCTCGCCCACCACTGTGCCGGGAACCACAGGTTGCGGATCCGGTGTGGGATCGAGGCTTTCGCCGAACACATAAGTGAAGGTATAGTCGCCGTTGACGATAGTACCGTTGACGTAGAGTTTTCCTTCCTTGCTCTTTCCTTCGAAAGCAAGATCCACTTCACCTCCATCAGCGAAGCCGAATCCTGAAGCAGAAGCACCGACGTTGGATACCTTGGCCTTGCCGCTGAACTCGTAGCTGATGCTGCCGTCGTCCTCGTTCGTTGTGCTTGTCACGCCCTCAGCAGAGAGGTCACCCATCACATAATTATACTCACTGAACGCGAACTGCTTGATGACGAACTTGTAAGTGCCGTCGCCATTGTCATAAACATTCACCTCAGAGTTTTCGAATGTCGTCTCGTAATTGCCGGAGAATGTCGTTGTGGCTTTGTCTGTGTATGTCACAGGCTTAACCAAATCGAAGTCAGTGCCCACGGTGATTGTGAACGGGTCGTCGCTCCAGTTCAAGAATTTGCCGCTGCAGAAGATGTAGAGCTGCTCGCCCAACATCTTGCCTACCACGGTCATCTTGGCGGTGCCTGAGGAGGGTCCTGAAACAGAACCGTCCAGCGTCTCGCCGTTTGTTGAGAATTCGATGCCCTCGCCCTTGGCTGCTCCCGGAACGTTTGCGAACGTCACCTCATAGTCGCCATAGCATGTGAGCTTCTTGATGTTGATGTCGTAGAAGCCTTCGCCCTTGTCTGTGATGACAACGTCGGTCTCGTTTGAGCCTTTGCCGGTTGCGGTTGGAGTGCCGTTCCAAGCGAGAGACTGGCCGGAGAAGTTGTAAGTCGGGTATGTCGGCGCGGCGGCTGCGTAGGTCACCTTCCAGTTTGTTATGTTCACGCCCACATTGTTGCCTGTGAGTGTAAATGCCACCACGCTGCTTGCGTTGAGGCCTTCCACCTTCACGTTCTGTGTCTCTGTTGTAGGAGTTATTGTCTTGTCGTTAGCTGTAAGCTGGATGGAGGTGCCCGCAGCGGCGAGTGTCACGTCGAAGCTGTAGCCGGTGATCACCCATCCGTCGCTTATGGACAGCTTGTAGTCAGAGTCTTTCGCGCCTCTCCATGCCTGGATGGTGGTGCCGGTGCTGTTGACATTCGAGATGTTGTTCACCTCTGTGGTGCCGTTTACTTCCGTGATGGAAAGTTCTATCTGGGGATCTGCCTGTGTGGAAGTCCAGTGTGAGAGCCAGTTGGTGCTGCTGTTGTAAGAGGAGAGCGTGCCTGTGGATGGGTTGATTTCAACCACGTTCTGAGGCTCCGGCTCCTTTGTCTCGCCGAATGTGACGGTGGCTGTGTTCCCCCAGATTGATGTTGTGAACGTGGCAGTGAGTTGGCCGTCCTTGCTGCTTCCCGTCATTGTGAACGGAAGAGTGCCGCCTTCGGTTACAGACGATGTGAAGCCATCTGCTACGTTTGAGGCAGTGGCCGTCCCATTGTACGAGTAAACGGTGTTGCCTTCTGCGTCAGTCTCGCCTTTCACGCCCTCGGCAGTGAAGTCGCAAATGCGTGATGTGAGGGTGAAGTCTTTGAGGACAACCTTATATGTGTTCTCTGCGGTCTCGGTGATTTCCACAGTTTGCTCGTCCACATTGTAGTCAATGTCGTAGAAGTTGGACTTGGCCTTGTCCTTGTAAACCACGGGCTCGGCGGCGGCAGGCTCGTTGTCCAGGTTCTGCACGCGCACGTACTTGTATGTGGCGTCGCTGCGGTTGGAGCCTTCCTGGCTGCCCACCTGGATGCTTGTGAGTGCCCAGAGGTTAGCATAGACAGTCTCGAAGTCGGTGAACTGCTCCGTGCCGCCATAGTAATAGTTGAAGTCCACGCCGTTCACGGTGAGACCCGTCTTCTTTGAAATCTCTATGAGCAGTTCGTCGCTGTCCAGCACGATTCCGCTTTCTTTCACGCGGCACACGTTTTGGCCGTTGGTGAGGAAGTTGCTCTTCAGCGCCTTGGTGGAAGGAACATAATAGAAGTGGAAGTGGGCTCCTTGATCCCATGTGCTAATCTGGCTGCCCACGGAGAGGATGTTCCCGTTGTTGATGGAGCACTTGCTCACGTCGATGGCCACAACGAGCTTCTGTGTGTTCCAGTCGATGTCCGTGGTCCAAGTGAACTTCGAACCTGCGGGGGCATAGCCGTCCTCGCCGACCACCGTGCCCTCAACCGTCGTTGTAGGCTCTGCGGGGACTGTGATTTCTGAACCGAAGATGAACTTGGGAGTTCCTAGGGTAAGGGTGTAATCAAGTTCAAAATAAAGCTTTTCGCCATAGCTCTTTCCTGTCAGAGTGACAGCAATGGTGCCTCCTGAAGTTACTCCGAACATGGAAGCCGTCGCGCTGGGATTTGTTGTTGTGGCGTTGCCGCTGAATGAATAGCTGACGCTTCCGTCGTCGTTGAGAGAGCCTTTCACGCCTTCGACAGTGAAGTCTGCGATGTCAGTGGTGCCGGCCTTGACGTTTGGTACGACAAACGTATACACGCCGTCGCTCGTTTCTGTCACTGTCACTGTCCTTTCGCCCAAGTCAATAGTCGAGCCACTAAAAATGGACTGTGCGTTGTCCGTGTAAGGGACAGGAGTACCGACGGTTTTCGCCGGCCGCGTCAATGTGTAGCCGGTAGCCACAACGGCCACCGTCGCTATCATCAGCGCGAGGATAGTAAGAATTTTTTTCATACTCGTTCCTTTCTGTTTAGTTAATAAATTGATTATTGGTTTAAAAAATTAAAAATTAAAAAAATGCGTATTGTGTGCAGCCCCGTGGGGATGCGTTCAGACGAAAAGAGGCAAGAAGACATGCGCGTCTCCTTGTTCCGCCCGTTTTGTCCGCGCCGGTGTCCCGCATGTATATATATTATATATAATGTGGTGCGCCTGCCGCGCGCATGGTCTTCTTCCGCCTGTTCTGTTGGCAAAGATAAGAAATCTTTCTAAAAGTTCCAAATTTTTTGTGAGGAAAATGAAAAAATAGGAGGTCGGGCTGATGGTAGGAGGTCGGGCGTCCCCGCCCGACGACAACGCCCAAAGGGCAACATCCATCCCGCCGCGAGTCAGGCACATGCTTCTCGCTTGATGTTGTCGGGCGGGGACGCCCGACCTCCTACCATCAGCCCGACCTCCTACGGCTTCCCGACCTCCTACGGCCACGCTTTCCTCCCTTTCCTGCCTTGGATACATGCGGATTTCGCGGAAAAGTTTGTGGGATACGGTGAAAAAGCGTATTTTTGCAAGTGATTGGTAGGAGGTCGGGCGTCCCCGCCCGACAACAACAGCCAAAGGACAACATCCAAAGGGCAACATCCAAAGGACACCACCCAAAGGACAACATCCAAAGGACAACACCCAAAGGACACCATCCAAAGGACACCACCCAAAGGGCAACACCCAAAGGGTAACATTCAAAGGGCAACACCCAAAGGACACCATCCCGCCGCGAGTCAGGCGCATGCTTCTCGCTTGATGCTGTCGGGCGGGGACGCCCGACCTCCTACAGTTTCCCGACCTCCTACCAAAAGCGCAATCAAGACATACTCCTCGTTTGGTGTCGCCATAGGAGGTCGGGCGTCCCCGCCCGACGACAACACCCAAAGGGC
>CAVBVK010000062.1:0-8083 GCA_963599085.1 bacterium | reverse complement strand
AAGTTTGCAAAATGCAGGAGGTCGGGCGTCCCGCCCGACAACACAGAGGGAGAGGGTTTTTATTGCGTTCTTGCTTGCGAGTCTTTCGCTTGATGTTGTCGGACGGGACGCCCGACAACATACTTTTTACTAAAGTAAGCCACTACAATTGCTTTTAATTCCTCAGTCTTTGGTTTGGAAGCAACTGGCAGCAATCCTAAAAATTTTAGCGGACAGCAATAATAATATATAATAAAGGATAGGGCCGGCTGGCTTTACAAGGCAAGGCGAAGTTATGGGTGGAGGCAACAAACGGAAAACGGCTCCTGCCTTCCTTGCGGACGACGGGAGCCGTTTTGTTATGTAATTCCCTACGAGAAAGAATATCACTTCTTGTTGAGGGCGAGATCGATAGCCACGGCAATGGCGACGGTAGCACCTACCATCGGGTTGTTGCCGATACCGAGGAAGCCCATCATCTCAACGTGGGCAGGAACTGACGAAGAGCCTGCGAACTGGGCGTCAGAGTGCATACGTCCCATGGTGTCGGTCATGCCGTAAGAAGCAGGGCCTGCCGCCATGTTGTCGGGATGAAGCGTACGGCCTGTACCGCCGCCTGAAGCCACCGAGAAGTAAGGCTTGCCGGCAGCGATGCGCTCCTTCTTGTATGTTCCGGCCACGGGGTGCTGGAAACGTGTCGGGTTGGTGGAGTTGCCTGTGATGGAAACATCCACATCCTCGCTCCAGTTGATAGCGACGCCCTCACGGACATCGTTGGCACCGTAGCAGTTCACCTTTGCACGCGGGCCGTTGCTGTAAGGGATGCGCTTCACCACCTTCAATTCGCCGGTGGCATAGTTGAATTCAGTCTGAACGTATGTGAAACCGTTGATGCGGCTGATAATCATTGCGGCGTCCTTGCCGAGTCCGTTGAGGATGACACGCAACGGGTTCTTGCGCACCTTGTTTGCCATTTCTGCAATCTTGATGGCTCCCTCGGCAGCAGCGAACGACTCATGGCCTGCCAGGAAAGCAAAGCACTGTGTCTCCTCACGCAGCAGACGGGCTGCGAGGTTGCCGTGACCGAGACCCACCTTGCGGTCGTCGGCGACAGAACCGGGGATGCAGAACGACTGCAAGCCCACGCCTATTGCCTCGGCGGCATCGGCAGCTGTCTTCACGCCACGCTTGATGGCGATGGCGGCACCGCACACGTATGCCCATTTGGCATTTTCAAAGCAGATGCGCTGGGTGTCTTCGCACATCTGATAAGGATCAACACCGGCAGCTTCGCAAATTTCGTTGGCCTCTTCTACGCTATTGATTCCTTCTGCCTTGAGAGCTGCAAGAACCTGGGCCTCGCGGCGCTCCTGACTTTCGTAACTTACTTTTCTAATCATAGTTGTGTATCTCCTTATTATTCTTTACGTGGATCAATTGCTTTAACAACACCTTGCTCGGCAGTTGTACGGCCGTAAGAGCCGGTAAACTTCTTCACGGCCTCGTTGGCGTCCATGCCGTTCTTGATGGCTTCCATCATCTTGCCGAGGTGCACATATTCGTAACCGCACACCTGATTGCCCTTGTCAAGGAACTGGCGTGTGATGTAGCCCTCTGTCAGTTCAAGGTAGCGCGTGCCCTTGGCCACTGTGCCATAGAGAGTGCCGGTTTGTGAACGGAGCCCCTTGCCGAGGTCTTCAAGGCCCGCACCGATTACGAGGCCGCCCTCGGAGAATGCGCTCTGCGTGCGTCCGTAAACAATCTGGAGGAAGAGTTCGCGCATTGCCGTATTGATGGCATCGCAAACGAGGTCGGTATTCAGGGCTTCGAGGATGGTCTTGCCGGGGAGGATTTCAGAAGCCATGGCTGCTGAATGGGTCATGCCAGTGCAACCGATGGTCTCGACGAGAGCCTCCTGGATGACGCCGTCCTTAACGTTGAGAGACAGCTTGCAGGCACCCTGTTGGGGAGCACACCAACCCACACCGTGTGTGTAACCGGAAATATCCGTGATCTCCTTGGCATAAACCCATTTCCCTTCTTCGGGAATTGGAGCCGGCCCGTGGTTAGGACCTTTTGCGACAACGCACATGTTGTCAACTTCTTTTGAATAAATCATAATCGGTATAACAATAAATTATTAAAATGTAAAGTCTTCTGCATGAAACGGACAGGCTTCCGCCCATTACCCATAAGCAGGTACAAAATTACAAAAAAAATCATGTTCACGCCTGTTTCGCATCTTTTTTTTACCTACAAATCAGTATTTTTACCGTTTGCCTGCCGCTGTCTTTGCCGCCATGTCAGAATTCCGCGCGGAACGTGGAAGCCGGGAGTCCGGCGGCATTCACCATGTTGGCGCGCGTGAATGGCTGCCAGGCATAGCGCACGAAATGCGGGAGGCGCACCTCCTTGGACGAGAGACGCACCTTGTTGCCGGTTATTTCCGCCTCGGCGGGATGGAAAAGCCCGTCGGTCTCTGCCACCTCGAAGCACCTGAGGGGCTTGCCGTCGCTTGTGGTCAAGCCATCGGCATAGTCGAACTCCACGACAGCCGTGCTGCCTTCACGCCATGCCTTGCTGAACAGCGGACCCGAAGGCACCACTTTTTTGCCGTAGGTCTTGCACAAAGCCCAGCGGGCGAGCCGCTCACCCACCTCGAGCTTGCGCGTGGGATGCACGTCAAGCGAGTCGCCGACATCGGACGACACCGCCATGCCCACATCAGGCAAGCGGCGCATCAGGCGCAACTGACTGTCGCGGAACCACGGCCATGACGGGCGGTTGAGGCTTGAAAGCTGCACGAAATAGAACGGCATCCCCGCCTGCTTCATGCCCGTGCGCCAGGAATCCACGAGGAGCCCGAACAGCCGCTCATGCGCTTCCATGTTGTGCGCGTTCGACTCTCCCTGATACCACACCACGCCCTTGATGCCGTAGTGCAGCAATGGCAGCATGCCGCTTTCATACAGATAGCACGGTTCGTAAGGATGGCGCGCAAGCTTTCCCGCCGCATTCGAGATATTCTTTGCAGCACGCTCCCTCACCCACTGCTGTATGAAGTCATTATGCAGCCAGTCGTTCAGTATCGCGGGGAAGCGTGTTTCAAGCGTGTTGCGGTCTATCCATGCCTCTATGGGAGCCCCGCCTACGGCATTGCACACCAGTCCGACAGGCACTTGCAGGCTGTCGCGGAGCATCCTGCCGAAATAATAAGCCACTGCGGAGAACTGCCCTGCGCTTTCGGGAGAGGAAGCGTGCCACGCGGCAGGGGCGAAATACTGCAAGCGGTTGAGCGAGTCGATGGCGGAAAGCGGCCATGCCACATCGTTCGTCTGCCAGTTAGCCTTCATGTCATAGAAGCGCAGGTCGGCATCGGAGGCATTGGGAATGTCCTTTGCGGCAGTGGCGGCCTGCTGAAGGGTGAACGCCATGTTCGACTGTCCCGAGCACAGCCACACCTCGCCGACGGCCACATCACGATACACCTTCTTCGTTCTCCCCGACTCTACCGTCAGCGTCAGGCTGCGTGCCGCCTCCATCGGCTGAAGGGTCACGCTCCACCGGCCACGGTTATCGGCCACGGCCTGCACCTTTTGTCCTGCCAGCGTCACCGTCACCCTCTTGCCGGTATCGGCCTTACCCTGTATTCCCAACGGTATCTCACGTTGCAACACCATGCCGTCGGTGTAAATTTCCGACATCTGCAAGCCGCCGTAGTCGCCTGTTATGCCGCCATATACCGTGCGGGCGAGTATGCCGGCACCCTCGGCATCGGGATGTATGGCATCGGGAAAAAGGTTGGGATAAGGATAAAGCGGGGCATGGAAATCGATGAGTTCTGCACCGCTGACCTTGGCGACAGTTTCTATTGCCTGTTGGATTTCGGCATGCCACGCCTTCGTTCCCGATATGAAACGCGGGTGGCGGTGCACTATCGGGGTCATCCGCGCTATGATGAAGCGGGCGTTGCGGTTGGCACTGCGCAGCGAGTCCATAAGGGCAAGGTAGTCCGTCACGAACTCGTCACGGTAGTTGGGCCAGTTGCGCGGGTCGGTGTCGTTTATTCCCAAGTGTATAACCACGATGTCGCCCTTGAACTGCATCGCTTCCCGAAACTCCTGCTGTTCAAAATACGGGCGGTGACCATGGCGCAGCAGCGTGGCGCCGGGCTTCCCGAAGTTGCCCACCACATACTTGTCGCCAAGCATTTCCTGCAACTGCACGGGATAGGAAAAGTACTCCCTGTCCTCGATTCCCGTGCCGTATGTTATGCTGTTGCCCACACAAGCCACACGGATTTTCGCCTTGTCCTGCGGCTTTGCGTGGACGGCAGGGCAAGCGCAAAGGCACAGCAATGCCGCCATAACGGCACTGCGCAGTGCATTACAAGAAAGACATCTCATTGTAAAGGTAATTGTGTTAAAGCGTTTTTCCATAAGTTTGTATGTTCAGATCCTCACCTTGACGATGAGCTTCCTTATTCTCCCCTCGCCTATGGCAGGCGCATGGGCATCCTCCGGCCATACTATGAGACACTGTCCCGGCCGCATCGTCACGTATGTTGCCGCCGGTTCGTCGTAGAGGGCACAGTCTTCCTCCCTGCTGTAAGGTTTCGCCACATTACGGCAATCGGCCAGGGGTTTCCACCCTACGGTTTCCTCGCCTTCAAGCAGTATGTGGATGTCAATGTACTTGCGGTGCACTTCAAGCACCTGCTTCTCCACCGCCACGCACTCCGGACTGCTGTTGTTGATAAAGAGGGCATCGCCCTCCACCTCAATCTTTCCCAAAGGCGCGTCAAGCAGATTGTGATTCTTCACATAGTCAAAAGCCTTCTTGAACAGGGGATGCAGCGTCTCCATCCTGCCGCAATCCTGCAATGTCGATAATACCATACGTTTTCAGATTATATAATTGGACATTCGGTTTTCAGTAAGTTCCATTACAAAAGTAATGATTTTTCCGCAAATTTACGATGCCGAAACACTGCATTTGCAAAGAAACCTTGTTTTTAAGCAGTGCGCATCGCATTGACAAACCAAGGGAATACGCCCGACTTCCTGCGTTGTTAAATTACCTTTTTTCATTTCTTGCCAGCAAATTCAATCTAAAATCATTACCTTTGTAGGTATATAGGCAACGCCTGAACAACCAAAATTAAAAACCTTTTAATATTATGCAGAAAACTAAAAGCTTCTTTATGGCAGCAATTGCCACACTGTCGGTGGCTGTCACGGCATCGGCACAGACCAAGGTGGACATTATTGTGGACACCGACAGGGGCACAACCACCATCAGCCGACACATTTTCGGACAGTTCACCGAGCACCTCGGCAACTGCATCTACGGCGGAATGTACGTGGGCGAGAACTCGTCCATACCAAACACTGGCGGCGTGCGCAACGACATGATAAAGGCACTGAAGGAAATCCGCATCCCCAACTTGCGCTGGCCGGGCGGATGCTTCGCCGACGAATACCACTGGCGCGACGGCGTGGGTCCCAAGAGCGAGCGCCCGAAGATGGTGAACACCAACTGGGGCGGAGTGGTGGAAGACAACTCCTTCGGCACACACGAGTTCTTGGCTCTGTGCGAACTTCTCGGCACCGAGCCTTACATCACGGGCAACGTGGGCAGCGGCACGGTGGAAGAGATGAACAAATGGATTGAATACATGACTTTCGACGGCGACAGTCCGATGACGCGTATGCGCAAGGCAAACGGCAGAGAGAAGCCGTGGACGGTGCATTTCTTCGGCGTGGGCAACGAGAGCTGGGGCTGCGGAGGCAACATGATGCCCGAGACTTATGCCGCAAAATACCGCCAGTATCAGACTTTCTGCAAGAACTACAGCGGCAACACGCTGCGCAAGATAGCGTCGGGACCCAACGTGGCCGACTACAATTGGACGGAGACTATAATGCAGCGTGTGCCTGCGTGGATGATGTGGGGAATATCATTGCACCACTATTCGTTCGGGCAGGACTGGGACCACAAAGGCTCCGCCACCAAGTTCGACGAGAAGGAATACATCCGCTCGCTCGACAACGCCCTCATGATGGACGAACTCATCACCAAGCACTCCACCATAATGGACAAGTACGACCCGGAGAAGCGCGTGGCTCTCGTGGTGGATGAGTGGGGAGGATGGTACGAAACCGACCCCAACAACGACCCGCCATACCTCTACTGCCAGCAGAACACGCTGCGCGACGCCATTCTTGCAGCCCTTACGCTCAACGTGTTTGAGAAGCATGCCGACCGTGTGCGTGTGGCAAACCTGGCGCAGATGGTGAACGTGCTGCAGTCGCTCTTCATCACCAAGGACGAGAAAATGATTCTCACCCCCACCTACCACATCTTCAACATGTACAAGGTGCATCAGGACGCCACCCTGCTGCCGTCTGCGGTGAAGTGCCCGAAATATGAGTGCAACTTCAACAAGATGGATCAGATAAACGTGGCGGCATCTAAAGACAAAGAGGGTATGATGCACATTTCGCTTGTGAACGTGGATCCGCACAACGCAGCCGACATCACCTGCTCACTGCGCGGCACCGGAAATGCGAAACTCACCGCCACCGACGGACAGATAATAACGTCGGCAAAAGTGACTGACTACAACTCGTTTGCCAGCCCCAACAACATCACCCTGCAACCGTTCAAGGACTATAAGCTCAAGGACGGAGTGCTCACCGTGAAGATGCCGGCAAAGTCTGTAATCACAATAACAGTGAAATAACAATACCATATACAAGAATACAACTAAAGAAGGAAGTCTTGCCACAAAAGACTTCCTTCTTTATGCCAAGCCACTGATTTTATTTATATTCCGACATAAATTCGCAACAAATTCGCATATTTGCACATACTACTACAACAATACAAAAACATACGATATGAAGAAATCATCAATTATCGTGACAGCACTTTTCTTACAATCGGGCATATTGTATGCCCAGAAAAAATGGACTCCAAAGAACGAATTCAACATAAGAGTTGGAATTAATGCCGTTAATGGCGACAACAACGGAAGCATTTGGGCCACTCAACTTGACTACAACCGATATCTTGGAAAATCATTAAGCCTTGGAATTGGCTTAGGAGCTGAATTTTCGACAAGAAGCGGCGAAGACGGCGTCATATTGCCTATAGTTCTTAGAGGTGCCTACAATTGGCACTTAAAGAATTTTGTTCCATACGTGTCGTTACAAACTGGTTCCTCATTCTATATTGGCGATGATTTCTTCTTATTTCCTCATTACGCCACAATTTTCATTACTCCATCTGTAGGCATCAAGATTCCTATGACACCACAAACAGCTCTTGACCTTAGCTTCGGCTACACAAAATGTGGCTTCGATGAAGGATATAGTTATTGGGGAGTAAAGGCCGGCATAAGCTTCGGGTGGGGACACAGCAAAGACAAACAGCTAACCGCAAGACATGAGAAGCGCCAATCCGAAAGCGGAACAGCAAAAGAAAACAGGACATACTCGCAATCAAGACACAGCAACTTTAGAGGCGGTATAGAAGGCGAATATTTAGGATCGAATATGTCAGGATTCTACAACAATATACATGCCATGTATGGAGTGCGCGGATATGCACTTTGGAACATATTCACAAAAAACCTTTATGCAGGCATCTCTGCCGGAATAGGACTTTCTGATCACGAAGAGTGGAACAACAGCGAATATTATGAGCACAGTCACAAATTCAAATTCGCCATCATGCCACGCGTCCGCTACAATATAACCGAAGCGACAATAGCGCAACGCATATACCCATTTGCCCAAGTAGATGCAGGCTATGCTTATAACGGAACAAACTCTCAATTTGCCGTAGAACCTGCGGCGGGAATATCCATCAAAACCATAGGAAGCCAAAGCGTTGATATTTCTGTAGGTTACCTGCCAAAAATATATTTTTATGGTGGGGATAAATCAGAAAGTGGATGTGCACGCATTGCCGTAGGATACACATTCTGATTCTTGATTTATCGTAGTCCACTATTGTGGATTTGTTGTCGTCTTGTGGCTAAGTTTGCAAAATGCAGGAGGTCGGGTGTCCCGCCCGACAACACAGAGGGAGAGGGCTT
>CAVBVK010000061.1:0-8495 GCA_963599085.1 bacterium | reverse complement strand
AGAGGGCTTTTATTGCGTTCTTGCTTGCGAGTCTTTCGCTTGATGTCGTCGGGCGGGACGCCCGACCTCCTCTGGTTGCGGCGTTGCACACTGACGACCCACTTGTCTTATATTTGCATTTTCAACCGCTCCAAAATCCATCCGTCCGCAAAGACATGGAAAACCCGACGGCGATTTCATAAAATACGGTGTGCAGGCGCAAGTGGCCGGCTGCCATGATGTTAGATAGGCAACGGCGTTTCTGTGCAAAAAACAAATTGATGTTTTGGCATAAAAAAGTGGTCTCCGCACCGCAAACAAGGCTTCTTTGCAACACGGACAAGCCTTGTTTACAGCACGAAAGCACCTTAATTGTAATGCAAACAAGGCTTACCTGCATTGTAAGTAAGGCTTGTTTGGCAACAAAGCCCCGTTTTCTCTGCCACGAGATGCCTGTTTTCACTGTTTCACGCCCCGGCGGAACCCCTGAAAAGAGAATTCCCTTTGTCAAATAATTTTACTGCACATACTATATTTGCATATTTTGGGAGGTCGGGCGTCCCCGGAGGGCACCACCATCCGAACGCCCGACCAAGCGTGCAAGTAAGCAGAGCAAATCCTCACGCGGTGTTGTCGGGCGGGGACGCCCGACCTCCTTTATCCGGCTGTTTGCGGCAATAGTTTAATGTTTCTAAAAAGGAGGGCCGATGTCGCTTGTATTAAGCCGGATTGTTGTAACTTTGTAGAGACACCCGCCTTTGTAGGAATAATAACACCGAAAAACAACCAAACAATAGAAAATGAAGAAGAAACATCTGTTCACTGCTTTCCTCGCACTCGTGTCGTTGTGCACGGGTACGGCACGGAATTACGAGCCAGTCGATTATGTCAGCACCCTCGTGGGCACCGAGTCGAAACACTCCCTCTCCACGGGCAACACCTATCCCGCCGTCGCCATGCCCTGGGGCATGAACTTCTGGACGCCGCAGACGGGCAAGATGGGCGACGGATGGACATACGTCTATACCGCCGACAAGTTGCGCGGCTTCAAGCAAACCCATCAGCCGAGCCCGTGGATAAACGACTACGGGCAGTTCGCCGTCATGCCCGAGACCGGCACCCCTGTCTTCGATGAGGACAAGCGCGCGTCGTGGTTCTCGCACAAGTCGGAGGTGGCGAAGCCCTACTACTACCGCGCCTACCTCGCCGACTACGACGTCGTGACCGAGATCACGCCCACAGAGCGTGCCGCCATCATGCGCATCACGTTCCCCGAGAGCGACAGCTCCTATGTGGTGATCGACGCTTTCGACGACGGCTCGTATGTGAAGATAGTGCCGGAAAGGCAAATGGTCGTGGGATACACGACGAAGAACAACGGCGGTGTGCCCGACAATTTCCGCAACTACTTCGTGCTCAAGTTCGACAAGCCCTTTGCCAACACCATGGCCGTGGCCGACGGCAAGTTCATGGCGGGCGAGCTCGCTGCCGACTGCAACCATGCCGGTGCCATAGTGGGCTTCCGCACAAAACGCGGCGAGCAGGTGAACGTGCGCATAGCCTCGTCGTTCATCTCGGAGGAGCAAGCCCTGCTCAACCTCGATGAGCTGGGAAACAGCAGCTTCGAACAGGTGAAAGCCGAGGGCCGCAACACTTGGAACAACGTGCTCGGACGCATAGAGGTGAAGGACGGCAACCTCGACCACCTGCGCACCTTCTATTCGTGCCTTTACCGCTCGGTGCTCTTCCCGCGCAGCTTCCACGAGAAGAACGCTGCCGGCGAGACTGTACATTACAGCCCCTACAACGGGAAGGTGCTGCCCGGCTACATGTTTACCGACACCGGCTTCTGGGACACGTTCCGCAGCCTGTTCCCGTTGCTCAACGTGATGTACCCCTCGATGAACGAAAAGATGCAGGAAGGGCTCGTGAACGCCTACAAGGAGAGCGGCTTCCTGCCCGAGTGGGCGAGCCCGGGACACCGCGACTGCATGGTGGGCAACAACTCGGCGTCGGTTGTCGCCGACGCTTACCTGAGCGGATTGCGCGGTTATGATGTGGAAACCCTGTGGAAAGCCGTGACGCACGGGGCCAACGCCGTGCACCCGACAGTGTCCTCCACGGGGCGGAAAGGGTTTGAATACTACAACAGGCTGGGCTATGTGCCCTACGACGTGAACATCAACGAGAACGTGGCACGCACCCTTGAGTATGCCTACGACGACTGGTGCATCTACCGGCTGGGGAAGGCTCTCGGCAAGCCGAAAAAGGAGCTCGAACCGTTCAGGAAGCGCGCCCTCAACTACCGCAACGTGTTTGACAAGGAAACCAACCTCATGCGCGGCCGCAACAAGGACGGCAAGTTCCAGAGCCCGTTCTCGCCGCTGAAATGGGGCGACGCCTTTACCGAGGGAAATGCCTGGCACTACACATGGTCGGTGTTCCACGACCCCGAGGGTCTCATCCGCCTGATGGGCGGAAAGGAAGTGTTCAACCAGATGCTCGACTCCGTGTTCAATGTGCCGCCACTGTTCGACGACAGCTATTACGGCGGCGTGATCCACGAGATACGCGAGATGCAGATAATGAACATGGGCAACTACGCCCACGGCAACCAGCCCATACAGCACATGATTTACCTTTATGGCTACTCCGGCGAGCCATGGAAGACACAATACTGGGTGCGCGAGGTGATGGACCGCACGTACAACGCCAACCCCGACGGATATTGCGGCGACGAGGACAACGGCCAGACATCGGCATGGTATGTGTTCTCGGCAATGGGCTTCTATCCCGTCTGCCCCGGTTCGGGCGAGTATGTGCTCGGCACGCCCTACTTCGACGAGATGACACTGCATCTCGAGAACGGCAAGACCGTGACCATAAAGGCACGCAACAACAGCACGGAAAACCGCTACATACAGCAGCTCCTGCTCAACGGCGCACCCTACACGAAGAACTACATCACCCATGACGACCTTATGAACGGTGCCGCATTCATCTACGACCTCGGCGCAAAGCCCGACATCCGTCGCGGCACTGCCGACACGGATGCGCCTTACTCGTTCTCGAAGAATTGAATTTTCCAATACAGACAATCGGGGGGATGTGCCAAAACCGGCACATCCCCTTTTTTTATTGCTGCCCGCCAATACCGGGAAGCACACCCGAAGCCTTCCTTTTATGCCGCAGGGCGGGGCAAAAGTCATTTTGACAGCAGCTTATATATAATAATGTGACAACATCATTTTGCCACGAAAACGCTCATAAATGTTGCAAAATGTGAACCGAAAATGCGGAGCGTTTAAAAATATTTTATTAAAAATTTGTTCAAATTAATTTTTGTCCCTACCTTTGTGGGCGAACACAATGCCAAAAGGACAGGTGAAAGCCAATAAAAATAACAAAAGTAACAGTGATAACCATATAAAGTATCAAAATGAAAATTGTGAAATTTGAGCTTTAAGTCGTTGTAAGGACAGAAACAAAAGCAGTATGGACGCAAAGTTTCCTAATCAGGTGATTGTGTGAATAGAGAGAGAAATTTCGAGAGTTATAAATTTTAAGTTAAACCAAAAGAGATTGTTTCAGATGAACAAAAGACTATCTGTGTTTTTAATGGGGCAAGTGTTGGCGGCGGGTGTCGCTTTTGCCCAGTCTCAGTTTACCGGAAAGGTAGTGTCGCATGATGACGGCGAACCGGTGATAGGCGCAACCGTCAGGGTGGCGGGCACTAATGTTGCCACCGTCACCGATGCCGACGGACGCTTCTCCTTGACCTTGCCGTCAGGAGTGAAAGAATTGAAAGTGTCGTATATCGGCATGCTCGACAAGACCGTGCGCGCCGACGGCAACAACAAGATTATCAGGCTGATGCCCAACGAGAACACCATTGACGAGGTGGTGGTGACAGGCTACGGTGTCACACGCAAGGCGGCGTTTACGGGCGCAGCTGCGATGGTGAGCAAGGATCTCGTGGGGAAGCGCAACGACGCCAACCCCATAAAGTCGCTCGAAGGCACGGTGCCGGGCTTGCAGCTCTCCACCACATCAGGCCAGCCGGGAGCCCCGCAGACCATCTTTATACGTGGACGCAACTCCATAAATTCAGGCACACAGCCCCTGTATGTCATCGACGGCATACCGTTCAATGCCGACCCCGTGGGCACACGCATGAGTGAAGGCGTGACTTTGAGCCCGCTTGCCAACCTCAACAGCAGCGACATTGAGAGCATCACCGTGCTGAAAGACGCCACGGCGACATCCATCTACGGTTCGCGCGCCGCCAACGGCGTGGTCGTAATCACGACAAAGCGCGGCGAAAAGGGAAAGACAAAGGTGAACTTCACCGCCAAGCTCGGATGGGAAAAGCTGCCGTCTTACACCAACAAGTACAAGTTGTGCAATGCCGACCAGAACCTGGAGCTTGCCACCGAGGCGTTGCTCAATTCCTACAGCGACTATGGAGCATACTCCACCTTCGGCTTTTACAACGAGAATTACGGCTTGGGAATGACTTACGACCGTCAGGGAGCCGAGGACTTCTACGACTGGTACACCGGAGGATGGGTGTCGCAGTACCGCGCAACTGGAAAATCAACCGACTGGATGAAGGAAATCACCCGTACAGGACTCGTGCAGGAGTACGGGTTCGACGTGAACAGCGGTGCCAAGGAAGCCTCGTCGCCTGTGTTCTTCCTTTCGTACAACTATCTTTCCGACGACAGCTTTATGAAAGGCAGGGACATGAAACGCCACACCTTGCGCTTCAACATCGACCAGCAGCCGGTGCGGTTGGTGAAGTATGGAGTGAACACCAACTTCAGCTATTCGGAGACAAACAACGGCTTCGGCGGCGGCTATTTCTCCGACCCGCTGACACAGGTTTACATGATGAACCCCATGACTCCCGTGCGCACGGAGAGCGGCGACTGGAACACCGACACAGCGACGGGCGGCTACAACCCCGTGGCCCTGCGCTCGGAGGACGGCGACAAGAACTTGGCAAAGCAGTACCAGGCCATTATCTCGCCATACGTCCAGCTTAACCTGACTCCGGAACTGACATGGATGACAAAGGGCGGGCTCGACCTTTATCATGTGAAGGAGTACGGCTACTGGTCGTTCCTCAACCCGCAGGGTGTGGGAATGAACGCCATGGCAGAGCAGTACTACAACACACGCACACTGCTCACCCTCACCAATACGCTCAACTACATCAAGACATTCGGCAACGCACACCACCTCAACGTGCTTCTCGGCCAGGAGGGACAGAAGACTTCGCTGTCGCGTTCATCCCTTGCCACCTCCAACTTCCCGGTGCAGGACCTCGGCGAACTGTCGCTCGGCTCCATACCTTCAACTGCCTCTTCGTACAAGTTTGACCTCGTGTTGGCGTCGTTCTTCTCCAACTTGCAGTACGACTACGACAACAAATACTATCTCTCGGCGTCGTGGCGCACCGACGGAAGCTCGCGTTTCGGCGCATCCAACCGCTGGGCCTCGTTCTGGTCGGTGGGCGCAAAGTACCGCCTTTCTGCCGAGAAATTCATGGAGCCGGCACGCACATGGCTCAGCGACCTTACCTTCCGCGCAAGCTATGGCACCACGGGTAATCAGGATGTGGGCGACCATAGCAATGCCGACTACCTGTCATGGCTTGTCGCACGCGACATCTTCGGCTATGGCTACAACTATGCCGGAAAGCCGGGCTCGGCGCATGAGCAGTTCGGAAATCCCGAACTGAAGTGGGAAAAGACGGGCAAGTTCAACGTGGGCATTGACGCGACACTCTTCAACCGCGTGTTCCTCACCGTGGATTATTACAACCACAAGACCACCGACATGGTGTTTGCCGTGCCCGTGAGCTACCTCACCGGCCTCTCGTCATACTACAAGAACATCGGTTCGCTGTCGAACAAGGGTGTGGAGTTCAGCCTCGGCGTGAACATCTTGCAGAACAAGGACTGGTATTGGAACCTCACCCTCACCGGCTCGCACAACAAGAACAAGGTGGTGAAGCTCTCCACCGACGACCCGATAGAGTCCTCCGTGACCATCGTGGAGGCAGGACGCCCGCTCTATCAGTGGAAGATGAAGGAGTATGCCGGTGTTGATCCCGAGACGGGCGACGCCCTGTGGTACCTCAACGAGACTGGCGACGAGACGACAACCAACTACAACAAGGCGGCAAAACGCTATCTCGGCGATGCCAACCCCTCGTTCTTCGGCTCGTTGCAGAACACGTTGAAGTGGAAAGGCATAGACTTCTCGTTCCAGTTCAACTACTCGCTCGGCGGCAAGATTTACGGAAACAACCTCCACTACGACGAGCAGTTAGGCTCTTCATTCTACCAGAATTTCACGCAGTATGTGTATGAAAACCGCTGGCAGAAGCCCGGCGACATCACCGATGTGCCGCGCCTTGTCACCGACGGCAGCTATGCCAACAAGGCATCGTCGCGCTTCCTCATGAGCCGCAGCTACCTGAAGTTGCGCTCCCTGTCGCTCGGCTACTCGCTGCCGAAGGCATTGCTGCGCAATGTATTCATCGACAATGCCCGCATTTTCGTGAATGCCGAAAACCTCTACACATGGACAGCCAGCGACTACCGCGGCTTCGACCCCTCAGGAGTGGGTGCCAACGGAGTGCAGTGGTGGAACTATCCGCTCGCAAGCTCGGTGGTGTTCGGAGTGCAGCTGGGATTCTGATGTAAGAAAAGTGTTGTAAAATAAAAAAGGAGAAAAACAATATGAAGAAATCAATATATAAGTTATCACTTGGCCTTTCTCTCGCATTGGCTCTCGTGTCGTGTGACTTTGACACCGACTTGGCGCAGAACACCGACACTTCCAATGCATACAAGACCGTCCAGGATGTGTCGAACGGCACGGTGGGAGCCTATCAGGCCTTGGCCTACTATCCCTTCCTGGGCAACTATGCAGTGGCTATGGGCGACTTTGCAGGCGGACTTGCCGATGGAAACGCATCAACCGGACACTTCCATTCCGTGTCGGAATGGATCGTCTCGGACACCGATTCCGAGATGGAGGGCATCTGGGACTATGGCTTCAAGGTGGTGGACAGAACCGTGCGCACCATCAATGGCGGCACAGCCCTGCTCAGTGCCGACCCCAACATGAGCAGCAGTGACAAGGCCACAATATACTATAACCTCTCGCAGTGCCACGCCCTGCGTGCGCTTGCCTACTTCACCATGGCGCAGTATTTCTGCTATCCCTACTCGGCAGGAACTGCCGCCAAGGGCTTGCCCATCGTGAAGGACAAACCGGTGGAGGCGTTCGCCAACGCCACGCGCGCCTCACTCGGCGACACCTACGCCTTCATGCTCGAGGACATAACCAAGGCTTTGGAATATAGCGAGCTCGCCGGCAGTCGGTCGATGCAGTATTTCTACATGAACAAGGCTGCAATCTATGCCCTCAAAGCCCGTGTGAACCTCTATATGGGGCAGTACACCGAGGCCGAGACGGCTGCGAAGAAAGCTATCGAACTGAAGAACAAGGGTAATGCCACATACACCGACCTCGCACCGTCTGACGAAACCTACCTCAACATGTGGGCTTCGCTGACCGTAACGGACGAGGATATCTTCACGCTGTCGAAGACCGCGGACGACAACCTCTCCGCCAATTCGCTCAACATGCTCTATGGCTCGTATGAAGGTACGGTGTCGAGTTACGCCAAGACTTTCTTCAATGCTACCGACCTGCGTGCCAATCTCATCGGAACTGTCGATGGCAACAGCGGCTCGTGCATGAAATGGCAGGGACTGGAGACATCGCAGGCTACGAGCAACATCCCCATTTTCCGCAAATCGGAGATGGCTCTCATCGTGGCTGAGTGCGAAGCACGTGCCGGACACATTGCCGAAGCGCAGAAATACCTCGGCTACACGGCAAAGCGCGACACACAGTATGCCGCTGCCGACGGCTCGTGCGACCTCTCGAAGCTGCCTGCCGACAAGGAGTCGCTGCTCGACTTCATCTGGAAAGAGAGCACCCGCGAGTTCTTTGGCGAGGGGCACTTCCTCCGGGAGGCACGCCGTCTGGACAAGACCATCACTGTGATGGGCGGCAGATGCTCCACTTTCCGCCCTGCAAAATTCGTGTTCCCGATACCCTCCGGAGAGATAAACGCCGGATTTATGAAGGATCAGAACACGGGGTGGGAGGATGCCTTGCCCGTGGCTGACAATTAAGCGGCGGCAGAATGACGGAAGCAAACGGGCACGGGCTCATGTCCTGCGCCCTGCTTCCCTTACAAAGCAGCAATCATATAGCTTTATTGTATAACGAAAAGTAACCTTTTGAGACAGAGGGCTTTCCTTGCAGTCGTCCCCCAGACGGGGCGCGCAAGGGAAGCCTTTTGTTTTGGCATTCTGTAGGAAGGAGGTCGGGTGTCCTCGCCCGACAACACAGAGGGAGAGGGTTTTATTGCGTTCTTGCTTGCGTATATTTGCTTGATGTTGTCGGGCGGGGACGCCCGACCTCCT
>CAVBVK010000060.1:0-8602 GCA_963599085.1 bacterium | reverse complement strand
TGGTGCTCATCCTCACGGCAGTGATTTTGATCATCGCGGGGAAGGAGATGTCACCTCACAGGATAACGACAGTGGTAGGAAAGATTGGCCGACGCCTCGTGAAGACATGGAGGTGGAAGCAGTAGATTGGCAGGAGGCCTGATCATACAGGCGTGTTGGGGTATGGATACGCACATACAAAACTAAAAAGAGGATATGCCATTCTGACATATCCTCTTTGCCTTTAATGATGGTAGGGACGATCGGGCTCGAACCGATGACCTCTGCAATGTGACTGCAGCGCTCTAAACCAGCTGGGCTACGCCCCTGTCATTAACCGGATGCGAAAGTACTGCTTTTTCCTGACATGGCAAAATTTTTATCATTTTTTCACCATTGCAATACAGTCCTTTCGTCCTTTCGCCCTGTGCTTTTACTTTTTCAGCAGCGCACGGAGCACGAACCATGCGTGTATGCAGACGGTGCGCACTGTGCCGTAATGGCGGCACATTATGCGGAAACGTTCGATGAGAGAGGCGCGGCGGTTGTGCCCCGTCATGCCCCCGTCAAGGTAGTTCGCCACCACTTCCGGAAGACGCAGGAGCGGCAGCTGCATCCGTTCGGCACGCTTCATTACGCGTATGCACCAGTCCACATCGGCAGAAAAGCGGTAGCGCAGGTCGTAGCTTTCGGCCTTGGCAATGTCAGTGCGCACATAAAACGCCTGGTGGCACACAAGCATTCCGTGGCGGAACGACCGCCAGCCAAGCTTCTCCGGCGGTGCAAGGCGGCGGTGGCGCAGGAAGCGTCCGGCGTCGTCCACAATGTCGGTGTCGCCGTAAAGCACGGCGGGCAGCACGCTGTCGCACCGCTCCTCTATATTTATAAATATGTGTTCCAGCGTTGTCGGCGAAGGGAATGTGTCTCCGGCATTGAGGAACACCAGGTAGTCGCCCGTGGCACGGGCAATGCCTTTGTTCATGGCGTCGTAGAGCCCGCTGTCGGGTTCGGATGTCCACGCCACGGTGTGCCCGTTTTCCGCGCCCTCTTGTGTGGTGTCGGCGTAATGCCTTATCATGTCCGCCGTGCCGTCTGTTGAAGCGCCGTCAACGATGATGTGCTCCACCTGTGTCCACGATTGTTGCGCCACACTGTCAAAAGTGCGCTGTAACATGTTCACGGCGTTGTAAGTGCAGGTTATTATTGAAAATCGTATCATTGCCCGTTTTCTCCTTATCTTATATAGCGTTTGAGCGCAATCATTTCGTTATACACCTCAATGTAGCGCGTGGCAACGCTCTGTTGCGAGTAGGTCTGCGTCACTTTCGACACGGCATTGGCGCGCAGTGCGTCGCGGTCGGCGGTGCAGAGCGTCCAGTGCAGTCCTTCGGCGAGATCGGCAGTATCCTTGAAGTGCGCCACATAACCGTTGTGCCGGTGGTCGATCATCTCGGGTATGCCGCCCACACGGAAGCCCACGCACGGCACGCCGCACGCCATCGCCTCCATGATGGTGTTGGGCAGGTTGTCCTCAAGCGACGGCAACACATACACATCGGCCGAATTGTAGATGGAGGCGATGGCCTTCTCGTCTGCGACATAGCCCAACGGGAATGCAGGCACAGGCATCTGCGCCGCCACCTCGTCAGAGTGGTTGCCAAGCAAAGCCACCACCGTGTTGTCGCGCAGGCCGGGGTGTTGTTCCAAGAGCTTATGCATGGCTTCGATGAAGTAAGGCATGCCCTTGCGTTCGTCGGTGACTTTCTGCGACACGAAGAGTATCACGCGCTTGTCCTCGGGCAGGCGGACACGACGGCGTGCCTCCTTTTGGCAGGAGGGGCGGAATGTGTGCGTGTCGATGGTGTTGGGGATGCTCGTCACACGCTGCCCCACCATGAGTGCACTCTGCCTTGCCTCACCTTCAAGCCACCGGCTGCATGCCACGAAGTGAATGTCGCCCGTGTGATAGAGCTGCTGCTTGCGCTTCCATATTTTTCTTGAAAGGTCGTTGTTGGAGCCGTGTCCTGGCAGCAGGGGGCATTCGTGGCACCCTGTCTTGAACATGTGGCACGCACGGGCATAATGGCAAATGGCAGTGGCGGGCCACAGGTCGTGCATGGTCCACACCACGGGTTTGCCGCTGCGGAGCACCGTCTGCACCGATTTCAGCGAGAGCATGCCTTGGTTCACCCAATGTATGTGCACCACATCGGCCTCCCTGAACTCAGGCGTTCGGGTGATGTCGAAGCCCGAATTGGCTATGTCAATGTCGAAAAGGTAGCGGCGCGAGAACATGAGGCGGCAAAATATGCACCAGCGTTCCCACAGGAAATGCCAACGTGCGGCAATGCGCCGCTGCATTCCTGCAACCGCGATACTGTCGGAACGCTTCTCGGCGACGAGCATCTTCGCCTTCACCCCATTGTTGTTCAACGCTTCCATGAGGCGGCGGGCTGCCACGGCTGCGCCTCCCGTGTTCTCGCTTGTGTTTACTATCAGCACTCTCATCTTTACGGACTGTATGTTTCCTTTCGTCTTACAAACTTACGCATTTTTTCCCGATTGGCCGGTATCCGTGCCGAAAAACAAGTCAAAACGAGAAGGAAAACGTTTAACCGCACGCCTGTCTGCCGCCGTCTATGCCACGCCGGGGATTTCTATGCGGAATGTCGTGCCCACGCCCACCTCCGATTTCTTCACGAATATGCGGCCGTGATGGTATTCCTCGACAATGCGTTTGGCGAGTGACAGGCCGAGCCCCCAGCCGCGTGCCTTGGTTGTGAAGCCGGGGCGGAACACGTTGCGCATGTCCTTCTTGCGTATGCCTTTGCCCGTATCCGCCACTTCGATGACTGCCCGCGCGCCTTCCACACGGTAAGTGAGCGTGATGCGCCCCTCGCCCTCCATGGCATCAACGGCATTTTTGCAGAGGTTCTCTATCACCCACTCGAAGAGCGACGCGTTTATCTTCACCACAGCATCGTGTCCGGGGAAGTCGCGCACCATTGCCACCTTTTTTGAAGTGCGGCGGTCCATGTAGTCAATCACATGATTGAGCACCTCGGCGAGGCTTGCGGGGACAGGCTCGGGCAGCGACCCTATCTTCGAGAAGCGGTCGGCAATGAGTTGCAAACGCTTCACGTCCTTGTCCATTTCGGGGATGAGGGCGTCGCCGGGATAACTCTCCTTGAGTATCTCCGTCCACGCCATAAGGCTCGATATGGGCGTGCCGAGCTGGTGGGCAGTCTCTTTTGACAGCCCCACCCACACCTTGTTCTGCTCCGCCCGCTTCGAAGTGAGCAGGGCGAAAATGGCAATCACCACGAAGATCATTACCACGCCGAGCTGGACATACGGGTAAGATGCCAGCCGGCGCAGCATGAGCGAGTCGGAATAGCACACGTCGATGTAATCTGTCGGCGTGCCGTCGTCAAGAGAAATGCGTATGTTGTGTTTCTCACCGAGGAGCCGCTTGCCCATATTCTCGGCAAAGGCAAGCGAGTCGGGGTGATTTTTGGCGTCAGGAATGTCGATGTTGCGGAACGCCTGCACACGGCCTTTCGAGTCGAGTACGATGACGGGAATGGTGTTGTTGCCGTTTATCACTTTCAGCACGAGGTTCATGTCGGTGTTCCCGTCGGCACGGTTGAAGGTGCGCATGGCTTCCGCCCACACCTCCATCTTGCCGCGCTCCTCAGCGGCGAGGTCACGCGTGAGGATGTGCGACACCACAAGCGAGGCCACGGCTATTGTCACCGCTGCCAGCACAAGCAGGATTTTCACTCTCCGTATCTGGTCTGTCCACTTCATACATCTATAACGCATGCCTCTCCTTGTTTATTGTATGCCCCGTCACCCGCTTCCGTTCCAACGCTTTTGCCGCATCCGCGCCCTACCGTTCCAGAATTGTCAATGGCGTGCCGCCGATGCGTGAGGCGATGACGGAAAAGCTGCTGTCTGCCGTCCCGTATATCCTGCGGCAGCGGGCAAGGGTGTACATCTCCACGACGGCGTCCCGGATGCCTTCCGCCGTGCCGCGTTCGGCCTTCGACGGCGACATCAGGAGCGCGTCGCCATACCTTTCGAGCATCTCGTTTTTCGTGGGTTCGTCGTCGGTGGCGAGGTAGAAACGCTGCGCGGGATTGCCATTGGCAATGGCGTCCATAGCCTCGAAAAAGAGCGGGAGGGGACTCCGCTCAATCGCCGCACGGTTGTCGGTCCTGCGGACATGTATGCCGACGGGGGCTTCGCCGAGTTGTTCCATATTGCGGGCAATGCGCCGCTCTATTTCGTCGGTAGGACGGAACAGCGTGGAATAAAGGCTGTTGTCCACCCCGCCAAAATCCTGATAGCAGCTCATGTAACTGTTTCTGCCCTTTGCCCAAGCGCAGAAATCGAAGCCCTGACGTTTGAGCGGTGTGACATTGGCCTCGTCAATCCTTTGTTCGAACAGCAGGTTCTGAAACAGTCGCGGCACAAAGAAATTGCGTTTCCTGGGGCGGTCATACACGAGGCAGTCGGGCAAGGAGGCCTCCCTCAACGCATATCGCCCCAAGGGTTTGAATATCTCGCACCATTTTGCGCCCATGCCCCAGTCCTTGAACCAAACTATCTGCAACGCCGTCCCCGTCGCCTCGGACAGATGTACGGCGGAGGCTATCGCGCGAAGCCGGTTTCCCAATCCGCCTGACGGCACAAAAAGCAACCGTGACGTATTCTTGTTTCCTTTCATTTCTCTCCAATTTAAGCCCGCATGTCTGCGGCAGGATTACCGGCAGGCCTTACTGCTTCTTCAGCTTCATGTCAAGGTTCCGCCTCTTCACCAAGTCGGCGTGTGAAATGCGGTAAGTGTCGAGCGGCTTGCCGCCAAGCGTCATGTTGTCTATATACAGTTGCCCGTCGGAAGTGCGGTCGGTGGTGATTGTGATGTCGCCGTCGGGATAATACTTCGGGTCGAGGTGCAGGGTCACTTTCGAGAATACCGGCGTGGTGAGCGTATAGGACGGATTGCCTGGGCAGTCGGGATAGAGTCCCATCATGGAGAATATCACCCACGACGACATTGTGCCGCAGTCATCATTTCCGGGGATACCGTCCGGGCGTGCCGTATAATGCTTGTCGATGAGCTGCCGCACTGTCTTCTGCGTGCGCCATTCCTCGCCCTTGAAGTAGGAGAAGATGTAGGGGTAGGCTATGTCAG
The DNA here is from genome assembly GCA_963599085.1 of bacterium. Taxonomy (GTDB): domain Bacteria; phylum Bacteroidota; class Bacteroidia; order Bacteroidales; family Bacteroidaceae; genus Prevotella. The sequence goes on along the minus strand of CAVBVK010000060.1, from coordinate 3,423 downwards.
GCTCGTTGGCAGGGTCGTAGAGTCCCTTGTCGAACACCATCTGCAGCTTTTCCACAAACTTTTTCTTCCCGCCCATAAGCCTGGCAAGTCCTGCCACGTCGTGCGGGACATAGAAAGTGTAGTTCCATGCGCTTCCCTCGTGAAATCCCGGAGCGTTGCTGAAGTCGGCGCCGTCTTCGGGATTGAACGGGGAGAGGAACGTTCCGTCCTTGGTTATTGGGCGCAATGTGCCCGACTCCCTGCTGTAATAGTGTCTGTAACCAAGGCTTCTCTGGCGGAAGAGCCTGGCATCGTCCTTCTTCCCGAGCCTGTCGGCAAGCAGGGCAAGGGCGTTGTCTGCCACATAATACTCCAATGCGTGCGACACTGAGTTGTCGCCCGAGAGGTCGGCGGCGTATGCTCCCATAGGGATGTAGCCCTTTTCGTAATACGAGTCGATGTCGGGACGCATCTTGTTGTCCTTTCCCGGCAGCGTGGCGGAGGCGCGGAAAGCCCGGTAGGCGGTCTCTATGTCAATGCCGGGCAGCCCTTTCAGGTAAGTGTCGGTGATTACCGGTATTGACGGGTCGCCCTCCATTGTCCATGTCTCGCGCCCGAAGAGTTCCCATTTCGGCATCCATCCCCATTCCTTGTACATGTCAATCATGGAGTTCACCATGTCGATCTGCTTGTCCGGGTAGAGCAAAGTCTCGAGCTGTGAGAGGTTACGGTAGGTGTCCCACAGTGAAAACACAGTGTAGCGGTTGCGTTTTGTGGTGAGGATTTTGTCGCCTTCCATCTCCGGGTACTGCCCGTTCACATCCTGGAGCACTGTCGGGTGTATCTGCGTGTGGTACAGTGCGGTGTAGAACACGCGCCGCTGTTCGTCAGTGCCGCCCTCCACTGTCACACGGTCGAGCGTGCGTGCCCAGTCGGCGCGGGCTTCACCGGCCACGGCATTGAAGTCGCATGCGGGCTGTTCGGTCTCAAGGTTTTCGCGGGCGTTGGCTATCGAGACGAACGAAACTCCCACCTGCACCTGTATCTGGGTCTCTTCGGCGCAGTCGAAAGTCATGTAGTAGCCGATGTCGTTGCCTGCAATGTCGCGCCCGTAACGCGGGTACAGCTTGTATTTGCCGCTATACTGGTCCCATTCGGCGGCTGCTCCTTTCAGCTCGGGCTGCTTCTTCCAGTAGCCGCTCTGCTTTGGCTGCTTGCTGACACGCACCACAAAATACATGGGGAACACGGCGTCGGGGTTGTAGCAGAACGTGCCGAGCAGGCGGAAACCCTCAAACTCGGTGTCGCTCACGCGGCGCAGCATCGCTCCCACCTCGTTGGTCAGGCCGTTGCCGAGGTTGAACAGAAGGTTGCCTTGTCCTTTCGGGAATGTGTAGCGTTCCACGCTGGAGCGCGGTGTCGATGTCACCTCACAGCGTATGCCGTACTTTGTCAGGCGGTTGGAGTAGTAGCCGGGATGCGCCACCTCGTCAGTGTATTCCGAACCATAGCTTCGGTAGTCCACATCTAACTTGCCTGTGGTGGGCATCGTGAGCAACGTCCCCATCTCGGGACATCCCACGCCGCTCAGGGTGACATGCGCGAAGCCGGTGAAATACTTGTTGTTGTATTCGTACGGGGCCGACCACCACCGCTTGTCCTTGTCCCACTGGTTGATGTCGGAGCCCATCACATTGAACGGCACCACTGACATGAGACCGTGCGGACGCACCGCCCCGGGGTTGCACACGCTGAAATTGGTAGTGCCGATGAACGGATCCACATAGTCGATGTTGTCCTTTGCCGACGCATTGGCGGCTGTCAGCAGCAGCATTGCCGCCACTGCCAGTTGTTTCAGATTCTTGGTTTTCATTTATGCTTGTTTTTGTTTTTTTCCTGAATGCAAATGTAACCAATCCTAACGGAATACGCAAATCACAGCCGCACAAGTTAAAATAAATTAAAGGCTTTCAACATTTTAGCCAATCTGACATTTTAATAGTAGCTTTGCAAAACAAGCACCGCTTGAAAACAACAAAAGAAAGTAAAGATATGAAAAAGACAAACGTATTTGCCATTGCAATTTTCGCAGGCTTGTTGGCATTCACAAGCTGCGCGAGCAAGAAGGATTTGGAAAACTGCCGCCTTGAGAACAAGGAGCTGACAGGCAACTATCAGAGTGCGAAAGAGGACCTCGCGGCACAGAAGGCACGCGTGGCGTCGCTCGAAGAGCAGCTCGCCCAGGCCAAGAAGGACTATGCCGCACTGCAAACTTCGCTCGACAAGAGTCTCACCAACGCCAATTCGAACAACGTGAACATCTCGAAGCTCGTCGATCAGATTAACGAGTCGAACCAGTACATCCGCCATCTGGTGGAGGTGAAGTCGAAGTCTGACTCCCTGAACATGGTGCTCACCAACAACCTCACACGCTCTCTCTCGCGCGAGGAGATGAAGGAGGTGGATGTGCAGGTGCTCAAGGGCGTGGTGTATATTTCGCTTGCCGACAACATGCTCTACAAGAGCGGCTCTTACGAGATTAACGACCGTGCCGCAGAGACGCTCAGCAAAATTGCGAAAATAATCACCGACTACAAGGACTACGAGGTGCTCATCGAGGGCAACACCGACAACGTGCCCGTAAATGCCAATGCAGCTTCGATGAAGAACATACGCAACAACTGGGATCTCTCATGTCTCCGTGCTTCAAGCGTGGTGCAGGCTTTGCAGAACCAGTATGGCGTGGATCCGAAACGCCTCACCGCCGGCGGCCGTGGCGAGTACAACCCCATTACTGACAACAGCACGGAAGTGGGCAAGCAGCGCAACCGCCGCACCCAGATCATCATCACCCCGAAGCTCGACCAGTTTATGGATCTCATCGACAAGGCTCCCGAGAACGAGTAGGGCAAATAAAGCCCCCCCTATCCCCTTGACATTGTCGGGCGGGATGTCCGGCCTCCTGATAAAGCGGCAACACAACAGGAGGTCGGGCGTCCCGCCCGACAACATTTCACCTCTGGCAAAATCCATAAAAAATGCGGCACCACTTCTCAACGAGCCAAAACGAAGCATTTTTACTAAAACGACAAGTATCTTGAATGTTTACCCGAACTGGGGTAAACTACTGGATAATGTCATGTTACACTTCATAGAGAAAGGTAAGGTTTATTCTGAGTGACTGTAACGAACCAAACGAATATGAACACCAAGAGAAATATGATATGTATTATAACGGAGTGAATCCACCGAAAACAAACCGAAAATAAAGAAACGAGGGGAAAGATTTTTGTAGGATACAAGGTATTGTGAAAGACAAAGGCGGATGCGCAAGATGGAGAGTCTTGCGCATCCGCCTTTGGACATTTATAGAAATGGAGTCATATATATAGGGTGTCCAGTTCGTTGTACCAATTTTAGCTCACATTCCTAAGCGTTTTAGTT
>CAVBVK010000059.1:0-8633 GCA_963599085.1 bacterium | reverse complement strand
GAAGGAGAGCATCCGTAAGGTGTTCGACAAGTTCTACCGTGTCCATACGGGCAATGTGCATGATGTCAAGGGCTTCGGACTTGGACTTGCCTATGTGAAGAAGATCATAATCCTGCACAACGGGGAAATCTCCATTGACAGTGAATACGGAAAAGGAACGAAATTTACAATAAAATTACCAATAATTAAAAGTTAGAGTTATGGACGACAAATTGAAGATCTTATTGTGCGAAGACGACGAAAATCTCGGAATGTTGCTTCGCGAATATTTGCAGGCAAAGGGATATGCTGCCGAACTGTGTCCTGACGGTGAAGAAGGATACAAGGCTTTTATGAAGACCAAGTTTGATATCTGCGTGCTTGATGTGATGATGCCCAAGAAGGACGGCTTCACTTTGGCGCAAGAAATACGTCAGGCCAATTCGGAAATACCTATTATCTTCCTTACGGCCAAGACTTTGAAAGAGGACATCCTCGAAGGTTTCAAGCTTGGAGCCGACGACTACATCACAAAACCGTTCTCCATGGAAGAGTTGGTTTTCAGAATTGAAGCCATTTTGCGCCGTGTACGTGGCAAGAAGAACAAGGAAAACTCCGTCTATCGCATCGGACGCTTCACGTTTGATACGCAGAAACAGCTCCTCACCATCGGCGACAAACAGACCAAACTCACAACAAAGGAGAACGAACTCCTTGCCTTGTTGTGCAGCCATGCAAATGAAATCTTGCAGCGCGACTTTGCATTGAAGACCATTTGGATCGACGACAACTACTTCAATGCACGCTCCATGGATGTCTATATCACCAAGCTGCGCAAGCATCTCAAGGATGACGACCAGATTGAAATCATCAACATCCACGGAAAAGGCTATAAACTCATCACTCCGGATGAGAATTGATATTTTTTAAAGAACAGAAAATCCCAGGCAGGCCTTGTTTTCAGCTTGCCTGGGATTTTCAGCAGGAGGTCGGGCGTCCCAGCCCGACAACACTGCGCGAGCTTGCCCTTATGAGTGCCTGTCTTTCGTCAGACTGTTATAAATGCTGTCGAAAAGGGCTTTCAACCGCTCTTTGTTGCCAATAGTTTCCCTTATCTCTTTCAGTCTCGCTTCGTTCGGTGAGTCTGAAATCCAGAGCTTTATGTAGCCGCTGTTTGAGTATTTCTCCGTAATGTGCTGCAAGAAACGTTGCCATTGTTCCTCATACGTTTTCTCGGGGTAATGTTCAAGTCCGTATTCTACGGCTCTTGTAAACACCGTCATCGGGTCAAGGTCCCGGTCGGCTTCTGCCACGATTTTCCCGTAAATGCTTCGTGGCGCATGCGATGCCGAAGCCCGGTGGTCTTCCACAGCCTCTTTCATTATTTTTATTTTCTCCTCGGAAAACCATCGCCGTAGCCGCATGTCGGCCATGACAATCTTTCCGCCCGATATGTGATGGATGGCTCTCGGCCCTTCAAGTCCCAAGTCGTGGTAGGCGGCAATGGCGTAAGCCATGTTTATGTCCGCCCCGGTCTTCTCGGCAAGAGCCAAGGAATTCTTGATGACCCTGTTCACATGAGTGAGGTTGTGAGCCTTGTCGAAAGCGTTATATTTTGGGAGTATGCTCTGTTCAATGAACTCCATCAGGTCGAGACTTACGTGTCTTGAATCCATCATACATTCTTTATCCGTTTGCAATTGCTTGCAAAATTAAGCCATTATAAGTAATTTTGCAAGAACAAATTATAGTTTTTCGTTATGGATGACTCTTGTGTGAAAGTAAACACTGCCAAAGCATGGTTCTTGGCAGCCCGTCCCAAGACACTGACAGGTGCCGCAGTGCCCGTTATGATAGGTGTGTCGGCGGCTTTTGCGTTGTATGGTGGCAAAGTGCGCATCGTTCCTGCAGTTCTGTGTATGCTTTTTGCATTGGTGATGCAGATTGACGCCAACTTCGTGAACGATTACTTCGACTTTATGAAAGGCACTGACGACGAGCGGCGGTTAGGCCCGAAACGCGCCTGTGCACAGGGATGGATAACGGCATCGGCAATGCGTCGAGGCATCGCTTTCACAACAATAGCAGCCTGTCTCGTCGGCTTGCCCCTGATTTTTTACGGCGGATGGGAAATGGTTTTGGTGGGATTGGCTTGCGTCCTGTTTTGTTTCCTTTACACAATTTCTTTTTCATACATCGGCTTGGGCGATGTGTTGGTGCTTGTGTTTTTCGGACTCGTCCCCGTATGCCTGACTTTCTGGCTTGTCGCGCCGCCAATGCCATTGCTTGCCATACCGTTTCCTGTCGTCATGTTTTCTGTCGCTTGCGGACTGGTTATCGACACTCTGCTGATAGTGAACAACTACCGTGACATTGACAACGACCGCCGTACGGGGAAAAGGACTCTCGTTGTAAGGATAGGAAAGCGTGGAGGTCTGCTGCTTTACTTGTTGTGCGGGGTGACAGCACCGCTTGTCCATTCTTTTTGTGCGGACGGCTTCGGACGGTGTGCCGCACTCTTGCCTTTGCTTTATATCCCGTTTCATACTGCGGCCTGCATGGAGATGGGGCGTATTGACAACGGGCGGGAATTGAACCGTGTACTTGGCATGACTGCAAGAAATATGTTCCTTTATGGCATCCTTGTCGGGGCAGGCTTCGTTTTGAGCCGTGTCCTTTGAGCGTCCAACATTGACATTTCAGCACGTTTGTCAAAAATATAATGTAACTTTGCATTTATGAAGATCAGGACACGAAGTAGGATATCGGCTGTATTTCTGTTGGCAGTGATGCTGTCAATGATATTCGGCGTGTCATTGCATAATCATGGAGAACAAGCATCGGTAACGGAAACTTGTGCGGAATGCCAACATCATGTCCACCATGCAGGACATCTTACGGTTCAGAGTGTGGATTTCCATGAGTGTCCGCTATGTCAGTTGCATAGTGTTCCATACCTGATGCCGTCCATTCTGCATCTGGCAGTTGTCTCCTGCTTCATCCTTTCCGGTTATGCCATTTTGTGTGAAAGATGCATAAATGACATAATCGCGGTTTATTCACCGCGTGCGCCTCCTTGTCCTTATAGTGTTTCTTAATTCATTGTCGGGCATTTGCTTTGTCTGACACCAATAAATCTCTGTCTTATGCATGATTGGAAAGAAGGAATAGCGTATTTGCAGTTCCTTCCAGTTGATCCATGCCGTAAGACAAAATCATACATTATACGATAAGGAAAAAACAAATGAAATCTATATTTAATAAGATAGCGCTGATGAGTCTTTGCTTGTTGGCAACAAATCATGCCGCAGCTGACAGCAAGGCAATAAAAACGGGTGTGGAGGTGGCACACACACATGACAGTATCAACAATTTGGAGACAAAACCACATCACCCGATGACGGAAACGAACATCAAACTTGACGAAGTCTTGGTGACGAGCTTTGGGGGTAACCGACAAATCAGACAATCGCCGGCTCCTGTCACCGTTGTTTCCCACCGACAACTGGAAATGCAGCCTTCTTCCAACTTGATTGATGCCATTGCCCATTTGCCGGGGGTTGCCCAGGTGACAACAGGAACCGGCATTTCAAAACCAATTGTCCGGGGTTTGGGATTTAACCGTGTACTTGTGGTAAATGACGGGGTTCGCCAAGAAGGCCAGCAATGGGGAGACGAGCATGGCGTGGAGATTGACCAACATACTGTCCACTCCGTTGAGATAATAAAGGGGCCTGCAAGTCTTCGGTACGGTTCTGATGCCATGGCAGGTGCCATAGTCTTCCATTCTGCGCCGACACTGTTGGAGGGAGAAATGAAAGCAAATGTTTTTTCGGGCTATCAAACCAACAACGGACTTTGGGATTATTCGCTCTGTATGCAGGGAAACCAAAAAGGCTTTGTCTGGAACAGTCGATACAGCGGCAAATTTGCACACGATTACACGAACCGCCATGATGGTTATGTGTGCGGCTCCAGATATAAGGAACAGAACCTGTCGCAGATGTTGGGAATAAACGGGATTTGGGGATATTCTCATCTCCTGTTAAGCTGTTATCACCTCACTCCCGGCATCATTGAGGGTAGGGAGGAAGGAGACAAGTCGTATGCCAAGACAGTCCCTTTTCAACAGATACATCATTACAAGGCGGTCTTGGACAATTCGTTCCGGATGGGTGAAGGGACCTTGAAAACGAGCATAGGTTATCAGCGCAACCACAGGCAAGAGTTTGAGGAAAGCCTTGATGAATGTGCACTTGCCCTTGTCCTGCATACCGTGACGTATGATGTGCATTATGACTGGGCGCAGACGATGGGATGGCAATTCTCCGTCGGCATGAATGGCATGTACCAGAAATCAGAAAACCGGGGAACGGAGTTCTTGATACCCGACTATCATCTTTCCGACTATGGCCTTTTTGCAATGGCAAGCAAACAAATGGGGAAATGGAATCTTAGCGGAGGGCTTCGTCACGACTTGCGACTTCTGCACAGTAATGCCTTGGTGGAGGAAGGACAACAACGTTTCAATGCCTTTCGGCGTGACTTGCGGGGGCTTTCCGGTAGCTTGGGCTTTACTTGTGAGATTGCCAATGGATTGAATGTAAAGCTCAACCTGTCTCATGGCTTTCGTGCGCCAAGTATCAGTGAATTGGGGGCTAATGGCGTGCATGAAGGAGCGCAACTCTACCAAAAAGGCAATGAACACCTGAAACCGGAACAGAGTTGGCAATTGGATTTCGGAATGGATTATTCTTCAAATGTGGTATATGCCCAAATCGCACTCTTCACCAATCGCATTGGCAATTACATTTTCAATGAACGTATGGCAGGGGAGGACGGCAATCCTGTCTTTATGGAAAATGTGCCTGTATATCAATACACATCGGGCGATGCCCGTATCTTGGGAGGAGAGGTAAGTGTGGACGTCCATCCAATGCCGCGACTTCATGTCTGCAACAGTTTCGCCTATGTAAACACAATGCAATTGCACCGTTCACGTGAGGCAAAATATCTCCCCTTAACTCCTGCACCGCGTTGGAATGCCGATGTGAAGTATGAGTTCATCTGCGGAGGCCGTTCGTTTGACAACCTGTTCGTGAAGTTGGCAATGGAGTGCAACCTTCGCCAAAACCGGTTCTATGCCGTGAATAATACGGAAACAGCAACCCCCTCCTATACTTTGTTTCATCTCTATGCGGGGACAGATGTTTGCCGTCGAGGCAAGCGACTCTTCTCGCTATATATTTCAGGTGAGAACCTTTTTGACCGTGCTTACCAAAACCATCTGAGCCGACTGAAAAACCTCGGTCTCAATCCGACAACCGGACGACAGGGCGTGTATAATATGGGGCGCAACTTCTCGATCCGCTTCGTCATTCCGATTAAGCTTGAAAAATAGCATAACGATAAGAAATTGTTGCTGCCCGGTAAAACTTTTTTAATTACCAGACAGCCGCCAACGGGTAAATATTATGACATGGCTCCAATCACAGAAAAGGTCATGAAGATGTTTTAGTGACAACTTATTGCATCCTTATGCAGGCTGTCGCTGCTAATGATTGCTTATAAAAATGTCACTGTATTTAGTCGTTGTAGTACCATGCCAAGAGTTTGTTCAGCCACGGAACGGGCAGTCTGAACCAACGGAACTTGGATACGGGTTTGCCACCGAAGCCAAGTATGAATTCGCGTGCGGGGTTTTTCTTGAACGGCAGCCCTGCATCCATAAATCTGAAATGCTCCCGTTGTGCACCGTATGCGCAATTCATTGCGTCCCACACAGTGACAAGATTCGGGTAGAGATGCCGGAAAGTCTTTTTCAAAGAGGCAAGATACCACATGAATGTGTCTTTCTTGGAGTTTATGCACACACAGCATCCTATGGTTCTGCCCTTGAACTGTGTGGCAAAAATGTTGCAATGACTGTCGGAAAGCATTTGCTTGAACAGTACGATTGAAGGAACGGAGCGCCGCGTCTTCAAGCGGAAATGGCTTTTCAACAGTTTGTAAGCCTCTTGCAGTTGCTGCCCGTCGGTCACAAGCGTGGTTGTCACGCCTCGCTTCTTTGCGTATTCCACTTTCTCAAAAAGCCTGGTACCAAGCCTTTCTTTGGGTGACTTGCTGTGCAGCGAATTGTGTATTTCCTGCCATGTGACGGGGAAGTAGCCGTTCTTGCGAAAATGCCGGTAGGCAAACATCTTTGTACTTAGGTCGCTGAATTCTATGTACAGGCAGATGCGGCTGTTGAACCGTTGCGTGATGGCGTTGAGGAAACGCCCGAAGATGGCCTCTTTGTCAATGTCGTTTTCGTATTCTCCCTCGCCATACACGCGTCCGTGCGTATATACAAAAGGTGGTAGCCATACTCTATGGCTTGACATGGTGGCAAGCAAATGGGCGACAACGTGCCCGTCAGGAGTTTCGGCGATACACATAAACGGCTGCTGCCGTGGCGTGTTCTCAAGCATCTTGAAGAAAGCTATGCTATGAAAAAAGTCACGGCACTCCATAAGTGGCAGGTCTTCAGCCTTGTGAATTAGTCGTATGCTGACCTTTTCTGTCATGTCGCAAAAATAGCAAATATATTTTAAAAATACAACTCGCGTCTTCCTGTTTTGCAAAACATTGCGTAAATTTGTGTTACAAAACAATCGAAGTGATGAAAACAATATTGATCGGGGCGGGAAACGTAGCCACACATTTGGGTAAGGCTTTACTTGAGTCCGGACATGAAGTGCTGCAAGTATGGAGCCGTACGGCATTGTCTGCACAAGAACTGGCGGCGAAGCTCGGTTGTGATGCCGTGACAGATATAGGTGAGGTGATGCCGGATGCGGATATATATATATTGTCAGTGGCAGATGATGCCATACCGGGGATAATATCAGAATTATGCCCGCTCCATAAGAACGCCCTGTTTTTGCATACGGCAGGAAGCGTGTCAATGTCTTGCTTTGAAGGCTATGCTTCCTCCTTTGGCGTATTATATCCGATGCAAACATTTTCCAAGAGTAAACCATTGGATTTTAAGGAAATCCCCGTTTTCATTGAGGCATCGGACGAACGGTCATTGAAGACAATCTCTGCTCTTGCCAACTCTTTCTCCAACAAGGTTTACATGCTTGACGGAGATGGCAGGAAGTGGTTGCATCTGGCAGCGGTGTTCGCATGCAATTTCTCAAATTATTGCTGTGCCGTTGCCGAAAAATTGTTGCAAAAGAAAGGGCTGCCATTTGAAGTGATACTTCCTCTTTTGGATGAAACGACACAAAAATTGCATTCATTGTCGCCCGTTTCTGCCCAGACCGGACCGGCATCACGCCGTGACTCCATGGTGATGGCAATGCAGACGCAATTGCTTGCGAACGACAAAGACCTGCAGGATATTTACACTCTCATTTCAAAGGGTATAATGAGAAATTCCGAAAACAATCAAAATGATGTCTTATGATAAATTACGACTTGAAAAAAATCCGCGCAATAATATTTGATGTAGATGGGGTGCTTTCTGCATCCACAATCACGTTGGCTATCAACGGAGAGCCTCTGCGGACGGTAAATATAAAAGACGGATATGCAATCCAATTGGCACAGAAGATGGGGCTGCGCATTGTCATACTCACAGGCGGGAAGACAGAGGCGGTAAGGCTGCGCTATGAACGTTTGGGCGTGGAAGACATATATATGGGTTGCGCCGTTAAGGTGACGGCATACGATGAGTTCCTTGCAAAACATGCACTTTCCGATGAGCAGGTCATGTATGTCGGCGATGACATTCCCGATTATGAAGTGATGAAAAGGGTGGGGTGCCCCTGCTGTCCGTCAGACGCGTGCAGGGAAATAAAGTCAGTAAGCCTTTATGTAAGCGACGTGCGTGGCGGATACGGCTGTGGGCGCGATGTCATAGAACAGGTGCTTGTGGCGCAGGGAAAATGGATGAGCGACGCTGTCGCTTTCGGATGGTAAGGAGACAATGTGTTCCGAATGTGAATAAATGAAAACTATGAAAATAATATTGTCAAGCAATTCCCCTCGTCGCAAAGAGCTGCTTGCCGGTTTGGGAGTGGATTTTGAAGTGAGGGTGCTTAAAGATGTTGATGAACGATACCCTGATGATATCCCATTGCATGAAGTCCCGCTTTACATTGCGGCTGAAAAGGCTTCGGCATATACGGTAGCCAAAGATGAACTCGTGCTGACGGCCGACACTGTGGTTATCGTTGATGATGAAATACTTGGAAAGCCCAAAAACAGGGCGGAAGCATATAAAATGCTACGCAAGCTAAGCGGCAAGACGCATCAGGTAGTAACCGGCGTATGCCTCACTGCAATTAACGACCGCCGTAGCTTTACCGTTACGACAGATGTGGAGTTCAAGGTGTTGAGCGACGATGAAATATATTATTACATTGACAAATACCGTCCTTTCGACAAAGCCGGGGCTTATGGCATTCAGGAATGGATAGGCTATGTCGGGGTACGGTCGCTTAAAGGGAGCTATTATAATGTTATGGGATTACCGGTGCAGCGCATTTACGAGGAATTCACTTCACATTTCGGGCTCGATTTGTGTGCGGGTAAGTAAATGGGCAGAACGGTGTAACTATTCAGCGGTAGGTGCATGACGAGGCCTCAAACCTCAAATAAGGCTT
>CAVBVK010000058.1:1122-9132 GCA_963599085.1 bacterium | reverse complement strand
TTCTTTGGCGACAAATCCCCATTTTCTTCGCCACAAAACGCCCGCATCCCTGCTTGCACAGCCAGGCGGAACTCCTGGAAAGGAACTTCTCAATGTCAAAAATTTTTACTGCACATACTATATTTGCCTATATTTCAGGAGGTCGGGCGTCCCGCCCGACAACATCAAGCAGACAAATGCAAGAAGGAACACCACAAACTCTCTTCGTGTTGTCGCGCGGGGACGCCCGTCCTCCTGCACACTGCATCTTTTGTTTGGAAACCGATATATATTTCTTTGTTTTGCAAGTATCGGCATGAAATTTGCTGAATGTAAATTGATGGTTAAACAGGAGGATTTCATTTATGGCATTTATCGATTATTACAAAATACTTGGGGTAGATAAGAACATTCCGCAAAACAAGGTGCGAGCCGCTTACTTGAAGCGTACCAAGCAGTTTCATCCGGACTTGCATCCCGACGACCCGAAGGCCAAGGCCAAGTTTCAGGCTCTGACCGAGGCCTACGATGTAATCAGCGATCCGGAGAAGCGAAAGAAATACGATCAGTATGGCGAAAGATGGCGCGAGGCTGACGCATTCAATTCCGCCCAAGGCGGAGGACATTACGGCAACGGCTTCTGGGGCGCAGGAGGCGGAGCTACGGGGTCGCCGTTTGACGGTTTCGATTTCAGCGGGTTCGGAAGTGGCGGCGGTGGCTTCTCGAGTTTTTTCAACGACCTTTTCGGCAGCAAGGCTTCATCAAGAGGAACACGCCGCACCGGTGCCCGCAGCAACAGCGGAGAGATGAACGCCAGTGTGAACATCGATTTGTACACGGCATTGCTTGGCGGTGAGGTGGTGTTGCAATTGGGAAACGGCGCAAGGGTGAAGCTTAAGGTAAAGCCGGAGACACAAAACGGGACACGTGTGCGCTTGCGTGGCAAAGGCTATGACAGGGGCGACGGAACTTTCGGCGATATGATAATAACCTATAACGTGACTTTGCCCACCGGTCTGAGCATTCGCCAGAAGGAACTTTTACGCCAGATGCAGTTAGGATAAAAATTGGAAAGGCCGTTATGAAGAGAATGTTTTTGTTGTTGCCTGTCTGCCTGATGTCAATGGTTGCACTTGCACAAGACCGCAGTGCGCTGCGTGACAGTCTGCGTGCTGCTGTGGACAGACTCGGTTTTTATCCCGATTCGACGGATTTGCGGTTGAGAAAGGCCTCATGGAATATAGAGCTCGGACAATGGCAATATGCGAAAGACGAGTATGACAATGTGCTGAAGCGTGAGCCGCAAAACATCGCCGCATTGTTTTACCGGGCGTATGTGAACGAGAAAATGAAACGGTACGCCTTTGCACGCCTTGACTATGAGACTTTGCTGTCGGTGGTTCCGGGTAACTTTGAAGGGCGGCTCGGCCTCGCCCTTCTCAACCAAAAAGACCGTCATTACACCGAAGCCCTTGACCACATTAACCTCCTTGTGTCACAATATCCTGACAGTGCGGTGGCTTATGCGGCCCGCGGAGGTATGGAAGCGGAACGCAATATGCTTGAACTGGCAGAATATGATTTCGGAAAAGCGATAGAGTTGGCTCCCGACAACACTGAGTACCGTCTAAGCCGGGCTGATGTACGCCTGCGCATGAAACGCAAGGACGAAGCGCGCGAGGATTTGGACGAAATGGTGAAAAGGGGAGTGTCGCGCGCAAATCTGGCAGGATGGTATGCAAAATGCCGATGATGCTATTTGCAGGTCTTCTCCGCTTTCACCCTCTCCTTGACACGCCTCTCCACTTCATCGGGCGACCCTGTGCCTGAAATCACGGATTTAATCCATACACACAAGGCATAGACCAGAACGGTGACAGCTGCACTCAGCAACCAGAGAAGCAGTTCACTGCTGATACGGACATTGTTCATAAACGCGATGCCTGCAACTACGGGCAGCCCGAACAGAATCAGGTCGGCACCGCTGTGCATCTTGAAGTTCTCCTTTGCATCCATATAGCCTTTGTCGTGTCGCAGGATTTCATCGCGATTCTGTTTCCAGTAGGTTTCAAATTCTTGTTCTGTCATGTTTTCCTGTTGTTAAATGTGGTTTGAAGAGGTCATGCCTTTATGAGTTCGCTCATTACCATATCGCTTACGAAAAGCCCCTTGCGGGTAAGGCGGATGTGACTGCCGGTGACTTCAAGCAACCGTTCACTTATGCTTTTCCTTGCATTTTCCAGCGCATATTCACGATACGCTTGCGGTAAAACAGCAAGACTCAGGCCTTCCTTTGTGCGCAATGCTGTCGTGATGAGGTCGTTATAATGCGTGTCGGCATCAATCCTTTCCGATTCTGACGGCAACGCCCCGCGCTCTATCGATTCCATGTATTTGTTTAAATCCGGGATGTTCCAGCTTCGTGTGTCCTTGTTGTAAGAATGCGCCGCAGCTCCAAAGCCCAAGTACGGAATGTCCTGCCAATAGCTGCTGTTGTGGATGGAACGGTAGCCGGGAATTGCGAAATTGCTGATCTCGTAATGTTCATAGCCGTTGGCTGTGAGTCGGTTGATGAGTTCCGAGTACATGGCAAGGCTTGTCCCGTCATCAATCTGGCTTACTTCTCCACGCTGCAACATACGGAACAACGGCGTGCCCTCTTCATACATCAGGCTGTAAGCAGAGATGTGCGTGGGGCGCAAGGCCATAGCCTTGTCAATATCTGCAATCCATTCGTCCAATGTCTGGTTGGGGAAGCCGAACATCAAGTCGATGCTTACATTGTCTATCCCTTCTTCCCGTATTGTCCTGACAGCCTTTTCTGCCTGTTCCGCATTGTGCCTGCGGCGGATAAGCCGCAAGCGCGAGTCGAGAAAAGTCTGGATGCCAATGCTGATCCTGTTGATGCCCAAATGTCTCACGGCTTTTATGTAATCCCCGGTCACATCGTCGGGGTTCATTTCAAGCGTTACTTCGGAAGGTGTGCCGTTGAAGATGGATTTCAGCGCGCAGACAACCCGCCCAATTTCGTCTGTGGAAAGGCAAGACGGCGTTCCTCCACCGAAATAGACGGAACTTGTGGAAGACGGGGAAAGGGAAGTGCCGAGCCTTGAAAATTCGTCTTTTCTCATAAGCATTTCGCTAATGAGGGCATTCACATACCGCTCTTTCAATTCGTTGTCCGTGGTGCTGTAAAAACCGCAATATATGCAACGGCTTTTACAAAACGGAATGTGAATGTATATGCCGACATTCATTTTTTTACCTGTATAATATTAATGTGGAAAACCAAAAAAAGTAATCCTTACATGAACAAAATTACTAATAAGTTTAAAAAACGCATCAGTTTTCTTGCATTTCTTTTGGCGTATTTGCAAAATTTTATAACTTAGTACACGGATAGATTCTACCCCAAGTCAATCCACCATGAATAATTTTAACCATTTAAAATCCTGAAATTATGAGGATCTATCAAACAAATGAGATTAAAAACATTGCCCTGTTGGGCAGTGCGGGTAGCGGCAAGACAACTCTTGCCGAGTCGATGCTTTTTGGTAGTGGAATTATCAAGCGTCGTGGAACGGTGGAAGCTAAAAACACCGTAAGCGATTATTTCCCCGTGGAGCATGAGTATGGTTACTCGGTATTCCCTACCGTATTTCATGTGGAATGGAACAACAAGAAACTTAACATCATCGATTGCCCGGGGTCTGACGACTTTATAGGCGGAGCAATTACTGCACTTAACGTTACAGACCAGGCTGTGATACTTATCAACGGCCAGTATGGACCGGAAGTGGGGACGCAAAACAATTTCCGTTATACCGAAAAGTTGCACAAGCCGGTAATTTTCCTCATCAACCAACTGGATTCCGACAAGTGCGATTTTGACAATATCATTGCCAACATGCAGAACATCTATGGTTCAAAATGCGTGCAGATACAATATCCTGTCAGCACGGGCGGCGGCTTTAATGCGCTTATTGATGTCCTGCTGATGAAGATGTACACTTGGGGGGCTGACGGTGGCATGCCCGTTATTCAGGACATTCCCGACTCAGAGAAGGAGAAAGCGATGAAATTGCACAAGCTTCTTGTTGAAGCGGCGGCGGAAAATGACGAGACACTCATGGAGAAATTCTTTGAGGAGGAAACCCTTTCAGAAGACGAACTTCGTGAAGGCATCCGCAAAGGACTTGTCACCCGTTCCATCTTCCCCGTGTTCTGCGTATGTGCAGGCAAGGACATGGGTGTCCGCCGACTGATGGAATTCTTGGGAAATGTAGTTCCATTTGTAAGCGAAATGCCTAAATTGCACAACACACGCGGCGAGGAAATCACCCCAGATACCAACGGACCGGAATCAGTATATTTCTTTAAGACAGGCTTGGAACCCCATATCGGCGAAGTGAGCTACTTCAAAGTGATCAGCGGAAAAATAAAGACCGGCGACGACCTTACCAATGCAGACAGAGGTTCAAAGGAAAGAATCGGGCAGATTTATGCCTGCGCAGGAGCCAACCGAATTCCTGTCGATGAGCTTAGGGCAGGTGACATCGGCTGTACTGTCAAGTTGAAAGATGTCAAGACCGGCAACACCCTTAACGGGAAGGATTGCGAGTGGCGTTTCGACTTCATTAAATATCCCAACCCGAAGTTCTCCCGTGCCATCAAAGCCGAGAACACGGCAGACACCGAGAAGGTCATGGCCGCATTGTTGAGAATGCACCAGGAAGACCCCACATGGATTGTGGAGCAGAGCAAAGAATTAAAGCAGACCATCGTGCGGGGCCAGGGAGAGTTCCATTTGCGCACTTTGAAATGGCGTTTGGAGAACAACGAGAAGTTGGCTGTGAAGTTTGAACCGACGCGTATCCCATACCGTGAGACCATCACCAAGATGTCAAAGGCCGAGTACCGCCACAAGAAACAGTCGGGTGGGGCAGGCCAGTTCGGAGAAGTCCATCTTATCGTGGAGCCATACGCAGAGGGAATGCCCGATCCCACTTCATACAAGTTGAACGGTCAGGAGTTCAAGGTCAATGTCAAGGGCAGGGAAGAAATCGACCTTGAATGGGGCGGAAAGCTTGTCTTCATCAATTCTGTTGTCGGCGGGGCTATCGATGCCCGCTTCATGCCCGCAATCCTTAAAGGCATTATGGACAGAATGGAACACGGGCCGCTTACAGGCAGTTATGCCCGCGATGTGCGCGTGGTTGTCTATGACGGAAAGATGCACCCGGTTGATTCCAACGAACTTTCGTTCATGCTCGCTGCACGCAATGCGTTCTCGGAGGCATTCAAGAACGCAGGCCCGAAGATACTCGAGCCGATATACGACCTTGAGGTTTATGTCCCGGGCGACTATATGGGTGATGTGATGTCCGATTTGCAGGGACGCCGTGCACTCATAATGGGAATGGACAGCGAAGCGGGATATCAGAAACTCCAGGCAAAGATACCGCTTAAAGAACTCAGCAACTATTCAATTTCTCTCAGCAGCCTTACCGGAGGCCGTGCTTCATTCAACACCAAGTTTGCAAGTTACGAACTCGTTCCGAACGACTTGCAGCAGCAGCTCATTGAAGAGCACGAAGCTGAAACAGAAGAAGAATAGCCGCTTGTCAGCACATAGCTGAATAAATTTACAAAGGTGTATCAGGCATATCATTGCTTTGATACACCTTTTTTTGTTTTGGCAGAAAGCTGCGTTTTCCCACATTCTTGCCTTGGTGGCAATGTCTTGACGTTTTTTGCCGAATTATTTGTGCAGGAAGTCTTTAATTCAGGATTTTTGCCTAAATTTGCACGGAATTAGAATGCAGAGCCTGTTTGAGAGGCTCTGAGTGCTGACCGACATACAAACGGATATAATTGCATTGATCCAACTTCGCCACAGAGAAATGGACAAAATAAGAATTAAAGACATAGCCGAGAGAGCCGGCGTATCGGTAGGAACCGTCGATAGGGTGTTGCATAACCGTCCGAATGTTTCAAAACCTGCCCGGGAAAAAGTGGAAAAGGCTTTGAAGGAAATGAAATATCAGCCCAATGTTTATGCCAGTGCCTTGGCATACAACAAGTCTTACACTTTCTACATGCTTATTCCCCAACATGAATCGGAAGCCTATTGGGAAGAAATAGAGCAGGGAGCCAAGAAGGCGATAGAAGTTCGCCGCGATTTCCACATTGATGTAAAAATCATGTACTATGAACGGTTTAACAATGATTCTTTCGAAAAATGCTATACAGAATGTCTTGATTCTACTCCCGACGGTGTCGTCATTGTGCCGGTGGATATCGAGACAACGCGTGTTTTCACGGATATCCTGCACGAATCGCAGATTCCGTTTGTCCTGCTTGACTCGTATATGCCGGATTTGAAGCCTTTGTCTTTCTTCGGGCAAGATTCGTTTTGCAGCGGCTATTTCGCGGCAAAGATGCTTATGCTGATAGCCGGAAACGAAAAGGAAATCATGCTGTTGAAACAGATAAAGGACGGCCGTGTCACGAGCAAGCAGCAAGCAAACCGTGAAGTCGGGTTCCGGCATTATATGCACGACCACTTCCCGAGCATTGAGATCATAGAGCTTTGCCTGCCGTTCAAGGGCACAAAAAGCGAGTATGATGCTTATCTGGAAGACTTTTTTAAACAACATCCGCATATACATCATTGCATAACCCTCAATTCAAAGGCTCATATCGTGGGCGAGTTCCTCTTGCGCAACAACAGGCGGGACATACAGATAATGGGTTATGACATGGTTGCAAAAAATGCGGAATGCCTGCGGCAGGGGAGCATTTCGTTCCTTATTGCCCAGCATGCCTACCAGCAAGGCTACAGTTGTATCGACACTTTATTCAAGGCCATTGTGTTGAAAAAGAAGGTTCAGCCCGTCAATTATATGCCGATAGAGTTGCTGATAAAGGAAAATGTCGATTTTTACAGACGCACACAGTTGTAAAGAATGAGTAACACCAAAGGGTTGCTGGCATTAAGCCCATTGCTGGCTTTTATTGCAATGTATCTTGTGACATCTGTTGTTGTGCACGATTTTTATAAAGTGCCCATAACAATAGCTTTCCTTATTTCGTGCGTTTATGCAGTCGGCAAGCACAAAAAGGAGACTTTGGGGTCGCGGATTGATGTCTTTACGCAGGGCGCAAGTGACAAAAGCATCATGCAGATGCTGTGGATTTTCATCTTGGCCGGTGCCTTTGCAAACGTGGCGAAGGACATTGGAAGCATAGACGCCACTGTAAACCTGATACTTTCGCTGCTTCCGCAAAGTCTGGTTCTGCCGGGGCTCTTTTTTGCCACATGCTTCATCAGCCTTTCCATAGGGACGAGTGTCGGGAGTATCGTCGCACTTGTACCGATTGCTGCGGGACTGGCCACATCCATGCAGGCAAGTCTCCCATTGGTCACGGCAGTCGTGGTGGGCGGTGCTTTTTTCGGTGACAACCTTTCGTTTATTTCCGATACCACAATAGCGGCAACAAATTCACAAAACTGTAACATGAGCGACAAGTTCAAGGTGAATATCTACATTGCCTTGCCTGCGGCGTTGACAGTCCTGACCATGTACGGTGTCATTGGTCTTGACCTGCCTTCTCGGTCGGTTGCGCAGCATACAGACATTGTCAAGGTGTTGCCATATCTGGCTGTCTTGTTTACGGCAATGATTGGAATAAATGTCTTCACCGTGCTTGTTACAGGCGTGGCACTCGCATTTTTCATCGGACTTCTTGATGGGAGTCACGATATTTTCGGTTTGTTGCATTCCATGGGCGATGGGGTCTTGTCAATGAGCGAGTTGATAATTATCACCATATTGGCGGGAGGCTTGTTCGGATTGGTCAGACATGACGGCGGCATTGACTATATCATTTCCAGAATATCAAGCCGTGTCAAAGGCAAGCGGGGCGCGGAACTTGTCATTTGCTCTCTTGTCGCAGCCGTGGATGTATGCACCGCCAACAATACCGTGGCAATTATCACTGTCGGGGGAATTGCCCAAAGAATAAGCA
>CAVBVK010000058.1:0-1112 GCA_963599085.1 bacterium | reverse complement strand
GACAACAGGCGGGTTGCCAGCTTGCTTGACACAAGCTCTTGTGTAATGCAAGGCATAATTCCTTATGGGGCGCAAATGCTTATGGCTTCAGAGCTGGCAAAGCTGAACCCGTTGGAAATAATGCCTTATTTGTATTATCCCTTTGTCCTTCTCGCCTTTGTGTTGGGAAGCATTTTGTTCAGGTTTCCGAAGCGTTATTCATAGGACGGAGCTTGCCCGTATAATGGACTGGAGGTGAAATGGATATAGTCAAGCGGAATTTTATTAAGCTGTTGTGTTCCGGCGCGCTTAAAGAGTACGACCCGATAGAACCGATGTCAAACTATAAATGGGATAAACTCATAAAAATGGGTTTGTCGCAGAATGTCATACCGCAAATCAACGCAGGCGTAAGAAACAATCCTTACGTTCCGGAAGCAATGCCGCAAAGTGTTGTCGATGAAATAACCGCGGCAAACAGTCTTGTCAATGCCGCATCGGATGCAGAACCGGCGCAGCTTTACAATCCCTTGTCAAGACATCGCCTGCGTGCAATTCGCGATAAGGAACAGCAAGGCGAAGACTTCTCTTTCGCAACGTTGCAGTTCCTGAATGTCTTTGTGAAGAGCGTAAGCGAGACTTTTTCCACGGGTGTTTCATATTCCAACATATTGCCGATAGCCGTGTTCCTGCGTGAAAAGGGCGAACATGTGGATTTTGTGACCTTGGAGAAGTGGCTTGCCAAATTGCAGTTACGCCGTTTCGCCCAGTTTGCAGGAAGCGTCCTTGTCTTGACCTTGAACTTTGAACAAGAAGAGATACCGTTTCTTCACGGAATTGACAGAAACGCATATAAGATGGCAAAAGATGCCCTTGACAAATGCGAAGATGTGAAAAGCCATGACTGGAACGTGCATCAGACATCGGCAGGGTTTGTGGAAACGAACCATAAGGCCATGTTGCAGAGCGTGGCCAATTGTTTCCGCTTTTTCAAATATGCGCCCATGGAGACAGTTTGCAATTTCATAAATTGTGTTGTCACAAACATTTCGGAGATTGAAGAATAATTTGTTTAAAATTATTGCTGTCCGGTAAAGTGGATTTGTTGTCGTCTTGTGGCTAAGTTTGCAAAA
>CAVBVK010000057.1:2647-9465 GCA_963599085.1 bacterium | reverse complement strand
TCCGCATTATGCGGATGGATAGGACGTCATGTCTATTGATGAAGATGTTTGAGGGCTATTGTGAGTGCTTGCTTATCCCGAATTGGGGTATACTCTCCAAAATAGAACTTGAAAAATGCGCCCCACCTCCTGATTTCCGGACGATACCTGTCTCCATAAAAACAAGAGGATGTATCAACACTGACACATCCTCGTAGTGGTGCGTTTAACGAATGTCTTTACCGGTGTTTCCTTACTTGATGTTTGGCTCTTCGAGGCCAATTCCTTTTTTCTTGTCCACCACTTTCAGTATCAGGCCAATGACAAGTGCTGCCACTCCAAGCCCTGCAAGCATCACAAGCGGTGCAGTGTAGTTGAGCTGCGTTGCATCCGTGACTCCCTTATTGGTGGCAGTGAGGACTTTGCCTATAAGCAAAGGGAAAAGCCACAAACCGATGTTCTGAATCCAGAAAATAAGGGCGTATGCCGAACCGATGACCTTTGCATCGACGAGTTTTGGTACGCTTGGCCAAAGCGAAGCGGGAACGAGTGAGAATGATGCGCCAAGGATAAGGATGGTGAGGTATGCCACCACAACTCCTCCAACTTGATTTCCCTTGAACTCGGGCAAAATAAAGGCGAAAGTGAGATGGCATGCAATGAGGAGTAAGGCTCCGAGTACAAGCATGCTTGCGGCCTTGCCCTTATGATCGACATAGCTTCCAAGGACAGGAGTAATTCCAACTGCCAGCAGTGGGAACACTGCAAAAATGGATTCTGCCGATTGGCGCATATAGCCCATATAACAATATGCAATCAGGGCTGCGACAGATATTGTTAGTACCGTGCATTTCAACGCGCGCCGTTTCATAAAGTTGAACATGAAGGCCGTGGCTGCGACAACGAGCATTATGCCGTATTGCACGAAAGTGACAGTGGATGACGCCCAAAACGAATCGGCAGGAACTTCCGTGAATGTAAGGTTGCATTGCAACATGTTTACTGCATACTTCTGGAAGGGGAAAATGGCAGAATAGTAAAGTACACAAAGCAGTGAAACAAGCCAGAAACCCGTGGAAGTGAGAATTTGGCCTATGTCTGAAATCTTGAACGGGTCGTCTTTTTCTTCCGCTTCACCGGTTTGGGCGTCAAGTTTCTTGTCCATGAAGAAATAAACTACAAGCATGATGAGGGCGATGCAGAGCAGAACCACACCGAATGCGACGGAGCGCGACACGCTGACTACGCCGCCGAGTTTTGCAAAGAAAGGCGAGAATATCATGCAGGTAGCAACTCCAAGACGTGCCAATGCCATCTCAGAACCCATGGCAAGAGCCATCTCGCGACCCTTAAACCATTTTACGACTCCACGGGAAACTGTAATTCCGCCCATTTCCGCACCGCATCCGAAAATCATGAAGCCACAGGCGGCAAGTTTTGCTGATGCAGGCATTCCTTCGAAAAACGGTGAGACCCCAAGTTGTTCAAATACCGGAATGTGATTGAGATGGTTGGTAAACCAAGTCTCGAGTCCGCTGCCAATAAAGCTGCTGCTGACGGCATACCATTTTATGCAGGCTCCGACCAGCATCACGGCACCCGAAAGCAATGCTGTGAAGCGCACTCCCATCTTGTCGAGAATAATTCCGGCAAAAATGAGGAAGAACACGAATACATTAAGGAATGTTTCTGCGCCCTGCATTGTTCCGAATGCTTCGGAATTCCAGCCGCATTGCGATTGCATCAGGTCTTTAATGGGCGAAAGTATGTCCATAAAGATGTAGGCGCAGAAATTTGCAAGCGCCAATATTAGCAAGGCTGTCCAACGTATTGCTGCCGAGTCGCGAAGTGTTTTTTGTTCCATTTTGTTTATTTCAGTTTTGTTTGTCACTAATTCCTTGTTTCAACCATTTGTCAAGCCATCCGAAGAATGTCCTCTGCCACAAGATGCCGTTCTGAGGTTTGAGAACCCAGTGGTTTTCATCGGGGAAAATGAGAAGCTCCGCGGGAATGCCGTGCAGACGGGCAGCATTGAAGGCACCAAAGCCCTGGTTGGCGTTTATACGATAGTCTTTTTCTCCATGTATACAAAGGATAGGGGTGTCCCACTTGTCCACAAACCTGTGCGGCGAATTTTCGTAGGTGCGTTTTGCACGTTCTGATTTGTCCTTGTTCCAATAGGCATCGTCGTATTCCCAGTTTGAGAACCAGGCTTCTTCCGTGTCAGTGTACATTGATTCCAGATTGAAGGCACCGTCATGTGCGATGAACGCCTTGAAGCGTTTGTCGTGGTGGCTTGCCAGATAATACACGGAAAATCCGCCGAAACTTGCGCCGACACAGCCTAAACGTTCTTTATCGACATATGGGAGATTGTCCGCTGCATCGTCGATTGCCGCAAGATAATCCTTCATGCACTGTCCGGTCCAGTCTCCGGAGACCTCTTCATTCCATTCGGAACCATATCCAGGCAAACCGCGGCGGTTGGGTGCGACGACAACATAGCCGTTTGCAGCCATTATCTGGAAATTCCAACGATAGCTCCAGAATTGGCTTACAGGACTCTGCGGCCCTCCCTCGCAGAACAACAATGCGGGGTATTTCTTGCCGGGGTCAAAGTGTGGGGGAAGGATAATCCATACTTGCATCTGCTTGCCGTCAGTGGTTTTTACCCACCGTTCCTGCACCTTGCCCATTTCAAGATGTTTGTAAAAGGCTTCATTCTCAAATGTGAGTTGCCGTACTTTTGTCTTTTTCGCATCTTTTCCTGGGGTTATTATGTACAATTCGTCAGCTTGCGATATGCTGTGACGGGAAGCAAGAATCTTGCCGTCGGTGCCTAACATTTGTATGGAACCGAAATCCATCCGGTCGTCCGTGAGTTGTTTGACCTCTCCCCTTAGATTGGTCTGATACATGTTTATGCAGGCATGCCAGCATCCTATGAAGTAGATCGTATTTGAATTGGCAGCCCAACAGAAGTTGTCAACATTTGAATCGAATGATTCTGTCGCATAAAACTTCTCTCCGTTTGAAAGGTTGTATATACATAAACGGTTGCGGTCGCTTTCATATCCGTCATGTTCCATCGACAACCATGCTATATATTTACCGTCAGGAGAGAACTGCGGGTTGGTGTCGTATCCCATGTTGCAGTCGCCTTCTTGATAGTTTGCCGGTTGGTTTTTCAGCGATTTTGTCGCATTTACGGCAGGGGCTTTATAGTTTGCCGGCTTGCAGAGATTGCGCGTTGTTCCCGTATTGAGGTCGTAAAGGTATATGTCTGAGTCGGTTGAGATGGCATAGGCCACTCCTGTCTTTTTCCGGCATGTGTATGCGATTGATTTGGAATCAGGACTCCATGCCAACTGCTCTATGCCTCCGAATGGTGCCATCGGGCATTCGTACGGCTCTCCTTCCATTATGTCGGTGCCGTCGTCAATCCAGCCGCTTGTCACTGTCGCGACAAAGGGATGCGCAATGCTTTCCACATAATGGTCCC
The DNA here is from genome assembly GCA_963599085.1 of bacterium. Classification (GTDB taxonomy): domain Bacteria; phylum Bacteroidota; class Bacteroidia; order Bacteroidales; family Bacteroidaceae; genus Prevotella. The sequence goes on along the minus strand of CAVBVK010000057.1, from coordinate 5,984 downwards.
AATGCCTGTAATTCAAGTCGGTTACCAACCTACCTGTTGCGAGAGGCAAATCTGCGGGGTTCTTTTTTATACTTTCATGGTAGGGTAGGGATTTTATTAAAATGACCTTTTTCCCGTCGGGAGAGAAACTGAACCCTTCAATGTCAATGTCTGAATTGGTAAGCTGTTTGCGGTCTGTACCGTCGGCATTCATGCTCCATAACTGTCCGTTGGAAAGAAATGCAATCCGTTGTCCACCGTCAATCCATGCTGCATCACTTTCGTTCGCTGCAGTATTTGTCAGGGCGCATGCTTTTTTGCCGTCGGCATCTATGTTGTAAAGCATCTTGTGACTCTTGTTTTCTTTCACACTGTAATATGCCACTTGGTAAACAATGCTTTTGCCGTCGGGCGAAGCTGCCGCTCCTCCTATTCTTCCCATAGCCCAAAGGGCTTCTGGTGTCATGCGGTCACCGGTGGTGATCCGATTGATGTCTGTCGTCTTTCCAATCATTGTTTGGGCTGTTGTGTCCATGCTGTTGCAACTTATGATGGCTGCAATCGCCAAAGATAAAGATTTGTTCATGTAATTATGCAAAAGGGGTTAGGTTAAATGAAAATCAGATTGCCTAACCTTCCAAACATGCTTGTTTTGGAATGGAAAATCAGACAATCTGGTTCTCTGCTTTCAATCGTATTCAGCAATTAGTGCAGTCCCTTGCGCTTGCGTTCCAGTTCTTCACGCTTGCGCTGCAATTCTTGTTGCTGTTCTTGCATGGCTTGCAGCCGGGCTGCCAGTCCGCTTGTTTTCTTGGGGTTGTCCTTGTTCTCTTTGTATTTTGCTTCAAGGATGGCAAGGAGTTTCTTGTCATTTGTAGTCTTGCGCAAAGTCCACATTATTGCGGCGCTGAAAAAGAGGGATATGAAATAGTAGAAGTTCAAGCCTGCCGAATAATCGTTGAACATGAAGAAGAACATAACCGGCATGAGGAACATCATCCATTGCATCATTTTCATTTGTTCAGCCTGTTGCCCGACCATCTGGTCGCGCTGTTGGCGCATCGTCATCAGTGAGTACAGGATGTTGGCCACGCAGAACAGGATGCAGGTGAGTGACAGGTGGTCGCCTATCAGCCACAAGTTTGTGTTCCACTCTATTATCGGGTCGTATGTCGAAAGATCCTTTATCCAGAGGAAACTTTCACCGCGGAGCTGTATGGCGTTCGGCACAAAATTGAACATCGCAATCCAGATGGGGAACTGGATGATCATGGGCAGGCATCCTGACAATGGCGACACTCCGTATTTTGCATACTCTGCCATCATGGCCTGCTGTTTCTGCATTTGGTCTTCGGGCTTGTTGTATTGCTTTGTCGCCTCTTCAAGTTTCGGTTTCAACACCCGCATCTTTGCCGAACTCATGTAGCTCTTCTTCACCAATGGGTATGTAATCACCTTCAACAGCAGTGTGATTAGGATAAGCACAATGCCCATGTTGATGTTCAAGCTTGTGAGGAAGTCGAATACATAAATTGTAAACCAGCGGTTAATGATGCGGAAGAGTGGCCATCCGAGATAGACAAGTCGCTGCATCTCAAGGTCTTTGTCAAAGCTGCATTCGGTTTCGACACGCTTCAGAAGTCGGAAATCGTTAGGCCCGAAATAGAAATCGAACTCGGAAGGGGTCTTGCCGGTAGGGTCGAAGTAAGTCTTCATCTTCGCCTCATACTGTTTCAGGAAACCGGTGCCTTTCTCTTGGGGGATGCTTGTCAAAAGCGAATTTTCTGCAAAATCGTGCCTTGCAATCATAACAGCCGAAAAGAACTGGTTCTTGAATGCCACCCAGTCTATCTTTTCGTCAATGGCTTTGTCTGTTTCCTTACTTGTTTCAGAGAGATACTTGGTTCCCCCGTCAGTAAAGTGGTAGGTGAGTGAGGCATAACGGTTTTCAAATGTAAAGCCACGCTCCTGCTGTCTGCACAAGTCCTTCCATTGTACATCCATCTGTGCGGTGGATGGCGCGAAAGCTCCTGCAAGTCCGACAGCCTGCAGCTTTGTATGAAGCATAAAGTCTTTTCCAAGCAGATAGTCGATAACAAGCGACTTGCCGTTGCCTGCCGTTGCTGTCATTGTTACAGTGGAATCGGTCTGGTTTGTCGGCACAAAGTACAGGTCGGCCGTGTTTATGTTCACATCCTTTGCAGCCAAAGCAAAATTCAGGCTCTGTGTCTTTGCATCGAACAATGTTATGTCCTTGTTGCCGTTACGGTCTTCAAACCCCTTTATTACAGCCTTGGAAACGACCCCGCCTTTGGTGCTGACGGTTAATTCCACTTTCTTGTTTTTGAGCACGACATCCGATGCCGTTCCGCTAAGGGCAGGGTGAAAGAGTGCTGTCGTGTCAGCTTCGGCAGCGGTTTTTGCCTGTATTGCCTTTTGTTGCGCTGCCAGTTTTGCAGCATTTTCGGCTTTTTGCCTTGCTACATTTTCTATTGAATCCTGACGCTTTGCGGCGGCTTGCTCTTCCGCAGAGGGCTGTGTCCAGATTCCATAGCCAATAAGTACGGCGGCAATGAGTACAAAGCCTATGATGTTGTTTTTGTCCACGTCTTGATTGTTTATTTGTTTATTTATTGTTATATGCCGGTCAAATAATTCACCGTTTTTATTTTGCTTTGTTTTGTATGGCAGTCTTTACGAAATCCAGAAAAAGAGGGTGGGGGTGAAGCACGGTGCTTTGGTATTCCGGATGGAATTGGGTTCCTATGTACCATTTGAGTCCCGGAATTTCCACTATCTCCACGAGGTCGCTCTCTGGATTGTGCCCAACACATTGCATTCCAGCCCGTTCAAAACTTTTCTGGAAGCTGTTGTTAAACTCGTAACGATGCCGATGCCGTTCCTGTATATGCTCCTTTTTGTATATTTCAAATGTGCGGGAATCTTGTCTTATTACGCATTCGTATGCCCCAAGACGCATGGTTCCGCCCATATTTGTTATGTTTTTCTGCTCCTCCATTATGTCAATTACATTGTGTGGGGTTTTCTCGTCCATTTCACGGCTGTTGGCGTCGGCAAAGCCAAGCACATTGCGTGCAAATTCGATAACCATCATTTGCATGCCGAGGCAGATTCCGAATGTCGGGATGTCGTGCGTGCGGGTATAGTGCGCGGCAATGATCTTGCCTTCTATTCCGCGTTGTCCGAATCCGGGACATATCATTATGCCGTCTTGACCTGCCAGCTTTTCTGCCACATTCTTTTTAGTGATGTTTTCAGAGTTGATGAAGGTTATCTTTACCTTGTGGTCGTTGTATGTTCCTGCGTGTGACAGACTTTCGCGGATTGACTTGTAGGC
>CAVBVK010000057.1:0-2619 GCA_963599085.1 bacterium | reverse complement strand
TCGGCGTTCAAGGAATGTCCTCCAGGCTCCCAAAGTCGGCTTTTCGCCTATTTCCACGCCCATCTTGCGCAGGATGGCGGTGTCGAGCCCTTGGCTCTGCATGTTCACGGGCACTTCGTAAATACTTGGCAGGTCTTCGCTTTGTATGACGCAGTCAGAATCCACGTTGCAGAAATTGGCCACCTTCTTGAGTATTCCTTCATCGAGATGCTTTTCTGTGCGAAGTATGAGTATGTCTGGCTGTATGCCTACGCTCTGCAATTCCTTTACCGAGTGTTGTGTGGGTTTAGTCTTTAATTCGCCTGCCGCTTTCAGGTAAGGAACGTATGTGAGGTGTACATTTACGGCGTTTTTGCCAAGCTCCCATTTCATCTGCCGTATGGCCTCCATGAAAGGTGCGCTTTCAATGTCGCCGATTGTGCCCCCTATTTCGGTGATCACGAAGTCGTAATGAAATTTTTGTCCCAAAAGCTTCACGTTGCGCTTTATCTCGTCCGTGATGTGTGGAACCACTTGTATTGTCTTTCCCAGATAGTCGCCCCGGCGTTCTTTGTCGATGACGGCTTTGTATATGCGTCCCGTCGTCAGAGAGTTGGCCTTTGAGGTATGAATGCCAGTGAACCGTTCATAGTGCCCAAGGTCAAGGTCGGTCTCCATCCCGTCTGCTGTTACATAGCATTCGCCGTGTTCGTAGGGATTGAGCGTACCCGGGTCGATGTTGATGTATGGGTCAAATTTTTGGATTGTAATGTTGTAGCCTCTTGCTTGTAAGAGCTTACCGATTGATGACGAGATGATGCCTTTACCAAGCGAAGACACGACGCCACCGGTGACGAATATGTATTTTGTTTCAGCCACGATGAAAATATTTATATAATGAACTATTATCCAACATTAAAATACAAAGCGCAAAGGTAGTACAAAAATGCGAAATGGACAAACAACTTTCATTTTTTATTCTTACCTTTGCAGAAGTTTGTGAAGCCATGCCCGTTGATGGACTTTCGCATGACGGATTGTCGCCGTTTGACGGGCTTCGGTAAGGAATTGTAGTTTTATTTGTAATGATAATGATATGAAACAAAACGTGTTCAAGATAATGGTCCTTGCGCTTTTTTGCGCATCGTTTGCGGATGCACAGACAAGGTTGCGCAATGTCAAGCATCGTGACATCGATACCGTCTCCGTGTTTGTGCGGGCTTATGCCGACTCGCTGAAATGCTACAAGGCGAAAATGGATTCCATTCCTGTCGTTTCGGAAGAGGATGGGGATTCCGTTGGACCGAAGAGCGCATATTACCGCTTTTTTGTTCCGCTTACCTTTTATCACGATGTGACGAACAGTTGTTTCTCTCTTGAACCGGATGTTACTGACACGGAAAAACTGCAAAACGATTATTTGCTTTCCATGTATCTGCACCGTCCCGACCTTGTCCAAAGCACTCAAAGCCAACTTGACAAAGTGGGACCTTTGATTGATGCCAAGCCGGCAGAGGTGGCTTCTGACGCAGACATAATGGAGAGAGTCGCCCCAAGGCCTAAGGACACGGAAATAGCGCAGGTGGACATTCTTGTGAAAAAGCCTAATTTCTGGAAGTTCTATGGCGATTACACCCTTCAGATGTTCCAGAACTATATTTCCTCGAACTGGTATAAAGGTGGCGAGAGCAATTACTCAGCCCTTGCAACACTTACCTTGCAAGCCAACTATAACAACAAGCAACGCTTCCTTTGGGAAAACAAGCTCGAAATGCGCTTGGGCTTCCAAAGCTCGCGCAGCGACACCCTCCACGCAGTTAAAACATCCGAAGACCTCTTGCGTTATACCGGAAAAATAGGTTTACAGGCCACCAAACGTTGGTATTACACATTGCAGCTTATTGCCAGCACGCAGTTCATGCGCGGTCTGAAGAGCAACGACAAGAACATTTATTCCGATTTCCTTTCGCCGCTTAGCATCAACCCGTCTGTCGGTATGGATTACAGCGTGGATTGGTTCAAGAGCCGCCTGAAGGGTTCTGTCCACCTCGCCCCGTTTGCTTATAATTTAAAATATGTGAAGCGCAAGGAGCTTGCCACGCGCTATGGATTGGAGGAAGGCAAGCATACAAAGTCGGATTTCGGTTCTGAACTTACCCTTGACCTCACGTGGCAGTTTACAAAAGACATACGTTGGAAGACCCGTCTCTACGGCTACACTACTTATAAGAGTGCCCTGCTGGAATGGGAAAACACATTCACATTCGTCGTAAACAAGTATATTTCCAGCAATGTCTTCATTTATCCGCGTTTCGACGACGGTACAAGCCGTGACTTCCACCATGGCTATTGGCAGTTTAAAGAGTATGTGTCTTTGGGCTTTGCCTATTCTTTCTAACTCTTTTCCTTAAATTAGCATATGTGAGGAGTCCATCTGCTAATTTAAGGTTTTCTTTCTTTTGTTTGGAAAAATAGTTATACCTTTGCGATTGGATAATTTGGTGAATTGTATCTGATACATAAAGCCGATGCGTCCATGCCTCTGTTCACGCCGAGCCTTTTGTGGGTTTTACACCTGCAACAAAGGAGGTTGGGTGGGCAAAAAGAGGCACGACATAATTAAGGCGTTTACTTGACGCT
>CAVBVK010000056.1:0-9526 GCA_963599085.1 bacterium | reverse complement strand
AAATAACACTTGCCCGTTAGCCAACTTGTTGCTATTTTTGCATACGAGAATCTTTTTTTTTGCAACATGAAGAAATCCATTTTATTGGTCATGGCAGCAGCCGTGCTGGCCTCATGCAACGACAGTGAGAGCGGAAATGTATCCACGCCCGAGATTTCCGGATATATAGCCGAAGTGAACGTATAGGTGAAATGCCCCGCCCCCACATTCAGGACGGAAGCCTTTGGCAGGCAACGGAGAGCAGGAAACAAGCTGCGCCCAAAATAAATAAGCGGCAGCACTCCTATATCATTTTTTATTAGTAATTTTGCGCTCAAAAGGAATAATTCTAACAAATTAATATTAGCGAAATGAAAATCGAAGATTTTAACTTTACAGGTAAAAAGGCCATCGTACGCGTTGATTTCAATGTACCCTTGGATGAGAATGGAAATGTGACTGACGACACCCGCATCCGCGGCGCCCTCCCCACTTTGAAGAAGGTGCTTGCCGATGGCGGTGCCCTTATCATGATGAGCCACATGGGCAAGCCCAAAGGCAAAGTAAACATGAAGTTGTCTTTGAGCCAAATCGTACCTAACGTGTCAAAAGCCCTTGGCGTCGATGTGAAATTCGCAAAAGACTGCGCAAATGCATCGGAAGAGGCTGCCGCGCTGAAGCCCGGCGAAGCCCTTCTCCTTGAAAACCTCCGCTTCTATCCCGAGGAAGAAGGAAAGCCCGTAGGCGTGGAAAAGGGCACGCCTGAGTTTGATGCCGCAAAGAAGGAAATGAAAGGCCGCCAGCAGGAGTTCGCAAAGAAACTCGCTTCATACGCCGACTGCTATGTAATGGACGCTTTCGGAACCGCCCACAGAAAGCATGCCTCAACGGCTGTAATCGACGAGTACTTCGACAAGGAACACAAGATGCTTGGCTACCTCATGGAGAAAGAGGTGAATGCCGTTGATGCCGTACTTGGCAACATCAAGCGTCCTTTCACTGCCATCATGGGCGGCTCGAAAGTTTCCACAAAAATCGGAATCATTGAAAACCTCCTTACCAAGGTTGATAACCTTATCCTTTGCGGCGGCATGACATATACCTTCGCAAAAGCCTTGGGCGGAAAGATCGGCATGTCCATCTGCGAGGACGACAAGCTGGATGTGGCACTCGATGTCATCAAGAAGGCAAAAGAGAACAACGTGAACCTTGTTCTCGGCACAGATTCAGTGTGCGCCGACGATTTCAAGAACGATGCCAACACGCAGATTTGTCCTTCCGGCGCAATACCTGAGGGATGGGAAGGCATGGATGCAGGCCCTGACACCCGCGTGGCGTTTGCCAATGCCATCAAGGGTGCAAAGACCATTCTTTGGAACGGTCCTGCCGGTGTATTCGAGTTCGACAACTTTGCAGAAGGTTCCAGGGCTATTGCAGAAGCCGTTGCAGAGGCCACAAAAGAAGGGGCATTCTCACTTATCGGCGGTGGCGACTCCGTAGCTTGCATAAACAAGTTCGGCCTTGCAGACCAGGTTTCGTACATCTCAACCGGTGGCGGTGCCTTGCTTGAAGCCATCGAGGGCAAAGTCCTCCCAGGAGTAGCCGCAATCGAAGCATAAAAGAACACTGCATAACGCATCACATTTGAATGAGGGGAGGCGTGTCAAAAGTCCACCCCCTCTGAAATCAAGCCGTCATTTAAAAGGGCAACCGCTGTCAAAGAGCCAAAAACTCAATGGCAGCGGTTGTTTTTTATTTCATTTCATCGATATATTTTCCTTAAAACCCCCAAACTTTCCAATATTATTACTAACTTTGCAAACTGAAAATTGCAATTCGGATACTTATAAAGTATTCTACGTAGAAAAGGGAACAAATTGTTTTTTTAGTTTTTATGGATTTTATCTTATTTGTAACAGTCATCCTGACGGCTGTTGTATTGGTGGTGGGTGCATATGTAGTTGCAAAACTCATAGGCCCCCGTTCGTACAACCCGGTTAAGGGTCAACCGTTTGAGTGCGGTATCCCGACGCGCGGCTCCTCCTGGATTCCCGTTCATGTGGGCTACTATCTCTTCGCGATTCTTTTCCTGATGTTCGACATCGAGACACTGTTCCTCTACCCCTGGGCAGTAGTCGTCAAAGAGTTTGGAGCAATGGCACTTGCTAGTGTCGGCTTCTTTATGCTGGTATTGGTATTTGGCCTTGCTTACGCATGGCGGAAAGGAGCATTGGAATGGAAGTAAGAAAACCTGTCATCAAGAGTATTCCTTACGGAGAGTTCAAGGACAACGAAAGCCTTGAGAAAATTGTGGACGAACTCCACGAAGGGGGAGTAAACGTAGTTGTCGGTTCGCTCGACCAGGCCATTAACTGGGGCCGTTCCAACTCTCTGTGGTCATTGACCTTCGGAACATCGTGCTGCGGTATCGAGTTTATGGCAGTGGGATGTGCACGCTACGACTTCTCGCGCTTCGGCTTCGAGGTTACGCGTAACTCACCGCGCCAGGCCGACCTCATCATGTGTGCCGGCACCATTACCAACAAGATGGCTCCCGTGTTCAAGCGTCTCTACGACGAGATGGCCGAGCCTAAGTATGTGGTTGCCGTGGGCGGATGCACCATTAGTGGCGGACCGTTCAAGAAATCATACAACGTGGTGCGCGGCATTTCGGAAATTGTGCCGGTTGATGTGTATGTGCCCGGATGCCCTCCGCGTCCCGAGGCAATCCTCTATGGCATGATGCAGCTGCAGCGCAAGGTGAAAGTGGAGAAATTCTTCGGTGGCGCCAACCACAAGATGTCGAAAGAAGAGAAAGAGCTCTCGATGTCGAAGGGCGGTCTGCACGGACTCAGCAACGAGGCACTTGCAAGCATGAAAGACACTATTGTTGTGGACAAAGTGCCCGAAGATTTCGACTCCAAGAAAGGTCTTCTAACTGATTAATATAATAAGGTATAAGATATGAAACTTGAAAACATTGAACTCTCGTTCGACAATTTCGCGGGCGAGATGTCGAAACTGAAAAACCAGAAACATTTCGACTACCTTGTTACCATCATCGGCGAGGATTTCGGCGAAGAAGGCCTGGGGTGCATCTACATTCTTGAGAACACCGACAACAACGAGCGCTGCTCGGTGAAGACCATAGCAAAGAAGGTTGACGGAAGCGATGTGATTCCCACCGTCATCGACCTTTGGCGCGCTGCCGACTTGCTTGAACGCGAAGTGTTCGACTTCGTGGGCATCAAGTTTCTCGGCCACCCTGACATGCGCCGCCTTTTCCTCCGCACCGACTTCAACGGCTACCCCTTGCGCAAGGATTTCGACATGAGTCCCGAGGCAAACAAGTTCCCGCTGACCGACGAGCCGGAATCTGACTACACCGTCGTTTACAGTCTTGACGCTGACGGCCACCTCGTGGCAACACAAAGACGCCTCTTCGACGATGGCGACTTCGTGGTGAACATCGGCCCGAACCACCCCTCGACCCACGGCGTGCTCCGCTTGCAGACCGTGCTCGACGGTGAAAAGGTGAAGGCCATATATCCTCACCTCGGATATATACACCGTGGCATAGAGAAAATGTGGGAGGACATGACCTATCCGCAGACTCTCGCCCTGACCGACCGTTTGAATTACCTCTCGGCCATGATGCACCGCCACGCTCTCGTGGGGGTTATAGAGGAAGGACTTGGCGTTGAACTCTCCGACCGCATCCACTATATACGCACCATTATGGACGAGCTGCAGCGTATCGACTCGCACTTGCTTTACCTCGGCTGTACGGCACAGGACCTCGGCGCGCTCACCGCTTTCCTCTACTGCATGCGCGACCGCGAGCATGTGCTCAACGTGATGGAGGAGACAACCGGCGGACGTCTTATAATGAACTACTACCGCATTGGCGGATGCCAGGCCGACATCGACCCGAAATTCGTGGAAAACACAAAGAAACTCTGCAAGTATCTCCGTCCGAAGATACAGGAGTATCTCGATGTGTTCGGCGACAACGTGATTACCCACAACCGTCTTGTGGGCGTCGGGCCGATGAATCTCGAAGACTGTATCAACTATGCAGTGACCGGTCCGGCAGGACGTGCAGCCGGCTGGAAGAACGACACCCGAAAGCGTCATCCGTATGACCTGTATGACAAGGTGGAGTGGAAGGAAATCACGATGACCGGTTGCGACTCGATGGACCGCTACTACTGCCACATACAGGAGCTCTACCAGAGCCTCAACATCATCGAGCAGCTCATAGACAACATCCCGGAGGGCGAGTTCTACATCAAGCAGAAGCCTATCATCAAGGTTCCCGAAGGCCAGTGGTATTTCTCTGTCGAGGGAGCCAGCGGCGAGTTCGGCGTTTATCTCGACTCGAAGGGCGACAAGAGTCCTTACCGTATGAAGATGCGTCCGATGGGTCTTACATTGACCGGTGCTCTGGACCCGATGCTTCGCGGACAGAAAATTGCCGACTTGATAACAACAGGTGCTGCTATCGACTTCGTTATTCCTGATATCGACAGATAATTGCACAAACATTAACAATAAATATAGGAAATAATGTTTGACTTTAGTTTAGTAACAAACTGGTTCCACAATCTCCTTTCCGTGACCTGTGGTCTTGGAGATTTTTGGACAATACTGATTGAGTGCATCCTGGTTGGTGTCTGCCTCCTTGCAGGCTACGCCATCCTCGCCATCATCTTGATCTTCATGGAGCGTAAGGTCTGCGCCTACTTCCAGTGCCGTCTCGGCCCGATGCGTGTGGGCCCTTGGGGCATATTCCAGGTGTTCGCCGACGTGCTGAAGATGCTCATCAAGGAAATCTTCTCCGTTGACGGTGCCGACAAGCTTCTCTACTACGTCGCCCCGTTCCTCGTTATCATCGCTTCAGTAGGCACTTTCGCGTTCCTTCCCTGGAACAACGGTGCCGAGGTGCTCGATTTCAATGTGGGCGTATTCCTCATGTCGGCCATATCAAGCATAGGCATCGTGGGTATCTTCATGGCCGGTTGGGGCTCGAACAACAAGTATTCGGTGGTTTCGGCCATGCGTGGCGCCGTGCAGCTCATCTCCTATGAAATGTCACTCGCCCTTTGTCTCATCACCGCTGTCGTGCTCACGGGCACCATGCAGGTGTCGGGCATTGTCGAGGCTCAGCAAGGCGCATTCGGATGGCTTATCTTCAAGGGACACATCCCGGCAATAATCGCCTTCCTCGTGTTCCTCGTTGCAGGCAACGCCGAGGCAAACCGTGGCCCGTTCGACTTGGCCGAAGCCGAGTCGGAGCTTACCGCAGGTTATCACACCGAGTATTCGGGTATGGGCTTCGGCTTCTACTACCTTGCCGAGTATCTCAACCTCTTTGTCGTTTCAGGCATTGCCACCACAGTGTTCCTCGGCGGTTGGATGCCGTTCAATATCGGTGTGGAGGCTGTCGATGGCATCCTCAACCTGATTCCTGGCATAGTGTGGTTCCTTGGCAAGACTTTCGCAGTGGTTTGGCTGCTCATGTGGGTGCGTTGGACATTCCCGCGTCTGCGTATCGACCAGATTCTGAAACTCGAGTGGAAGTATCTCATGCCTTTGTGTCTTATCAACTTGATTCTCATGACAGTAGTTGTGGCATTCGGTTGGCACTTCTAAAAACACATCATTAAAACAATGGAAGAAAACAAAAAATCATATTTCGGAGAAATCGGGGCTGCCGTCAAGACTCTCGCCGTGGGTATGAAGACAACTCTGCAGGAGTATTTCACCCCGAAGAGCACTGAGCAGTATCCCGAGAACCGCAAGACTACGCTGCATGTCTCCGCACGCCATCGCGGGCGTCTCGTGATGAACCGCGACGAGAACGGAGCCGTGAAGTGCACTGCCTGTACGCTTTGCGAGAAGGCTTGCCCCAACGGCACAATCAAAATTGTGTCGCAAATGGTGGAGAACCCCGAGACAGGCAAGAAGAAGAAACAGCTTGTGGATTATCAGTACGACCTCGGCGACTGCATGTTCTGCGAACTTTGTGTCAACGCCTGCAACTTCGGTGCAATCAAATTCGTGAACGATTTCGAGAATTCGGTGTTCGACCGCAATGCCCTTGTGCTTCATCTTGACAAGGAAGTGTATGAGGGCGGTTCGTTGCCCAATATAATTGACGGCGGGGCCGACTTTGAAATCGGAACATTTAACACCAAAACAAAATAAGGAGTAAGAATAATTATGGCAAGTTTAGTAATGTTTTGCATCTTGGCAGCAGTCATTCTTGGCTCGGCTGTCATGTGTGTGGCGACAAAACGCATCATGCGTTCCGTCACATTCCTGCTTTTCGTGCTCCTTGGAGTGGCAGGACTTTATTTTCTGCTCGACTATACCTATCTCGGCGCAGCCCAGATAAGCGTGTATGCCGGAGCTATGGTGATGATGTATATCTTTGCTGTGCAGCTCGTGAGCAAGCGCACCCTTCAGGGACTTGTTGAGCGTGTCAAGGGCTGCCGTGCAGTCAGTGCCGCACTGCTCTGCCTTGTAGGGTTGGTGACAGTTGTCGGCATACTGTTGAAGAACGGTTTCATCAGTCTCGCCGTTGAGGGCACAGAGGTTCCCATGAAGACCATCGGCAACGCCCTTCTCGGTTCGGACAAATACCAGTATGTACTTCCGTTCGAGTTCATCTCAGTGTTCCTTCTGGCATGTATCGTCGGAGCAATCGTTGTAGCACGTAAAGAAAAGGAGGATAAGTGATTATGGTTACCATAGAATGTTATTTTGTGCTTGGCGCACTTCTGTTCTTCATCGGTGTGTTCGGCTTTGTGACACGCCGCAACCTTATAGCGATGCTCGTTTCCATAGAACTGGTGCTCAACGCTGTCGATTTGAACTTTGCGGCTTTCAACCGTCTGCTCTTTCCCGAAGGCTATGAGGGTTTCTTCATGACCCTTTTCTCCATCGGTGTGAGTGCAGCCGAGAGTGCGGTCGCAATCGCGATTATTATTAATGTTTACCGCAATTTCCACAGCGATCAGGTGAACAGTATTGAAAACATGAAATATTAAAAGATTATGGATTTTACATATTCAATATGGATTCTTCTGTTGCCGCTGATCAGTTTTCTGGTTATCGGTCTGCCGGAATTCGTAAACAAGAAGTATGCCTGGTCGCATAGGACAGCCGGACTGATTGGCACTTGCTCTTTGGGCTTGGTGACAATCCTCAGCTATTTCACCGCGTTCCAGTATTTCACTGCCGACCGTCTTGCCGACGGCACCTATGCAACCTTCGTGCCTTACAACGTGACATGGTTGCCGTTGGGCCACCTGCATTTCGACCTCGGCATATTGCTCGACCCGATTTCGGTGATGATGCTCATCGTCATCTCCACGGTCAGCCTCATGGTTCACATCTATTCGTTCGGCTACATGCACGGTGAGAAGGGCTTCCAGCGTTATTATGCTTTCCTGTCGCTCTTCACCATGTCAATGCTCGGACTGGTGCTCGCAACCAACATTTTCCAGATGTATATGTTCTGGGAACTCGTGGGTGTAAGCTCTTATCTCCTCATTGGTTTCTACTATACTCTGAAAGCTGCCGTGCACGCTTCGAAGAAAGCGTTTATCGTGACGCGCTTCGCCGACATGTTCTTCCTCATCGGTATCCTTATCTTCGGTTACTATACAGGGAGCTACAATTTCTCGTTCACAGGGACAGAGATAAACTATGGCGCAGGTGCGGCTGTATTCACTGCCGTTGATTCGGCCCGTGCCATTGCAGCAGGCGGAATGATATTGCCCACGGCTCTCGTGCTTATGTTTATCGGCGGTGCCGGTAAGTCGGCAATGTTCCCGTTGCACATCTGGCTTCCCGATGCCATGGAAGGCCCTACGCCGGTGTCGGCTCTTATCCATGCTGCCACCATGGTGGTTGCAGGTGTGGTTCAGATTGCACGTCTTTTCCCGATATGGATTGAATATGCTCCCCAGGCATTGGAGGTAGTTGTCGTTGTCGGTGCATTCACCGCCTTCTATGCAGCTGCCGTAGCATGTGCCCAAAGCGACATCAAGCGTGTGCTTGCCTTCTCGACAATCTCCCAGATTGCGTTTATGATGGTGGCACTTGGCGTATGTCTGCCCGGACATCACGGTGCTGTTCTCGACAACCATGCACAGCTTGGCTACATGGCTTCAATGTTCCATCTGTTCACGCACGCCATGTTCAAGGCTTGTCTGTTCCTCGGTGCCGGTTGCATCATCCACGCAGTGCACTCAAACGAAATGTCTGCAATGGGCGGCTTGCGCAAGTATATGCCTGTCACCCACATCACATTCCTTATCTCTTGCCTTGCTATCGCCGGTATTCCGTTCTTCTCGGGATTCAGCTCCAAGGACGAGATTGTAACCGCTTGCTTTGAGTATTCTCCTCTTTGCGGCTGGTGGATGACTGGTGTGGCTGCAATGACCGCGTTCTATATGTTCCGTCTTTATTACGGAATCTTCTGGGGCACGGAGAACAAGGAACTTCACGCCCACCACACTCCCCATGAGGCTCCCCTCACAATGACTTTCCCGCTCGTGTTTTTGAGCGTTGTCACTGTCGGTGTGGGTGTTGTTACGACACTCGGCGGATTCCTCGGATGGGAATGGGCAAGCTTCGGTTCGATTGTGAGTGCTTCGGGTTCGTCTTACACCGTGCATTTCAACACGCAGGTTGCTGCCACTTCAACAGTAATCGCCATTCTCTCGATATGTCTTGCTACATATATATATAAGGGCGAGAAACAGCCTATTGCCGACAAGATGTATGCCGCATTCCCGCGTCTGCACCGCTGGGCTTACAAACGCTTCTATATGGATGAGGTTTACCAGTTTGTCACACACAAGATTCTGTTCCGCTATGTGAGCCGTCCGGTTCAGTGGATTGACGAAAAAATCATCAACGGGCTTATCGACTTCACTGCATGGGGCGCCAACGAGGCAGGCGAAACCATACGTCCATGGCAGAGCGGCGACGTTCGCCAGTATGCCGTTTGGTTCCTCACAGGTACGGTGGCTTTAACATTATTATTACTTTGCTTATAATTAGAATATGAATATATTAAGTTTATTCGTAGTAATCCCTGCCTTGATGTTGCTCGGTCTTTGGATAGCCCGCAACGTCAATCAGGTGCGTGGCGTGATGGTTGCCGGCTCATCGTGTCTCTTGGCATTGAGCGTGTGGCTTACACTCCATTTCATTGGTGAACGTGCCGCCGGCAACACCGAGGAGATGATTCTCCGTGCTTGCACAGAGTGGTTCCCTGCTTTGCACATTAATTATGAAGTAGGTGTTGACGGCATTTCTGTCGTTATGCTTCTGCTTTCGAGCATCATCGTGTTTACCGGCACTTTCGCTTCGTGGAAACTGAAGCCTCTCACAAAGGAGTTCTTCATGTGGTTCACGCTGCTGTCAACGGGTGTTTACGGTTTCTTCATCTCCATCGACCTCTTCACCATGTTCATGTTCTACGAGGTTGCCCTCATCCCGATGTATCTCTTGATAGGTTATTGGGGTT
>CAVBVK010000055.1:0-10229 GCA_963599085.1 bacterium | reverse complement strand
GGTTTTACATCTGACTTTTGACGGGAACTGCATCCGATTGTAAGCAGGATGGAAAGAACAATGATCGTAAATTTAATGTTTCGCAAATTCATATCCAAACTACACTGAAATGTTGATGTTTTTATTTGAAGCATGCTATTGCCCCATACACAAGAATCAGGTAACGCCCCAATTTCCCTATCGTTATGCTTAGAAACGAAATGAAAAAATTGGCTTTCATCAACCCGAGAAGGATAGTAATGGCACTGCCCAAAAATGGAATGAAAGCGAAGAAGCCCATCCAGGCGCCATGTCCTCCCATGAATTTTTCAGCCTTGTCAAGTTTCTCTTTACTCACATGCAAGTAGCGTTCTATCCATTCCACCTTTCCCATGTGTCCTACTCCATAATTGAACAACGACCCGGCAACATTGCCTATCGTGCCATAAACGACAAGAGGGAGCGGCTGCAGCCCGGCCGCCAATAGGCTGAGCATGACAGCTTCGCTGTTGAAAGGGAAAAAACTTCCGGCAAGAAAGGCAGAAACCAACATTCCCCAATACCCCCAATCAGAAAGAAATCCTAAAATGGCATCCATAAGTTTGAAACAGTTATCAATAATGAGGCAAGCAAAATTATATGGAAGGACAAGTTAGTCCATTTCGTGTCCGTGAGACTTATGTAATGTGCTATCATGGGAGCGGTACTTACAATAAGTATTGAATAGAAATATTTAATATGAACGGGTTGCAGCAATACAAAAAATATTGTCAGCAGATTGAAGACGGTAAATATCTCAAAAAACATGCGCGTGCGTATTCGGTCCTTGCTTTTATTGCGGTGGAAATGGACTATTCCAACTAACGCCAGCAATGAGACAAAACAAAACGGGACTGCCTTGTCAAAGGACGGGAATGCAATATCAAATACTTTCCCAAAGACAGCAACATCCGTAAAATGTGAAATCAAAGCTTCAACATCACCCGTGCAAACGCAATAGACACTCCAAAACCAGTATGGAACGGCCAGTCCCAATATGGAGGCGCAAACGGTGCGGATGCCGCCTGACAACATATTGTTGAACATCAAGATCCATACAAACGGGACATAGAAAAGTGTCTGTGGGAAAAACACGCTCGCAATGCCAAGCACCAGAAAGGCATAGAACGTCTGTCCGACAGCCTTCTTGTCCTGATAAGTTTGGAAGAACAGCAAATAGAAGGCTATAAAACAAACCTGGATAACACCACAGCGGACATCTGCAAAACAGGATTTGGACAGCAACGTAAGTACAATAAAGGAGCATGACATCATTCTGCTAAATACACGGATGAGTGAATTGGTGTTGTTCAGCTCAACCATCAGATACGTTGAAATGCACAACAAGGCGTATGAAACCCACAACCGCTCTGTATAAAGGCCGAAAGACAGGCATACGAGCAAGGCATAAATGGTTGTAAAAGGCAAGGCCATCCTGCTTTCTGCCACCTTGTTTTGAAATCTTTTCTTTGTCACCTGAACAGTTTTATCCTGTAAAAGAAACGTTATTTGAAATAAATGTTGGCGATTTCCTCATGGAGAAGTACCATCGCCAACATTAAACTCAATGTAAAGCATGGAGGTGTTTCGGCTCCTTAAATGTCGAAGCCTATGTCATGGCGGAAATACATATCCTTGAAATGTATCTTCTGTGCCTCCTCAAACGACTTTTGCAGAGCCTCCGCCTTGTCTTTGCCGTATGAACTGACGGCGATGACCCGACCTCCGTTTGTGACAAGTTTATCGTCCTTTTTGACTGTTCCGGAATGGAAAACGATGGAGTCCTTGATGTCGCCAAGTCCCGATATTTCATATCCTTTCTGATATTTTTGCGGGTATCCGCCACTGACAAGCATTATGCAGACTGCCGCACGCTCGTCAAATTCAACGCTGCATTTATCCAAAGTGCCTCCGGCCACTCTCTCGAACATTTCCACAATGTCCGTCTTCAAGCGCAGCATGACACTTTCCGTTTCCGGATCGCCCATTCTACAGTTGTACTCAATGACCATAGGTTCACCGGCAACATTTATCAATCCGAAGAAGATGAAGCCTTTGTAGTCGATCCCCTCGCTTGCCAATCCTTCGATTGTAGGACGGATTATGCGGGTCTCCACTTTCTCCATCCATGCCTTATCGGCAAAAGGCACAGGAGAAACGCTGCCCATGCCGCCGGTATTCAAGCCTGTGTCATGCTCGCCAATGCGCTTATAATCTTTTGCTTCGGGCAGAAGCTGATAGTTTTTCCCGTCGGTAAGCACAAACACCGAACACTCTATGCCGCTCAGGAATTCCTCTATCACGACATTGGCAGAGGCGTTGCCGAACATCCCGCCAAGCATCTCGCGCAACTCTTTCTTTGCCTCTTCCAAAGTCGGCAAGATGAGAACGCCCTTTCCTGCACACAAGCCGTCAGCCTTCAAAACGTACGGTGCCTTCAACGTTTCAAGGAAAGCTATGCCGTCTTCAATATTTGTAGCGTTGAAAGTCCGGTATTTTGCAGTTGGAATGCCATGGCGTTGCATAAATCCTTTGGCAAAGTCTTTTGAGCCTTCAAGCTGCGCGCCGGCTTTTGATGGACCGATAACGGCTACCGAGGAAGTGCGCAAATCGTTGGCAAACTCATCGTAAATTCCTTTCACCAAAGGATCTTCCGGACCGACAACAACCATGGAAACGCCATTGTCAACGACAAACCCCTTTAAGGATTCAAAGTCATCGGCTGCGATTGCGATGTTTTCTCCACATTCTGCAGTGCCTGCATTTCCCGGAGCGATATATAGCTTTTCAACTTTGGGACTTTGCGCTATCTTCCAGGCGAGGGCGTGTTCACGTCCGCCATTTCCCAACAATAATATTTTCATAACCTGTCAGTTTTTTCGTTTATATTGTATTTCCTTCAATTGTGTCGCAGATCATTTGAGATAATCCTCAAAATATTGTGTTATACGTTCATGTAAATGCACGCTGCTATGCCCCCGCATATTGTGAGGCTCACCGGGATACATGAAGAAATCGGGCTGCGTTCCTGCACCAATGCACGCCCTCAGGAAAGAAAGGCAATGCTGGGGGACACATGTCAAATCGTTATATCCCTGTATAATCTGCAACTTCCCTTTAAGGTTCTTTGCCTTGTGGAGCAAAGAAGTCTTTCTGTATCCCTCGGGGTTTTGCTTCGGCGTATCCATATAGCGTTCGCCATACATCACCTCATACCAATGCCAATCAATTACAGGACCGCCAGCCACACCAACCTTGAATACATCGGGATAGTTCGTCATAAGTGAGATCGTCATAAATCCACCGAAGCTCCATCCGTGAACGCCCAGTCTGTCAGCATCGACATACGGCAGACTTTTCAGATACTCCACTCCTTTCATCTGATCCTGCATCTCAATCTGACCAAGCTGGCGGAATGTAGCCTGTTCAAAATGTTTGCCACGGTGTTCCGAGCCACGGTTGTCGAGAATGAAAAGCAGATAGCCTTTTTGTGCCATATATGTTTCCCAACCTCTGCTTGAATAATGCCAGCGGGCATCCACATTGTGTGCATGAGGACCGCCATAGACATATACAACTGTCGGATATTTTTTGTTCTCATCGAAACCAACAGGCTTCACCATCCGCCAATACAAATCGGTCAGCCCGTCCGCCGCCTTTATTGTGCCACAGCAGTATTCCGGCACTTGATAGCCTTTCCACGGGTCTTCTGCGCTGAAATATGGGCAGCTTTTCCCATTCTGCGTGTTCACTATCGCTATGTTGCGCGGAATGTCCGGCATCGAATAATTGTCGTAAACAAATGTTCCGCTTGCACTGAGCTGACCGTAGTGCCAGCCTTTACCGTTGGCATCGGCAAGGGTACGCTTGCCCGACTTTATATCCACAGTAAACACGTTCTGTTGGATGGGACTGCATTCGTTGCTTGCGATAACGGCACTCTTCCTCTTTACGTTAAACCCAAGAACATCAAGTACTTCCCAATTGCCTTTCGTCAATTGCCTTAACTTTATGGGCGAGATGCCTGAACCCAAAGAGCAAACATAAATATGGTTGTAGCCATCCTTACGCGACTGCATCAGAAACTGACGGCTGTCCCATGGAAGGAAGACTATCGGATGCAAAGGCTCTACATACTTGGCATCTGTCTCACGGTATATCTCCCCCAACCTATCTCCGGTCTGTGCGTCATAGCAAGCGAGGCGGCAATCATTCTGGTCGCGGTTGAGCTCAAACATATAAATGTTCCTGTCGTCCGGACTCCATGCAATATTTGTAAAATAGCGGTCGGTGGGGTCGCCTGCTTTCAGATACACCACCTTGCCTGTGTTAGTGTCGAACACCCCGACCATAACCTTATGGCTTGTCTCGCCTGCCATGGGGTACTTGTCAGGAGCAGGCGTGGCTATACACGATTGCAGTTCCGGATTGTCAAAGTATGGTTCTGGAATGTTCACTTGCGGATAATCAGTCACCATCGACTGATCCATACGGTAGAATGCGAGCTTGTTGCCGTCGTTTGAAAAGAAAGTGCCTTTATGTATTCCAAATTCGTCACGGTGAACAGCCTGCCCATATACAATTTCACGCGAACCGTCATGCGACACCTGCCACGACTCCGTGCCTTTTACGACATACAGGTTTTTGTCCTTGAGATACGCCAGCGCATTTGATTTGGCATTGAATTCCAACTGTTGCCCATCATTGCCCGTTCCGATTTCGCTGAGAAGTGACATCTCCTTGAAATCCACCGTACAGATTTTCTCGCCGGTGTTTATTACAACAATAGGCTTTTCTGCGAAAGGAAAAGTCACGTTCGACAAGGAAACCACCGTTATGTCCTTGGCCTCTCCAAGACATTGGTTTATTTCGCTGACATCAAAAAGTTTCACTTCCTTGCCTGTGGCCTTGTTCACTATATGGCAAGCATTCTTATCCGCGTGCACCAGTTCGTCCCCCCACCATGTGCAATGGCGGTTCTCGGGAATCATGTTGCGGTAGTTACTGCCTCCAAAATTCAAGTCTTCGAGTGTGAAGTGTTTCATCTCCTGGGCATTTACAGAGAACGATGCCAACATTCCTATCAGCAGTAAAGAGAGATATTTAATTCTTACCATCGAATTTGCTTTTAGTAAATCCCTTTCTTCCCTTGTCAAAACGGCCGCCTGTGGGAAAAGATTTGTTGCCGAAACGCGTGCCTCCGTCGCGTGCCGGACGGCGTCCACCTTTCTTTTCTCCAAATTCTCCGGAATCGTCACGGAGGGGACGGCGTGTGCCGAAAGACGGCTTGCGTGCTTCAATCTGCTTGTGCCGTTCCATTGACAGGAACTTGAAGCTGCGTATGTCCGCATTCTCATTTTCTTCATCTTCTTCGAGCCGCTTCTTGAACTCGCGGTTTTTCTTGAACCTATGCTTCTCTGCCATCTGGCGTTTCTCATCATCAGTCTTGACGATTCCGCCTTCTGCACGAAACTCCTTCATCTTGCCGTCGAAAATGGAATACTTGCGGAACTCGCATTCCAAGGAGCCGTTGTAAACGGGAATCTTGATGGAGGGTTTCAGGCCTATCTGTTCAAAACATTCCTCACGATAGCTCAACACCCAGGCATCGTTGCCTGCAAAGCAGTGTTTGAGCCTCTCCCCTATCATTTTATATGTCGCCAAGAGATTTGGCGTGGAAATACGCTCACCGTATGGAGGATTCATTATGAGGAGGCTCTTATTGGCAGGACGCTCAAAGTCCTTGAAGTCGGCCTGCTCCACAGTTACATCCTTTGTAAGGCCGGCAGCCCTGATGTTCATACGGGCGGTGTTCACGGCCTTCATGTCGATGTCGTAGCCATAGATGTGATGGTGAAACTCACGCTCGTTGGAGTCGTCGTTGTAGATGCTGTCAAACAAGTCGGCATCATAATCATTCCATTTCTCGAACGCAAACTCTTTGCGGAATATTCCCGGACTCATGTTGTGGGCTATCAGGGCAGCTTCCACGAGAAGCGTGCCCGAACCACACATGGGATCGATGAAATCGGTTTCGCCATGCCAGCCACTCATGAGAATCATTCCGGCAGCCAGCACTTCGTTCAAAGGAGCTTCCACCGACTCTTGCCGGTAGCCGCGACGGTGCAGAGATTCTCCGCTTGAATCAAGTGACAAGGTAGCATCCGTCTCAGCGATATGGATATTGAGGCGGATGTCGGGGTTGCTGACAGAGATGTTGGGACGCGAACCGGTCTTCTCGCGAAAATAATCGACGATGGCATCTTTTACCTTGTATGTCACGAAACGCGAATTGCGGAATTCGTCAGAATAGACAACGCTATCCACAGAAAAGGTCTTTCCCTCCCCAATATGGTGTTCCCAATCTATTTTCTTTATTTCTTCATAAACCTCATCGGCAGAACGGGCCTTGAAATGTTTTATCGGCTTAAGAATCCTGATGGCAGTGTGCAGTTGGAAATTTGCGCGGTACATCATTTCCTTGTCACCTGTAAACGACACCATCCGACGGCCTATCTGCACATTGTTTGCCCCCATTTGGGTGAGTTCCTTTGCCAATACAGGTTCCAAGCCCATGAATGTTTTGGCAATGAGTTCAAATTCATTCATATTTATCTGAAATTCAATTTTTGTTTCCGCCTTGTACTGACGGTAAGCAATGCGTGTTTTTTGGTTACAAAATTAATAAATAATCCATAAAACGCATCTATTTAACCGCCATTTTTCACCATATATTTACCATATATTTGCCTAAATAAATTCTTTTTGTTCGCCTCGTTCTTCTTCTTGGCAAGTTCCTTTTGCTTCTCCTCTTCCAACTTTTTCACCTTGTAGTTGTTGCCCTCCGCTTGCGAGATCTCCTTGTCGTAGCGTTTCTCTATCGCCGCCGTCTGTATCTCCAACTCCGCCTGTATGAGCGAAGTCATACCCGAGAAGATGGATGACATCCCCGAGGTAATCGTGTCAAACGACTGCGTGACCGCCTGACCCAAATCCGACGATAGCCACGCCGTCACATCGTCCGTCATGCCCTGCAAAAAGCCCCGGTTCGTCTCGTTGTATTCCTCGCCGTATTTCTTGGCAAGTGCAATCTTCGCCTTTTGATACGCCTCCTCGATGCGCAACTTTTCGTCCGCATCATCCCCAACGGCAGACATCTCTGCGGCATACACCTCGTCGAGTGCCGATGAATCTTTTGTATATTTCTCGTGCTTCTCCGTATCTTCCGTCTCCTTGATACGCACAAAAAAAGATCCGCAAGACCCATTCAAGTCCTGCGGATATATTATGGCGTGAAGCAAAACGCTACATTCTTTCTTTCAGTACGATAGCAATACGCTCAACTATACCACTCACCAACGCATTGCCCATTAGAAAGGCGCGACGCAAGTCGCTCGAACCGAACGTGTGGTTGTCGGGGAACATATTCAGTCGTTCCAATTCTACGGGAACAAGTCGGCGGTATCTTCCACTTTCCGTCTTGATAATATGCTTGAAACGTGATGGACCAGCACCACCCTCACCCGTAATGATAGTGCGTGATGCCCTGTCAAGATAATCGGGGAAAGCCATTGCACCCTCGCTATAATTATATTCGAAGCCTGTTGTCTTGTTGATGCGCTTCAGCGACTTTGACCCTTTCTGATATTCCCATTTTGGCAAATCCTCATCGGAAATGAAAAACTCTTCGGGCACTTGGCTCTCATCTACCAATATCTCGCCGAGCGTAAGAAAATGACCGTCGTACACTGGCAATGTGTCGAGCGTAAACACCTGCCCACCGCACATGATACCCGAATTTCTGAACGGACTTTCTTTCTTGCCCTTGTTGAAATTGTCGGAAACATCCGCTATGTCATCCCCAACAACAAACGATGCGGTCTTGCCGTCTTTGGGTTGACAGGGGAACGCTTTCGCCATAACGCCCTCGCCAGTTATCCAAGCAAAGACATCTTCCATTTTGTCAAACTGACCATATAGGAGCGTATCGCTCTTGTATGCGACCATGTATGTACGTCTACGACGTTGCGGCATACCATATTCGGCTGCATTGATAATGCGCCACTCAACGGCGTAACCGAGACTTGACAATGAAGAAAGAATAATGGCAAAATCACGTCCACGCTGTTTTGCAGGCGAATTGAGCAATCTGTCTACATTCTCTAACATGAGATATTTAGGACTGTTTGCACCTTTTTCTTTCAGTATGCGGTATATCTGCCACCACAGTACGCCTTTCTTGCCCTCTATACCGCTTGAACGTTGAAGCGTTGTGGCAACCGAATAGTCTTGGCAAGGGAAGCCTCCACACAATAAGTCTGCATCGGGTATTTCGTTTGTAGGTACGGTAGCAATATCCTCGTTGGAATGTCCTTGCGTGCCAAACCTACGGCAATAGATAATACTTGCATCCTGTCGCTTGGTTGACGGTTCCCACTGGTTGTTCCATATAGTCTTATATTGGTTTGATGCTCTCTCCAAACCGATACGGAATCCGCCGACTCCTGCAAACAATTCTACTACCTTTATATCGCTTTCTTCCGTCTGCGGAGAATCATAGTCATCAAATAAACTTTGCTCCTTGAATTGTCTGTGTATGTTACATGAATATTGCGCAATAGGTTCGCACAATATCTCGTCCATCACAATTTCCTCTTCATCTATATTTTTATATTTCATTGTCAATGATATTCTTTACATATTTAGCGTTGAACCAATAGCAGTATTTCTTGGCTTTCGTTCCGTGTGGTGTTTCCACCATATCCTTTCCCAATGCCGCTTTGGGGCGGACATGGAAACAATTGTCATCTTTCAGTCCCCAAAAATATTCGGGTGCAATATTGTTATCTTGCACACATTGTCTGATGTTCTGCCAATACTGCATGGCAATCTTCAAATCGCTTTGCGGCATCGTCCAAAATACTACCTTATCTAACTTGTACTCCTTTTCCGTTCTGCCATTTGGCAATAGCAAATCGTTGTCCATTTCTCTAAATACCACAAACATAAAACGACTGGTGAACAGTTCGTAAAGCCGTGAATCCGTCCATTCCTCACAGTCGTACACCTCCTGATAATCGATATTCTCAAATGACATACTTTCCCTAATTGTGCCATTCTTCTTTACACGGATAGTTTTCATTGTTAGTCCCGACTTGACAAATTCTTCCGACTTGTTCACGTTGCCAATCTCACCGTTGCTCGCAATGGCGTTTGACAGGACAAAGTATTTGGATTTTGCTGTTATCGGATTAATGTCGAGTTTGTCGCAGATTTCCGTGTAAGACAATCCAATGTATGGGGCGAAACGTCCGTTTAGTACATCATCGGCGGAGTGTTCACGCAGTTCTTCGGCAGAAAAGACAGTTTCAAGGTTTGTTGGATTTATGTCGTAATTGCAGTAAGTACCGTCCACGTTGTTTCGCTTCACCTCAGCAAGCACCGTGCGCATATAAGCCGTTTTCAGACTCCATGCACGCCTTGGCGCACCTATCTCGCTTCCGTGTTGTGCCATGAGCGAATCGCCCTTTTGTCCCTTACGGCATGCGCCAAGATACATTGTGTCACCCTCTGAAAGAGTTTCTGCCTGTCCGTTGCGTATCTTGTTGATAATGATTTCGTAATCCTTTCGTATGATATTGAGGTCTTTTTCGGGTATCTTCCACAATACGGCGAATAGGAAATGCAAGTCGAGTTTGGAAACGTTCTTTTGGTGGAGATAAAACATTATCAGCATAATCAGACATTTCTTGTAGAAATGCGATTCCTCAAACGTTTTGTCCCAGTCCTCGGTATAGTTTATCATACTGCAAACGAGCCGTTCCTTTATAAGCAGTTCGGCATCCTTTGCCGACTGTTTCAGCGGAGTACATTTCAGTTCGGCATTGACGAAAGCAAAGTCGGCTTCCTGTCGGGAATTGACATCGTACTTGAAAAACAGTTCTTCCACAAGTTGCCCCAATCCACCCTTACCCTTATGCTCGTCGGCATCGGGTGCAAAGTCACGCAAGCATTTGTTTACCAACTGTTTGCTATAATCAAATATCGAGACAATGTCCTTGTTGTTGTATGGTAACATAAGAAAAGGTTCAGCTAAATATGTCGCAAAGGTACAACAAAAACTTGTCTTATTCGGTGCAAAACTCGATCTTTTACCAATCAATAACCAACCAAAAGCCTCGGCGCATCTCCCGACGCACCGAGGCTCCCCC
>CAVBVK010000054.1:0-10624 GCA_963599085.1 bacterium | reverse complement strand
CATTGCCATCGGCAGAGATGAGTTTCTCTATATAGGTTTTTCTCTTGAAAAGCATAGTTTACAGAAAATATTTGTGGGTTTCCACAGATTTCTGCTGCAAAACTACATGTTTTATTCCAAAAAGCGGCATAAATGGTTGCAAAACTTTCAGAGCCATTATCCTCATGGCAAAAAGGAGCCGTGGAGAACACAAACAAACTTGTCAGGCAATACATTCCAAAAGGAATGGACATTAGTAAAGTCACAGACAAGAGAATCGCTTCAATTCAAGCAAAAATCAACAGAAGACCGAGAGAAAAACTTCACTTTTATACACCGAAAGAAATGTTCTTCAAAGTTTATTCCTAATTTTGCACTTGCTGGTTGACTCTATATTTTTCCGTAATTTGTATAATTCTATCCGTAATACAGGTACCATACCTTTGTTGGAATAGTTGTATTTTTGCATCATGGATAAATGCATACAAAAAGAGCAATGGAAGAAATCGGAACAGACATAAAAAACAGAGTAAAGAGGAACAGGAACAACCAAACTATATGACATGAAACCCTACATTGTCTGCCACATGATGGCATCGGTGGACGGTCGCATAGACTGCGCCATGACTGAACAGATTGACTCTTCCGATGCTTACTACGACGCATTGGAGCAACTCGACTGCCCCACGACCATTGAGGGGCGGGTAACCATGCAGATGCACTTCGCTCTGCCCGAACCATTCGTAGCTTCTTCGTCTGAACCTATCGGACGCACCGCCTTCCACAAGGTAGCCAATGGCAAGCCCGGCTATGATGTGGCCATTGACACGTTTGGCAAATTGCGTTGGCCGGCAAACGAGCAATATGGCCAGCCGTTGCTCGTCATTGCCTGCGAGGACTGCCCGAAGGAATACTTTGACACGCTTGATGCACAAGGCATATCTTGGATAGCCGTCGGAAAGAAACGCATAGACTTGGCGAAGGCTGTGGACATACTGAATACTGAGTTTGGCGTGGAGCGCATCGCCCTCATTGGTGGCGGGCATGTCAACGGAGCCTTCCTTGCCGCAGGACTTTTGGACGAGGTAAGTCTGATGATAGGCCCCGGCATCGACGGTCGCAAGGACATGGCAGCCGTGTTCGACGGCATAGACGAGCCGAACCGCCCTGCTACATTGCTCCAACTGCAATCGGTGGAGCGTATGGGCGACACGGTTTGGATGAGATACAAAGTGTAATAATCAAATAACTTGCAAAGAAGTTACATTATGAAAAGAGTCATATCACTAATTGCAGTATCAGCTGCTGCCGGCTGCACACTGATGGCTTGCGGCAAGAAGGCTTCCACCGAAGCCACAGTTTCCAACCAAGATGCAACGCCCAAGGTGCTTGTAGCTTATTTCTCTGCTACGGGTACCACGAGAGCCGCCGCCGAGAAGGTGGCCAGTGCCATTGGGGCGGAAATATTCGAGATAAAACCTACAGAGGTTTACTCCGCCGCCGACCTTGACTGGACGGACAAGACTTCGCGGTGTTGCCGTGAGAACGACAACCCGAAATCGCGCCCTGCCTTTGAGAAGAGTAAGGAGTCGCTCGAGGGCTATGACCTCGTTTTTCTCGGATTCCCCAATTGGTGGAATGGCGCGCCGCGCATCATCAACACCTTTATGGACACATATCAGTTGAAAGGCAAGCGCGTCGTGATGTTCATGACATCGGGCGGAAGCGGCATAGAGAACTCGGAAAGGGTGTTCAAAGAGGCTTATCCCGATGTAAAATGGGAAGCAGGGAAGTTGCTCAATGGTATGTCTGAAAAGGAAATCGGCAATTGGGCTAAAGGTTATTTGAATTTTCATGATTAACGGTTATGTTACGAAAAATAAGATTGACCTGTGCCCTCGTGGTGTTCATAGTCATCACAGGGCTGTTCCTTGATTTCACGGGAACGTTGCACACATGGTTCGGATGGCTGGCGAAGATACAATTCTTGCCAGCAGTACTTGCCTTGAATATAGGTGTGATACTTTTTTTAGTCGTGCTGACTTTGGCGTTCGGACGCATTTATTGCTCTGTCATCTGCCCATTGGGAGTTTTCCAGGATGTGGTTTCATGGATTAGCGGGCGACGCAAGAAAAAGAAGTTCCGTTTCAGCTATTCTCCTGCAAGGAAATGGTTGCGGTACGGTGTATTGGTTTTATTCATAATGGCAATGGTTGCAGGTGTCGGCTCCATGGTGGCGCTGCTTGCACCGTACAGCTCATACGGACGTATAGTGCAGAACCTTTTTGCTCCGATTTATGATTGGGGAAATAATCTTTTGGCGTATTTTGCCGAACGTGCCGGCAGTTATGCCTTTTATCGGAAAGAGGTATGGCTGCGCAGCCTCCCGACAT
This sequence comes from bacterium, assembly GCA_963599085.1. Classification (GTDB taxonomy): domain Bacteria; phylum Bacteroidota; class Bacteroidia; order Bacteroidales; family Bacteroidaceae; genus Prevotella. The sequence goes on along the minus strand of CAVBVK010000054.1, from coordinate 8,252 downwards.
TCATCATCACCGTTGTCACCTTTTTTGCACTCCTAATTCTGGCTTGGCGTAATGGGCGCACATACTGCAACACTATTTGTCCCGTAGGTTCCATCCTTAGTTTCCTCGCAAGGTTCTCCTGGATGAAAATCAGCATAGACGGAGACAAATGCAACAAGTGTGGGCTTTGTTCGAGAAGCTGTAAGGCTGCTTGCATCGACTATAAGAATCACAAGGTGGATTATTCTCGTTGTGTGGTATGTGGTGACTGTATCGGCAAATGCCACAAGCAAGCCATTTCCTTCACACATCCTTCAAAAAACACCGGTAAAAATGGGGAAACGAAACAGACGGTTCAGCAGTCAGACCGAGTGGGGGCTGATACATCCCGCAGAACATTCATTGCAGGTGCGGCACTCGCTACGACAACGGTGGCCTTGGCACAGGCGAAGAAAAAAGTGGATGGCGGATTGGCTGTCATCGAGGATAAGATTGCTCCGGAACGAACCGTTCCGATTACGCCTCCCGGTTCTGTCTCCGCGGAGAATATGGCGCGACATTGTACCGCCTGTCAACTCTGTGTGGCATCATGTCCTAACAATGTGCTTCGGCCATCTGCCGATTTGACGAAATTGATGCAGCCCACGATGTCATACGAACGGGGCTATTGCCGTCCGGAGTGTACGAAATGCAGTGAGGTGTGTCCTGCCGGAGCTATCAGGCCAATCACACTTTCGGATAAGTCTGCGACGCAAATCGGTCATGCCGTGTGGATAAAGAAGAACTGCGTGCCATTGACCGACGGCGTGGAGTGCGGCAACTGCGCCCGCCACTGCCCGATGGGAGCCATTACTATGATTGCGTCGGATGCGACAGATCCCGCCTCTCCCAAAATACCGGCTGTAAACACGGAACGCTGCATAGGATGCGGTGCTTGTGAAAACCTGTGTCCGGCACGTCCGTTCAGTGCCATCTATGTGGAAGGTCATGAGATGCACCGTCTTGTCTAACTATAAAATACAGAACAATGTCTAAAGATATAAACAGGAGGGATTTCCTGAAGGTTTTAGGCGGTAGCACGGTGGCGACATCTGCGTTGCTGACTGCCTGCAAAGGGCGTGATAATAAATCAGCGGCCAGTTTGTCGGAACCGCCAAAAGGTAAAATGACTTACCGCACCAATCCGAAAACGGGAGACAAGGTTTCCATACTCGGCTACGGCATGATGCGCTTGCCGGTGGAAGGTGGCGGAACCGAGCGTGACCATCCCGATGCCGAGATAGACCAGGAGATGGTGAACCGCCAGATAGATTATGCTTTGGAGCACGGTCTGAACTATATCGACACGTCGCCAGCCTATTGCAAGGGACGCTCGGAGCATGCCACGGGTGTTGCCCTGCATCGCCACAAGCGTTCGGAGTATTTCATTGCCACCAAGTTGTCCAACTTCGATCCGGCGACATGGAGTAGGGAAGCGTCCATCGAGATGTTCGAGAACTCTCTCCGCGAGTTGCAGGTGGATTATGTTGATTACCTGTTGCTGCATGCTATCGGGATGGGAGAACATGGTATGGAAGATTTCTACCATCGTTACATTGACAACGGCATACTTGACTGGCTGGTGGAACAACGTGAGAAAGGACGCATCCGTAACCTTGGCTTTTCCTATCATGGCGACATAAAGGTGTTCGACCTTGCCTTGCAATGGCACGATGAAGGCCGTTATCACTGGGACTTCGCTCAAATAGAGATGAATTATTTGGACTGGAACTATGCCGATGAGATAAACGAGCGCAATACGGATGCCGTTTATCTGTATGGTGAACTCCACAAACGGAACATCCCTGCAACCATTATGGAGCCTTTGCTGGGAGGACGCCTTGCCAATGTTCCGGACAATATCGTTGCCAAGATGAAACAGCGGGAGCCGGAGAATAGTGTGGCAAGCTGGGCATTCCGTTTTGCAGGCACTCCCGAAGGAGTGCTGACGGTGCTCAGTGGCATGACATATATGGAGAACCTCAAGGAAAATCTTTGTACCTATTCGCCCCTGCGCCCTATCAGTGAAGAGGAAAACACTTTCCTGATGGAGATAGCGGATGATATTTATAACCTTGAAACCATCCCATGCAACGAATGCAATTACTGTATGCCTTGCCCTTACGGCATCAATATCCCGGCAGTGTTCTCGCATTACAATAAATGTATCAAGGAGGGAAATCTGCCCAACAAAGGTAGTCAAGATCCGGATTACCGCCGGGCACGGCGTGCTTTCCTGATAGGGTATGACCGGGATGTGCCGCGCCTACGGCAGGCGAACCACTGCATCGGATGCGGACAATGCGTCATCCACTGTCCGCAACGCATACAGATTCCACAGGAAATGCAACGGATCGATAGGTTCACAGAACAGTTGAAGCAAGAAACAATATAACCTTTGGCGATGAAAGATTTAATAAAGATTCTACAAGACGGCGGACATTCGCTTGTCGTTGCCAAAGGTGATGTCTGCACATTCGACGGCAGAGGGGTCTCCGACCTTTTCCGATTGTTGGAGGAGAATTCCGTATTACTGTATGAAGCCTCGGTCGCGGATAAGGTTGTAGGTAAGGCGGCAGCGTCACTTATGGCATTGGCAAAAGTCAAGGATGTGTATGCCGCGGTCATCAGCCAACCTGCTCTCGACTTGTTGAGAAACAATGAAATCCATGTAATATACGAAAAGGTTGTACCTCATATCATAAACAGGGCAGGCACTGGATTATGTCCGCTTGAATCACGCTGCATGAAGTATACGACACCGGAAGAATGCTTCGTGGTAATCCGCGCTTTTATGGAAGAAATGAAGACAACTAAATTGAAGGAATGACAAAGGAACAAATCATAACAGTTGTTTTTTCCTTGGGAATGCTTCCGTATATGGGGCAGGCACAAGAAACAAGGAATGTACCGGACTCGCTTTCCCGTATGACATACAAGATTGACGAGGTGGTAGTGACTGGCACACGCAACGCTACGGATGTGCGCCACTTGTCCCAAACCGTATCGGTAGTGAACCGTGCCAAAATAGAGAATGCTATGCAGCCTTCGCTCTTGCCGGTGTTGACGGAGCAAGTGCCGGGACTGTTCACCACCAGCCGAGGCGTGATGGGTTACGGCGTGTCGGGTGGTGCGGCAGGAGGCATATCGTTGCGCGGACTTTCAGGCGGCAATGCAAGACTGATGGTACTTATTGACGGGCATCCGCAATATGCCGGTATTTTCGGACATCCCATTGCCGATGCTTACCAGACGCTGCTTGCCGACAAGGTAGAAGTGCTGCGCGGACCGGCATCGGTACTCTATGGCTCGAACGCAATGGGCGGAGTTATAAACATCGTCACCAGGCAGATGCACGAGGACGGAATAAAAACCAATCTGCACACAGGTTACGGTTCGTATAACACATTGGAAACGGAACTGACCAACCGCATCCGCAAAGGGCGTTTCTCCAGCATCATCAGCGGATCATACAACCGTACGGACGGACACCGTGAGAACATGCCTTTCGAGCAATACAGCGGCTATGCCAAGTTTGGTTATGGGCTGACCCGTAACTGGAACACCTGTGCCGATGTGAATGTGACGCACTTCAACGCCACTTATGCCGGCCCGGTATCGGCTCCCTTATTGGAGGGCGACCAGCGCATCACACGCGGCATGGCCTCCTTTGCATTGGAAAACCGTTACGACAAAACCTCCGGCGCATTGAGCTTCTTCTACAACTGGGGCGATCACTGGATTAACGACGGATATACGCCGAGCAAGGGCGAGTCGCCACAGGACGGCCGCTTCAACTCACGTGACAACATGATGGGTGTGTCGCTCTATCAAAGCACGCAGTTCTTCAAGGGCAACCGCATTACGTTGGGCTTCGATTGGTTCCGCTACGGCGGCGAGGCGTGGACGGAGTACGTAAAAGGCGACCGTACCGGCACACGCAACAACCTTGTGGACAAGCACGAGAACGAGGTGGCAGGCTACGCGGACTTCCGTCAGGATATCGGCACATGGCTGACCTTCAATGTCGGTTCTCGTATAGACCATCATTCGCGTGTAGGCACGGAATTGGTGCCGCAAGCCGGACTTGCCTTCCACCTGCCGCACAACATGGAGTTGAAGGCATCGGCCACGAAAGGTTTCCGCTATCCCATCCTGCGGGAAATGTATATGTTTCCTCCGCAGAACCCCGACTTGAAGCCGGAGTCAATGTGGAACTATGAGATTGCTTTCTCACAAAGATTGTTGGACGGTCGCCTCTCCTACGGCGTAAACCTGTTCTATATTGACGGCAAGAACCTGATTATGACCCTTCCCAATCCAAACGGTAGCGGAATGCTCAACCGGAATTCGGGCAAGATAGATAATTCCGGAATTGAACTGCAAGCCGCTTGGCGCATAAGCCATCTTTGGTCAGTGGATGTAAACTACAGTTTCCTGCACATGGACAACCCTGTCATTGCCGCTCCTGAGCACAAACTATATGCCGGAGCAACATTCTCTCAAGGTCGTTGGAATGTATCTACCGGGCTCCAATATGTAGCCGGACTTTATACTGCTGTCAATCCCGACACAACGGAAAGTTTCGTGCTGTGGAATCTCCGTGCTTCGTTTCGTGTCGCCAAATGGCTCGATATCTGGACAAGAGGAGAAAATCTGTTGGCGCAGAAATATGAGATAAATGCCGGATATCCGATGCCGCGTGCTACAATGATGGCTGGATTCAATATAAACTTCTAAATCAACAAAGAATATGCAAACGACAACTGTAAAACTTTATTCTTTAGGCTACGCCGAAGCAAAAACATATTTGGCAGCCTTGTTATTTGTTTTGGGCAATATCGCCCTGCCACAACTTTTTCATCTGATACCGCAAGGCGGAATGACATGGCTTCCCATTTACTTCTTTACTTTGGTGGGAGCTTACAAATACGGCTGGCGTGTAGGACTGTTCACTGCGGTTTTCTCACCTTTGGTGAACTCTGTCCTGTTCGGTATGCCTCATGTTACTGCCCTGCCTGCCATATTGTTGAAATCCATCCTGATGGCTGTTATTGGAGGCTATGTGGCAACACGTTTCCATAAGGCTACCATCCTGCTGCTTATGGTTGTAGTGCTGTCATACCAGATTGTCGGGACACTTGGGGAATGGGCGATGAAAGGGGATTTCCGCCTTGCCGTTCAGGATTTCCGCATAGGAGCCCCCGGTATGCTTTTACAAGTATTTGGCGGTTGGCTGTTCATCAACCATATAATTCGCAAATAATTATTATTGCTGTCCGGCAAAACATTCATGACTGCTGCTATTTGCGTTTAAATCAGAAGATGAGGAATAAAAAAATGTAGGGGCTTACTTTATAAAAAGTAGGAAGTCTGGCGTCCTCGCCCGACAACATCAAGCGAATAAACGCAAGCAAGAAATACCATCGGCTTTCTCTGTGTTGTCGGGCGGGACGCCCGACTTCCTGCATTTTGCGAACTTAGCCACAAAACGCCGACAACTCTACTTTACCGGACAGCAATAATAATGAAAAACTTGTTGGATAAGCAGGGCTCTTGTCATTCATGGCATAATGTCACGGGCAGACGGAAAAGCCCCGGCAACCTACAATATGGGTTGCCGGGGCTATCAAAAAATATTGACATACATACGGCGTGATGCCGTTATATTCTAAATCACATTGCCGTTGTCGCGCTCACGAGCCATCCGTAAACGCAGCTGCATACTCCGAAGAGCAGCACGCCTGCGGTGCAGAGGGCAAGGGCAGTGCGGGTGGCACAGTCGCTGCGGAATGCGGGCAGAGGTGTCTCGGTCTTGTTTATATACATGCACTTCACAATCTTCAAATAGTAGTAGAGTGACGGCACCGTATTTACAAGAGCGAGGAATACAACTGCGTATGCAACGTTAGAACCCTGCTGTGCTGCTGCCATGAACACGAAGAACTTGCAGAACATTCCTGCGAACGGCGGAATGCCTGCGAGCGAGAACAAGGCAAGCGTAAGGAGGAACGAAAGCTTCGGGTTGGTCTGGTAGAAACCGTCGAACACCGACATCTCGGTATTTCCCTTTCCGCGTGTCTCAACGACATTGATGACGGTGAATACCACCATGTTGGCTGCGACATAAATGAGCACATAATACATCAATGCAGTCAATCCCATGGCATTGTTGCCTATTGCAGCAAGCATGATGTAGCCGGCCTGCGAAATGGAGCTGAACGCCATGAATCGTTTCAGTTCGGTCTGACGCAATGCAAAGAGGTTGGCTATGGTGATTGTGAGCACAATTACGACATACATCAGTGCCTCATAATATTCCACCATCGGCGCAAACACCTTCATAAGGATAGTCATCAGCGCAAAGGCTGCTGCTCCCTTCGAGACAACGCTCAGATAGCCTGTCACGGCTGTGGGTGCGCCTTGGTAGGTGTCGGCTGTCCAGAAATGGAACGGCACGAGTGAAATTTTGAAGCCAAGACCGCTGAAGAAGAACACAAGACCCATGATGGTCAAGGGGCTTGCGCTTATCTTTGCAGCAACATCATCGAAATAGAGAGTGCCGCATGCGCCGTAGAGGAACGATATGCCATAGAGCATCACGCCGCTTGAAAACGTTGCAGTGAGGATGAACTTGGCTGCGCCCTCGGCAGAATCCTTCTTGAACTTGTCAAAGGCCACGAGGCATGCCATAGGCACAGAGGCCATTTCAAGGCCGAGGAAGAACATGAGGAAATGCCCGGAGGAAACCATCATGTACATGCCCAACAGGGTGGATATCACAAGTTCGTAGAATTCACCTTCCTTGCGCATCACATCCTCACGCTCAATCCACGACTGTGCCATGACAACGACGATGAAAGCTCCGGCAGTGAGGATAACCTTCATCACCTGAGCTGCCGCAGTGGCGGTGTAAAGCCCGGCGAAAGCATCGGCGGGCTTGGCTGTAAAACACAGGGCAATCTGGGCAACCAACAGAACGCCTGTCAGCAGACTCAATGCAGTGTGTTTCTTCTCGCCTTTCAAAATAAGGTCGGCAAGGAATACTATTACCAAGGCTGCCATAAGGCCGGCCTCGGGTATCATATTAAAAAACTGACTATAATCCATTTTTCTACTGAACGGTTATTAAAGTGTTGGAATTACGCTGAGAATCGGAGCTACTGCATTGTCGATGACATGGCTTGCCCAAATCGGGAACGAGCCGAGGCCGGCAACGCAGAAAATGAGGCAGCACACGGCGAAACGTTCGTCCCATGTGGCATCGGTAAGCTCTTCGAAATGCGGGTTCTTCACCTTCTCGAAAAGTATGAAGCCCACTGTACGGAGAATGTAAACGGCAGTCACCACAATTGATGTAATGGCGATGATTGTGCAGCAACGGGGGAATGTGTCGGCATTCTCGAACGAACCGTTGAAGATTGTCATCTCGGCAATGAAGCCGGAGAAGCCCGGCAGACCGAGGTTGGCAAGGCCGGCAATGACATAACCCACCGACAGGAAAGGCATAATCTTCATCAAACCGCCAAGTTCACGGATGTCACGTGTGTGTGTACGTCCGTAAATCATACCGATAAGGGCAAAGAAGAGAGCTGTCATCAAACCGTGCGAGAGCATCTGCAAAATGGCACCGGTGCAAGACACGCGGGTCATCATCAGAAGGGCAAAGAGCACCAGACCGCAGTGCGACACCGACGAGTAGGCATTGATGAACTTCAAGTCGGTCTGCACACATGCCGAGAACGCTCCATATACAACAGATATTGTTGTGAGGATGAGGAACACCCAAGCCAAGTCATGTGCAGCCTGCGGCAGAAGGAACATGGCGATGCGGAAGCAACCGTAGCCGCCAAGCTTCATAAGTACGCCGGCATGGAGCATAGACACCGATGTCGGGGCGCAGCCGTGACCTATCGGCGACCATGTGTGGAACGGGAACAGTGCGCCAAGCACACCGAAACCGATGAACACAAACGGGAAGAGCACGTTCTGGACATGAGCAGGAATGTGGTTGTTGTGTGCTATTTCAAGAATGCTCATGGTAGTGCCGCCATTGAAGAAATAGATTCCTACAAGTCCCAAGATGATGAGGGCAGAACCGCCCATAAGCATCAGGGTGAGCTTCATGGCTGCATATTCCTTGCGACCCGAACCCCAATAGCCTATCAAGAGATACATCGGGATGAGGGCAACCTCATAGAACATGAACATGGTGAAGAGGTCGATGGAGATGA
>CAVBVK010000053.1:0-11132 GCA_963599085.1 bacterium | reverse complement strand
GTCTTTGGCTTGGAAGCAAATGGCAGCAATCCTAAAAGTTTTAGCGGACAGCAATAAAATTAAATGGCCTCCTCTGTCTGACCGGTTACCGCAATTCCTGTGTTTCCCTGTATTGCGTCAATAAAAAAAACAACGGGCAGCTTCGCAGCCATCCGTTGCTTTTTCATTTTAACAATCGCAAAAGGAATGGATTGTTGTTCTTAGGTCATAGTAGTTATGTCATTGAAGCTTACCGTATGAACAGCAGCTCGCGGTATTTCGGCAGCGTCCAGAGTTCGTCCGACACGATGAGCTCGAGCTTGTCAATCTCATAACGTATCTCTTCCATCTTCGGAGCGACGGTGTCATGGTAGGCTATTGCCTTGCTGTGCTCGTCCTCAATGCGGTTGGCCACCTTGCGTGCTTCCACGAGTTCCTCCACGCCCGTCTCTATCTTCTGCGTGCGTTCGGCTATCTCCTCGATTATTTTCTTGTTGCGCGAGGTGAGCTTTGCGGCCTGTTCCGTCGGGAAAATGTCGTACATGCTCTGCACGTTCTTCGCCAACTGGCTCTGGTAGTGCGTGCACACGGGGATGATATGGTTCATCGAAAGGTCGCCGAAGACGCGCGCCTCAATCTGTATCTTCTTGGTGTAAGTCTCCCATTTCACCTCGTTGCGTGCCTCGAGTTCCTTGCGCGACATCACGTTCTGGTTCTCGAACATGCGTATGCTGTCCTCGTCGAGGTAGTGTTCGAATATCTTCGGGCACGAGGTTTCGCAGTCAAGGCCGCGGCGTTTCGCCTCCTCCACCCATTCGTCGGAATAGCCGTTGCCCTCGAAATGTATGGGCTTGCAGAACCTTGCGTCCTCGCGCACCACATCGAGTATCGCGCTTATCTTGTCCTCTCCGCTTTCGATGAGGGCATCCACGCGCTTCTTGAAGCTGTCGAGAGCCTCGGCAACGGCGGTGTTGAGCACAATCATCGCACTTGCGCAGTTGGCCTCGGAGCCTACGGCACGGAACTCAAAACGGTTGCCCGTGAATGCGAACGGCGATGTGCGGTTGCGGTCGGTGTTGTCGATGAGCAGCTCGGGTATCTCGGGAATGTCGAGCTTCAGTCCTTGCTTGCCTGCGATGTTGAACAGTTCGTCCTTGTCGGAGCTCTCCACATGCTCGAGAATTTCGGTGAGCTGGTGGCCGAGGAACGACGATATGATGGCGGGCGGAGCCTCGTTCGCGCCCAGACGGTGCGCGTTTGTCGCGCTCATGATGCTCGCTTTGAGCAGTCCGTTGTGCTTGTAAACGCCCATGAGCGTCTCCACGATGAACACGATGAAGCGCAGGTTGTCCTCGGGGGTCTTTCCGGGTCCGTGCAGCAGCACGCCTGTGTCGGTGCTGAGGCTCCAGTTGTTGTGCTTGCCCGAGCCGTTGATTCCCGCGAAGGGCTTTTCGTGCAGCAGCACGCGGAAGCCGTGGCGGCGCGCTATTTTCTTCATCAGCGACATCAGGAGCATGTTGTGATCGACGGCAAGGTTGGTCTCTTCGTATATCGGGGCAAGCTCGAACTGGTTGGGGGCCACCTCGTTGTGGCGCGTCTTGCATGGAATTCCGAGTTCGAGAGCCTGTATCTCAAGGTCTTTCATGAAAGCCTGCACACGCTCGGGGATTGCGCCAAAGTAGTGGTCGTCCATCTGCTGGTTCTTGGCGGAGTCGTGTCCCATGAGCGTCCTGCCGGTGAGCATGAGATCGGGGCGTGCCGAATAGAGCCCTTCGTCCACGAGGAAGTATTCTTGTTCCCATCCCAAGTTGGAGACAACCTTCTTCACTTCGGGGTAGAAGTAGTGGCATACGGCTGTCGCCGCCTCGTTCACGGCGTGCAGGGAGCGCAGCAGCGGAGCCTTGTAGTCAAGCGATTCGCCTGTGTAGGATATGAACACCGTGGGGATACAGAGCGTGTCGTCGATGATGAACACGGGCGAAGTGGGATCCCATGCCGAGTAGCCGCGTGCCTCGAAGGTGTTGCGTATGCCGCCCGAGGGGAACGAGCTGGCGTCGGGTTCCTGCTGCACGAGCAGCTTGCCGGAGAAATCCTCAATCATTCCGCCTTTGCCGTCGTGCTCTATGAAGGCGTCGTGCTTCTCGGCAGTGCCCTCTGTCAGCGGCTGGAACCAGTGCGTGTAGTGTGTCACGCCGTTCTCGTCGGCCCACTGTTTCATGCCTTTTGCCACGGCATCGGCTATGGAGCGGTCGAGTCGGGTGCCGTTGTCGATGACGTCGATGAGTTTCTCATAGACATCGCGCGGCAGGTACTTGTACATCTTTGCACGGTTGAACACGTTTTTACCGAAGAACTCCGACGGGCGTTCTATCGGCGCAATCACATCGAGAGGCTTCTTGTTGAAAGCCTCGGCAACAACCTCAAATCTTAAATTTGCCATCGTATTTGTATTTTATGGTGTCTTTCCTTTTGTCCTTTTTGTATGGGTGCGGAGCTCCGTTTACAGTTTTTTCAGCCGCTCCATTGCCTCCTCGCAGTCCTCGCGGTTGCCGAAGGCGGTGAGGCGTATGTATCCTTCGCCGCTCGGGCCGAAGCCCACGCCGGGCGTGCACACCACTCCCACGGTGTAGAGCATCTCTTCAAAGAACTTCCACGAGTCGGTGCCTTGTGGTGTCTTCACCCACAGGTAGGGTGCGTTCTTGCCGCCATACACCTTGTAGCCCATGGCGGTGAGAGCCTTGTGCATTATTGCCGCGTTGCCCATGTAGTAGTCGATGGTGGCCTTTATCTGCTTCTTTCCCTCGGGAGAGTAGATGGCTTCGGCGGCACGCTGGCTTATGTATGAGGTGCCGTTGAACTTGGTGCTCTGGCGGCGGTCCCACAGGTGGTTGAGTTCCACGCGCTGCTTGCCGTCAAGGGTCACTGCCGTCACCTCCTTGGGAATGACGGTGTATCCGCAGCGCACGCCCGTGAAGCCCGCCGTTTTGGAGTAGCTGTGAAACTCGATGGCGCATTTCTTCGCGCCACGTATCTCATATATGGAGTGGGGGATGTCGTCGTCCTGAATGTAAGCCTCGTATGCTGCATCGTAGAGTATGAGCGTGTCGTTGTCGAGGGCGTACTTCACCCATTTTTTCAGCTCCTCCTTCGGCAACACTGTCCCCGTGGGATTGTTGGGGTAGCAGAGGTAGATCATATCGACACGGTGGTCGGGAATCTGCGGGATGAAGTTATTTTCCTCGGTGCACGGCATGTAGTTCACGTTGCTCCACCTGCCGTTCTCAAGCACGCCTGCGCGTCCGCACATCACGTTGGAGTCGATATATACGGGATAGATGGGGTCGGTCACGCCGATGGAATTGTCCCACCGCACTATCTCGCCGATGTTTCCCGTGTCGCTCTTCGCCCCGTCGTTCACGAATATCTCGCTCGGGTCGAGGTGGATGCCGCGCGGTGCGAAGTCGTTTTTCACTATGGCGTTGCGCAGGAAGTCGTAGCCCCGCTCCGGGCCATAGCCGCGGAACGTGCTCTTTTCCGCCATTTCGTCCACCGCCTTGTGCATTGCTTCTGTCACGGCGGGACACAGCGGTTGTGTCACGTCGCCTATGCCGAGACTGATGACACGCACCTGCGGGTGCGTCATCTTAAAGGCGTTCACCTTCTTGGCAATGTCCGCGAACAGGTAGTTGTTCGCCAGTTTCAGGAAATGTTCGTTTATTAAAGCCATAATGTGTGTGTTTGTTTTTATTTCAGGTTTGTTGTTGTCACGGCAGGAGCACCTCTCCTTCAAAAGCGAAAGCCGCCGGTCCCGTCATATAGACATGCCCGTCGGCTTCGTTCCATTCTATGTGCAGTGTGCCGCCATCCATTACTATGTCGCTGTGCCGTGGTGCGCGCCCTGTGACAGCCGCCGCCACTGCCGTGGCGCAGGCTCCTGTGCCGCAGGCCAAGGTGATGCCGCTGCCGCGCTCCCATACGCGCGTCCTTATCCTGCCGTCGGCTGTCGGCTGCGCGAACTCTATGTTGCAGCGCTCGGGGAACGCCTTGTCGTGTTCGAGCAACGCACCGTAGCGGGCAATGCCGATGGTGCCGATGTCATCGACAAAAGTCACGAAATGCGGGTTGCCCATCGACACGAACGTGCCGCGGAACGTGCGCCCGTCTGCCGTGAGCGTGCCGTCTGCCGCCTCGTCATACTGTGAGGCGTTGTGCAGCGAGGGCGCGAGCATGTCCACCGTGACGCTCTCCACCTTGCCGTCGGCACCAGTGTGCAGGCTGAGCACCTTCACTCCCGACAGCGTTTCGAGCCTGATGCTCCGCTTCGTGGTTATGCCTTTGTCGTAGAGGTACTTGCCTATGCAGCGCGAGGCGTTGCCGCACATCATCGCTTCCGACCCGTCGGCGTTGAAGATGCGCATGGAAAAGTCGGCATCCGTGCCCTCCGCGGGTTTCCCTATCAGTACGAGTCCGTCGCTGCCGATGCCCGTGTGCGGTGTGCTCCATGCCATTGCCGCTGCCTGCGGGTCGGGTATATGCTCCTCCATCGTGTTTATATAGATGTAGTCGTTGCCTGCCCCGTGCATCTTGGTGAACCTTACCGACTTTCTCATTCTATCGTGTTTTAGCTTGATTTAGTTATCTTTCGTCTTTTTACAGCTGCAAAATTACAACAAATCGCCCGTTTTGCAAACAAAAACGCGGGCGATTTTTTCAAACAATATTCCGAAAGTTTCAATCTGTAAGCGTTTTTCTCAAAAGTGCTTACAAATCGGTGTCTTTTTGCCTGATGATTTTATCAAAATGAAACGCTTTTTCGTTGAGGGGGTGTTTATAGACGGTCGGGCGTCCCGCCCGACCGTAACAGCCAATCCGCCGCAAGCAAAAACATACACTCGCTTGGTGTTGCAGGCAGGAGGTCGGGCGTCCCGCCCGACAGCAACAACCAAAGAACACTGCAAACCAGCCCAACGCTTTCCTCTAATGTATTCATCGCTTGATGTTGTCGGGCGGGACGCCCGACCTCCTTCATATATGCAAATATAGTATGTGTGCAGTAAAATTATTTGACAACGGGAAGTCCCGTTCCAGAGGTCTTGCCGTGCCATGAAATCGTGAAAACGGGCGTTTTGTGGCGGTGCAAACGGTGATTTGTCGCCAAACAAGCCTTGATTGCATTGCAAAGAAGGCTTGTTTGCATTACAGTTAAGGTGCTTTTGTGTTGCAAGCAAGGCTTGTTTGCGTTTCAAAGAAGCCTTGTTTGCGGTGCGGAGGCTGCCTTTTTGCACCAAAACATAACTTTACCGTTTGCACGGAAATGTTTGCGCTTGTCTAATGATATGAAAGTCAGCTGTTTGTGCCTGCACACCGTATTCCATGAAATCACTGTCGGATTTCCCCGTCTTCGCGTATGAATGGATTTTGGGGCGGTTAAAAATGCAAATATAAGACAAGTGGGCAGGCAGTGTGCAATGCCGCAACCAATAAGAGGCCGGACATGTTAATAAAGGTAAACGGCAGGCCTTTCGAAGCCTTTGTGCATTTTTATTTTTACCTTTGCAACAACTTGGAACATATTGCCTTTTACAATTATAAACAACTCGAAATATTACTGACAATGAAAGAAAATTACAAGAAACATGCCCTCCTCACCGCAGGCCTCGCATTCTGTGCGCTCGGCGTTTCTGCCCAGCAGATACGCTCCGGATATGTGACCCTCGGCGACAACACGGGCAGCTCGCAGTTCCACACCCTGCTCAACACATGGACTCCGGGGACGAAGGTGAGCGAAGACGACAACTTCTTCATATCGCGCGTGAAGCCGCACACCCGTTTCCGCAACCAGGCGACGCAGGTGCGCACTGACATTACCGCCGACAACGACAAGAAGCTCGTGGCATGGGTGCCGGTGAACAGCACCGAATACAACGCGTTGCCCGACGGCGTGTTCGACTCAGAAGTGTTCTCCATGTGGAGCTATGTCACCCACTGGGGCGACTGGACGGCTCCTTTGGGACGCATCCCCGCCGCATTCCTCGATGTGGCGCACAAGAACGGCGTGCCCGTGTCGGGCGTGGCGAGCATTCCCAACACCACCCTGTCGGGCGACTGGCTCACTATGGTTCAGGGCATGGGGTCGGTGGATGTGGACAACGCCGCCAAGTTCTTTCGCTATTACGGTATCGACGGCTTGGGATACAACTCCGAGTTTTACAGCAACACCTCTGTCGTGACGAAGCTCCGCACATTCCACATCAACCTCAACAAGAAGATGAAGGAGACCAACCCGCTGTTCGAGAACATCTGGTATGACGGCACCAACGACTATGGCCAGATCACTTTCGACCGCGGTCTCGCATCGCACAACGCAAAGACTTTCGGCGATGCCGACAACGTGTGCTACTCGCTGTTCCTCAACTACAACTGGAACAGCTCCACACTTCTTTCCAGCTCCGTGACAAAGGCAAAGTCCTTGAAACGCAGTCCGCTCGACCTCTACGCAGGTGTCAATATGCAGGGCGGCAAGCCGAGCTACAACTCATGGACTCTGCTCAAGAACTATCCCATATCGATAGGCCTCTGGGGCGCACACAGCTACAACATGTTCTGGGAAAGCCGCGGCGAGCTCGGTTCCGACCCTGCCGTTAAGCAGAACGCCTACATGATGCGCACCGAACGCTATTTCACCGGCGGCACACGCAATCCTGCCAACTGTCCGGCGGTGACCGACGCGCAGGCTTACAACGCCTATAACCTCACATGGCACGGCATGTCGTCGTTCATGTCGGCACGGAGTGCCCTCTTGTGGGATTTGGGCGAAGAACCGTTCATAACGCACTTCAACCTCGGTAACGGCAAGTTCTTCAACTTGAATGGCGTGCGCCAGCACGACAAGTCGTGGTACAACATAGGCGTGCAGGACTATCTGCCCACATGGCGCTGGTGGTTCGCATCGAAGCTGCTCGGACGCACTGCCGCCGATGTGCCCGCAACGGGGCTTGACGCCAACTTCACATGGGACGACGCCTACTTCGGCGGCTCCACCGTCCGTATCTCCGGCAGTACCGCCGACGAATACCTGCACCTTTTCAAGACACAGTACTCGTTGCAGAAGGGCGATGTCATCACCTTCAAGTACAAGCTCGCTGCCGGTGCCGCCGACATGGAGCTCCTCCTCTCTGCCGTGGGCAGCGAGGACAACGCCACCGCCTACACCCTTTGCCGCCAGGCACAGGAGGCTGACGACGAACAGTGGGTGACATGCACGTTCACCGTGGGCACCGACTTCGACGGCAAAGACCTCGCTCTCGTAGCCCTGCACTTCCAGAACGCACAGAACCTCGATCTCCTGCTCGGCGAATTCTCAATCATCCGCGGCACATACGCCACTCCGTCACAGCCCCGGATAGAGTCGGCCAAGCTGCTCTACAACTGCAAGGACGGCATGGACGGAAAGGTGATCTTCAACATGGCAAACGGCAAGGCGGCGGGAGAGCCCTGCTACAACCTTGACGTTAACACCTCGCACTTCCGCCTCTACGCACAGCAGGAAGGACAGGAGAAGGTGCTCATGGGCACAACGACATCATGGGCGGCCCTATATTACTCCATCCCCGTGCCGGGAAATGTCAATGGCAGGATGCGCCTTGGAGTGTCGGCAGTGTCACTCGACGAGAAGAGCGAGTCCGCAATAGCATGGAGCGACTATATGACGCCCGCCACATATTTTTATAATGACGACATACAGATAGACAAGAACGTGATAAAGCCGGGCGAGAATTTCACCATAAGCTATGTGGATGACGAGCACCCTGCAGCCGAATGGCAACTTGCCGACGCGTCCGGCAACATCCTGCGCAGCGGCAGCGGCAACTCGTGGAGTGTGGAGGGACTCGCCGCCATAGGCAGCTACGACCTCATTGTGACGGGCAACCAAAACCAGTACGACTCCGACGGCAACTTCACCGGTACGGCGACCACCACACGCCGCCTCAACTCCTTCGTGCAGGTGTCGGGCGAAGAGGTGGGTGCAGTGCCCGAAATATATACCCTCACGGCCAACGGCAAGGACGGGAATGTGACCGTGGATGTGGCTGAAAAGGTGGCGATGGCATACACGGGACGCAACGCCGACGGCCTGAGCTCCCAGGGCATCGACCTTAAGGAAAAGCATTTCGGCGTGAAGTGCTCCGACATTGACGCCGTGGGCGCAAAGTCGTTCTCGCTCTCGTTCTGGCTGAAACTCAACAAGCTCGCCGAGGGCGTGACACAGTTCATAAGCGTGGCAAGCCAGCCCGACGGATGGCCAAAGAGCGAATGGGGATGGCTGTGGACGACATTCACCCCCGAGGGCAACATCGAGACCTTCACATTCCGCGGCATCGACGGCGGGCCTGAGTTGCAGTACAATCTCGAGGACGCCAACCTGCCCGTGGGCTCATGGGTGCATCTGGCCACAGTGTTCGACTACAATGCCTCCGGCAACTTCCGCAGCGAGGTATATGTGAACGGCAAAAAGCTGAACGTGCTCTCCACGAACCGCTCCACAACACCCGATGACAGCTACCAGAGCGGCATCTACAAGATCACGAGCGGCATGCTGCTCGCCATTGGCGGCGACGCTTTCGGGCGCAACGGCATCGATGGCGTAGTGGATAACGTGGCAGTGTGGAACAAGGCAATGACCGCCGACGAGGTGGCTCTCTCAATGGGCGACCTCGACAAGAACAACCTGCCGGCAGGCGTCGCCGCCTTCTGGGACTTTGAAGAGGCGTCGGGCACGGCAAAAGCCTTCAAGGCCGTTGGTGCGAAGGCAGGCATAGAAGGCGGGGTTTACGATGACCAGCCCAACACAACCACCGTCACTTGGCTTGACCCGGAATACTCTTCGGGATGCCCGTTCCTCAAAGGTTCGGCTTACAAGGTGCAGACCCTGCCCACATGGAAAGCCAGCCACGGGCGCGTGACTGACGCCACGGGCAACGGCGAGGCAGGCTCGGCAAACGTTGCTTACGCCAAGGGCGGCGACTACACCGTCACTCTCACTCTCGCCAACTCCATCGCTTCCGTGCAGCGCACGTTCTCTGTCATCAAGGTTTTGGCAGCGGGCATAGGCACGGCCGAAGCGGCGGAAGTGAAGACCTACACCGTGGGCGAGGACGCAGTGGTGGAATTTGCCGAAGCAGGCAACTACGAGGTGGGCGTGTATGACGCTGCCGGTGTGGTGCAGGCACGCAAGGCTGCCACTCTTAACGCCGGTAATGTGATGACCGTACACCTGGCCAACCCCGGCGTGTATGTGCTCACCGTGAAGAAGGACGGCAAGCCCCTGCGCACTGTCAAGCTCGTGAGGAAATAAGCGGGAGGCTTGGCAAGCAACAGGGAGGTCGGGAGTTCCATCCCGGCCTCCTTATGTTTTGGACTTTTGTTTTACCCTCACACTATCTTTTAAACCCTTCCCGATGCGGTGTGACCCATGCGTAAGGATATGCTTGGTGCAGAACTTAAAGGCACTTCACGTTGTCAGGAAGAATCCGGCACTGACCATGGAACAGACAGGCGATGTGACAGGCATCGGGCGTGGTTCTCTTTGTTGGCTTTATGCTCCTAAATCACCCAATGCGGTCAGGAGGTCAATATTTCCGCTTCGTCCCCTTATTATTCCGCTTTGCCATAGAAATATGTCGGGAAGTAAAACTTGACCGCTAATTTTGCAGATAAAAAACAAAAATGAAGAGAATGGAGAAATACAGAGGCAAACTGGTGGAGTGGTTGGTTCTTGCTCTTTCGTTTTTCTTTCTGTACGATATCATTTGGGCTATCGCTGACTTTGAACATTTCAAACAAAGCTTCGAGGGGTATTGGTTCAGTCTGTTTTTGGACTTTGCCTATTGTGGTTGGTTCTCATTGGTCAGTCTGTCGGTCAACCATATTCTGTTAAGGCAGAAATTCTTCAAATTGGCTGAGACTAACCGCAGGATATTCATACGCAGTGCCATCTTTATAGTCGCAGTCAACATTTTTATAGCAGGGGTTTGTGATTTTATGCTTGATGTGATTGCCCCCGATTTCATGGAAGATGATGTTTGGGGAACATTCTTTCTCTTCGGGATAATAGCAAGCCTTCTGACCCTTATACACTTGCTGCTGCATTATTCGGACATAATGATACGACGGAGCAATGAGAACATCCGTTTGCAAAAGAAATACCTGAAACTCCAGTTAGACCCTCATTTTGTGTTCAACAGTCTGAGTTCCCTTGCCGGCATGATAGGTGATGAACCGCAAAAGGCAGAGGAATATGTGGTGAGGTTGTCGCAGGTTTACAGATATACGCTGCGTAATATTGAACAAGACTACACCACCCTCCATGAGGCTATGGACTTTGCCGAGACTTATGTGGATCTGCTTAATTTGAGATATGACAACAAGGTCATACTGGAAAAGGATATTGAAGGTAAAGGTAACGACAAAATACTGGCTCAAAGTCTGCAATTGCTCATAGAGAATGCCGTCAAGCATAACACGCCACAGGAAAACACGCCCCTTCATATCCAAATACGGGTGCAAGACGGCATGCTTGCGATTAGAAACAACAGAATTTACGCACATGGGCATAATGACCAGGTAATTGAATCGTATGGCTTGGGGTTGAAGAATTTGAAGCAACGATATGAATTGGAATGCGGAAAGAGTATAGGGTATAGTGTCGCTGATGATTATTTTGAGATATGTCTGCCCGTCATAAAGGAAACTGCAATAGAGCGATGAAAAAGATATTGATTATAGAAGACGACAACTTCAGTGCAAAGCGGCTGAAAAGACTTGTCATGGATGTGGACGACACGGTTGATGTTCACGGCCCGTTGAAAAGCATTGACGAGGTGGTCAATGAGCTGTCCGTTAACAACGACTACGACTTGATATTCTCTGACATTCGCCTGGTTGACGGCGATGTGTTTGAGGCTTTCCGTAGGGTAAAGCCAAAGTCGTTTGTCATTTTCACGACAGCATACGATGAATATGCCATGCAGGCCATCAAGAACAACGGACTTGACTATCTGATGAAGCCCATTGACTCCATGGAACTCTGTGCGGCTATGGACAAGCTGAAAATGTTGTGTTCTGCCAAAGAGAAGGCTCACAGCAAATTGGAT
>CAVBVK010000052.1:0-11289 GCA_963599085.1 bacterium | reverse complement strand
ACGAGTTCCGCTTCATATCACAAGTGAAACTCTTTGCCTTCATCTGCATACTTATCACCATCATAGGCGTGTTCTCTCTCACCATGTTCGAGACCGAGTACCGCCGTAAGGAGATAGCCGTCCGCAAGGTGATGGGATCCAGTGTAGGGGCGGTTGTACGGCTTTTTGCCATGCGTTATGCCGTGCCGCTCGTGGCAGCTTTCATTGTAGCAGCCCCGATAGGCTGGTGGCTCAGCAACCAGTGGCTGCAAAGTTTTGCAGAGCACACGCCGATATACTGGTGGCTGTTCCCGGTGGCTTTCGCAGGAGTGGCGGCAGTGGTGCTGCTCACGGTAGTGGCACAGTGCTGGAAGATTGCCACCGGCAATCCTGTGGACAGCATCAAAACAGAATAAAAACAGTGAGAGCCCCTCATCTTTGGGGATGGATATGGCCTCCAACAAGCGGTTGGGGGCCTATTCCAGATATGTATATCCGTAGAGTCCGGAGCGGTAGTTGCTGAGAAACTCCTTGCCCTCCTCAAGTGATATCTTGCCTGCCTTGACACTCTTTGTCACCCAGATCTCGAGCTGGCGCACGAGTTTCTTGGGGTTGTACTGCACGTAGTCGAGCACTTCCTCCACGGTTTCGCCGTCGAATATCTGGTCGATGCTGTAATGCCCGTCCTTTATCGAGATGTGCACGGCGTTGGTGTCGCCGAACAGGTTGTGCATGTCGCCGAGTATTTCCTGATAGGCACCCACGAGGAACACGCCCAGATAGTAGTCCTCGTTCTTCCTTATCGGGTGGACAGGGAGCACATGTGAGGCACTGCGGTTGGTGACAAAGTTGGTTATCTTGCCGTCGCTGTCGCAGGTGATGTCCTGCAGGGTGGCGTTGCGTGTGGGACGCTCGTCAAGCCGCTGTATGGGGACGATGGGGAAAATCTGGTCGATGGCCCATGCGTCGGGGAGCGACTGGAAGAGCGAGAAGTTGCAGAAATACTTGTCGGCGAGCAGTTTTTCGAGTCCGCGCAGCTCTTCGGGCGTGTGCTTCATCGTCTTCGCCATGTTGTTCACTTCTCGGCATACGCTCCAGTACATGCTCTCGATTTCGGCTCTTGTGCGCAGCCCCACGAAGCCGTGCGAGAAAAGGTCGAGTGCCTCCTCGCGTATCTGCTCGGCGTCGTGCCAGTCCTCGAGCATCGTGCGGGGATTGAGGTTGTCCCATATTTCGTAGAGGTCTTTCACGAGCTGGTGGTCGTTCTCGCCCGGTTCGAAGTCCTCCTGCATCTCGGGCAGCGATGCCGTCTCGAGCACATCGATCACAAGGACGGAGTGGTGGGCAGAGAGTGAGCGGCCGCTTTCGGTGATGAGGTTGGGATGGGCTATACTGTTTTTGTTGGCGGCATCGACGAATGTATATACGCAGTCGTTCACATATTCCTGAATGGAGTAGTTCACCGAGCTTTCACTCGACGACGACCGCGTGCCGTCGTAATCCACCCCGAGTCCGCCTCCGCAGTCCACGAAGTCGATGTTATAGCCCATTTTGTGCAGCTGTATGTAGAAGTTGGCCGCCTCACGCAGTGCGGTCTGTATGCGCCGTATCTTTGTTATCTGCGAACCTATGTGGAAATGGATGAGCCGGACACAGTCGTGCAGACCCTTTTCATCGAGTATTTCGAGGGATTTGAGGAGTTCGCTCGAAGTCAGTCCAAACTTGCTGGCGTCGCCGCCGCTTTCCTGCCATTTGCCCGAGCCACTTGCTGCCAGCTTTATGCGGATGCCTATGTTCGGCTTGACGCCCAACTTCTTGGCTGCCGCCGCGATGAGGTTTATCTCGTTCATCTTCTCCACCACGATGAAGATGCGCTTGCCCATCTTCTGCGCCAGGAGCGCGAGTTCTATGTAGCTCTGGTCCTTGTAGCCGTTGCAGACGATGATGGAGTCGCTCTGGCACTGTACGGCAATGACGGCATGAAGCTCCGGTTTGGAGCCGCATTCGAGTCCGAGGTTGAATTTCCTGCCGTGCGATATGATCTCCTCCACCACGGGCTGCATCTGGTTCACCTTGATGGGATAGACGATGAAGTTCTCGCCTTTGTATTCATATTCGTCGGCAGCCTTCTTGAAACAGCTCGAGGTCTTCTCGATACGGTTGTCAAGGATGTCGGGGAAACGCAGCAGCACGGGTGGCGTGACATCGCGCAGGGCGAGTTCGTCCATCACTTCGCGCAAGTCTATCTGTACGCCGTCCTTGCTGGGGGTGACATAAATGTTGCCTTCCCCGTTCACTCCGAAGTAGGAAGTGCCCCAACCGTTTATGTTGTAAAGCTCCCGCGAGTCGTCAATAGTCCATTTCTTCATCTTCTTTATTGGTGTTGTTTTGTGGGTTTAAGGAAAGGAAAGCCTATTCGTGGCGATGCTTCCTGTTTTATAATGCAACATGAGGTGTCAGCCAAGGCGTATGGTTCTGAGCAGTTCCTGCACCGTGGTGTCTATCTTTTTGCGGTTGTCCATGAGGTTCACATCAAGCGTGTAGCGTGCTTTTGAGTAGAAATTCTCACGTTCCTGCAATTGTTCGCGTATGAATGCGTACATCTCTTCGGGGCTTTTCCCAAGCAGGAGCGGGCGCACCGTGCGTCCCATCTGCAAGTGCCCGCAGAGCACTTCGGGTGTGGCTTTGAGATAGACAGTGTCGGCCCTGCTGTTCATATAGTCGATGTTGTCGAAGAAACAGGGCGTGCCTCCGCCGCAGCTCACCACCACATTCTCGAATTCCGCCACTTCATGGAGCATGTTGTGTTCTATGCGGCGGAAGCCTTCCTCGCCTTTCTCGTCGAAAATCCGCTTCACGCTCTTGTGCATACGGCTTTCGATGTACCAGTCGAGGTCATAGAACGGCAAGCCCAACACCTTGGCAAGGGCGTGCCCGATGGTGGTTTTGCCGGCTCCCATGTAGCCAATGAGAATGATTCTTGTCATTTCTTTTTGGCTGTTGCGCCGCGTCGCCGTACCGTCGTCGGCGTGGCGTTCACAATCTCCATGCACTGCCCGTAGGTGAGGTTAGCTGCCTGTGGATGCAATTCCTTGGGTATGCGGAAGTTCTTTCCGTCGTATGCGATGTATGGGCCGTACCGTCCGTTAAGCACTTCGAGTTTGGCGTCTTCGCTGAATTGTTTCAGATGCCGCTGTTCCTCCTGTTGGCGTTTCTCTTCAATTATTTTTATTGCGGTCTCGAGGGACACTGCCATGGGGTCTTCTCCCTTCGGGAGCGAAACATATTTCCTGTTGTGCATGACATAAGGGCCGAAGCGTCCTGCGCCGATCACCACTTCCGTGCCTTCGTATTCACCTACGGTACGCGGCAGCTTGAACAGTTCCAGAGCCTCGTCGAGCGTTATTGTCTCCATGCTCTTTTCCTTCGGGAGCTGTGCAAAGCGTGGCTTCTCGTCGGCGTCGGCGGTGCCTATCTGCACCACGGGACCGTAGCGTCCTATCTTGACATACACGGGGCTGCCCGAAACGGGGTCAGTTCCCAGTTCGCGTTCGCCTGCCTTGTGCTCCGAACGGGCGTTCATCACCTTATCGACAGTAGGCTCGAAACCCTTGTCGAACTGCTGCATCATCGTTGTCCACTCTTCTTTTCCTTCGGCAATGCGGTCGAACTGCTGCTCCACTTTCGCCGTAAAATTGTAGTCCATGATGGCGGGGAAGTTCTCCATGAGAAAGTCGTTCACCACTATTCCTATGTCGGTGGGCAGGAGCTTGCCCTTTTCATTGCCTACGGTCTCCACTTTCGAGGTGTTGGTGATAAGTTTCCCACGCAGCGTGTCGATGATGTACGTGCGGTCTTCGCCGCTCCTGTCGCCCCTCTGTACATACTCGCGTTGCTGTATTGTACTGATGGTCGGGGCGTAGGTTGAAGGACGCCCGATGCCAAGCTCCTCGAGCTTGTGCACCAGACTCGCTTCGGTGTATCGCAACGGGCCTTGCGAGAAACGCTCCGTTGAGGTTATCTCACGGCGTGCAAGGATGTCGCCCTCTGCCATGGCGGGCAGGTTGTGCGAGAAATCCTCGCTGCGGTTGTCATCGTCATCGGACGATTCGCGATAGACTTTGAGAAATCCGTCAAACTTGATAACCTCTCCGTTTGCCACGAACTTCTCTTCTGCATTGTCAATATTTATCGTTACGGTGGTTTTCTCTATCTGAGCATCGGCCATCTGGCAAGCCGCCGTGCGCTTCCATATCAGTTCGTAGAGCCGCCGTTCCTGCGCCGTTCCCTCTATGCTTGCATCGCTCATGTAGGTCGGCCGGATGGCTTCGTGCGCCTCCTGCGCGCCTTTTGAGTGTGTGTGGTAAGTGCGCGGCTGGCTGTATTCCTTGCCGTAAAGTTTCGCAACCTCCTCCTTGCAGGCACCTATGCACAGCTTTGAGAGGTTCACGCTGTCGGTACGCATGTATGTGATGAGACCTCCTTCGTACAGCCGTTGTGCCACCATCATTGTCTGCGACACTGAAAAGCCGAGTTTTCTTGCGGCTTCCTGCTGTAATGTGGATGTGGTGAAAGGTGCGGCGGGAGCGCGTTTCTGCGGCTTCTTGCTCACCTGCCCCACGGTGAAGGTGGCATCCTTGCACTTCTCGAGGAAGGCCAAAGCCTCATCGTGCGTAGCGAAACGCTTGTCGAGCTCTGCCTTCACTTCCGACGCCGAACCGTCGGCATTGGTCATTGCAAAGATGGCGTTCACGCGGTAGAAGGGTACGCTCTTGAACTGCTGTATCTCGCGCTCGCGCTCCACGATGAGCCTCACTGCCACGCTCTGTACGCGCCCTGCCGACAGTGCCGGCTTCACCTTGCGCCACAGCACGGGTGAGAGTTTGAAGCCTACGAGCCGGTCGAGCACCCGCCGTGCCTGTTGCGCATTTACGAGGTGCATGTCAAGATGGCGCGGATGCTGTATGGCTTCGAGTATGGCGGGTTTGGTGATTTCATGGAACACGATGCGGTTTGTCGAAGCCTCGTCAAGTCCCAGCACTTCGCACAAATGCCATGATATGGCTTCTCCTTCACGGTCTTCATCGGAAGCGAGCCACACCTTGCTGGCTTTCTTGGCGTTGTCCTTGAGCTTCTTCACCAGCTCTTCCTTGTCTTTTGGAATTACATAGTCGGGCTGGAGTGTCTTGCTGTCGATGCTGAGTTCCTTCTTTTTCAGGTCGCGTATGTGTCCGTACGACGACATCACCTTGAAGTCGGGACCGAGGAATTTCTCTATTGTCTTGGCCTTTGCTGGGCTCTCTACGATGACTAAGTTTTCTTGCATAGTAAGCTGATGTTCTTATTTTCGGGCGCAAAAGTAAGCATTTTTTTACTTCTACCTTATTATATAAGATTTTTTATGTTTTATTAAAAGCCGGCGACAGGCTCTTTCCATGGCTCAATGGCTATCGCTTCCACGTTTTGCACCTGTTCCCTTTTGAAATTGCGGTCGCCGGTTATCAGCACTTTGCGGCAGAATGCCGGAGCGAACCGTCCGAAAGCCTGTTCATCCATTTTCCCGTTGCAGGTGTATTGCAGCCCGTTTATGCTGATGCGTTGCCCGCGTTTGCAGTTGCGCAGTGTCACGCGTGTAAACCCGTAGAAGCCCGGTGTGAAGTCGTAGAGCACGCCTTCGCCAGTTATGTCGAAAGAATTCGGATGCATTATCCTGACCGTCCGTGCCGAATGTTGCCGCCACCTGTCCGTCGTTACGCTTCCGTGGCTGTTGCCCTCCGTCTCCTTTGCCGACAGCCAGCACGCAAGGTCAACGTCGGCAGTGTTCCATCGTGCGTTGCGGGAAGTGGCGTCTTGCGTCTCCCCGCCGTCGGCAGTGAGAGCCATGTTTGCCTCACGGCATAGCCACGAAGCGTCGGAACGGTGTATAAATGGCCTGCCCCCACTGTCATTGCCGTAGTAGCACACCGACACTTGCCGTGCGTCCTTGTGCGCAACAGCGGGCGAATACCACACGGCTATCGTGTTCTCCCCGTTCCGCAGAAAGCGCGTCACGCGGAAGGTCATGCCGCGCGGCACGGTGTCGTGCTGTTGCCGCAGCGGCGTGAGTACAGCAGTCGATACGTTCCGTCCGTTCACGTAAAGTGTGAAATAGCCCGTCGAGGCAATCTCGATGTATGCCTCGCGCGGCTTCCCGTCGGCGTTGTATGTGCGGCGGAACCACACCTGGGTCGTGTCGCTTGCTGCCGGGTGTGCTATCCATGAGCAGTACCATTGCTGCGAGACGGCATCCTGTGCGATGCCCGTCAGCAGTACCATTATGAACAAGACCCTTCTCACTTTCGCTTCCTGTCGTTTATTGTCCTGTTGCTTTGTTGCCGAACCGCTGCCGCACTTCCTCCATGATTCCTGTCAGCTCTTCCACAGTTGTGGCGCGAAGCATGGCAATGCGTGTCTGGCGGAAGTCGGGTATGCCCTTGAATATGGGGCTCGCCGCAATGTGCCGCCGCGTATGCAGGATACCGCGGTATTCGTCGATGCGTTCCACGTTTATGCGCAACTGTTCAAGAAGAATGTCGAGCTTGCGGTCGAATGTGAGCGACCCGTCGGCGGGATGCCCGTCGAGGAAGTCGCGCATCTCCTTGAATATCCACGGCCGACCGAACGTGGCGCGTCCCACCATCACCGCATCCACGCCGTACTTGTCGAAAGCGTCGCGTGCCTGCTCTGGTGTACAGATGTCGCCATTGCCAATAATCGGTATCGTTATGCGCGGGTTCTCCTTCACCTTCCCTATAAGCGTCCAGTCGGCATCGCCCGTGTACATCTGCGCCCTTGTTCTTCCGTGAATGGTGAGAGCCTTTATCCCACAGTCCTGCAAGGCTTCGGCAAGGTCGGTGATGACAAGGCTTTCGCTGTTCCATCCCAAGCGTGTCTTGACGGTTACGGGTGTCTTCACCGCCTTAACCACTTCGCGTGTGATTTCGAGCAGCAGCGGTATGTTCTGCAGCATTCCTGCCCCTGCTCCTTTGCCCGCCACCTTCTTTACGGGGCATCCGAAATTGATGTCTATCACATCAGGGCGTGCCGCTTCCACAATGCGCGCCGCTTCCACCATCGACTCCACGTCGCGTCCGTAGATCTGTATTCCCACAGGGCGTTCGCCGTCGCTTATGGTGAGTTTGCGTTCCGTCTGCCTTACTGCCCGCACCAGTGCTTCTGCGCTCACAAACTCGGTATAGACCATCGATGCGCCGAAGCGTTTGCAGAGTTGTCTGAAACCGATGTCTGTGACATTCTCCATCGGGGCGAGAAAGAGCGGGCGGTCGCCCAGTTGTATGTCTGCTATGTTCATGTATCGTCCTGTCTCCTGCCGTTTACAGTATCAAATGATAAATGTTTCCTGCCATCATCCTCACCACGCCCTTCATCTCCATCGTGAAGAGTGCCGCCGACACCATGTGGACGGGCATGGCAAGGCGTGCGGCGATGATGTTTATCTGTTCGTCACCGTTGGCTTTCAGTTCGTCGGCAATGCGGCGTTCGTCATCGGTGAGCTCCGGGAAGAGTTGTCTTTCTATTCCGGCGTCGCACGGTTCGAAGAGCCTGTGGCTCCCGTTCCACCCCATCGTATCGACGAAGTCCCCGGCACCGGTGAGCATTGAGGCGAGATTGTTGCGCAGCAGTTCATTGCATCCGTCGCTTGCGCCCGTCAGGATGCTTCCCGGCACGGCGAACAGTTCGCGGTTGTAGTTGCCTGCCATCTCCATTGTTATCAGTCCGCCGCCCCTTGCCGCACTTTCCACGAGGATGCAGGCATCGCACATCCCCGCCACGATGCGGTTGCGCCGCACGAAGTTGCTCTTGTCGGCTTTGGTGTGTGTCATGTATTCGGTGAGCAGTGCGCCCTGCCCTGTCATCTGCGCTGCAATGCCACGGTGTGCGGCGGGGTATATGGTGTCGAGCCCGTGTGCAAGCACTCCCACCGTGTCGAGCCCGTTGTCGAGAGCCTCACGGTGTGCCGTCACATCCACACCGTAAGCCAGACCGCTGACAATGACGGTGTCGGGGCATAGCTGCCGCAGGTCGGCCACAAACCTTTTCAGCACATCCCGCGAATACACCGTGGCACGCCGTGTGCCTACAATGCTCACGACATGCGCCGCATTAAGGTCTGCCGTGCCCCGGCAGAACAGCATCATGGGCGCGTCGTCGCACGCACGGAGGCGTTGCGGATAGTCGTCGTCATTGAGCAGGAGCGGCCTTATTGAGTGTTTCACACCGAACTCCATTTCTTTCTCGGCGCATGCCATGCTGCCGTCAATATCCTTCAAGGCATCGACGAGGCTCCGGGGCGCATCCGGGAACAATTCCTCTATGTCGTGGCGGCGTTCCATCACGGCGGTGGCCGAGCCAAGACGGCGGTATAGCCCTGCCATGGGAGTGGGACAGAAGCGTCCTGCGTGGTGCAAGGCTATGGCGTATAGCGTTTCCTGTTGTGTGGCCATTGAGGGGATTGTGGAAGTTAAGGGGAATGCAGAAAAACCTTTTTCAATACGTCAGAAACCGAAAGCCCTGTCGTAGTCGTCGCTGTTGCCGAGCCGTCCGTTGATAAGGGACACCAGTTCCACGGTGCTTCGGAAACAGAGCCGCCCGTCGTCCTTGCGGAAGATATCCTGATGGAAGACATAGCGCAACCCCACTTTCTCCACGGCGAGCTTGGAAATGAAACGGTCGTCACACCGCAGCGGTGCCTTGTATTGCAGGTTCATGCGCGCCACCACGGCGTCGATGCCCTGCTCATGCAGTTTGGCGAAGCTCACACCGAGCTGTGTCAGATACAGATGCCGTGTGTGCTCTATGTAGTGCAGGTAGTTGGCGTTGTTCACAATGCCCTGTATGTCGCACTCGTAGTCGCGCACTTCCATTTCCGTTTCAAATGCGTATTCCATATAAATAAATCATTCTGTCCAAGTTCCGCAGGCTTTCCCGCTTGCCCTCGGTGTACGGGCAGACATGGAACAATGCCATGCCTTCCGTTTTGCCAAAAGCATGCCGCCGGTATGCGAAACCTGTTTAAACAATGTGGTTTGCAAATGCAAAGTTAGCGAAATACACAAATACATGCAAGTGTTTCCCCTGATTTTGAGTTTCGGGACAGACCCTTACCTTTCTGCACGTTCGCAACAGCGTCCTACATGACGCTGAGCCACATCATCACTTGCTGGACAAACGGTTGGTGGAGGATGCCGCCCTATCCCTTCCGGGCAAGTTCATCCAAAGAAACAATATCTTTTTCATCATCTACGCCTTCCTTGTTGTCCACGGTTTTCTTGCCCTCGTTTGGCGAGACGACCCATCATCTTGCGCTCTTGCTCATACACCTTCTCCACCTGTGCCTGGGTGAGGAACTTGGAGTATTCCTTGTAATACTTCTGGCGGATGTTGAGGATTTTCTCGCTCATGGCGAAGCGTTGCTTGATGCGGTCCTCGTTCTCCTGTTCTGATGTTCCCTGTTTGTCAGGGCGGTGGCGAGGCCCCAGTGCCCATATTTCCTTCTGGCAATCACAGTAAGTCTTGACAAACTTTTCCGTCACATCGTCGCTGAAAGCCAACTCGCCGGCAATGTGCTTTGCCTGCACCTCGGCAAGTTGCTCACGCGAGATGCGTTGCTTCTGGTTTGGACGCTGTGGGGTGCTCTGCTGTGCAAAGACAGTGGCACAAGATGCAATCATGATGATTGCAACAACAAAATTTCTCATTAAATATTTCATAATTATGTTTTTTTGAAATGTTACACTTCTTTCTTGCGATGCTTATTCGTTGATAAAGACATCTTCCTGATAGACATTCAGCAAGTAAGCCTGGTCTTCGGTGGTGAGCTGGCTGAAGGCCTGGTCCACATCGTTGATGGAGGCATTGTCCGTCTTGGAGAAATTCAGGCCTACGACAAACAGCAAGGCTATTGATGCTGCCACGGCGATGGCACTCCGCATCACGAGGCGCAACTTCGCAGGCTTGCGCACAATCTGAGCTTTCTCGGCTACGACAGCATTGACATTCGCTTTCTTCTGAAAGTCACCCTTCATTTCCCTCCAAATGTCGTCTTCAAGATTGTCGAAGAATTCATCGGGGGTAGTGTAAGGCATTCGCTTACCGATATGGTTGAAATCAAATTCTTTGTTCATGTTTGATACGTTTTAGTCGTTTGAGTTCATATATTTGATGATCTTCTCCTTGGCAATGTGGAAGTTCGCCTTGACGGAAGGGGCGGTGGAACCCGTGGCCTCCGCTATCTCCTCATAACTGAGTTCATCATAATAGCGGAGGTTGAATGCCGCCTGTTGCTTGGTGGGCAACGAGAGAATGGCCTGTTGCAGTTTCACGGCTTCCAAGTCGGTGTAATCCACATAGTCGCCTGCCATGATACGGTTTGCCCCGCTGCTTTCTTCATCCAGAGAGACTTGCCCCTGTCTGCGGGAGTCGATCAGCCGGAGTGCCTCATTGGTGGCTATTCGGAAAATCCACCCTCGGAAAGAGCTGTCGTCCCTGAACTTGCCGAAGGAACGGAATATCCTGATAAAGGTTTCCTGCGTGGCATCCTGTGCGTCGGCGTGTGCAACCACCAGTCGGCGTATGTGCCAATAGACCGGCTGCTTGTATTTCTGCATCAAGAGCCGGAAGCCCGTCTCGGATTTCTCCCGAACAGCCCGAATGATGTCTTTGTCGTCAATCGTCATATAGTATAATGTTTTTTCTTGCCGCTTACGACCAACTTGATAGGATTACCCTTGCTGACGGCAAAGGCATCAAGCTCAGCCTCAGCCGTGGCGCGTGCCAAGCCTGTCATCTTGCTGTACTTGGAGATGCTGAGCGACTTGTGGCTCTTCAAATACGCCAAAGCCATATTCAGGCGGTCTTTCTTGCTCAACCGGTTGCTGATGTGGGAAGTGACAGCCGGACGGTTCACTACCGTTACCACGGCCGGGTGGCTATGGGGATACACATGATGTCTGCGCTGCGCAAATCCTGTAGTTCCCACCAATGCCATCATGCCGATGAGCGTTGCTTTCTTGAAATTCATCATAGTCTTCATAATCAATTCTCCTTGTTAAATGAACGTTACGATTATATGACCCGACGAAAACAAGAAAGTAAAATCTGCGATTGTTTTTTTGAAAAAGAAAAATGCCTTTGCCGTTTTTATATACAATTATTGCTGTCCGGTAAAGTGGAGTTGTTGTCGTCTTGTGGCTAAATTTGCAAAATGCAGGAGGTCGGGCGTCCCGCCCGACAACACAGAGGGAGAGGGCT
>CAVBVK010000051.1:0-11438 GCA_963599085.1 bacterium | reverse complement strand
GCCAACTTTTTTGCTCACTATTTTTGGAATTTCTTATCCCGAACTGGGGTAAATATAAGACAAGTGGGCGGTCTGTGTGCAATGTTGCAACTGTAGGAAGTCGGGCATCCCAACTCCCATAAAAAGCCGACCACCTGACTTACAGAACAGCGATAATTAAACTTCCCACCTGATAGACAACTGCCGACAATGTCCAAGCAAGGAGTGTCGTATATGCGGCGGAGAATATTGTCCATTTCCATGAACCTGTTTCAGCCTTTATTGCGGCAAGGGTAGCTATACAAGGGAAATAGAGCAAGATGAACAGCAGGAAACAATAAGCTGCAAGAGGACTGATGCCGTCGGCTTCCATCTGCGAGCGCATCCGGGCATATGATGTTTCATCGCCTTTGTCGGCAATGTCCTCGTTGGAGTAGAGAATGCCTATTGTTGATGCCACTATTTCCTTTGCGCCGATGCCGGAGACGATGCCGACATCAAGTTTCCAGTCGAACCCTTGAGCCTTGAATACCGGTTCTATGGCATGTCCAATGTGCCCAATGAAGCTCTGTTCTTGTTGTGCCTGCTTGCTGAGCCCTTCGTGGTGCGGGAAATAGCCCAAAGCCCAGACGATGATACTTGCAACAAGAATGATTCCCCCCATCTTTTTCAAGTATTGTTTCCCTTTCTCCCATGTATGCCGTCCGATGGCTTTTGCTGTCGGGAAGCGATAGGGCGGAAGCTCCATTACGAACGGAGTGTCTTCGCCTTTGAACAGATATTTGCTGAACAGGCGGCTGAAGATTATGGCCATGATGACGCCCACGATATAGAGCGACATCATAATGCTTGAACGGTATTGCTGTGCAAACATCGTTCCTATAATCATAATGTAGATGGGGAAACGTGCAGAACAGCTCATCATAGGCAAAATCATCATTGTGATGAGCCGACTGCGACGGCTTTCTATCGTCCTTGTGGCCATTACGGCTGGTACGTTGCATCCGAAGCCCATGATGAGCGGAATGAACGACTTGCCGTGTAGCCCCATCTTGTGCATCAGTTTGTCCATGATGAAGGCGGCTCTTGCCATGTATCCGCTGTCCTCCATGTATGAAATGAAGAAATAGAGTATGAGAATCTGCGGCAGAAACACAATCACCGACCCAACGCCTCCTATCACACCGTCGATGAGCATGGCCTTGACGGGACCGCTTGGCAGAAGCTGTGCCAAGATGTTACCCAGCCAATCGACCCCTGCCTCAATCCAGTTCATAGGGTATTGTCCTATGGAGAAGGTGGTTTCGAACATGATCCATATGAGAAGGATAAAGACCGGGAAACCTATGTACCGGTTGGTGATGACACTGTCGATGATGTGGGTCATCTGATAGGTGCTCTTCTTTGTGCCTGTGGCATAGCCTGCCTCTTGCAGTGCGCCGTGTATGAAACCGTATTTTGCGTCCATGATGGCAGTCTCGCTGTCTTCATGGGTGTATTCCTTCACATCAGCCACGGCCTTGTCCCTTGCCTCAAGCACCTTGTCGGCATTGCTTGCGTTCTGCCTTATCAAGGCCTCGACATCATTATCGTTCTCAAGAAGCTTTATTGCGAGGAAGCGTGTGGAGTAGCGGTGGCGCAACCCCTCCGCCTTTTTCAGCTCAGCCTGTATCTTGGTGATGCCCTCCTCTATATAAGGCCCATGGTTGATGTGTATGTGGCGGAACACGTTTTTGCGCGGCTTGAGTCCGCTGGCAAAGTCCTCTTCATGCTCTTCCGGTTCCACATTGCGATATTGTTCGTGCCACTGCCGTATGTTTTCTGCCACTTCCGGGTCGAGGTTTCCTTTGTTGTCAATGAAATCTATGCCTTCATACAGATTGATGATGATGTGGAAAAGGAGTTCCACACCACGCCCCGTGGTGAATGTCGTAGGAATCATCGGGACACCAAGCAGAGTCCCGAGTTTTGCGTAGTCCACGTTGTCGCCGCGCTTCTCCGTCTCGTCGAACATGTTGAGGGCGCACACCATGCGGAGGTGCATGTCGATAAGCTGCGTCGTGAGATAGAGGTTGCGCTCCAGATTGCTTGTGTCTATCACGTTGATGATGACATCCGGGGTGTCCTCGATTATCTGCTTCCGCACATAGAGTTCTTCGGGCGAGTAGGCTGATAGAGAGTAAGTGCCGGGCAAATCGATGATGTTGAACTCGTAGCCTTCAAAAGAGGCGTGTCCGATTTTGGCATCTACGGTAACTCCGGAATAGTTGCCGACACGCTCGTGTGCCCCTGATGCGAAATTGAACAGCGATGTTTTACCGCAATTGGGGTTACCCACGAGGGCTACATTTATGGTGCGCCGTTTTTTCATGGCTGCGTCATGCAACTGCTTGTCGGTGAGCTCAAGTTCTTCTATATCGTCACAAACCGTTATCTTGTCGTTGATGTCAGTGTGTGTTTCTGTCTGCAACTCTTTTGCTTCCTCAACGGAAATGACATCAATCATTTCTGCTTCCGACCGGCGTAGCGACACCTCATAGCCCATGATTTTGTATTTCACGGGGTCTTGCAAAGGGGCATTTTGCAGCACATTTACAATTTTCCCCTTGATGAAACCCATCTCGACAATGCGCTTGCGAAATCCGCCATGTCCCTTGACCTTTACGATTACGCCACGCTCGCCGGTATTCAGTTCAGATAAATGCATCTTGCCAATTGTTTAATCAGTTACAAAATTACACATATTTCCCGATATAGGGTAGCCAGCTTTTGGCGTTTTAGTACAAATACCTAAAAATGATGAGTGACGGGAACAGATTTTTCCGTAATTTTGCAAAAACGGATATAGTTTTCTATAACATGAAACTTGAAAATATGTTAAGCACCCTACGGAGTTACATTCTTGTGGCGTTCGCAATGTCTTTCGTGCAAAACTCTGTAGCCCAGTCGTTGTTGAGGGCAAACCGCCAACAACAATTCGACGACAGAATTCCTGCCGGAAATTACAGTGGGATAACGAGTCTTGGCAACAACCGGTATGCCGTTGTGAGCGACAAGTCGGACACTGACGGCTTTTATGTTTTCCATATCTCCATCGATTCCATAACGGGCAGCATTTCAGATGTCGTCAGTGAGGGCTTCTTTGGCGGAGTGCTGCCTAACCGCGATGCCGAGGGGGTGGCCTATATTCCTGACAGGCAGACGGTGCTTGTTGTAGGTGAGGCCGACAACAGGATTGTGGAATACACTTTGGACGGCCAGCTTACAGGTCGCTCGTTGGCTTTGGAGAACGCCAGCGCGAATTACGGATATGAGTCGCTTGCTTATGATGCCGACACGAAGCGCATCTGGACCTGTACGGAAAATGTGCTTGCCCGTGATGCACATACGGCCGATTCGCTTTGGAAGTCGCCGGTGCTGCGGCTGCAATGTTTTAACGATTCCTTGTTGCCGGTTGCACAATACGCATACATCATGGATGCCCCTCAAAAGAAAAGCGGAGCATTGTATTATGCATACGGCGTGAGTGAACTTTCAGTTTGGAACGACTCCACGTTACTGTTGCTTGAACGTGAGTTTTATGTTCCGAGTAAAAAACTGGGAGCCAGTGTTGTGTGCAAATTATATGCAGTGAAGCTTAATGATGCCGACTGCATTGGCAATGATGCGGTTTTCAACTCCGGCACCAAGTTTTTGCCCAAGGTTCTGGTGTATAAATGGAGCACGCGGCTCACCCTTCTGAATTTCTTGCTTGCCAATTATGAAGGCATGTGTCTTGGCCCGGTACTCGCTGACGGAAGCCGTATCCTCATATTGGTTGCCGATTCACAAGACAGGAAAGCCGGAGTGTTGAGCGACTGGTTCAAGACCCTTGTGCTGAAAAACTGACGCAAGCACAAAATCTTCCGAGCCTTTTGTGCGCATTTTTACTTGCTTAGTAGAGGAATTTTAATTATATTTGCACTCAAATAATGCACTATATGGGATTTTTTGGAGTTTTCAACAAAAAAAAGAAAGAGATACTTGATACCGGTCTTGAAAAAACAAAGCACAGCGTTTTTGACAAGATTGCACGAGCCATTACCGGCAAATCGACGGTGGATGATGAGGTTCTCGACAATCTGGAAGAGGCTCTTATCACTTCGGACATTGGTGTGGAGACAACGCTCAAAATCATAAAACGGATTGAGGATCGTGTGGCGCGTGACAAATATGTATCCACTTCGGAGTTGAACGGAATAATGCGCGATGAAATTGCCGCATTGCTCACGGAAAACAATACCGGTGACAACGAGAACTGGGATTTGCCTTCCGACCACAGACCGTATGTAATCCTTGTGGTAGGTGTGAATGGCGTCGGAAAGACAACAACTATCGGGAAACTTGCTTACCAGTTCAAGAAGTCGGGCAAAAAGGTCTGTCTCGGAGCTGCCGACACTTTCAGAGCCGCTGCCGTAGAGCAGATTTCCATCTGGGGCGAGCGTGTGGGGGTGCCGGTCGTAAAGCAACAGATGGGGTCTGACCCGGCATCCGTGGCTTTTGACACCCTTTCTTCGGCAAAGGCGAACGGTGCCGATGTCGTGCTAATCGACACCGCAGGCCGGTTGCACAACAAGGTGGGACTCATGAATGAGTTGAAGAAGATAAAGGATGTCATGAAGAAGGTGTTGCCGGAGGCTCCCGATGAGGTGCTTCTTGTGCTTGACGGCAGTACCGGGCAGAATGCTTTTGAACAGGCCAAGCAATTCTCTGCCGTGACACAGATAACTTCTCTTGCAATAACGAAGCTTGACGGTACTGCCAAAGGAGGCGTGGTTATAGGTATAAGCGACCAGTTGAAAGTGCCGGTGAAGTATATAGGACTGGGAGAATCTATGGAGTCACTGCAACTGTTCGACAAGCGACAGTTTGTGGATTCCCTATTTAAGAGTGATGAAGAAAGGGCTGATTGACATAATAACAATGGGATGCTCAAAGAATCTTGTTGATAGCGAGATTCTCATGCGCCAGTTTGAAGCTAACGGATACACCTGCAGGCACGATGCCAAGCGTATTGAGGGCGAGATAGCAGTGGTAAACACATGCGGATTTATCGGCGATGCGAAACAAGAGAGCATCAATATGATTCTTGAACTTGTACAGGCCAAGGAAGAAGGGCGTCTGAACAAGTTGTTCGTGATGGGATGTCTGTCGCAAAGGTACAAGGACGAACTTGAAAAGGAAATTCCGCAGGTGGACAAATACTACGGCAAGTTCAACTACAAACAGTTGCTTTCCGACTTGGGAAAGGCCGACATCTCCATCTGTGACGGCAAAAGGTCGCTTACAACCCCGCACCATTATGCCTACGTAAAGATTAGCGAAGGGTGTGACAGGCATTGCGCATACTGTGCAATTCCCATCATTACAGGGAAACACAAAAGCCGCCCGAAAGGGGATATCTTTGATGAAGTGCGCGGAATGGTGGCTGACGGTGTAAAGGAATTTCAGATTATAGCGCAGGAACTCACCTATTATGGCGTTGATACCGATGGCAAACGCCATATAGCCGATCTCATAAGTGAAATGGCAGACATCAAGGGCGTGGAGTGGATAAGGCTTCATTACGCCTATCCCAATCAGTTCCCGCTCGAACTGCTTGACGTGATACGCGAAAAGCCCAATGTCTGCAAGTATCTGGACATAGCATTGCAGCATATCTCCGACAA
This sequence comes from bacterium, assembly GCA_963599085.1. GTDB lineage: Bacteria > Bacteroidota > Bacteroidia > Bacteroidales > Bacteroidaceae > Prevotella. Next base: position 5,751 of record CAVBVK010000051.1, on the reverse strand, counting down.
TGTCCTCCAGCGCATGCACCGCAATGTGTCGAAGGCGGAAACAATGGATTTGATAAGCAAAATCCGCAACAGCGTACCTGGAATACATTTGCGCACTACACTCATGGTGGGTTTCCCCGGGGAAACGGAGGAGGACTTCCGTGAACTTGTGGAATTTGTAAAGTGGGCCCGTTTTGAAAGAATGGGAGCCTTCGCTTATTCAGAAGAAGACGGCACATACAGCGAGCAGCACTATAAGGATGATGTGAGTCAGGAAGAGAAACAGCGCAGACTGGATACCCTCATGGCCATTCAGCAGGAGATCAGCGCAGAGGTTGAGGCTGACAAGGTCGGAAGCGTCATTCGAACGATAATCGACAGGAAGGAAGGCGACTACTATATAGGACGCTCGGAATTCTGTTCACCGGAAGTGGATCCTGAAATTCTTGTCAAAGCCGAGAGTAAAAGATTGCGTGTAGGCAACTTCTATAATGTCCGTATCACAGGCAGTGACGAGTTTGACTTGTACGGCGAGGTGGTGAAGTAAGCTAATCCATAATGACATTATTTGGGCATGAACAACAAGGAATATATAAGTGCACTGTCGCAGCAGTGCGGGTATTCACAAGAGAATACGCAAAAGCTGGTGCGGTGTGTCGTGGAGGCCATGGTGTCAAAACTTGAAGAAGGGGAGGATGTACAGATACCCGACTTCGGGGTCTTTGAACTGAAAAACAGAATGGAGCGCATCGTTGTCAAGCCTTCCACGGGGCAACGTATGCTTGTTCCACCAAAGATTGTCGTTAATTTCAAACCTGCGCAGTCTGTAAAAGACAAACTTAAATAAATCTTTTTGCAATGGTAAAGATACAGGAATTGTCTGCAACACTCATCGACAAATACGGACTGGGTAAGGAGGATGCCGCACACTTCGTCATGCAGATGTTCGCACTTATAGCAGATGAGCTGCATGCTTCCCAGACCTCGGTTAAGGTCAAGGGGCTTGGCACATTCAAGGTGACAAGTGTCAGTTCGCGCGAGAGCGTGGATGTGAACAGCGGCGAGAGGATTGTCATAAACGGTCATAACAAGATAACGTTCACGCCTGATGTCGTTCTGCGTGATAGGGTGAACCGTCCTTTTGCGCAGTTTGAGACAGTGGTCGTGAATGACGGTGTCGATTTTTCAGAGATTGACGGCAAAGATGCTGATAATTTGACGGATACTGAATGTCAGGAAAAAGAAAGTGCCGGAAACGAAGAAGCGGAAACAGGAATAATTCAGGAACAGCATCCACAAGATGGTGAGCCTTGTCTTACAAATGAGTCTGCTGCCGTCGAAGCAGAAGAAAATATCACCGAACCTTTGCAGAATAAAGACGAAACACCAGGTGGCTTTTTACATATAAAGTGCATGAAATTCTGTTGTCTGTCGGCTCTTGCGGCTGTGGTTTTTTGCTGTGCCAGCTTTGGCTTCTATTATTTGTACGGCCAGTTGCAACTGCGTAACCACCGAATAGCAACCCTTGAAAAAGAAGTTAAACAGGTGGTAACGGCAAACCAGAAAGCCAATGAGAATCCAATGCTGATGGATTCCTCCAAGACAATGAATACTGGCGAGACTCTTGTAGATGCGAAAGTAGGAAACGAAAGTATACCGTTGCAGACAGTTCATACAGCAGAAAAAGATGTAGCAATTGACTATGAGTCCGACCCACGCTTGCGAACAGGCGCATACATTATAATAGGTGTAGATACGATTGTCGCAGTCAGGAAAGGACAAAACTTGGAATCAATCAGCAAGGCTTATTTAGGAGCGGGTATGGAGTGCTATGTAGAGGCTCTCAATTCGTATAGAACAGTCTCTGCGGGTGATTCCTTGAAGATACCCAAACTTAAATTGAAGAAGCGTATCAGATAATTTGCTTCCCGTTTTGCGAAAAAGCCAGTTTACCGTTCCTTATATAGTTATGCAATGCCGTTTTTAAACCGTTGAAACGGCATTTTCTTCGTTCTTGGTTATAAATTGTAAGTAAAATTGCTTTTATACCGGAATTAAGTGTGCTAAATTGGGAAATATCTGTAAGAAACATCCCTATATCAACAAAACAACTTTCATTTTTTTTGTGCGTTAAGTGTTGCTCCAAACGCTGTTGTCTGCCTTAAAATGCTCTTTCTTCATTAAATCCTGCATATCTGACATTTATTTATTATATTTGTTTGGAGGTTCCAAAATAAAAATGTAATTTAGCCACGAAAATCTATAATAAAAACTTAATAAAAAACACGCAGATGAAAAAGTATAATTTTAATGCAGGTCCGTCCATCCTTCCGCGCGAAGTAATAGAGAATACCGCAAAGCAAATTTTAGATTTTAATGGCTCCGGTCTCTCATTGGCAGAGATAAGCCACAGGGCAAAGGATTTTCAACCTGTGCTTGATGAAGCAGTCTCACTCATCAAAGAACTTTTGGATATTCCAGAAGGTTATTCGGTTTTGTTCCTCGGAGGCGGTGCTTCTTTGGAATTCTGCATGATTCCCTACAACTTCTTGATAAAGAAAGCAGGATATCTGAACACCGGCACATGGGCAAAGAAGGCATTGAAGGAAGCCAAGTTGTTCGGCGAGGCAGTGGAAGTGGCTTCTTCTGCCGATGCAAACTTCACATATATTCCTAAAGGTTGGGAATGCTCTGCCGACCTTGATTACTTGCATGTAACAACAAACAACACCATATACGGGACAGAGATACGCAAAGAGTTGGATGTCCCGGTACGCCTTATCGGCGACATGTCGTCAGACATATTCAGCAGGCCGGTTGATGTTTCCAAATACGACTGTATTTATGCCGGCGCGCAGAAGAATCTTGCAATGGCTGGCGTTACTTTGATTATTGTCAAGGACGATGCCCTTGGCAAGGCTCCGCGACAGATTCCCACAATGCTCGACTACCGCACTCATATAGAGAAAGGCTCAATGTTCAACACACCTCCTGTCGTTCCTATCTACTGCGCTCTTGAAACACTGCGTTGGATTAAGGCGTGCGGAGGTCTTGAGGAGATGAGCCGCCGTGCACATGAACGTGCAGACATCCTGTATTCGGAAATTGACCGTAACAAACTTTTCCGTGGAACTGTCAATGTTGAAGACCGTTCTCTTATGAATATTTGCTTTGTTATGAACGACGAATATAAGGAGCTGGAGAAACCTTTCCTTGACTATGCCGTTTCACAAGGCATGGTTGGCATAAAAGGCCATCGCTCAGTAGGCGGATTCCGTGCCAGTTGTTATAATGCACAGACAGTGGAAGGAGTGAATGCCCTGGTTAAGTGCATGAAGGATTTTGAAGCAAATCATTAACCGTTTTATCATTAAGGGATATTGATTATGAAAGTTCTGGTTGCAACAGAAAAGCCATTTGCTGCTGACGCAGTGAATGGAATCAAACAGGAGATAGAAAAAGCAGGACACGCACTTGTTGTCCTTGAAAAGTATAGCGAACAGCAGTTACTGGATGCCATTGCTGATGCCGATGCATTGATAGTGCGCTCTGACAAGGTTACTCCGGCTCTTCTTGATGTGGCAAAGAATCTTAAAATTGTCGTAAGGGCAGGTGCCGGATATGACAATGTGGATATTGCATACGCAAAAGAGAAGAATGTAGTTGTTGAAAACACACCGGGGCAGAACTCAAATGCTGTAGCAGAGTTGGTGTTCGGCCTTCTTGTCTATGCTGTAAGGAACTTCTATAATGGCAAATCAGGTACAGAATTACTCGGCAAGAAGTTGGGCATCCTCGCATACGGAAACGTAGGACGCAACGTAGCCCGCATTGCCAAGGGATTTGGCATGGATGTTTATGCTTACGATGCTTTCTGCCCGAAAGATGCTATAGAATCGACTGGTGTTCATGCCGTTGATAATCAGGATGCGTTGTTTGAGCAGTGCGACATTGTCTCATTGCATATACCTGCCACGCCGGAAACCCGCCAAAGCATCAACTATGCACTGGTAGGGAAAATGAAGAAAAATGGCATCCTCGTAAATACGGCGCGAAAGGAAGTCATCAATGAACCTGAATTGATTAAATTGATGGCAGAGCGTACAGACCTGAAGTTCGTTACGGATATCAAGCCTGATGCAGACGCAGAGTTCGCCGCATTTGAGGGAAGATATTTCTCCACTCCCAAGAAGATGGGAGCCCAGACAGCCGAGGCTAACACTAATGCCGGCATCGCTGCTGCAAAGCAGATAAACGCTTTCTTTGCTGACGGGTGCACCAAGTTCCGTGTGAATTAATGTTGATAGATAGTCAACAGATGAAAATGCAACAATGATGGCAGAAGAGTCAGAACAGCACTTTAACTGAAAAACAGAGGTTCTTTTCTGACTCTTATGTTTTGTAATTCTTATTTTTTGACTTTGTAATTATGGCAACAATAAAACCATTTAAAGGCGTTCGCCCACCTAAAAACCTTGTGGAAAAGGTGGAATCTCGCCCATACGATGTGCTTGACAGCGAAGAAGCGAGAGCAGAAGCTGCCGGAAATGAGATGAGCTTGTACCACATCATAAAGCCTGAAATTGATTTTGAAGAGGGCACAAGCGAGTATGATCCAAGAGTGTATGACAAGGCAGCCGAAAACTTCAGGAAGTTTCAGGAGAAAGGGTGGTTGGTTCAGGATACTCAGAACTGCTATTACATTTATGCCCAAACAATGAACGGCAAGACTCAGTACGGCTTGGTCGTGGGTGCGTTTGTTGAGGATTATCTTAACGGCGTTATAAAAAAGCATGAGCTTACACGACGGGACAAGGAAGAGGACAGAATGAAGCATGTGAGAGTTTGCGATGCAAACATCGAACCGGTATTCTTTGCTTATCCTGACAATGAAGTCCTGAACAAACTTATTGCACGCTATGTGGCAACTGAACCTGTTTATGACTTTATTGCTCCGATAGACGGATTTGAGCATAAATTGTGGGTAATAAGTGATGACAAAGACATTGATACAGTAACGAAGCAGTTTGCGGCAATGCCCGCTTTGTATATTGCCGACGGCCATCACCGCAGTGCAGCTGCTGCATTGGTGGGGGCAGAAAAGGCAAGGCAAAATCCCAATCACCGCGGTGATGAAGAGTATAACTACTTTATGGCTGTATGTTTCCCGGCTTCTCAATTGACCGTTCTTGATTACAATAGAGTTGTAAAAGATCTGAACGGTATGACTTCCGAGCAATTCCTTGAAGCTTTGGCCAAGAATTTCATTGTTGAGAAAAAAGGCACTGGAATATATAAACCTGCCCAGTTGCACGAATTTTCACTATATCTGGATGGTGTTTGGTATTCGCTTACAGCCAAACCTGGAACGTACGACGACACAGACCCAATAGGTGTGCTTGATGTGGATATTTCAAGTCGTCTGATAATTGATGAATTATTGGGAATAAAGGATTTGCGTTCCGACAAGAGAATCGATTTCGTCGGTGGGTTGCGCGGTCTTGCTGAACTTGAAAGGAGAGTGGATAGTGGCGAAATGCGCATGGCTTTGGCTCTTTATCCCGTTTCCATGAAGCAGATAATGGATATTGCCGACAGTGGAAACATCATGCCTCCCAAGGCCACATGGTTCGAACCGAAACTACGCTCAGGCCTTGTAATTCACAAATTGTCGTAAATCGGGATTATTTTGACTGACGAATATAAAACGATAACAGACAAACTGTCGGAAGGATTTTACAGCGAGAAACGTAGCAAGTTTCTCGCTTTTGC
>CAVBVK010000050.1:0-11961 GCA_963599085.1 bacterium | reverse complement strand
TGCAAACAAGGCTTGCCCGTGTTGTAAAGAAGCCTTGTTTGCGGTGCGGGAGCCGTCTTTTTATGCCAAAACATCAATTTGTTTTTTGCACAGAAATCCTCGTGCTTGTTCAAATATATGGCTGCCAGCCACTTGCGGCTGCACACCGTATTTTGTGAAATCGCCGACGGTTTTCCCCGGCTTCGCGGATGAACGGATTTTGGGGCGGTTGGAAATGCAAATATAATACAAGCGGGCTGTCAGTGTGCAATGCCGATACAATGCCGTCACGACTGCGTCGGACGGTTTTTGTACTTCTCCATTTCCGCGCGGCTGCGGCTGGCAGTGACCAAATACACTCCGCCGAAAATGAGGAGTACAGCCACTGCTTTTGTGAGATTTAAAGAGTCCATTCCCCAACATACGGCAACGGCACATGCGACAAGCGGCTGTATGTAGTTGTACATTCCTGCCACGGTCGGGCGCAGCCTCTTCTGTCCTGCCACAATGAGCATGTAGCTGACGAATGTAGCCCCTACCACGACAAAAGCCAGTCCGGCAACATCAACCGGCCGCAGGCAGTCCCAATGCGCATCCGCCAGGTCTTTTGCGGAGAAAGGCAGCAGGCAGATGAAGGAATAGGTGAACATCCACTTCATAATGGTCACCAAGGAGTATTTGCTCACGAAGTTCTTGTAGAACACTATATAGAATGCATAGCACAACTGGGCAAACAGCACAAGCAAGTCCCCCCATATTGCCGTGTTCCCGCCTGCTGACGGCGTTCGCGTGTTTCCCCCGCTTCCCAGGATGAGCAGCAGTGCTCCTCCCGCACCGAAAGCGATGCCTGCCACCTTTTTCCCCGTAACGGGTTCTTTCAGTATGAATGCTGCCAATACCATGGCCCAAAGCGGCATGCTTGTCGTAATGATGGAAGCGTCTCCGGGCGAACTTAGGCTTATGCCGAACATAAAGCATCCTTGATTGAACACAATGGCAAAGAGTGAAGCGAAGAACAGCGTCATCATGTCCTTGTGATTGACATGCTCCGGCTTCCGAAAGAAAGACACGGTCCAGAACAAGGCCATTGCCCCGCCAATGCGCAGGTCGGTCACTGCCAGAGGCGTGACCGCACCGCCTGCCATTATCATTTTGGAAACGGGGGACATCAGTCCCCACATCGTGTTCGCCCCAAGCATGGAGGCATGGCCTTTCCAGTCGAAATCCCCTGTATGTAAATTCCTGTCCATAAGCAATTCTTTCGGTGGTTAATGTTTTCAATCCCGTGCGGATGCTCTTTCAGCACGGGTCGATGTCGAAATATACGGTGAGTGCCCCGTTGCGTTTGTCGCCCATGACCGCCGCCTGCACCTGCCGCAGGAACTGCCGCACTTGTGGCAGGCTGATGCCGGGCTCGAGCTTTATCATTATCTTGCGGATGCTTTGCGTCTTCACCCGTGCAACTGCCGGCTTGTCGGGACCGAGCACCCTCGTCGCCAGGGCGGCGCGCAGACGGGAGGCGAACTCTATCGCCGCCGACTCCACCGTGTGCTCGTCGCGGTGGCGCAGATAGACATAGATGAGGCGTGTGAAGGGCGGATAGCGGAACGTGCGCCGCTCGTCGGCGAGGTCGCGGCAGAAGCCTTCGAAGTCGTTTGCCACTATCTGGCGTATCACGGGCAGGTCCTTGTTCTTCGTCTGCAACATGACGAGTCCGCGCTTGCCCTTGCGCCCTGCCCGTCCGCTCACTTGCGACATCATCATAAAGGCGTGCTCGTAGGCGCGGAAGTCGGGATAGTTGAGCATGGAGTCGGCATCGAGGATGCCCACTAAGCTCACGTTGTCGAAGTCGAGTCCCTTGCTTATCATCTGCGTGCCGATGAGAATGTCGGTGCGTCCGCGCGCAAAGTCGCCGATTATGCGGTCGTAGGCGTTGCGCGAGCGTGTGGTGTCGAGGTCCATGCGTGCTGTGCGCGCTTCGGGAAACACGGCCGCAATGCGGTCCTCTATCTTTTCCGTGCCGTAGCCGCGTCCCATGAGTTCGGTGCTTTCGCAGCACGGGCACTTCACGGGCACGGCGCAGGTGTAGCCGCAGTAGTGGCAGGTGAGCATGTTCATGCTGCGGTGCCAGGTGAGGCTCACGTCGCAGTTCTTGCATTTGGGCACCCATCCGCATGCCTTGCACTCTGTTGTCGGGGCAAATCCGCGGCGGTTCTGGAACAGTATCACCTGCCGGTGTTCGCTGAGTGCTGTGCGCATGGCGGCGAGGAGGTCGGGCGAGAAAGGCCCGTTCATCATCTTGCGGTGTTGCAGGTCCTTGGTGTCGATGACGCGTATCTCGGGCAGTGCCATGCCGTTGAAGCGTGTGGTGAGCCGCACGAGGCCGTACTTGCCCGTGAGGGCGTTGTGGTAGCTCTCCATCGAGGGCGTGGCCGTGCCGAGGAGCACCTTTGCCCCGTCGTACATCCGCGCAAGCATTATGGCGGCGGAGCGCGCATGGTAGCGCGGGGCGGGCTCCTGCTGCTTGAAGGAGGTCTCGTGCTCCTCGTCGATGATGACGAGCCCGAGGCGGCTGAAGGGCAGGAACACTGCGCTGCGTGCGCCGAGGATTACATCGTAGGGCGTGTCGGAGAGTTGCTTTTTCCATATCTCCACACGCTCGGCGTCGCTGTATTTGGAGTGGTATATGCCCAGACGGTTGCCGAAGACGCGTTGCAGGCGCTTCGTTATCTGCACGGTGAGGGCTATTTCGGGCAGCAGATAGAGCACCTGCCGGCCTTCGCCGATGGCTTTTGCGATGAGGTGGATGTATATTTCGGTCTTGCCGCTCGAGGTGACACCGTGCAGCAGCGTCACGTTGTGGCTTAGGAATGAAGCGTTTATGCCGTCAAAGGCCTGCTGTTGGGGCGCGCTGAGTGCCGGTATGCTTTCCGTGCGCGTGCCACCGGCGGTGTTGAGGCGTCCCACTTCGCGCTCGTAGGTCTCGAGAAATTTGCGCTTCACGAGTTCGTGCAGTATGGCTGTGTTGGCGTTGGCGGCATTACGCAGCTCGTCGTAAGCCACTTCTGCCACGGGGACGACAGGCGCACCGTCGCAGACGGTGTCCCAATGGGAGAGCGAGAGGTATGTGGCAAACACCTTCTGCTGCATCCTTGCGCCTGAGAGCATGCCCATTGCCTGCTGTATGGCGTTCCCGTCGCGCAGGTTTTCGGGCAGCCTCACGCAGCGTTCCGTCTTCGGGCGGTAGCCGTCCTCGGCTTTCATGCCTGAGGGCAAGGCCGCCTTATAGACATCGCCGAGCGGCGACATGTAGTAGTCGGCTATCCATTGCCACAGCCGCAGCTGCCGTTCCGGGAGCACGGGAGTGTCGTCCATGATGCCGGTGATGTCCTTTGTGTCGAAGCCGGGCTTGTCGTCGTGTATGCGCACGGCCATCGCCGTGTAGGTCTTGCTGCGGCCGAAGGGCACAAGCAGGCGCATCCCCGGCGACACCTTCGGCGCGAGGGCGTCGGCGACACTGTATGTGAACGTGCCGTCCAAAGGCAGCGGGAGAATCACATCGACATAGCGCATGACGGAAGGGATATGAAAAAAGGGCTTTCCTGCCGCCGCTTCACGCTGCCGTCCGACCCGTACGGTCCGTGCGGCAAGGGGTTGCGTCCGACGGGAAAGCCCATCAGTTGTTGTCGTTTAGAAATAGTAGGCGAGGGCTATCTGCCATGCGTTGGCGCGGCCGTCAGACGAGGTGAGGTCTTTGTATATATCGCCTGCCACACCGGTGACGCTTGCTTCGCCCGTCTTTCCGCAGGCGATGTTGTAGTTGGCGGACACCTGCAAGTGCTTGAGAACCGTCACTCCGAGGCCGACATTGACACTGAAGTTCGACGATTTGAGCTTCCAGTCGGCAACATCCTTGTACAATTCCTGTACCTTGTCGCCCACATTGAAGCCGAACTGCGGTCCGGCGAAGAGGAAAATGTTTGCCACGCTGCCCAGACCGACGCCGTAACGGAGGTTGATGGGCACGTTGACGGCCTGCTGCTTGATGGTGTTGCTCTCCTCACTGCCCACCTTTACCTTGGCTTCGCGCTGGTCGTAGAGTGCCGAGGCGTCGATGCCCAGACCCACAACGGGCAGGGTGAACTTCACCGTGGGGCCGATAAAGAAACCGGCACGGTTGCTCGCGTCGAGCACTTCCTTGCTGAAACTCATGCTTGTAACGTTCACACCGCCTTTCAGACCAAGCTTTACCTGAGCCTGGACTGCTGTCGTGAAGGACACGGACAGGGCTAAAACTGCTGTTGCAAAAATCTTTTTCATAATCATTATCAATTGGTGTTGTTATTAAAAATCAGTGGCGTTGGCGGCGCACGGACACCCTTGCCGCCGATGCTCCCGAGCCTGACGACGAGCCGGAGGAGTTGCGCGGCTTCTTCACCTTGGCGGCGGCGGAGCCTGTGCGGCGGTTCTTCGCCTTTTTCGCCTTCACACTCTTCTTGTCGGCGGGGGCTATGCTGTCGGTGGAATCCTTCTTCTCCACATGTCCCCAAAGGTTGCTCTCGAAGTCGGCGAGCTCCTTCTCTATGCGTTTCTGCTCCTTCTTCATGGCCGAATCGTTGGGGCAATACTGCGCAAGGGTCTTCCCGAGCATGTTGTTTGTCTTGTAAATCTTGCCGCGGTACATGTTCTTCGTGAAGTAGTCGTCCACGCTCATCGTCGCGGCGTTGTTCAGGTTGCTCGTCATTATGGTCTGCTTGGCGAGGTAGGGGGCGAGGTCGTCGTACCTTATCCAGAACAGGGGGTAGCTCGTCCCGCCGTCGCCGAAGTCGTCGTCGCGCTTCAGGATGGGGCAGAGGGCAATCACCTTGGTGTGGAACGACGAGGTGCTCTCGTCGTAGTAGGCACTCTCCTTCACATAATAGGCGGTGACTTCGCGCGACGGGATGTCGCTGTCGTCGATGCGTATGCCGCGGTCTGTCTTCTCATAGAAGATGTGGTAGTTGTCGAGCAGCGACTTCAGCTTCACCGCAGCACTCTCCTCGAACACCTCGTTGCCGTCCAGACGGTACTCGTAGGCGGTGACGGCGCGGCGCATTATGAGCTTGAACATGTAGGTGAAGAGGTTCATCTGCGAGCCTACGGGCTCGACAGGGTAGTAGAGCCCGGCATTGGCATCGTCCAGAAGGCTTATCTCACGGTATATGTCGCGGCGCCACGCCACATCGTCCGACATCTTCTTCTGCGTGGGGAACGATATCTGTGCGCGCACGCTCAGCCCCCCGTCACCGGCGGTTGCGGCCTTCTGCTGTTCGCGGCGGCGTGCTGCCGGCTGTGCGGACAGGGTCTCGGCGACGCAGGCCAAGAGCATTATGAACAGTATCTTTTTCATATATTCTGTTTCTGTGAATGTTTGTTTATTCCTTTATGAAGCCTTGCGGCTGCCTATTTCACTATGATCTCCATTGAGCCGGGCAACTTGCGCGTGATGCCGTCGGGGCCCACTGCCGTGACACGCGAGATGTAGAAGCGCTTGCTCCGCGACAGCTTGCGGAACGTGTCGCGCTGCCGCTCGGAGAAGTTCGCGCCGTTGGATGTCATGGGAACGGCGTTGCCCATGTTGTCGAAGAACACCGTCTCGAAGCTCACCACCTTGAACTGGATGTCGAGTATGCCGTCGTCGATGGCTGCCTTTATGCCTTGCGCGCCCATGAGGGAGGCCTTGGCGAGCGAGCCTTCACGGAACCTGTCGGTGCCGATCTGTATGTATGGGGCGGGGTCGGGGAGCTTGCGCACATGGAATGTGAACTTGCCCATCTGCCGTGACTTGCCGTTCTGGTTGGCTGCCACGCTGATGGTGACATCCTGTCCCACTGCCGACGGGCGCGCAATGTAGCGTCCCATGCCGATGGAACGGAAGCCTCCGCCCGACATCGAGGCCGACACGGCGTTGAGGGGGACGCCCGGGATGCTCACGCTTATGGGGTTGTCGTAGCCCGCATAGAGCACGTTCATAAGGTCGGCGGACACTGTCGCGCTCGGGGCCACGACGGTGTATTTCTGCATGAAGTCGCGCTTTATCAGGTCGCCGTTGCCGTTACGCATGGTGATGTAGCCTCCGAACGAGTGCTCGCCCACGCTGCCTGCGGTGAAGCGGTAGGTGTTCCCGCTGATGAGGCGGCCTCCGATGTAAATCTCGGGTTGCTTGGTGGTATCGACGGCGGCCATCACTATCTCGGCGGAGAACTGGTCGCCGCTGATGACGGTCTTCGACTCTGGGATGACGAATGCGCTGAGCTTGTTCACGCGGATGTCCTTCACGTCGATGTTGGAGACGAGAGTGTGCAGCACTTCGCCCTCGGCATAGCGCACGTCGCTTTGCAGCTTCGACAGGAGGGTGACTGCTCCCGCCACCGGCATGTCCTCGAACATGTACTCCTGCCAGTTCTTTCCCATCGCGTGGGCGTTCTTCGGGAGGTCGGTGGTGAGGTTGCTTTTTATTATCTCACGCTGCTGAGGGTCGCTCACCATCGTGAGGATGCGCTCACGGAACGAGCTGATGGCGTCGCGCAGGCGGCGCCCCTCTCCCGTGCCGGGTGCGAGCATGACATGGCTTGCTGCCTCGAGGTTGTCCTTGTTCACAATGTTCCGCACATCGGCTTCCTTGCCGTCGGCCTCGCGCACAATCTCTTCCTTGAGCCATTGCGCATAGTTGTAGAGCGAGTCGCTGATGCTTTTCACTTCCTTTGCCTTGTCGAACCATGCCTTCACCTTCTGCGGATTGGCCTTCATCTGCGCGGCGAAGTCGTCGTATATCGCCTTGTTCTCCTTGGCGGAGTTGGCTGTCGTGCGGTTGAGACTTTCTTCCACGATGGAGAAGCCGTTGAGCACTTCGGTGGAAATGTTCAACGCCAGCATCGCCATGAGCACCACATACATGAGGTTGATCATCTTCTGGCGTGGAGAGACGGGTCTTTTCTTTATTGCCATTGTGTGTCTTTTGTTGTGTGGTTTCCTTTCCCTTCTTACTCTTTCACCTTCATGTTCATGTTCACGGTCATGGCTTCTATCATGCGTGCATAGATGCTGTTGAGCTGTTCTATCTGTTGTGCCATCTTGCGGCTCTGGTCGTTTATCTGGTCGATGGTGCCTATCTGCTGGCTTGCGCCTTTAAGCTGCATCTCGTAAACCTTGCATATTCCGGTGAGAGTGCGGTTGAGGTTCTCCATTTCCTCGCTGTCGCGGGTGAGCCGTGCGCTCTGTTCCGACACCTTTTGCAGCGTCTCCGTGAGCTTGGTCAGCTCGTCGAGGTAGTTTGCCTGTGCCTCGGCCATGTCGGCGGAAAGCTGCCTGTTGGCTGTGAGGTCGGCTGCTGCCACGGCTGCCCCCACTGCCGCTGCTGTGCCGGCAGTGCCTCCTGCGGCAGCGGCTTCCGCTGCGTTTCCGCCCGGTGAAGCCGCCACAGCCCCGCCTTGCGGCGCTCCTGCACCGCCACCTATTATAATGGTGCCGCCGCCGATGCCTCCACCCTGGAGTGTGACATGCGCTCCGCCGTCGGCGTCCCCGGTTTCTTCAAGGTCGTCGCCGCTGTTGACATGCGTGGGAAGTTCCTTGCCGTCCTGTGTCTTGTCGAACGGACGGTCGAATGCGGAGAGGAAGAACACGAACGCCTCAGTACCCATTCCGGCGAACAGCATGAAGTTGGCGCCCGGCAAGTGGGTGAGCTTGAAGAGGGCGCCGAGAATAACGATCGACGCGCCCCAGCTGTATGCGTAGTTGAGGAATGTCTGTCCGGGAACGCTGTCCATCCATTTCTGCAGGTGATAGACAAAGTTGTATTTGCTGTATTCTGTCATTTTGTTGTTTCTTTACTGGTTGTGCGGTTAGTTCTTCTTTCCCTTTTTCTGTTTTGCGCTCGATGTGTTTGCGAGGCTGCGCACGCAGCGGAAGCCTATGTAGCAGCGCGGCTGGTTCTGGTATTCCCATGTGCGCCATGCCGAGCGTATGTATGATTCGGGGTCTTTCCACGACCCTCCGCGCACGCTTTTCTTCTTCAGACGGTAGGGGTCTTCCTTTGCCGCATTGTACTGCAACTGCGGGTTGAGGTCGTTCATGGCATCCACGCCCGACTCCGTGTATATGGTGCTTGTCCATTCCGCCACGTTTCCCGCCATGTCGTAGAGTCCGTTGCTGTTGGACGAGTATATCCCCACCTTGCTTGTGATGAGGTTTCCGTCCTTGGTGTAGTTGCCTTTGTCGGGCTTGAAGTTGGCGTAGAAGCATCCGTCGCCGCTCTTCACGTCCTTGTTCTCCCACGGGAACTCGTGGCCTTCCTTGCCCCTTGCGGCATACTCCCATTCGGCTTCGGTGGGGAGGCGGTAGCGTTGCACGAAGCGCGCCTCTGCCCCCAAGCCCTTGAGGAGGTAGTCCGTGCGCCAGGCGCAGAACGCGTTGGCTTGCTCCCATGTCACGCCCACGACGGGATAGTCGTTGTATGCGGGGTTGGAGAAATAGTTGCGCAGGTAGTTTTCGTTCTCGGCGTTCTGAAAGTCGTTCACCCAACAGGTGGTGTCGGGATATATGTTCACGATGTAGGTGTTGAGAAAATCCCACGGCCCGCTCAGTTGCCGGTTGATGGTTTGGCGCACCACGCGCCCCTCGTCGTCCACGAATGCCGTGTCCTTCGATATCATCACCACCTCGTCGGGGTTCACGGCGATGTCGGTGTTGAGGTTGCGCTCCTCGGGATTGAGGCGGTTGCGGCGCAGGGCGGCAGCCGTGTAGTCGTAAACCTCATACCGGTAGTTGAGCTGGCGGTAGTCGAGCATCTTCTCGCCCGTGACGGGGTTGGTGGTGTAGATGCTCTCTATCGCGCGCAGCTCGTCCTCGCTCGGCTTGCGCGGTATGGGCTTCTTCCAGTTGAGGTGCGGCGTGACGGGGTCGCCGTTCTTGTCTTCCGTAATCATGTATGTCTCGTCACCGCCGTACGACGGGTCGGCAAGGCGTGTGCGTATGATGCTGTCGCGCACCCATATAACGAACTGCTTGTACTGCGAGTTGGTCACCTCCGTCTCGTCCATCCAGAACCCGTCCACCGAAATGTCCTTTACGGGAGTCTGCTTTCCCCACAGACTGTCCTGCCTGTCGGTGCCCATGTGGAGGAAACCGCGTGCTATGCGCGTCATTCCGTAAGGCGTGGGCTCGCTGAAGGCGCGTCCGCTCACGCCCACCACTTCGCCTCCCCTTCCTGACGAGGAGGCCGCTTTTCCGCCGAAGCATGCCACCAAACTGAGCGACATGGCGATGATGGCGAGGGATATTGTCGTTTTCTTCATTTCCAAGGTTGTTTTATAGTATTCTCACACTTTGATGTCTGTTCTTTCCTTTCTTTGTCAGGTTTATGTCCACCTGGTAGCCCAAGAATATCTCGTGGCTTCCGTTCCCGGGGTTTATTGCCGATGTGTAGAACTCGTAACTGTATCCTAACATGATGCCGTGGAAGTTTCCTCCTATCAGCACAGTCACCGAATTGGCGGGGCTGTAGCTCACTCCGCCGTACATCACCTTGCTCTCGTTGGTGTAGATGAGGCGTCCCGTGACGTCGGCGCGGTAGCCCACGCCGTCGCTGCGCACAAGAAACGAGGGCTTTATTGTAAGAAACGGATTTCTTAATTTAATATTGTATCCGCCGGTGAAATAAAATGTCGGATCCACCTGCAGCTCGTTGCGTTCGCCGAGCGACACGCACGGCGAGTTGAGGTGCTGTGCCGAGAGCCCCACATACCAGTTGCGGTGCGTGTAGTAAAGCCCCACGCCCAGGTCAAGCGCATTGCCTTCGAGCTTCGACGAGGTGAAGGCCGGGTCGCTGCTGTCCTCCACATCCACCTTCGTGCCGTCGAAAGTCTCGCTGAGCAGGCCTGCCGTCACTCCGGCGCTGAATGTGCCTTTGAACAGCCTGAACTTCAGTGCGTATTGCAGCATGAGCCTCTGGTGCGAGAAGAGGCCGAGCTTGTCGTTCATAAACTGCACGCCCACGCCGTGGTAAGTCTTCAGGAAGTAGAGCGGCATGTCGGCTGCGGCGTACATCGTCTGCGGGTTATGCTCGAACCCGGCAAGATCCATGGCATAGTCGAGGGCTATGTTTATCTTCGTTTCCTTGCCAACGGCAGCCGAATTGAACGACGGCTCCATGTCGAAGTAGTGACTGAACGACACGTCATACTGTGCCTGCATCTTTACGGAAGCAAGCACCAGCACGAGCGTTGTTGTTATCTGTCTGCGTTTAAACACAATATCAATAACGCCGTTTTGCGCGTTTTATTGTTGTGCAGGCGTCAAAATTGTTTCTATTCGGAAATATTGCTGTCCGGTAAAGTGGAGTTGTTGTCGTCTTGTGGATAAGTTTGCAAAATGCAGGAGGTCGGGCGTCCCCGCCCGACAACAGAGATGGAGAGGTTTTTTATTATTGCTGTCCGCTAAAAATGAATGATAAGCAGATAATAAGTTGACACACAATACGATAAACCTATTTGCTTGCATTGGGGCTTACTTTTTGCAAAAGACTGTAATTGTAACCAAGAGTCTTGGTTTTTGGAAAAAATAGCCGTAAAAATGATATTTATGACACGTTTTTTACAAAATTCAGCCATCTCTACTTGCTGGTTGACTCTATAGTTCAAAAATTTTTACCGGACAGCAATAGTTTTTTATTGCGTTCTTGCTTGTGAGTCTCTCGCTTGCTGTTGTCGGGCGGGACGCCCGACCTCCTGCTCTTTACGGAAGTAAGCCCCCTGCAATTGTTTTTAACTCCTCAGTCTTTGGCTTGGAAGCAAATGGCAGCAATCCTAAAAGTTTTAGCGGACAGCAATAATTCGGAAATATTGCTGTCCGGTAAAGTGGAGTTGTTGTCGTCTTGTGGATAAGTTTGCAAAATGCGGGACGCCCGACCTCCTATGTTTGGCAATGATGCTCCGGTTAATTAAGGGTTTCCCTTGGGATGACTGATGCAAAGCCCTTAATGTATGGTTTGTCCCGGCTTTTTCGTTTTGTGGCAAGGGTTACAGGTCTTCACCATTTGCCATATTGTATTCGTTGTCATAGTACATGACTATAAAATATTTTCCATATTCTACGCCTTTTCCAATTGTAAACCATACAGATTTTTTAAGAATTAAATCCTTAGCATATTTGTATCTCAAATCCTCCTTCTCTTTATTGATGGATTCAGTCGGGTTGCTGAGTTGTTCATTTGTGTATTTTGCCGATAATTCGTCTAATACCTTGGCATCTATGGCTCTGAAGCTTTCTGCATTTAGACCTTGACAGAAACCGGCTTGATAAGCCTTGTTTTTAACATTCATTCCATAGCTGATGTCTTCTTCGTCAGACAATGTGAAGTCGCCAGCTGCGATATATCGCTCATTGTTTTCAAATTGATGCACAAGGCTGTTGAAACGGATTTTAATCTGTGCTTCATCGCAAACAATGGCATCGCACACCATGATTCGATATACCTTGTTGTTGTTCGTTACAATGCGTACATCTACTTTTCTACCGTTAAATTCCCCTTCAAAGAATTGGCTGTCTCCTACTTTCTTGGGCGTGAAACCCTTGGCAATGAGTTTTTGTTTCATTTCTGACTTAGTGCCGTCAACGGGAATTCCCAAGAATGTGGTGACATCTTTGTTTTGTGCGCAGACGACAAGAGAGAAAACAGCCACAAAACATAAACTGATAAATTTTTTCATAGGTGATAATTTATGAGGTTTTTATATTTGCAAAGTTAGCAAAAATAATGTAAAAAAAACATAATGGCAAAAAATCATCAAAGCTACGAAATCAAATGTGCGGAATTCTGGCAGGAGGCCGGGCGGGGACGCCCGACCTCCTTTGTGATTTCACTTTTTTGACTTGTATTTTCCTTTGTCTGTCTTATCGCAAACCATGCCTTCAAAAGCCCCGTGCAGCTTGTATCTTACTTCATAC
>CAVBVK010000049.1:0-12427 GCA_963599085.1 bacterium | reverse complement strand
TGTAGTGTTACCATTACACCATATCCCATTGTTATGACTGCAACCGTTCCCCGATTGCGTGTGCAAAGTTACGCATTTATTTCTAACCTCCAAAAAAATCAAGTTCTTTTTTCAAAAAAAAGATTAATAAACACGCTGATTTAATGTTTTTCAGATTATTGGCTGTAACTTTGTAGTGTAAAAAGAAACAGAACAAACAAAAGGAAACCGATAATTTGAATGAAGACAGAAAACAAGTTGGTTGATGCCATAACCAAAGGTATTCAAGAGAAAAAAGGACAAGAAATAACCATTGCCGACCTTCGCGGTCTTGACGGGACAATTGCCAATTATTTCGTCATCTGCCAAGGAAACTCGCCAGCACAGATTGAAGCCATTGCTGAATCGGTGGGCGAAACGGTGCGCAAGGACTTGGGCGAGAAGCCCATCCGTGTCATTGGTCTGGAGCAGTGCTACTGGGTTGCCATGGACTTCAGCGATGTCCTGGTGCATATTTTCGTGCCGCAGGCGCGCGAATACTACGACCTTGACAACCTGTGGGACGATGCAAAGATAACCAATATTCCCAATATTGACGACTGACAGACATGATAAACAACAATCCGAATAACGGCAACGAACAGCCAAAGATGCCAAAATTCAACATGAACTGGATTTACACCGTTATAATAATGGTGTTGGCACTTCTGTTCTTCACAAACGGCGGCAACACATTCCTGGGCGAAACAGCCGCAAAACAGGAAGCCACCTACACCAAATTCAAGATATATGTAGAGAAAGGCTATGCCAAAAAGGTGGTAGTGAACAAGGACAAGGGCGTACTGCGGATGTATGTCAATGCCAAGAACCTGCGCGATGTGTTCGGCAAGACAGCCAAGCAGCTTGGCCCTGACCCCTACGTCAGCGTGGCATACGGTTCGCTTTCGAACATTGACGAATATCTCACCAAGGCGCAGCAGAACCGCAAGATAACGGATTTCAGCTACGAGAACGACGACAGCAGCTTTATCTCGTCACTGATTTACACCTTCGGCCCCATGCTTCTCTTCGTCGGAGTGTGGATATTCCTGATGCGCCGCATGAGCGGTGGCGGAGGCGGTGGCGGCGTGTTCAACGTAGGCAAGAGCAAGGCCAGGATGTACGAGAAAGGCAATGATCTCGGCATCACCTTCAAGGATGTGGCAGGACAGGCGGGAGCCAAGCAGGAAGTGCAGGAGATAGTGGATTTCCTAAGAGAACCGCAGAAATACACCGACCTTGGAGGCAAGATACCAAAGGGCGCACTTCTCGTAGGTCCTCCGGGAACAGGCAAGACTCTTCTGGCCAAAGCCGTGGCAGGTGAGGCCGGAGTGCCGTTCTTCTCGATGAGCGGTTCCGACTTCGTAGAGATGTTCGTGGGTGTCGGTGCCAGCCGGGTGCGCGACCTTTTCCGCCAAGCCAAGGAGAAGGCACCGTGCATCATCTTCATCGACGAGATTGACGCCGTTGGGCGTGCACGCAGCAAGAACCCCGCGATGGGCGGTAACGACGAGCGCGAGAACACGCTTAACGCCCTCCTCACCGAGATGGACGGCTTCGGGACAAACAGTGGTGTAATCATACTCGCCGCCACAAACCGTGCCGACATGCTTGACAAGGCGTTGCTGCGCGCCGGCCGTTTCGACCGGCAGATAAACGTGGACTTGCCCGACCTTACCGAACGCAAGGAAATATTCCAGGTGCATCTGAAACCCGTGAAGACCGACTCGACAGTGGATATCGATTTCCTCTCACGCCAGACCCCCGGCTTTTCGGGTGCCGACATTGCCAACGTATGCAATGAAGCAGCACTCATCGCAGCCCGCCACAATAGCAAGACTGTCGGGAAACAGGACTTTCTTGACGCCGTTGACCGCATAATCGGCGGACTCGAGAAGAAGACCAAGGTGATGACGGCCGAGGAGAAGCGCGCCATAGCTCTCCACGAAGCTGGGCACGCCACAATATCATGGTTCTGCGAGCACGCCAACCCGCTCGTGAAAGTGAGCATAGTGCCGCGCGGCAGAGCGTTGGGGGCAGCATGGTATCTGCCCGAGGAGCGACAGATAACGACCAAGGAACAGATGCTCGACGAGATGTGCGCACTCCTCGGAGGCCGTGCCGCCGAGGAACTCTTCACCGGACACATCTCCACCGGAGCCATGAACGACCTCGAACGTGCCACGAAGAGCGCGTTCGGCATGGTGGCATACGCAGGAATGAGCGACCGTCTGCCCAACATCTGCTACTACAACAATCAGGAATACCAGTTCCAGCGGCCCTACTCGGAGACAACCGCCAAGATTGTCGATGATGAAGTTCTCAAAATGATAAACGAACAATACGACCGTGCCAAGAACATATTGAAGGAACACTCGGAGGGACACAATGCCCTTGCCGACCTTCTGATTTCGCGCGAGGTGATTTTTGCCGAGGATGTGGAAAAGATTTTCGGCAAGCGTCCGTGGGTGAGCCGCTCGGAAGAGATAATGGAGGACAATACTCCACGCCTCGAGGACATGCCCGAAGCTGTGAAGGCGGCGCAGGCAGAACACGAGCAGGCACTCGCCGACAAGCGCGAGAAAGAGCAAAAAGGCAATGCTGACAACGCCGACGGAACCGGTTCGGAACAGGAACAGCAGCAATAAAAACAGGAAACGACATGAGCGAGAAAATGAAAAACCTCATCACGCGCAGCATAACAGGCGTGTTTTTTGTGGCAGTGGTAGTGACATGCTTCCTCCGCCCGGAGACAATGATCCTTGTCTTCGCACTCGTCACGGGACTCACCGTATGGGAATACACTGGACTTATCGACGCACACGCAGACGGATCGGTAAACCGTTTCATCACGACCGCCGCCGGAGTGTATCTGTTTTTCGCCATGGCAGGCTATTGCAGCGGCATCACTCCGTCGGCAGTGTTCATCCCCTACCTGCTCACCGTGGTCTATCTCTTCATCAGCGAACTGTATCTTGCCGCACCCAATCCCATAAACAACTGGGCTTACACCATGCTCTCACAGATGTACATAGCCCTCCCCTTCTCCTTGATCAATATCCTTGCGTTCCGCACCGACACCGACGGCAACACGCTTTTCACGCCGCTCCTGCCCCTGAGCGTGTTCGTATTCCTGTGGATTAACGATACGGGAGCCTACCTCAGCGGTTCGCTCTTCGGCAAGCACAAGCTGTTCCCGCGCATCAGTCCGGGCAAGAGTTGGGAAGGAAGCATTGGCGGCGGACTCCTCGTTGTGGCCGCAGCCGCCCTCATGGGATGGCTCGAGAAAAGCGGAACAGTAATGACGGACAATGCCTATTTCAGCATCCCCGAGTGGATGGGGCTCGGTCTCACCGTCGTGTTCTTCGGTACATGGGGCGACCTTGTGGAGTCGCTCTTCAAGCGCACACTCGGCATCAAGGACAGCGGCAGCCTGCTTCCCGGGCACGGCGGCATGCTTGACCGTTTCGACTCATCACTCATGGCATTGCCCGCAGCGGTGATATATGTCTATACGCTCACATTCTTTGCATAACGAACCCAGCCATACCTCAACCGTAGCACAATGACACTTTGGCATACCGCCAAAGACATAATGGCAGATAAATGGACATTGGTATGTTAGTTGCATTATTACAGGTGAAGCCGACAATGAAAAGCTTCATAACATATCAATAAAACAAAGAATTAAAAAATATTGGAGGACAAAATTATGGCAAACAAGAATGGATGGTTACCCGAAGTGTTCAACGACTTCTTTTACACCGACTATATGCCGCGCACAAGAGCAACGGCACCGGCTATCAACGTGAAGGAAACGGCTGAAAACTACATCGTGGAGATGGCAGCTCCAGGCATGCGCAAGGAAGACTTCACCGTACACATCAACGATGAGGGCGACCTCACGATAAAGATGGAGGACAAGCGTGAGACTACAAAGGAGGCAGAAAAGGCACACTATCTGCGCCGCGAATTCGCCTACTCGAAATACGAGCAGACGCTTATCCTGCCCGATGATGTCGATCGCAACAAGATTGCAGCTTCCGTAGCCGACGGCGTTCTCACCGTGACCCTGCCGAAAGTCACACGCGAAGAGCACAAGGTGAGCCGACAGATAGAAATCGGATAAAGGCGCACACTGCGCCCCGACGAAGAAACAGCCGCCGGGCAAGGCGGGAATGAGACAAAATATTGCAATGCAAATCCCCGGGCACTTTCATCAGTGTCCGGGGATTTTTCTTTTCACCAAACGGTACCGCCATCTCAATAGAGATAGAACATACGCTCCATCATCTGCCACTTCTCATCGGATGTGGCACTGGCAGCGCACTGCTGGAACATGGCAACATGCCGTTCCCATTCCTCCTGCCGCGGAAGTGTCGCAAGACGAGCCATGGCCTTGTCCCAGTCGAAGTCCAACGGAGCATCGACAATCATCACAAGGCGGTTGCCGAGGATGTATATCTCCATCTCGAGAATGCCCACCTCGCGTATGCCTTCCTTTATCTCGTCCCAGAAATGTTCCTTGTCATGAGCCTCACGGTAGCGGCGTATGAGTCCGACATCATCTTTCAATTCCATCGTTTGCACATAGCGTTTCGTCGGAACGCCATATTGCCTGATGCTGGATCCTTCTGTCATAATAATTTCTTTTGGTGATTGTTTAATTGCTGTCCGCCATGAAACCGAGAAAGCCTGAACCACACCGTCGGCGCGATTCAGGCTTTATTCAAGGGTTTATCGTGTCCTCAGCAACACCTGCCTCGGAACATGTTGTTGTTTACAGATTTGCAAGTTCTATCACTTTATCAACGGCAGCAGAGATTCCGTCCACGTTTTTTCCGCCCGCCTGAGCGAAGTGTGGCTGTCCGCCGCCGCCACCCTGAATGAGCTTCGCGGCCTCGCGCACCATCTGCCCGGCATTAAGCCGGTGGTCTTTCACAAGATCGTCGCTCATCACAACATTGAGCATCGGTTTCTCGTGAGACACTGTTCCCACTACGGCGAGCATGTTCCCGGCAACGCCCTGGCGCAGCTTGAACATCAAGTCCTTGGCTGCCGACGGTTCCATGGGAAGCACAGCCGAAATCACTTTCACGCCGTTCACCTCGCGTGCACGGTTTATCAGTTCTGCCTTGGTGCGCTCCACGGCCTGCGCCTGGAACTGTTCTATCGACTTCTTCATGGCATCATGCTCCTCGATGTACTTGCCGATGACACCCTGCAAGTCCTTGGAGTTGTTGAAGAGCGCACGTATTGCCTTGAGAACGTCCTCAATGTTGTACATGAGTTCCTCGCATTCCTTGGCGGTCTTTGCCTCGATACGGCGGATGCCGGCGGCCACGCTGCTCTCCGAAATAATCTTGAACATCCCGATACGACCGGTGGACTGTGCGTGGATACCGCCGCAGAACTCGCAGCTCGGACCGAAACGCACAACGCGGACCTTATCGCCATACTTCTCGCCGAAGAGTGCAATGGCACCGAGTTTCTTGGCCTCTTCAAACGGAGTGTCGCGGTGTTCGTCGAGCGGCAGGTCCTGACGGATGAGCTCATTCACCATGCGCTCCACCTTGCGGAGGTCTTCATCGGCCACTTTCTGGAAGTGCGAGAAGTCGAAACGTAATGTCGTTGGCGACACAAACGAGCCCTTCTGCTCCACATGGTCGCCCAGAACCTGCTTCAAGGCATAGTCGAGCAGGTGTGTGGCAGTGTGGTTTGCGGCAGAGGCGGCACGCAGGTCAGTATCGACACAAGCCATGAACTCGGCGTCGGGATGCTTCGGCAGAGCCTTTACAATGTGTACCGACTGTCCGTTTTCGCGCTTAGTGTCAGTGATTTCTATTGTCTCTTCTCCATTCACGAGCACGCCCTGATCGCCTACCTGACCGCCCATTTCGCCATAGAAAGGAGTGTTGTCGAGCACGATCTCGTAGTAAGTGCTCTTTTTCTGTGTCACCTTACGGTAGCGCAGGATGCGGCATTCGTACTCAGTGTAGTCGTAACCCACGAACTGTTGCTCTCCCTCCCGCAGGCTAACCCAGTCGCTGTTCTCCACGGCGGCAGCATTGCGGGCACGCTCTTTCTGCTTCTGCATCTCGGCGTCAAACTCGTTTTCATCGACAGTGAAGCCGTTTTCGCGGCAGATGAGTTCTGTCAAATCAAGCGGGAAACCGTATGTGTCAAACAGGCGGAAAGCCTGAACGCCGTCGAGGCAGGTATTGCCCTGTTTCCTGAGTTCGCCCATTGCGGCAGAAAGCATGTCAATTCCCTTTTCCAGCGTGCGCAGGAATGAGTCCTCCTCTTCCTTGATAACATGCAGAATGAGGTCGTGCTGAGCCTTGAGTTCGGGGAACGCCTCACCCATTTCGCTTGTCAGTACGGGAATGAGCTTGTAGATGAACGCCTCCTTCTGACCAAGGAACGTGTAGGCGTAACGAACAGCCCGGCGCAGGATGCGGCGTATAACGTAACCAGCCTTGGCGTTGCCCGGCAACTGACCGTCGGCTATCGAAAATGCAACGGCACGCAGGTGGTCGGCGCAAACGCGCATTGCCACATCGGTATCCTCCTTTTCCCCATACTTCAGTCCGGTGATGTTTTCCTCAGCCTTGATGATGGGTTGGAAGATGTCGGTGTCGTAGTTGGAGTGTTTGCCCTGCATGGCGCGCACCAGACGCTCAAATCCCATGCCCGTGTCGATGACATGCATCGGCAGCGGGACGAGCGAGCCGTTGGCCTTACGCTCATACTGCATGAACACGATGTTCCATATTTCGATTACCTGCGGGTCGTCCTTATTCACAAGTTCACGCCCCGGAACGGCTGCCTTCTCTTCCGGTGTGCGCGAATCAAGGTGTATCTCCGAGCAGGGACCACACGGGCCGGTATCGCCCATCTCCCAGAAGTTGTCGTGCTTGTTGCCGTTGATGATATGGTCGGCAGGCACATGTTTTGCCCAATACGATGCAGCTTCGTCGTCGCGATGCAGCCCCTCTTCCTCCGAGCCTTCAAACACAGTGACATAAAGGTCGGCAGGATTGAGCTTCAACACATCCACGAGATACTCCCAGGCGTAGTCGATTGCGCCCTCCTTGAAGTAGTCGCCGAAGCTCCAGTTGCCCAGCATCTCGAACATGGTGTGGTGGTATGTGTCGTGCCCCACCTCTTCCAAGTCATTGTGCTTGCCGCTCACGCGCAGGCATTTCTGTGTGTCTGCCCGTCGGCGCGGCTCCGGTTCGCGGGTGCCAAGAATGATGTCCTTCCATTGGTTCATGCCTGCATTGGTGAACATGAGTGTGGGATCGTCCTTTATTACCATCGGTGCTGAGGGCACGATGGTGTGTCCTTTCGACTCGAAGAACTTCTTGAACGAGTCACGGATTTCATTAGCTGTCATCATTTTATCTTTTGTTTCGATTTTCTTACTAAAAGTTTTGCAAAGGTACTTTGTTTTGCTTATTTTTGCAAATAAATTAATCATTGTTTAACAAAAACCGGTCTGCCCGGCAATCACAGGCACACCCTTCTGACATACAAGCATAACCGGCATGGCACTGAAGACTGACAAGAAAGTGAAGCTCTACTACTCCATAAAGGAAGTGGCACAAATGTTTGGTGTACGCGAGAGCACATTGAGGTACTGGGAGACAGAATTCCCACTCCTCAAGCCCAAGACCGTGGGGCAGAGCGTGCGTCAATACACCGAGAAGGACATAGAGCAGGTGCGCATAATCTACAACCTCGTGAAGGTGAGGGGCTTCAAAATAGCCGCCGCGCGCAAGTATCTGAACAAGAATCGCACAGGCGTGGACAAGAGTTCGGACATCCTCGACACGCTAATCTCAGTGCGCGAGGAACTGAAAGACATAAAGAAACACATCGACATGCTTGTATAAAACACCGCAAGCCGTGCCTGACAGCCGTGCGGCACGCACTTGCCATACCATTACCTTACCAATAAAATCCATCTGACCCAAATATGAAAAGAATCCTACTCGCTTCGTTCGTGGCACTGACTGCAACGGAGATTTCCGCCCAAACAGTGAAGAACATGAATGTCCTCACACCCGAACAGAAATCAATGGCTGTAAGCTTGAAACTAACAGGCGAACTCTCTACCGTCGGGAACTCCGACTACCGCCAGCTGCGCGACCTGTGTTTCCAGCTGCGCAGTGTCGATTTGTCAGAGGCGCAAAGCACTGTCCTGCCCAAGAATGCCTTTCACTCTCGCCACCAGCTCGAGCACATCCTGCTGCCGTTGCGCCTTGAAAGCATCGGCACACAGGCCTTCTTCGCCTGCGACAACCTGCGCGAAATAGTCATCCCTGAGACCGTCTCCGCCATCGGTGCAGCCGCCTTCTCGGGATGCAGCCGCCTTGCCGGAATGGAAATCAAGGGCACGCCACAAATCGACGAGTATGCTTTCGCACGCCTGACAGGGCTCCGCACGGTGAAAGTAGGTTCAAGAATTCCTCCCAAAGCTGCCGCCTCCGCATTCTATGGTATCTGCCGTGACAGCGTGAAGCTGATTGTGCCAAAAGGCAGCGAGGCCGCCTACCGCAAGGCTTCAGGCTGGAGCGTGTTCTTCGCAGAGCCCCGGCAGAAGCGGCAGGTGTGCAGTCCGGCGCAATGTCTTGTGCCTGCTCCGCTCCTGCTCAATGTCACCGCCAAGGCAAAACCGCTCGAAGTGAAGACGGCATGGAACGTGGTTGCAGCAAAAGGGCTCGGCAACGAGGCGGAACAGGCACGCCGGATACTCTACGGACGCATAGGCAACGCCGCCTCCGGCAGCAAGCATGGAGTGCTGCTGAGCCTTGACTTCGATGAAACGCTGGCTGACGACGAGGCCTACACGCTTGACATCAATGCGCAAAAAGTGACTGTCCGTGGACGCACGGCAAAAGGAGTGTTCTACGCACTGATGACACTCGACCAGCTTCTGCGCGGCAACGGCACGACAGGATGCGTGGATGCCATACCTGCGCTGAGCATCAATGACATGCCACGCACCCATGTCCGCGAACTTATGGTGGACCCGGCGCGCATATTCATACCCTTCGACGAGCTGAAGGCATTCATCCCCGAGATGGCACGTTACAAGTTGAACGCCCTGCACCTGCACCTCGTGGATGACCAGGCATGGCGCATCGAAATAAAGAAATACCCACAACTCACCGCACAGGCAAGCCGCCGCTGGGGACAGGACGACCTGCAAATGCCCATAAGCGGATACTACACGCAGGACGAGATGCGCGAGCTCGTGGAGTATGCAGCCCGATATCATGTGGAGATAGTGCCCGAGATAGAAATGCCGGGACACGAAGTGGCGGCCATAAGCGTGTTCCCCGAACTAACATGCCACCAGCGCAAGGTGCCGGTGCGCACCACCTGCGGCGTGAGCAACCAACTGCTCTGCCCCGGCAGCGAGTTCACCTACGAGTTCCTTAGCAACGTGTTCAAGGAAATCGCCGACATATTCCCGTCGAAATACATACACCTCGGCGGCGACGAGGCAGGCAACCCGCCTCTCGACTGTTGGACAGACTGCCCCAAATGCCAGATACTGAAAAAGAAACTCGGCATTGCATCCACCGACCGTTCAGAGAACTGGCGACTGCAAGGCCACCTCTTCGACCGCATGATAGAGCTTCTGCGCGACACCTACGGGAAGACGCCCATGTTCTGGTACGAATCGGACTTCAAGAAGATACAGCCGGGATGCGTCACCTTCGCATGGCGCACCGGACAGACACAGGAAGCTCTCGATGCCGCAGTGCGCAACAATGCGCGCATAATGCTGTGCCCGGGCGACCACTGTTACTTCGACTATCCCATGGCAAAGGGCGACATGCCTGAGGTGAACTGGGGCATGCCTGCCACCACACTTAAGGACACCTACACCCTCGACCCGGCATGGGGCATGGACGAAGCGTTTGAGAAAAACAACCTCTTCGGCGTTGCGGGCACCCTGTGGAGCGAGTGCATCACCACGCCCGAGCGCATATACTATCAGGCTTACCCGCGTGCCATAGCCCTCGCCGAGGCAGGATGGAGTGCCCGACAGAACCGCTCATGGGAGGGATTCATGCAGCGTCTGCGCCCCACCCTTACCGACATGATGCGACGCGGCATCACATTCTCAATGGAATTGGGCGACAGATAATCCGACGGCAATACTCCTCTTGAGCGTTTTTTGAAGGACAGACAACGCCCGACCTCCTACATCAGTTTTCAAACTCATTTTACCCGATTTGAAAAGAAGGCTTCTTTATAATGCAAAGAAGCCTTCTTTTTATTATACTAACAATCTATTGAGAACCAATACTTTACATTCACGAAAACTAAAGAAGAAAAAACCTGCCATTATGGAAGGTGGAATGCCCGCGGGCATCACCAATCGTCGAACGGCAATTCCTGCTCGCGCCATGTCGGCTGCGGCACGGCAGTGTCATCGGCACGCCCCACACCAAGTCCGATAAGGCGGACGGGATGGTCGCGGGTGATGCTGACGCGGGCGAGAAGCCGCTTGGCAAGGGGTAGGATGTCGGCCTTGCTGACAAGAGGTTTATCGGCAGTGAGGCTGCGTGTGACGGTGGTGAAGTCGGCAAACTTGATTTTCAGCGTGAGGGTGCGGCCTTGAAACCCGTTTTTGAAAAGCCTACCGACGAGATCAAGAACAATGTGATAGAGTTCGATTATCACTGCCGAGTGTTTCCAGATGTCGTTCTCGAAGGTAGCTTCACAACTCACCGACTTGCGTTCGTGCTCCACCTGCACCTCACTGTCGTCTATTCCGCGCGAGAAGTTATAAAACATCTGCCCGCGTTTGCCGAAGAGCCGTGTGAGCGTGGTGAGCGAACAGGCTCGCAACTGTCGCACGGTGAATATCCCGACACTGTTCATGTCGCGCGCCGTCTTGGGACCTACGAGCCACAACTTCTCCAGCCTGAGGTCATCGAGGAAAGCTATGGCACGCTGCGGATGTATCACACAGAGTCCGTCGGGTTTGTTGTAGTCGCTCGCGATCTTTGCCAACAGCTTGCAATAGGACACTCCTGCCGATGCCGTGAGATGCAGTTCGTCGTGTATCGCCGCCTTTATCTCCACGGCAATGTCCCTTGCCAGAGGAATGCCGGGCTTGTTGTGCGTGACATCGAGGAATGCCTCATCGATGGAGAGAGGCTCTATGAGGTCGGTGTAGCGGCTGAATATCCCGTGTATCTGCCGCGACACCTGTGCGTAACGCTCCATGCGCGGGGGCACTATCACAAGTTGCGGGCAGAGGCGTTTCGCCACGACTATGGACAAGGCAGAGTGTACGCCGTACCTGCGCGCCTCATAGCTTGCCGTGGAAACCACTCCCCGCTCGGCATCATGCCCCACTGCCACGGGTCTGCCGGCAAGTTCGGGATGGTCGAGCAGTTCCACGGCCGCAAAGAAGCAGTCCATATCCACATGTATTATCTTACGGTATTCACTCATCGTTTCTGTCGCTGTTGCGTTGTGGCAACGCATGGCAAAGTTACGGTTTTTCGGGCAAACACACACTCTGCCCGCCAGACAACAAAAGAGTAAAAGAGTAAAAGAGTAAAGGGGCAAAAGGGTAAAAAAGTAAAGGGGTAAAAGTAAAAACTGGCTAATAGTAAGATAGGAGATCGAGCGTCCCGCGAGGGCACTTGCTCCTATTGACATCTTCCACGCAGTCACCGCCACAGAGGAGCACGTCAGACATGGCTGACATTACCTCGTCTCACTGGTAACCGTTGTAGGTGGAGCTGCGGACACCAAGAGTGCCGTTGATGACTTTGTCAAGTGAAAGCGCATAAAAAGCCTTGCGTAATAAATTCCTCCGAAAGGAGTGATTTTCTCAGATTTTATGTTTACCTTTGCCATATGTCAGATATTCTTTATTTGAGTTTTTAGCAGCACTAAGACAAGTGAATTTTCCGACATATGCAAGCATTGGATATTTTATTGTTATCCAATGGATTGCTTTCTTGTAAAATTATAAGTCTGCTAATTTAAGGCACTATGGTAATGAACATGACAAACATTAACAACGACTTAGCCGCAGGTAAAGACGTTCGCATTGATTTCAAACAGATGCAGAATTTCGGAGAAAGTGCTCGGAGAGCAAAACAATCCGGCTCAGAAATTATACTATTCAATATTGACGGGGTGCAGCCAAGCATCCTTGCTCAATATACTTCGCAAGCTCCGGAACAAGTTACTCTTGAACGTGTGTTCCCTGCTGACTTCGGCACACTTGACCTTGTCAAGAAAGGTGCGAATCTCACATGCGACAATAGTAAAGGTTCTTCGCTAATTACTGATATTGTTAAAGCCGCAAAAGCGTCGGGTGCTCATGTCAAATTTATTAACTGCACTCGACTCAGTTCTTTTGATG
>CAVBVK010000048.1:0-12544 GCA_963599085.1 bacterium | reverse complement strand
TGCTATCATGTCTCGCATTACTTTTGATATGTCCGTAACTTGCTCTTTCATAGGTATAAAGGTACGGAAAATATCTGATATATGCAAGAGAATACAGCTCTTTCTTGCAACAAGTTACAATGAAAATACGACAAAAACTAAAAGGTTGGAATGGACTATTTCTGCCACCGCTGAATAGTTACTGAATGGCACAACAGTGTTAAAATAGGTTAATTCCGTCAAGAAAGTGCCCGATATTCCGTTTGTTTGTCAGACAGGCGGGGGAATAAGCACCGTCAGGCATGCCCCCACAAGGCGCAAAGCCGCACAGAACCCGAAAAAGGCGAAGAAAGAAATTGGACCAAAAGGAATTCGAAAATATAGCAAGACAGCTGCGCCTGAGGTCGCTTGCCGTGGCTCACGGCTTCGGTTTCGACACCGGCGAGGCTGAGGATGTGGCGCAGGATGCCTTGCTGAAGCTATGGGCTCTGCACGGGACGACAGACTGTCGCAAGACGGCCGAAGCCCTCACGGTGAGCATAACGCGCCACCTGTGCATCGACCGCATGCGCCGACGGCGCACCGTCCCCCTGGACTCCCGCCCCGTGATCGACGAGCACCAAGCGATGCCCGACACTGACCTCGAGACCGCCGAAGACGAACGCTGGCTCGAACAACGGCTGAAAGCCCTGCCAAGCAACGAGCACGCCGTGCTGCACCTGAGGCAGGTGGAAGGCAAGACCGACATTGAAATCGCCGCCATCCTCGGCATTTCCATATCGTCGGTGCCAACACTTCTCTCCCGGGCGCGCCACAAACTGCTCGCCGACATCATGCGACGCCGCAACCAATGACACCCCGATACAACGAGAAAAATATGAAAAAAACGGATATTGACAACAGGAAAGAAATAGGGCAACTGCTCCGGCACTTCATGGACGGACGCACCTCACCCGGGGAAGAGAGCCGCCTTGGCAGCTACTTCCGCAATACCGACGTGCCGGAAGAGTGGAGCGCCTACAAGGAAATGTTCGCCTATTTCGATGAAGGCATGCCCCAAGGCCGCTACGACGCGCCGCCACGGCATACGCGACAGCGCCGCACGGCACTATGGGCAGGCATTGCCGCAGCAGCAGCCGTGGCTCTCGTCATTGCAATGACACTGCCGAGGGATGCGGCAACCATGCCGTCCGCAAACAGTGCAGTGGCTGTCGCAACGCCCGACACCGCCGCCACCGCACCCGGCGAAGCCGCCACCGACAGCACAGACTCACGGAAAAGCATGCCCGGAAAGCGCAGCCGCCGCCCCTACTACAAGCACAAATACGAGCCGGCACCGCCAAAGACATACTATGCCGAAGCCGCCCATGCCACCGACAGTGCCGGGATGGAAGAGGCCGACCGCCTTGTGGCGGAGCAACTCTACATGATGAAACTGGCACAACAGGCCATGATGCTGCACGTGGAAGCCACTGCACAGATGCAGGACATGCAGGCTCTGCTCGACACCGACGACGACACCGACGACAGCCAGGACGCCAACTGAAAGACAGGAACAACAACAGCACGACAATATGAAACACATCACACAACTCATCATCACCGCCGCCATGCTCACAACAGCGCAGACCGCCGGTGCACAGAAGAACATAGCCAGAGAGTTCGGGGCCTTCTCCGAAACGGAAGGCAGCGCGACAATACTAAGCAGCAATGCCGACCAGGCCAGGGATATGGGCAAGACCGCCACTTACCTCAGCCACGAATTCAATGTGGAAAAGAACGACCCGCAGTGGAAACTGCTCAGAAAAGCATTCGACACGGACGCGAAAGATGCTTACAGCGTCTTTTCAAAGAACAAGGGCACGACCGACCGCTCGACGGCACGCATCAGCTATGGCTCGCACCAAAAGGGCAATACGGGCGACGTCACCTTCGGGTCGTACCGCGACCACAACTACCGTGTGCTGCTCTTCCGCGACCCCACCGACAGTTACTGGCGTACATGCTATGCTTTGGTGTGGTATGAAAGCACGGACGACAGCAAGAAGTACCACGGATACATGTACCGCATATACAGCCGCGACCCGCAGATGGTGGGCAAGGAAAAGCAACCCGCCACCATTTCTATGCTCAACGACGGATCGATGATACAGTACGACAGCTCCACCGGACTCAGCACCGTGGTGCAGACAGGCGATGCCACTGCCGGGAACGGCAGCATAAAGTCGGGCGTCGATTTCCTCTCGCGTTTCAACTTATTGCGTTCCATGTACATGGAGAAGATGCAGCAGTCCGGCGACACAGCCAACCTCACCTACTGCACCAGTGTAGTGAACAACCTGCTCTCGCTCTGCAAGCAGCACGCATCGCTGCTCAATGCCGACGAAAAGACAGCTTGCCGCAACATACTGGGCAGCATGCAGCAGGAAAGCAGCGACGTAGGCCTGCGCGAAATGATTGCCCTCGCGCGGAATTACATGAAATGATGCGGCGGCAGTGAAGCCGCACCGACGCATATCTGCAACAATCCCAAAATCTCTCTCACATTCATTTGGAGGGTGTGCCATACCGGCACGCCTTCTTTTGTTTCCAAAAGACTGGCATCGCACGAAAGAAATGTTGCCCGTCATGTCATATATTGACAAAAACACGCCCTTCGTTGAAAATAGTTGCACATTATTATAAATACGGCTAATTTTGTGGCAAAACATCACCTTACAAGCATTCGGATGCAACAACAACGTTTCACTCACATTAAAAGGAAATGACATGAAAAAAGTATTCTTTTTATTTGCCCTCGCATGGCTGACAGCCACTGCGGTGCAGGCAGAAAACTACGGCTACATCGTGTTCAGGCAGAGCAGCGGTGCGGTACAGGCCGTGGATGCCATGGGACTGAAAATAACATTTGCCGACGGGCAGCTCACCGCCACCCCAAAGACAGGCGAGGCCATACGCCTCAGCCTTGCCGACTTGGCAGCGATGTGCTTCTCCACGGAAAGCACGACAGACATAAGAGGCCTCGCCACGGAAACAGGCGTGAGCGTGCGTGACGGAAGCATCACCGTCACCCTCGGCGCACACAGCCGGGCAAGCGTCTTCACACCCTCGGGAGTGACAGTGGCGCAGTTCAGCACTGCCAGTTCGGGCAACACCTTCGCAACCCGGATCCTGCCGGGAGGCATATACATAGTAAAGACAAACAACACGACCACAAAAATCCTCGTAAAATGAAACACTACATCATGGCAACGGCAGCCCTGGCAGCAAGCATTGCGGCACAGGCGCAGACAATGAACGTATATACGGGACACGTGGTGACAGCCGTAACCGCAACGCCCGACGACATGACATACACCGAAGGCGGCACCCTCCTCGACATACTCGGGAAGGAGTTTGCCGTGAGCGACATTGACAGCATCGTCGTGAACAGCGACGATGTGGCAGACAACACCGTGCTCGTGCGCTACAACGGCGACGAGGCATGGGTGACAGTGGCCGGCAATGTGGCAAAAAACCTCACGACAACGGTGAGCGGAGCCTACGTCAGCATTGTGCAGGACGCATCGCTCGAAAAAGAAATCACCTACACGCTTGAAGGCTCTTCCGCCGACGGCGGGTTCTATATGGACGGCGAACTGAAGGCCACCATCGTCCTCAACGGACTCACCCTCACCAGCACCAAGGGCGCGGCAATCGACATCGACAACGGCAAACGCATTGCCGTGAAACTCGCCGAAGGCACGGTGAACACCCTCGCCGACGCTGCCGACGGCAAGCAGAAGGGATGCTTCCGCGTGAACGGCCACACGGAATTTGCCGAGGGCGGCACGCTCTACATTACAGGCAACGCCAAACATGCGTTCTTCGGTGACGAATACGTGGAGCTGAAGAAGACCACCGGCACGATAACGGTGCTCAGCTCGAAGAAGGACGCGTTCAACGTGAACCAGTATTTCCTTATGAAAGGTGGAACGGTGAGTGCCTCCAACGTGGGCGACGACGGTATCCAGGTGTCGAAGACCGACGACGACACCGACGAACTCAACGGACAGGTGATAATAAAGGGCGGCAAGCTCACTCTCGACATCACTGCCGAAGCAGCCAAAGGCATCAAATGTGAAGACTCGCTCAGTGTAAGCGGCGGCGACATTTACATCACCACCTCTGGCAGCGGGACTTACGACAGCGACGATGCCGACGTGAAAGGCAGTGCCTGCATGAAGGCAGACGCGACGATAACGGTCTCCGGCGGCACGCTGACACTCAAGAGCACGGGAGCAGGCGGCAAGGGAATGAGTGCCGACGGCGACATAAACATCTCGGGCGGCACGGTCAATGTCACCACAACGGGGCAGCAGTATGTATATAACAGCCTCGACACTTCGTCCAAAGGCATAAAGGCCGACGGCAACGTGAACATATCGGGAGGCGACATTACAGTGACGGCAACGGGCGGCGAAGGCTCGGAAGGCATAGAGAGCAAGAACGTAATGACCATTGACGGCGGCAACATCGTGGTGAACACCTACGACGACTGCTTCAACGCCGCGAACAACATCACCATCAACGGCGGAAGGATACTTGCCAATGCGACCAACAACGACGGCATCGACTCCAACGGCACGCTCACCATCACGGGCGGACTCGTGATAGCGATGGGCACCCGTGAGCCCGAAGAAGGCTTCGACTGCGACCAAAACACGTTCACCATCACGGGCGGAACTCTCATCGGACTGGGCGGAGGAAGCTCCACACCCACTTCAAGCACAACGACACAGCCCGTGACAGTGACCACAGTCAGCCAGCTCAGCGAGGGCAAATACCTCACGCTCGCCGACAGTAACGGCAACAACATCTTCGCCTTCAAGATGCCGCGCACATACAGTCAAGCCACAATGCTCGTGTCGTCGCCCAAGATGAGCGTCGGCTCAAGCTACACCATTGGCACGGCCACGACAGCGACGGGCACCGACGAATGGCAGGGCTACATAGCCGAGGCAAGCGTGGAAAGCGGCAGCACCACATCGACATTCACACAGTCGCAGACAGTGAACGCCTCCGGCAGCGGGAACCCCGGCGGTGGAGGCGGCCGTCCCGGCGGCGGAGGCGGCGGAGGCTGGGGCTGGTAAGCAGCAACCCGCAAAGACACAATAAAGCAATCAAGTCAGGACGGCATCCTTGGCTGGCGGCACACAGGCCGCAGCCACAGGATGCCTTTTTTGGTTTGGGAACCATAAGGGAATTCTGTGGGGACGCACGACCTCCTGCCACTTGCCCCATCCACTGTAAGGCGGTGGTCTCCCCTGCCCTGCCGGGCAGCGACATTTACGGATTTACGGATAAAAGAGGCGTTTTGGGAAATAATCGGAAAAAATTTATTACTTTTGTAAGGATGAAGCAATAACGCCTTAAAACATCACGAACAATGGACGACGAAATAAAGGACGGGCTGACGACAGACGCATTTCCCGAAGAAATGCGCGACGAAGCCGCCGACAGCTACACAAGCGGACCGGAAGACGGCGGCGAAACGGAGCACACCGACTACCGGCCGGTGAACCGCTTTGACGCTTCCGTGGTGCATCACCTCAGCGGAATGTACCAAAACTGGTTTCTTGACTACGCATCATACGTGATTCTGGAACGCGCCGTGCCGCACATCGAGGACGGACTGAAGCCCGTACAGCGGCGCATACTGCACTCGATGAAGCGCATGGACGACGGACGCTACAACAAAGTGGCGAACATCGTGGGGCACACCATGCAGTTCCACCCGCACGGCGATGCCTCAATAGGCGACGCCTTGGTGCAGATGGGGCAGAAAGACCTGCTCATCGACTGCCAGGGCAACTGGGGGAACATACTCACCGGCGACCGTGCCGCCGCGCCGCGATACATCGAGGCGAAGCTGTCGAAGTTCGCCCTCGACATCGTGTTCAACCCCAAGACCACCGAATGGCAGCTCTCCTACGACGGGCGCAACAAGGAACCGATAACGCTTCCCGCCAAGTTTCCGCTCCTGCTGGCACAGGGTGCCGAGGGAATAGCCGTGGGACTGAGTTCGAAAATACTCCCGCACAACCTCAACGAACTGTGCGACGCCGCCGTGAAATACCTGCGCGGTGAGGAGTTCCACCTCTACCCCGACTTCCCCACGGGCGGATATATCGACGTGAGCAAGTACAACGACGGGCAGCGCGGAGGCGTGGTTAAGGTGCGCGCCAAGATAGAGAAGACCGACCCGAAGACCATTGTCATACGTGAAATACCTTTCGGCAAGACCACGGCGACTCTCATCGACTCCATACTCAAGGCCATAGAGAAAGGCAAGATAAAGGCGAAGAAGGTGGACGACAACACCGCCGCCAACGTGGAGATACAGATACACCTCGCCCCCGGAGTGTCGCCTGACAAGACCATCGACGCCCTCTACGCCTTCTCCGACTGCGGCATCAACATCTCGCCCAACTGCTGTGTCATTGAGGACAACAAGCCCTGCTTCCTCACGGTGAGCGACGTGCTGCGCCATTCCACCGACTCCACGATGGGACTGCTGCGCAAGGAACTCACCATAAGGCGCGGCGAGCTCTTCGAACAGCTCTTCTTCGCGTCGCTCGAACGAATCTTCATTGAGGAACGTATATACAAGGACAAGGGCTTCGAGAACGCGCCCGACATGGATGCGGCAGTGGCACACACCGGCAAGCGCATTGCGCCGTTCACAAAGGACTTTGTGCGCGAGGTGACGCGCGACGACATCCTGCGCCTCATGGAGATAAAGATGCAGCGCATCCTGAAGTTCAACAAGGACAAGGCCGACGAGCTCATCGCGCGCATCAAGGACGAGATTGCCGACATCGACAACGACCTGGCACACATGACGGAGGTCACAATAAAGTGGTTTGAGTCCATAAAGGAGAAATACGGCAAGGACCATCCGCGCCGTACAGAGATAAAGAACTTCGACACCATAGAGGCTTCGAAGGTGGTGGAGGCCAACCAGAAACTCTACATCAACCGGCAGGAGGGCTTCATAGGCACGGGGCTGAAAAAGGACGAGTTCGTGTGCAACTGCTCTGACCTCGACGACATCATCGTTTTCTTCAAAGACGGGAAGTACCGCATGTTCAAAGTGGCCGACAAGATATTCGCGGGCAAGAACATCATGCATGTGCAGGTGTTCAAGCGCAACGACAAGCGCACCATATACAACGTGGTGTACCGCGACGGAAAGGGCGGCGCCTGCTACATAAAGAGGTTCAACGTGCCCACGATGAGCACCGGAAAGGAATACGACCTCACGCAGGGTACGCCGCAGTCGCGCGTGCTCTACTTCACGGCCAACCCCAACGGCGAGGCGGAAGTGATAAAGGTGACGCTCGAGGCCAACCCCAAGCTGCGCAAGATATTCATAGAAAAAGACTTCGCCGAGATACCCATCCGCGGCCGGGCAAGCAAGGGCAACCTCGTGACGCGCAACCCCGTGCACCGCATCGGACTCAAAAGCCACGGGCACTCCACACTCGGCGGGCGCAAGGTGTGGTTCGACGCCGACGTGAACAGACTCAACTACGACGAACACGGCCGCCTGCTCGGCGAATTCAACGAGGGCGATGCCATACTCGTGGTGCTCGAAAGCGGCGACTTCTACATTTCGTCGTTCGACGCGAACAACCACTACGAGGACAACATCAGGGTCATAGAGAAATGGGACCCCGACAAGATTTGGACGGCAGCGCTCTTCGATGCCGACAATGCGGACAACCTTTACATAAAGCGTTTCCGCATGGAAGCGACGAAACGCTACCAAAACTACATAGGCGAGAACACGCAGAGCCGCCTCCTCGTGCTCACCGATGTGGCGTACCCGCGCCTTGAAGTGGCATTCAAGCCTGTCGTCACGCCCGACGGACAGGCCACGCAACGCCCGCCGATGGAGGTGGATGCCGAAGACTTCATCGCCGTAAAGGGCTTCAAGGCCAAGGGCAAACGCGTCTGCACATGGGATGTGGAGAGCGTGAAGGAACTTGAGCCCACACGCTTTCCCGAACCCGAAGCGGAGCAGGACGGCGATGCCGACAACAACAGCGAGCCCGAAGACCTCGACCCTGATGCCGGGAAAAGCCGGCAACAGGTGATCGACGAGATGACAGGGCAGCTCAACCTCTTCGACAATGACAGCATATAGGCCGGCAATGACACTGCTGCTCGTCCTCACGGCGGGCACCGCCTGTGCCCGGGACGACACCGCAGTGTCGCCCCGGACTGTCACCAACGCCCGCATGATAAGCGTCGGTGCCACAGAAATCCTCGACACTTACCTCTCGCAGGAGAAGTTCCGCGGCACCGATGTGCGCTTTATCTCGCACACCGAGCGCGACCGCGACGGCAGTCCATGGAGCCGCCGCATAGAGCATCAGGGCAACTTCGCATGGGCGGACAACCGCTCGGGCAACGGCAGCGAGATGGCCGGTGCCTACCGGTTCGGCTACGGTGTGCTGCACGGCTGGGCTTTTCCCGCCGGAAAGGCGTGCATCGCCATAAAGGCAGGGGCACAGCTCGCCGCCACGGCAGGGTTCATATACAACACCCGCGGCAGCAACAACCCGGCACAGGCACGCCTCAGCCTCCACCTGTCGCCTTCTTTTTCTGCCACTTGCTCCACCCGCATCGGCCGCTGCCCCATAGCCGTCCGCTATGAGGCAAGCGCACCTTTGGCTGGCATCATGTTCAGCCCGAACTACGGCCAGAGCTATTACGAGATTTTCTCACGCGGCGACTACGACCGCAACATCGTCCCCACCACCGTCATTGCCACGCCGTCGCTGCGCCAGATGCTCACCATCGACATTCCGGTCAGCCGCGCCACGCTGCGCATGGGCTACCTCGGCGACATGGAGCAGGCGCGCGTGAACGGCCTTAAACAGCACATCTACACCCATTCGTTCATAATAGGCATCGTGAAGCGGTTCAAAATCACCACAATCCACCCATGAAACATATCCTTAAATCATTCCTTCTGCTTGCAGTTGCGGTGTTGCCGTTCACTTCCTGTGTCGATGAAGAAGAATACGCCGACACGCCGCGCGGCAATTTCGAGGCTCTTTGGCGCATCATCGACGAGCGTTACTGCTTCTTCGACTACAAGGCGTCGGCATACGGGCTCGACTGGGACGAGGTGCACTCACGCTACGCACGGCAGATAACCGACAACCTCACCGACGCACAGCTCTTCGAAATCCTCGGCAACATGCTCGGCGAACTGCGCGACGGCCACGTGAACCTATACTCGGCATGGGACACCTCGCGCCATTGGGCATGGAAGGAGGACTACACGTCGAACATCAGCGACACGCTCATCGCACGCTATCTCGGCACCGGATACCGCATGGCCGCCGGACTGAAATACCGCATCCTCGACGACAACACGGGGTACATACGCTGCGCATCGTTCGCCACAGCACCGGGCGACGGCAATCTCGACGAAGCGCTTATGTACCTCGCGCCGTGCAACGCCCTCATCATCGACATACGCGACAACAGCGGCGGACTGCTGACGGCAGCCGAAAAGCTTGCCGCACGCTTCACCAACGACGAGCTCACCGTGGGCTACATGCAGCACAAGACGGGCAAAGGGCATTCCGACTTCTCTGCGATGAAAGAGCAACGGCTGAAACCCGCCAGCGGACTGCGGTGGCAAAAGCGTGTGGCAGTGCTCACAAACCGCGCCGTGTACAGTGCCGCCAACGAGTTCGTGAAATACATGCACTGCTGTCCCAAGGCCATAGTCGTGGGCGACCGCACCGGCGGCGGGGCAGGGTTGCCCTACTCCAGTGAGCTGCCCATAGGCTGGAGCGTGCGCTTCTCGGCATGCCCCATGTACGACCGCAACCGTCAAAGCACCGAGTTCGGCATTGACCCCGACTACAAGGTGAGCCTCTCGCAAGCCGACCTGCTGCGCGGCGAGGACACCATAATAGAACAGGCACGCCGGATTCTGCAGGACAGATGAGAGTCAGAAAGAAATCTTTTTATAAACAGAATAAAAAAACAAAGTACAATGAACAAAGCAATCAACACGGAAAAGGCGCCGAAAGCCATCGGTCCTTACAGCCAGGCAATAGAAGCCGGCGGCATGGTGTTCGTGTCAGGGCAACTGCCCATCGACCCCACAACAGGCGAATTTGCCGTCGGCGGCGTGAAGGGACAGACACGCCAGTCGCTCACCAACGCCCGGCACATACTCGAAGAAGCGGGTACCGGCCTCGCGCATGTGGTCAAGACAACAGTGTTCCTCGCCGACATGGCTGACTTCGCAGCCATGAACGAGGTGTATTCCGAATTCTTCAGCCAGCCTTTCCCCGCCCGCTCGGCAGTGGCGGTGAAGACACTGCCCAAAAACGCACTCGTGGAAGTGGAGTGCATCGCCGTGAAATGAAGCCCGGCCTCCCGCTTCCAAATCCCATACAGAATTCAAACGTTATAAACCCAGTTCTCAATGAAGCTTTCTTTGCTTTGTAAAGAAGGCTTCTTTGTGTTGCAAACAAGGCTTCTTTGTGTTGTAAACAAGGCTTCTTTGTGTTGCAAACAAGGCTTCGTTACGGTGTAAAGAAGCCTTGTTTTTTATTGCTGTCCGGTAAAGTGGATTTGTTGTCGTCTTGTGGCTAAAATTGCAAAATGCAGGAGGTCGGGCGTCCCGCCCGACAACACAGAGGGAGAGGGCTTTTATTGCGTTCTTGCCTGCGAGCCTTTCGCTTGATGTTGTCGGGCGGGGACGCCCGACCTCCTGCTCTTTACGGAAGTAAGCCCCTACAATTGTTTTTAACTCCTCAGTCTTTGGCTTGGAAGCAAACGGGAGCAATTCTAAAAGTTTTAGCGGACAGCAACACATGTTTTTAGGCCATATCTATATTACTGTACATCAAAGAATTAGAAAGGCTCCCGACCTCCTCCCGTTCGCCCT
Source organism: bacterium (assembly GCA_963599085.1). Classification (GTDB taxonomy): domain Bacteria; phylum Bacteroidota; class Bacteroidia; order Bacteroidales; family Bacteroidaceae; genus Prevotella. Next base: position 1,599 of record CAVBVK010000048.1, on the reverse strand, counting down.
CACACATTCATAAAATGCGATTTAATGCGTCCGAAGAGTTGCACATAGACAGAAAAGTTGTACCTTTGCAAAACATTTGTAACGCAAAGAGTTGCAACGGGCAACCCCATACACGTGCAAAGGAGAAGGCAAAAAGAGAACAAGGACAAACAATAAATTACACATACAATTATGAACGTAGCAATAGTTGGTGCGAGCGGAGCCGTAGGACAGGAATTCCTCCGCATACTCGCAGAGAGAAACTTCCCGATTGACAACCTCACGCTTTTCGGCTCACACCGCTCGGCCGGAAGCAAGTACAACTTCAAGGGCAAGGACTATGAAGTGAAGCTCCTGCAACACAACGACGACTTCAAGGACATCGACGTGGCTTTCGTCTCTGCCGGAGGCGGCACCTCAAAGGAGTTCGCCGACACCATAACCAAGCACGGCTGCGTGATGATTGACAATTCCAGCGCATTCCGCATGTGTGACGATGTGCCCCTCGTGGTGCCCGAGTGCAACGCCGAAGACGCGCTTAACCGTCCACGCAACATCATTGCCAACCCTAACTGCACCACTATAATGATGGTGGTTGTGCTGAAACCGCTCGAAGCCCTCAGCCACATCAAGCGCATACACATCGCCAGCTACCAGAGCGCAAGCGGTGCAGGAGCCGCCGCCATGGCCGAGCTTCAGCAGGAATACGAGGAACTGGTGGGCGGCAAGCCCGTCACGGTGAGCAAATTCCCGCACCAGCTGGCCTACAACGTGATACCGCAGATTGACGTCTTCACCGAAAACGGCTACACCAAGGAAGAGATGAAGATGTTCAATGAAACCCGCAAGATAATGCACTCCGACGTGAGATGCTCGGCGATGTGCGTGCGCGTGAGCTCGCTGCGCTCCCACTCCGAGAGCGTATGGATTGAAACCGAACGCCCCATAAGCGTTGAGGAAGCGCAGAAAGCCATCGCGGCGGCTCCCGGATGCACGCTAAAGGACGACCCCTCGCGCCTCATCTACCCCATGCCCCTTGAGACAGCAGGCAAGGACGACGTGTTCGTAGGGCGCATACGCAAGGATCTTGCCGACGACTGCGGTCTCACATTCTGGCTTAGCGGCGACCAGATACGCAAGGGTGCTGCTCTCAACGCCGTGCAGATAGCGGAATATCTGGAACAGGCGGGCGACCTGAAGAAATAAGACAAGCTCCTCCCGCCAGAGCAAGCAAAAACCCTAAATGCATAAAACGAGAGAGTGTGCCAGTTTTGACACACTCTTTCATTGTGATTTTTTATTTATAAGGGCATTTTGACACACCCACGTGTTTTCAGGCAATGTCCAACCTCCCCACAAGTAAAGAGAATGTGTCATTTTTGACAGACCCTTTGCTTGCAGTTGCAAATGGCGACCTCATTATAGTGTCTGCTTTTACGAATTATTTTGGACAATATTTGAAAAAACTATTGCTGTCCGCTAAAACTTTTAGGATTGCTGCCGTTTGCTTCCAAGCCAAAGACTGAGGAATTAAAAACAATTGTAGGGGCTTACTTTATAACGCACAGGAGGTCGGGCGTCCCGCCCGACGACATCAAGCGAAAGGCTCGCAAGCAAGAA
>CAVBVK010000047.1:0-13953 GCA_963599085.1 bacterium | reverse complement strand
GGCTCTTGTTGGTAGCCATGCCCTCGTAAGAGAAGCCATACATCTCGGCAAAACGACTCATGGTGTATTCGCCGTCGTCAATCATCATCTTTGTCGGGGCGGCTCCCTGATAGAGGAAGAACAGTTTCTTGCCCTTGAACGTGCCGGGTTCTATCGGACCATAAAAACGCTCCAAAAGCGTGCGCATGGAGGCACAGATGTTGTGCCAATAAACTGGTGAACCCATCACCACGACGTCGGCTTCCTTCATCTTCTTGTAAATCTCGTCAAACTGGTCTCCTTCAAGGGTCTGCCCGTAGAAGTTGATGCGGTAGTCGGTGAGGGCGAGGGTTTCGTACTCCTTTCCCTCAAGCAGCGTCTTGGCAAGGGCGGCTGTGTTGCCGTCGCGGTTGGGACTGCCGTTGATGAACAGTATCTTCTCTGCCTGTTGCGTGTTGGTCTGTTTCATATTTTCACCTTTTGAAGATTTGCACAAGGCAAAAGCTGTGGCTGCGAAAAACACGAGGAGTGTGGCGCACAGCACGATTGTTTTCTTTGTCATACCTGTCATTTGATTGGTTTATCGTTTCATCACCTTCTTGCCGTCCACAATATAAACGCCTTGCCCGGCCTTGTCTATATCGGCAACTGCTGTTCCACCCAGCGTGTATGCCTTCGAGTTGCTTGCCTGGTTGACGGTCGCACCGTTTATGCCCGCAACGATGTCGCTTATGCCGATACGGTCGAGCCAACCCTTCACCACCGCACTATAACTGCCCAGCGAGCCACGGGTGCCAAGACCGGCAAGATGTTCGGAATCGGGCGTGGCATGGATGATGTCGTCGAGCGTCTCGTAAGCCGCCGCGGCGTAGGTGCAGAAAGGTATCACGGTCTTGCCGGCGAAGTTGTAGTTCTTGCATTCAAGGAACGAGTGGATAATCATCGGCGCATCATGCCACCACACGGGACAACCCACGAAGATGATGTCGTAATCGTTGAGCGTGGAGAGTGTGTCTTTCAGCGCAGGACGAGCGTTCTCCTCTTTCTCCTTGTTGGAAATCTCGTAGGCGAGCGTCTGGTAGTCGCTGGTATAGGGCACGAGCGGCTCTATGCGGTAAATGTCGGCATGGGTCTGCCGCTGTATTTCCTCGGCAAGGTTCTTCGTGCTGCCGCTCCAGGAGAAATAGGTTATGAGCATCCTGTTCCCATTCTGTGCTTGCATGCCCAAGACAATGGTCAAGAGCAATGCCAAAAGTAATGATTTCTTCATTGTTCTGTCCTTTTTGATTTTTCTGCTGCAAAGTTACAGCGGGTTGACAATAAAGGTTTTACGATAAATGCGGATAGAAATTACATTTTTTCAGAATAGTCAGAATATAGAGTTCAATATGTTATACAATATGTTATTTGCGTTTTCGGCGGCAAAATGTTTGTAAAACTCACCGATAACACAGAATAATTCAATACTATTTGTAATAGGCAGTCATAATATATATCTTTGTAACTGTTTGATTTTCATCTATAAAGATACAAAACATTTATTAGACTGCCGACTTTTTGCTCACTGTTTCAAGACATTCTTATCCCGAACTGGGGTGGACTACTGGATGGTAAACGAAGAACTTCCCACCGGCAACTATTATTACAAATTGATGCTTGCATGCTACGATAATGGTGAACTCATTTTCACACGCAACGACTTCTTCTCGGAACCGGATGTCAATGGTATAACCCTAACGCCGATGGCTATGAGCGTAGATACACGGATGTATGACACCTTAGGAAGGCATGTAGAAAACCCGAAGAAAGGCCAGATGTATATAACAAAAGAAGAAAAACGCATCAAACAATGAGCAAGTTGCAGAAAAAGGCAGCATCATTTCTTCCTGTATTCGGATGGTGACATGCCGGTGTGTTCCTTGAAGTATTTGCCGAGGAATGACTGGTTGGAGAAATTGAGTTGCTGTGCTATTTCCTTTATGCTTTCGCTGGTGCTGCTCAAGAGCATGCGCAGTTCCATGACGACATAACTGTCTATCCATTCGTTGGGCGTGCGCTTCGACACGGCCTTGACCGTCTCGGAGAGGTATTTTGGCGAGATGCAGAGCTGTTCGGAGTACCATCCCACACGGCGTTCGCTGCGGAAATGCTTCTCGACGAGCAGAAGGAACTGCGTGAATATCCGGTCGGCGCGTGTGTTGCCCGTTCCCTCTTCGGCCTGCGCAAGGTAGATGGCGTCGCTCACTTCATAGACCATGGTAAGCAGAAGCGACTGCACAAGCTGTGTGCGGAAGTGGTGTCCGCCCTCGGCGGCCTTCTCCTTCATGCGGCGGAATGCCGATCTGATGAACTCCACCTTCGTCGTCGGCAGGCGGAACACGGGGTGGCGGCGTGCGAAGAGGAAGAGCGATGTCAGCTCGTTCACGCTCTTTATGCTCTCCTTGAAGAAGTCGTAGTCGATGAGCACGCAGACGCCTTCGCAGTCGGGCGAGAGCGACGAGTCGTAGGTCACGCGTCCGCGGTTGATGATGATGAGGTCGCCCTGCTTGACGACATGCTCCACCGAGTCGACGAAATAGCGCGCGCTGCCTTTCAGGCAGAGAGCCAGGAAGAGGCACTGCATCCGCATGGGCTCCTGCGGCAACTGCATCTGTGCAATGTCGTCAATGAGAAGTATGTCGCTGTCGATGTGTGTCCCGCCGCTGAAGCGTATGGCATACTCCATGTTCAGTTCCTTGATTTTTACCGTATTCATGCCGTTGTGTGTTTGTTTCTTGTCAATGCTGTCCTGCCGTGCCGTGTCAGTCGTGCCGCGGTCGGTGCAGGCGGAGATTGAGTTGGAAAAGCGATGCCCCTGCCACCATGAGCGAGAAGGCGAGCATCGCCGCCACGCGTTTCATGTCGCCGCCGAAGAACTCGGTGAGGGTCATGTCGGCAGTGCCCGGCATGAGGCGATAGACGAGCACGGCGATGGAGTTGTTCGTCCAGTGCATCACGATGCCCGGCACGATGCTGCGCGTGCGTATATAGGCCCAGCCGAGCGGCAACCCCATGATGAACGCGCCGACTCCTTGAGCCAGATTACCGTGCACCACGGCGAAGAGCAGTGCCGTGACGGTGATGGAGAGCCAGCGCAGACGGTGCCCCAGTGCTTCGTCGAGGCGGCGCAGTATGGCTCCGCGGAACACCATCTCTTCGGCCACGGGCACCACTATGCCTACGGTGAAGAAGCCAAGGTCGCTCTGCATCATGCCGTTGAAGAGCTTTATGTATTCGGCGGGCATCTCTATGCCCAGCACTTCATTTGCGTAGGCAAGGGGAGTCAGGAGTCCCACGGCGAGCAGTGCCGCCCACAATGCTGTTGCCCAGGGGCGCGTGTTGATGTAGCTGCCGTTGCAGGGCGTCCACCTGCGCCATGCGAACAGGGCTATTGCCGCCACGCCGCTCACAAGGGCAACGGCTGTCGTCACGGTGGGTGTCATGTCGTGCGTTTGGCACACGAAGAGTGCCGTGAGCTGCACCGCAAACTGTATTGCCACGAAGGCTACGAGATATGATGCAGAATCGAGGAATGCCCGTTTCATTGCTTGTTCTCCTTTCATTTAAGTTTTTTTTCTGTTGTTGTCGGATGGTTGTTGTTGTCGGGCTGGATGCCATGCCTCCTGTTGGTTGCTTCCTGCTGTTGCAAGGGCGGGCTCACGTTTGGCAGGCAGCAGTTATTTGTCTCCCGTTGCCGCGAGTATGTCGAGTGTCTGGCGGCGGTCGGCCATGAGCTGGGTTTTCAGGGACTCCTCTCCGTCGAAACGGCGTTCGCCGCGCAGCCTTCGCACGAACTCCGCTGTCACCGTCGCGCCGTAGATGTCGCCCGTGAAGCCGATGATGTGCGCCTCTATGGTGGAACGTTCACGGCCGAAAGTGGGGCAAGAGCCCACGTTTATCATCGCCGGGAGCCAACAGCCCGACCCTATCCTCAGGCGTGCGGCGTAGGCACCGCTTTGAGGAATGAGCAGGTTGGGCAGCAAGGGGGCTATGTTTGCCGTGGGGAACCCCATGCGTCGGCCTTCCCCGAAGCCGTGCTCCACGCGCCCCCCGACGGTGTAGTGCCGCCCGAGAAAGCGTGCGGCGTCGGCGGCGCGCCCCTCGCTGAGCAGTCGGCGTACCAGCGACGACGACACGTTCACGCCCTCCACCGTGAGAGCCTCGCCCTGCTTCACCTCCATTCCCATTTCCTCGCCGTAGCGCACATAGTCGGCAAAGCCCTCGGCACGGTTGTGCCCGAAGCGGTTGTCGTAGCCCGTTATCAGCATGCGTGCGCCAATGCGCGCTTTCAGTATGTCGTGCATGAAGTCGTGCGCCGACAGGGTTGCCATGCAACGGTCGAACGGCAGGACGACAGTCTCATCGACACCCGTCTGCGCAAGCAGCTCCAGCTTCTGCGGCGGTGGGGTGAGCAGCTGCGGCACGTAGCCGGCACTCACCACCTGGCGCGGATGGGTGGCGAATGTCACCACGGCCGAGGCCAGCCCCGCGCGCACGGCCTCGGTCTTCACCTGCGCTATGAGGTGCCGGTGACCGAGGTGCACGCCGTCGAAGAAGCCTATCGTGGCGACACACGGCGGCAGTACGGGTGTGGAGGTGTCAAGGTGTATTGTCTTCATGTCCTGTTGTCTTTTTCATTGGTGGGGTGCGGCGTTTGCGAAGTCAGAGACGGCAGAGCCAGTCGTACCCCGTGGTCTCGTGCAGCGTTGCCATGCCCAGTCCGGCGGCGGTGCGGCAGTTGTCGGCACTGTCGTCGATGAACAGTGTCTCGGCGGCGGCGATGCCTGCATCGTGCAGAGCCTGGCAGAAAATGTCGGCATCGGGCTTTTTCTTCTGCATTTCGTAGGAGAGGAACACGCGTTCGAAGTAGTCGGCACCGCCGCATTCCACGCAGGGGAGCAACTCGTCGCGGCACTTCTGCCAGTGCATCTCGTTGGTGTTGCTGAGCAGGAACAGCCGGTAGTGGCGGCGGAGTTGCATCAGACGTGCCTTCTTTTCGTCGGCTACAGCGGTGAGAAGCCGGTTCCATGCCCATATTATCTGCGTGTCGGCAGCGTCGCAGTGCGATATGCTGCGCACTTCACGACAGAAGTCCTGCGTCGTGGCGCGCCCCAACTCTATGTCAAGGAAGAGGTCTTCGGTGCGGTGCTGTTCCACATACACGGCTATTCCGCCGCATCCTATCTGGCGGAAGGCGCTGATGCATCGTGCGGAGTCGAGTCCCACGAGCACGCCGCCGAGGTCGAAGATTATGTTCTTTATGTTTCCGTTCATTGTCTGTTCTGCATGTTTAGAGGTTCTTCGGAGTCACTCCTCCTGTCCTATCTTCGCCACGCCGCGGAAATAGCGGCGCATGACGAGCAGCGAGATGAGCTTCTCGCGGCGGCGGTTGCGGAACTGGCCGACCCATTCGTGGGCGTGGCGCACTATCTGCTCTGCCTCCGTGGGGTGGGCGGAATAGTAGTCGAGCCGCTCAATGAGGTCGGAGAAGTCGGGCTTCACCTCTATATAATGGTAGCCTGGCACGAGTCTTCCCTCCATAAACCATGTCTCGCAGGTGGGGCGGGGCATCACCGCTATGCAGTTGGACGACATCACCCATTTCAGGTTGCTGGCTACGTCGTTGCCCTCGATGCACATAATGTAGCGGTAACGCAGGTGTGCGTAGAGTGACATCTTGGGGCGTGTCCACTCGGGGCGAATGTTGTCTATTGCCCCGGCATCCACACGCTCGTGCCCGTAGAAGCGGTGCATGAAGCAGAGGCGTGGCTCCTTGCCCGCCACCTTGCCCCGGAAGATGACACGGTCTATCTTGTCGCGCCACGGCAGGCGGTCGTTGATGAAGGTGAAGTGGCGTACACGGTCGAGGTTCATTATCACGGCGTTGTGGTTGTTGCCGCATATAGGGCGGCTCTTGGCAATGCTCGGCACACGCGGCACATAGTTCACATCGCCCCATTCCAGATGCCAGCGCAAGGTCTTGGGGAAGTGGCGTGCGAAAGGCATGGAGTCGAGCCAGTAAACCTTCTGGCGCGGCATGGGCGTGCGGCACACTTCGCACGAATCCCGCATCCACTCGTCGGGCGTGGTGGAGGGATAGATGGAAGCCTTGGCGTAATAGTGCACACGGTCGGCGATATAATCGAGGTCGCCGCGCTTCTGCACGATGTCGTCAAGGCGTGCGGCGCGCGGACGCAGCAGGAACCGCGGCACAAGAAGGCGCGCGTAGGCACAGAGGTAATAAAAAAATTTGGGGTTCTTCCCGCTGTGCAACTTGTATTCCAGTCGTTGAAAATTCATATTCCAAGGGATGATAGCATCTGCAAAAGTAAGAAAAAGAGACGGTTCGGGCAAACGGCACCGCAAAAAACACACCCTGCAAGGCCTGTTCAGCGGTGTTTCATGCCCTCCACCTTGTCGGCAATGTAGCTTGCCAGCTCGTCGCCGCCGTGTATTTCGATGTCGTCGTAGAGGCCGAGCACGAAGCGGCCGATGCCCAACAGCGATGCCGTAATGGCCGAGAAACGCCAGTGCGAAGCGTCAATGGACGTGAAGCACGGCTCGCTCATCGGGTATTCCTCAATCATAAGGTTGTGTGAAAGCTGCCCCATCGTGAGCTCGACAGAATAGCGGTGCTCGCCGCTGAACATGAAAATGTCGGTAAACACCTGCCGGTGCTCCTCCTCATGAATCCACGGCACGTCGATAATCTCCACCTTCTCCATGCGAGAGAGCTTGAAGGTCTTGTTCTGGCGTGTCCTTATCTCGTGGCAACGCACCTCGCGCCCGTTGTTCATCAGGAGGAAAGGCTCCACTATGCGGTCGTTCACGGTGTGGCTGTGGGGCGACGAATAGTTCTTGAGCACCACCATCTGGCGGCGCAGCATGGCTTCCTTCAGCACCGCCATGCACTTGTTCACGCGGCGCAGCACCTCAGGATTGGAGGTGTCGGCAAGGCAGAACCGGCGCACAAGCTTCGTCCTTACGCTCTGCGCCGTATAGTCGTCGGTGCCCGAAGCGTCGAGCATGCGGCAGATGTAGGCCGCCTCGTCCTCGGAAAGGGCGATGTTGGCGTGCAGCTTCTTGAAGAAGGTGGAGGAGTGGTCAAGGTGGTAGCGTGTCCCGCTCCTGATGAGCCGGAAACCGCAGGAACGCAGATATTCGAAGTAATAGTAAAGCATCCGCCGTGTGATGCCGAGCCTGTCGGCCAGCTGTTGTGCCGTGTAGCTGCCGTTGTCGGTGAGCAGAAGTATCAGGTCGAGCTCCCGGCCGTATTTGTTCATGCGCATGGTTAAAGGTTTGTAATGATGTTGTCAGAAGTCGAACGAGAGTTGCCCGTCGCCGAGGAGGTTATAGCTCTTGCGGTGGTAGGGGCTTGTTCCGTGGAGGCGTATGCCTTCGCGGTGAGCCTGTGTGGGGTAGCCTTTGTTGTTTTGCCAGTCGTAACAGGGGAATTCCCGGGCGAGGCGGGTCATGTAGTCGTCGCGGAATGTCTTGGCAAGGATGCTCGCAGCGGCAATGGCCTGGTACTTGCCATCGCCTTTCACTATTGTGGTGTATGGCAAATCGCGGTAGGGCATGAAGCGGTTGCCATCGACAATGACCGCCTCGGGGCGCACCTTGAGAAGGTCGAGGGCGCGGTGCATGGCGAGAAAACTGGCACGGAGGATGTTGATGCGGTCTATCTCCTCAGGCGTGACCACCCCTACTGCCCATGCCACGGCATCGCGGATGATGTCGTCGCGCAGGACGTTGCGTCGCTTTTCGGTGAGTTTCTTTGAGTCGTTGAGCAACGCGTTGTCGTAGTCGGGCGGCAAAATCACGGCGGCGGCATAGACGCTTCCGGCAAGACATCCACGCCCAGCCTCGTCGCAACCTGCTTCAACAAGGTCGGTGTAAAAGTGTGGTTTGAGCATATTTACAACTTTATTTAACGAAAACGGCACGAAAGGGAAACATTGCTTCTATATTAACTCCTACTTTTGCAACATCGAACATGACATAAACCTGTTAATGACACACATATTATGGAAAAGGAAATGACCCTCGGCAACAGCCGCTCCCCAATGCAAGGCATCATGGGAAATGTATGTAAACAACTGTGCCGCCCCGCCGAATGGTTGCGCTGCTACTTCTCGCAGGTGCTCGAACGTGAGGTGAGCATGCGCCAGACGATGGGCATCCTCCATGCGCAACTGGCCGGGACTGTTGCTGTCTTCTTCACGTTCGACTCTGTGCTGCTGCGCCTTGCAGCGGTGTTGTGGTTCATCGTTGCCCTCATAAGGTGCAAGGAGTGACACCGTGCGTCGCCACAAGGGTGCTCAGAACATCCGACTCACGCGCCTGATGCCCTCCACGAGGGCATCCACTTCTTCCTTGGTGTTGTACAAGGCGAACGACGCGCGCACCATACCCTGCACGCCGAAATGCTGCATTACGGGCTGAGCGCAGTGGTGACCCGTGCGCACGGCTATTCCCAGACGGTCGAGAAGAGTGCCCATGTCGAGGTGGTGTATGTCGCCCACGAGGAACGACACCACCGCATCCTTATCCCCAGCGGTGCCGAAAAGGCGCATGCCGGGGATTTCTTTCATCCGCTGCATGCAGTATTCCGTGAGTCCGCGCTCATGCCGCGCTATGTTGTCCATGCCGAGTGCCGCCACATAACCGAGTGCAGTGGCAAGTCCGTGGGTGGCTACATAGTCGGGAGTGCCGGCCTCGAACTTGAACGGCAGCTTCTCAAACACGGTCTTCTCGAAGCTCACACTCTCTATCATCTCGCCTCCGCCCTGATAGGGAGGCATACGGTCGAGCCACGACTCTTTGCCGTAAAGCACACCGATGCCGGTGGGTCCGTAAATCTTGTGACCGCTGAAAGCGAAGAAGTCGCAGTCGAGGTCGCGCACGTCGATGGCCGTATGCGGTGCCGACTGCGCCCCGTCCACAAGCACGGGGACACCATGTCCGTGGGCTATGCGCACCATTTCCTTCACGGGATTTACCGTGCCGAGCGTGTTGCTGACATGCGCCACGCTCACAATGCGGGTGCGCTTGGTGAAAAGCCTTTCGTATTCGTCCGGCAGGAGTTCCCCCTTGTCGTTCATGGGCACTACCTTTATGGCTATGCCGCACTTCGCCGCCTGCAACTGCCAAGGTACGATATTGCTGTGATGCTCCATTGCCGTGACTATCACCTCATCGCCTTCGCGCATGAACCCTTCGCAGAACGAGGCGGCAACAAGATTGATGCTTTCTGTCGTTCCGCGTGTGAAGACTATCTCTTCTGCCTTCTCCGCATTCAGGAAACGGCGCACCCGTTCACGGGCTGCCTCGTGCAGGTCGGTGGCGCGTTGCGAAAGGTAATGCACCCCGCGGTGCACGTTGGCGTTGGCATTGAGGTATTCCTCCCGCATGGCATCAAGAACGCAGAGCGGTTTCTGTGTCGTTGCAGCGTTGTCGAGATACACCAGCGGGCGGTTATAGACTTCGCGCGAGAGGATTGGGAAGTCGGCGCGCACTTTATTTATATCGTACATATTATGTTTTGTTCGGTTTTTACGGGATAAGTGGTACCATATAGACGGGGAGGCACAGGACATCGCCGTCCTTTTTCAGACCTTTCGTATAGACGAGGTGTTTGTGGCTTATCCGTGAAGAGAATTCGTCGGAGAACCTGTCAGTTTTCTTTCGTCTGAAAACTTTGTTTGAAGCCATACTCTTCTGAATGTTAATTAATTACGGCTGCAAATGTAATGCTTTTGCCGAAATCCGCAATATGTTGTGCCTTTTACTTGCAAAGTAGGCAGCCTTCGCACTTGCTCAGTTCGCCACGGAAACGTTTTTCGACAAGATAGTGCAGGCGGTCGCGCAGCGGCTCGAGCTTTATCTGGTCCACAACTTCGTTGATGAAGGCAAGTTCAAGCAACAGTTTCGCCTCCTTTTCGCTTATTCCGCGCTGGCGCATGTAGAAGAGTGCTGCGTCATTGAGCTGCCCCACGGTCGAGCCGTGCGAGCATTTCACGTCGTCGGCATATATTTCGAGCATGGGCTGGGTGTACATGCGTGCCTCACGGGTGGCGCAAAGGTTCCGGTTCACTTCTTCGGAAACCGTCTTCTGTGCCCCGTGGCGCACGAGGACACGCCCGGCGAAAGCTCCCACGGCGGCATCGTCGAGCACATATTTGTACATCTCGTGACTCGTGCAGTGCGGAGCCTGATGGTCGATGAGCGTGTTGTTGTCCACATGCTGGCTCTTGTCGGCGATGACACAGCCATTGCACCGGCACTCAGCACCCTCGCCCTGCAACTGCACATCAAGGCGGTTGCGTGTCACGCCGTTGTGGAGCGTTATCACATTGTGATTGAACCGCGAGCCGCGCTGTTGCCGCACATATACATTCGATACTCGGGTGTTCCTGTAATGCGTCTCCTCCATGCAGTAGAGGTCGAGCGATGCGTTGTCGGCGATGAAGGCTTCGGTCACCTGAGTAGTGAGAAAATCACGGTCGTCGGAGGCATGGTCGCAGAAGAGAAACTTGGCTTCTGCGCCCTCTTCCATCACAATCAGCACACGGCGGTTCACCATCAGCGGCACATCGGAGCGCAAGATATTTATGATTTGCACCGTGCGTTCCACATGCACATTCTTCTTCACGCGTATGAGAAGCCCGTCTTGCGCCAACATGGTGTTGAGGGCGGTGACGGCATCGTCGGCGGTAGAAGCCAGACGGGAATAGTGTTCCGCCACGAAGCCGGGGTGTTCGGCGGCGTATTGCGCGAGCGAGGTTACGGTTATGCCCTCGGGCAGGATGGCGTTAGGTTGTAGGGAGGTACGAAACTGGTCGTTGATGACGAAATACAGCGATGTGCTCAGGTTGGGCACATCGCAGCGGAATGCCTTGTAGGGATCCACGGGGATTTCCAGACGGTTGATGTTCAACCCGTAGTCTGGTGCGAACAAACCGCCCATGTCGGTGTATTTGTAGCGTTCCACCTTGCGCGTGGGGAAGCCGAGACGCGCGAAGTCGGCAGCCGCCGCGTCGCGCACGGCGTTGAGCGGAGCTGCGCTGTGTGCGCAAATCCGGTCGCGGTTCTGCGCGAACAGGTCGGTGTATTGCTTTTCGCTGTCCATGTCAGTCCTCCCCTATTTCTGCCTTTATCCAGTCATATCCGCGCTGTTCGATCTCTTTGGCAAGCTCGGGGCCGGCGGTTTTCACGATGCGTCCCTTGTAGAGCACGTGCACCACGTCGGGCTTTATCATGTCGAGAAGCCGCTCGTAGTGCGTAATCACGATTGCCGAGGTTTCCGGCGTGTGCATCTTGTTCACTCCGTCGGCCACTATGCGCATTGCGTCAACGTCGAGACCCGAGTCGGTTTCGTCGAGAATGGCGAGCTTGGGCTCGAGCATTGCCATCTGGAATATCTCGTTGCGCTTCTTTTCTCCGCCCGAGAACCCTTCGTTCACAGAGCGCCGCGTGAACTTGCTGTCGAGCTCCACAACCTTGCGTTTCTCGTTCATCAGTTTCAGAAACTCGGCGGCTTTCAGCTCCGGCAGTCCCTGATACTTGCGTTTCTCGTTGACGGCGGCCTTGAGGAAGTTGGTCATCGACACGCCCGGTATCTCCACGGGATACTGGAACGAGAGGAAAAGCCCCTCATGTGCGCGGTCTTCGGGTTTCATGCCGAACAGGTCTTTACCGTTGAACAGGGCTTCGCCCGACGTCACCTCATAGAGCGGATTGCCCACGAGCACTGCGCTGAGCGTGGATTTTCCCGAACCGTTCGGGCCCATTATGGCGTGTATTTCGCCGTCGTTGATGGTGAGGTTGATGCCTCGCAGTATTTCCTTGCCTGCTATCGAGGCATGGAGGTCGTTTACTTTTAGCATATCTCGATTTTATTTTTGTTCATAAACATGATGCAAATTCCAAACCAGCCGTTTCAGCTTTTCTGCGTCACCCCACTGTCCCTTCGAGCGACACGCTGAGCAGTTTCTGTGCCTCGACGGCAAACTCCATGGGCAGTTTGTTGAGCACTTCCTTGGCATATCCGTTCACTATGAGTCCCACGGCCTGCTCTGTGGGTATGCCGCGCTGGTTGCAGTAGAACAGCTGGTCCTCGCTTATCTTCGATGTAGTGGCTTCGTGTTCCACCACGGCGGTGTCGTTGTGGATGTCCATGTAGGGGAAGGTGTGCGCTCCGCAGTCCGACCCGAGCAGCAGCGAGTCGCACGACGAGTAGTTGCGTGCGCCGTCGGCATGCGCCGTGGCCTTCACCAGTCCGCGGTAGGAGTTCTGGCTGTGTCCGGCCGAGATGCCCTTCGATATTATGGTGCTCTTGGTGTTTCTGCCCATGTGTATCATCTTCGTGCCCGTGTCGGCCTCCTGGTAGTTGTTGGTCACGGCCACAGAGTAGAATTCGGTCTGCGATCCGTCGCCGCGCAGCACGCACGACGGGTATTTCCACGTTATGGCCGAGCCTGTTTCCACCTGTGTCCACGAGAGTTTCGAGTTTACTCCGCGCAGGTCGCCGCGCTTCGTCACGAGGTTGAGCACGCCGCCCTTTCCGTTCTCGTCGCCCGGATACCAGTTCTGCACGGTGGAGTATTTCACCTCGGCGCGGTCGTTCACCACGATTTCCACTATTGCGGCGTGCAGCTGGTTTTCGTCGCGCATGGGTGCGGTGCAGCCTTCGAGATAGCTCACATAGGCATCGTCGTCGGCAATGATGAGCGTGCGTTCAAACTGCCCGGTGTTGCGTGCGTTTATGCGGAAATAGCTGCTCAACTCCATGGGGCAGCGCACTCCCTTGGGGATATACACGAACGATCCGTCGCTGAACACCGCGCTGTTGAGTGCGGCGAAGAAGTTGTCGCGGTAGGACACCACGCTGCCCAGATACTGCTGCACGAGGTCGGGATGCTGCTTAATGGCGTCGCCTATGGAGCAGAATATTATGCCCTTCTCGGCAAGATGCTGCTTGAAGGTTGTCTTCACCGACACCGAGTCCATGATGGCATCCACGGCCACGCCGCTGAGCGCGAGACGCTCCTCAAGCGGTATGCCGAGCTTGTCGAAGGTCTTCATCAGTTCGGGGTCGATTTCCTTCTTCTCGTCCTTTTTCCGGACCAGAGGGTCGGCGTAGTAGGATATGGCCTGGTAGTCGATGGGCGGAACATGCACGTGCGCCCAGTCCGGCTGGCGCATCGTGAGCCAGTGGCGGAAGGCCTTGAGACGGAACTCCAGCATCCATTCGGGCTCTCCCTTCTTGGCTGAGATGAGCCTCACGACGTTCTCGTTGAGTCCTTTTTCTATTATGTCGGTATGCACGTCGGTGGTGAAGCCGTACTCATATTTCTGCTCGGCCACCTGACGCACATACGCGTTTTTTGTATCTTTGGTTTCCATTTTGTCTCTGTGCGGGGGATTGCCGCCTTTTCGTTGAGGCACAATCCTCCCTCTGTAATATCAATCTACAAAATTACGGTTTTTTGGAATGATTACGCCAAATATTTGCGTTTTTTAAGGCTTTCATGTCAATCAAATAATTACAGGCAAAAAACTATCCCGAACTGAGGTAAGCATATTGGTAACATATAAATAGAAGGCATAGCCAAATCTCTATAAATACTTTATAACGTCTATTAGACTGATTCAAATCAGTATTTTTAAATCAGCATTTTAGGTCAGTTTTACCGAAAACTCAATCATTTCTTTTGTTGGGTGAAACAAAATCACTATTTTTGTGAGCAAATAACAAATTTTGCCAAGATGGAAACAGATATAAATCGTCTGAAAGTTGTTTTAGCGGAGAAGAAAAGAACAAATAAGTGGTTGTGTGAGCAATTAAATGTCAACCCATCCACCGTTTCAAAATGGTGTACAAATAGTTCTCAGCCAGATATTGAAACCCTAATTAAAATATCACACCTATTA
>CAVBVK010000046.1:0-13985 GCA_963599085.1 bacterium | reverse complement strand
ATCTTTCGTAATGCTCTCATTCCTGTTCCGTTTCTATGATGGTGAGACAATCTATCAGTTCCTCTATGTAGTGGAAGGCGGCGGTCACCTTGTAGGTGCCGTCCAGTTCGTTCTCCAGTTCCACGAACCCCTGGCGGTCGAGGTCGGCGATGAGCTTGTCCATCTTCTCCTCGTTGGTCTTTACGTCGGTGTAGAGGTGGGCTGCCTTCTCCTTCAGTTCGATGTCGCTGGAGAATTTTTCCAGTATGTTCGACTTGCGGAAGGTGAATCCCGAGCCGAAGGCTGTGTTGAACGTCTTGAGGAAGTCGAGGCGGTCTATCCATGTGGCGAGTCGCTGCACCTTGTCGGCGAGTTCCACCTTGTTCTCCGTACGTGAGAAATAGTAATAACCGTTTCCGCCCTCAAGGAGGAAACCGATGCCCTCGTAGTACTCGCGGTACTGCTGGTAGTCGTCCTCTATGGCATCGTAGAGGTGCGACCGCTGCTCTGAGATGGAGTTCTGCGAGATGAACCCACCCTTGCTCAGTATGTCGAAGATTTCTTTTGTATAGCGCATAAGTGTGTTAGGCAGTTTTGGGGTAAATCAATGGATATTCTATGTCTTGGTGTCGGCGGTACTCGTCGCTGACGGTCAGCTCGTCGAGATACTGTGCTGTAATCTGGCAGAAGAGCACCAACTTCTCCTCGTCGGTCATCGCCTTGCTGTAGCCCGAGAAGTTCATCACGAAGTGGAAGAGGTTGTCGCCCGAAGCCATGAAGGCGGTCTTCACCTCGTTCACGTCCACCTGCTGCAGCACCTGTTGCTGTTCCTGCAATTCCTCCTCCGTCAGCGGTTCGGCGAGGTTGCCCTTGCGCAGACGGTCGTTGCCTTTTCCGTTGGCTACGTCCTGCAGAATCTTGAGTCCCACGTCGGAGGTGCGGAGCATCGAGAGCGACACCTTCAGCGGATACCTCGGGCGCGGTTCCATCCACACGGGGTTTCTCGCCGAGAGCTTCGCCTTTACATCCGTGTTGGTCTCCAGCAGCATCTGGTCGCGCAGGTACTTCAGCTTCTGCACCTTCTCGAAGAGGCGGTTCTGGTACTCGATGAGGTTGAGGTAGTTGATAATCTGGCGGTCCAGCTCCAGCAGGTTGTGGTACACCTCCCTCAGCTGCAGCTTTACATCAGTCACCGTCTCGCGCAACTGCACGTCCATCGCCACCGTGAAGAATGTTGCCTGCTTCTCGTCTATCACCCTCTCGCACTCGTTGATGAGAGCGGCGATGTCCGTTCGCTTCTCGTCCAGGTGCACCAGTTTCTTTTTCTTGATGGCGAAGGTAGGCTCGTTCTTGTAGGTGTTGTCGATGTTGCGCTTCAGGTCTATCACGTTGCGCAGGGTGGTGAGGGCGATGTTGCGCAGTATGCGCCTCACGTCCTTGAGGTATCCGTATTTTCGCGATGGGCTGCTTTCGCTCTGGTAGTAGTCGATGGCGGCATTGAGGCTACCGATGCTCTCCTTCACGCTGGCCACGTTGATGTCCTCGTTCACCTCCAGCACGTCCTCGAAGAACTTCAGGTAGGCATCCTCCAGTTCCACGAAGTCGCCGCCCATCCTTATCACCCCAAAGCGTCGCAGAAACTCCAGGCTCTCGTCCTTCCTCGAAGCCAGTTCCCGCGCCACGTCATAGCGGAACGACAGCCGCTTGCGGTCCTGA
This sequence comes from bacterium, assembly GCA_963599085.1. Taxonomy (GTDB): domain Bacteria; phylum Bacteroidota; class Bacteroidia; order Bacteroidales; family Bacteroidaceae; genus Prevotella. Next base: position 12,290 of record CAVBVK010000046.1, on the reverse strand, counting down.
AACAGTCCGCTCAGCAGCTTCCGCTCGCGGTCAAGAGCCCGTATCAGCTCGCCGAGTGTGTGAAAATGGGATAGAGTCTCCATTTATTTATAACCTTTTTAGGAATGATTGATGTTCACGGCAAATCACAGACTCTCCAAGAAAGCTTTCCGGAGTGAGTAATGCAAAGATATGTCTTTTTCTGCAAAAAAACAACTGACCTCTTTCTTTTTACTGCGGGGCAGTTTCATTGTTTACTCTTATTTCGATTATTTCGACTTTTGAATTTTTATTTAATCTTGTTTTTAGTATTGTTGAATGGTTATTAGGAAATACAGTGACTGATGGTTTGAATTGATTTTTGATAGTATTTGTAGTAAATGTTGGCATGTTCTTGATAAATTCATTAATTTTGTAATGAACATTCCTTATAAATATTCCACATTCCCGGAATGGGGAGGTGAATTACAGGTTTATTGATGAAAAGAAGTCTGTCGGTAGGGTTTTATTTTCTTGCGCTGATGTCATGTCTGTATGCATTGGTTTCGTGTCTGTCTTCGGTGGATAACGGCGAAGCCGACCGCTGGAATGAGCGTGCGTACAGTTTCCATTTCCGCAACCTCGACAGTGTTGTTGTCAATGCACAGCGTGCCTTTGATGCTTCGCAACATTATGGGGACGGAAGGGCAGAGGCTCTGAACAACATGGCTTTCGTGAGCATTGCCAAAATGGACTATGCCAAGGCTATGGAACAGTTGAAGCAAATAGCCCAAATAACTGACAACCAAATAGAACTTTTGATTGCCGACATACAGATGATGCGTATTTGCCAGCGGCAATCGGAAAACAAGAATTTCTACCGTTACCGTGAAAAAGCCGTGTCGCGTCTCAACAGAATTGAGGAAGCCGACAACTCGTTGTCCCGCCACCAGCATATTCGTCTTGTCTATGCGCAAAGCGAATACGCCATTACGCTGTCCACTTATCTTTATTATGTCGGACAGGAAAGCAAGTCGGCAGAGGCCATTGCGGCAATTGACGCCAACGGGGAGATAGTGAAGGACACGGCGCAGCTGCTTAATTATTATTATAATGTAGGAGCCGGCGGTATTCTACACGATGTCTCGGCGGAAAACGTGGCACAGTCGGAATTCGATTATCTCATGCGTTGCTATCTGCTGTCGCGCCAATATGGCTATCCTTATTGGGAGGCCAACTCTATGCAGGGTATAAGCGAGCATCTTCAAGACAAAAGCAGCCGTGAGCTGCTCTTTCGCAACAATCCGCAGGAACTGGAGTTCCTCAATGTCGATGCCATGCCCGACAGTCTGTTGGCAGGAAATTTGGCACAGAGGGCGCTCAAGTTGTTCGTGGAATATGGCGATGTCTATCAGACGGCCGGTGCTTACCGCACTCTTGCCGAGTGCTATTGGAGCATTGGTGACAACGCTTCGGCACTTTTTTGCCTGTCTTCGGCACTTACAAAGAATGCGGCTGTGGAAAAGGCTCCCGACCTTGTTGCCTCCATACGCGAGCAACTCTCGCTTGTCCATTCGGCCATGAATGACAAACAGCAGAGCGATTATAACCGCAACCTATATCTCGACATACAGGAAAACACCCGTCAGGACAGAATGCTTGAGGCGCGTGCCGAACAGCTTAGCCAGTCGCTCAATGTGCTTAATGTAATGATATGTGGAGTGGGGCTGATGACAGTCGCTGTGGGTACGCTTCTTTTCCGTTTGGGAGTTGTGAGACGCCGTCGCATGAAAACGCTCTCTGGTGAAGAGCTGCTTGTGCCGCTTGACGAATGGAGAAAGCTTGACATGCAGAAAGAGGCTGTGCATGAAGAGGCTTGCGGACTGATTGAAGAGCAGACAGCCATTGCACGGATGGAACTTGACCGTAATAAGCAACGTAACATTGAGCAGCGTGCAAAGGTGTCGCTCGTGAACAGTGTCATGCCCCTTATAAGCAGGATGACGCATGAGGTGGACAAACTGAAATCAGGAAATGATGCTGCGGAGGTGCGCAGTTCGCGCTATTCCTATATTTCGGAATTGGCGAAAAAGATAACCGGTTGCAATGCTGTGCTCACGCGTTGGATACAGATGCGGCAGGGTGATGTGCATCTTCATGTCGAGAGTTTCCGTCTTCAGGAAATATTCGACTCGGTGGTTCAGCTCCGTATGGAGTATGGCTTGAAAGGCATCGAACTCAGTGTCGAGCCAAGCAACGGTGTGGTGAAGGCCGACAAGACGCTTACACTTTTCATGGTGAACACCATTGCTGACAACGCCCGAAAGTTCACCCCGAAAGGAGGCAGGGTCACTGTAAGCAGCACCGATTTGGGTGATTGTGTTGAAGTGTCCGTTGCCGATACGGGAAAGGGAATGTCTGCCGCACAACTGAACTGTCTGTTTGGACATAAGGCAATAGTTGATGCGGGAAACGTCGGGGCGTTTGCTGTAGAAGAGGGAAGGCAGAGCCATGGCTTTGGCCTGATGAACTGCAAGGGTATAATTGACAAGTATCGCAAAATGAGCAGTCTGTTCGACAAGTGCATGATCGGTGCAGAGAGTGAAGAGGGGCATGGCTGCCGCGTTTTCTTCCGCTTGCCGAAAGGCGTCTTGCGAATGGTTGTTTCTTTATTTGTCGTTGCAGGAAGTGCCTTTGGAGTGCCTTTACAGGCTAATGGCAAGGCGGCAAACAGTCGTGTTGGAGTTGCCGACGGGCGTAAAGAAGTCGCCTTGGATTTTCTCTCCAAGGCGAGTGCCTATGCGGACAGCGCCTATTTCTGCAACATTGGCGGCAGGTACGCCCAAACCTTGATTTTTGCTGACAGTTGCCTGCAAAGCATTAACGCCTTTTTCGCAAGGAGGTATCCTGCCGACAGGCGACGCCTTGTGCTTGATGGCGGCAATGCCTCAGTAGCTGCGGAGTTGCAATGGTTTCGCGACAGTGTGGACATTGACTACGGAATAGTGCTTGATGTGCGCAATGAAGTGGCGGTTGCAGCTCTTGCCTTGCACGACTGGAAACTTTATCAGTACAACAACAAGGTTTATACACAACTGTTCCGTGAGTGCAGTGCCGACAACACCCTTGCCGATTATGTGCGTGTGATGCAGAAGTCGGAGGGTAACAGGAATTTCGCAATTATACTTCTTGTATTCCTTTTCATGCTTATTTTCCCTGCTTATTACCTCTTGTATTACCGTCACAGGATTTACTATAACCTTTGCGTTGATAAGATTCGGAAAATCAATGCTGTACTCCTTGGCAAGGAAAGCGACGCTGAAAAACTTGCCGAAGTGAATGAAGTGTGGACGGAACGCGACGACATTATGGTGGCAAACGAGAAGTTCACACAGTTGCGCAACATTGTTTACTTACTAAAAGGAGCCCTTGCAGAAGCCGTGGCAAAGGATGAAGAGCGCAAAAGGCAACTTGAAGTGCTCAACGAACAATTTGGAAAGGTGCGCTTGGAGAGCGACCAACTGTATGTGAGCAACAATATCCTTGACAATTGCCTATCCACATTGAAGCATGAGACAATGTATTATCCCACACGGATAATGCAACTCGTGAATGGCAAGGACAGCAATATTGACGCTTTGGACGAACTTATGCATTATTATGCAATGCTTTATTCTGTTTTCAGCGAACAGGCTGTGCGCATTGTCGAAAGGCATTTTTCATTCGACCGAGGCACTCTCGACTATATGTTCCGGCTGTTGAAGAAGGCCAATGCCGGCAGCATTCCCGATATGGAGGAAAAGGACTTGGACGAAGCTTACATCCTTCTGAGGGTATGGATGAAGCACCTATCGCTTACGGAGGAACAGCGACAGCAACTGTTTACGGAAGCCACCGCCGACCTCACATTCCTGCTTTGCCGACAGATTGTGCGCGATTTGGGTGAGTTTACCCATGCCCGCGGATGTGGGATAAGGGCGGAGGTTGCAAGGGACAATACAACAATCATTGAAATAAAACTGACAAAAACAATATGGAAAAGTTCAAAGTTGTCATCGTAGAGGATGTACCTCTGGAATTGAAAGGCACGGAAGGCATCCTGCGTAATGACATTCCGGAGGCTGAGGTGATAGGCACTGCGGCTGACGAGAGCGCATTCTGGACTCTGTTGAAAAAAGAAATGCCCGACCTTGTGTTGCTTGATTTGGGACTTGGTGGCTCCACTACTGTCGGCGTGGAAATCTGCCGCAGTCTTAAAAATACGCATCCGCAAGTGAAAGTGCTTATCTTTACCGGGGAAATTCTGAATGAAAAACTGTGGGTTGATGTACTCGATGCGGGTTGTGACGGCATCATTCTCAAAAGCGGCGAACTGCTTACGCGTAACGATGTGTTGTGCGTGATGCAGGGAAAACGTATGGTTTTCAACCAACCTATATTGGAGAAAATAGTAGAACGCTTCAAACGCAGCATCAATGTGCAGATCATACATCAGGATGCGCTTATACGGTTTGAGATTGACGAGTACGACGAACGTTTCCTGCGACATCTTGCCTTGGGCTATACAAAGGAACAAATCTCAAACCTCCGCGCTATGCCTTTTGGCGTGAAAAGTCTTGAAAAAAGACAGAACGAACTTGTGCAGAAACTCTTTCCCGACGGAAACGGCGGGCTTGGGGTGAATGCCACGCGCCTTGTGGTGCGTGCCTTGCAACTCAGAATTATCGACATTGACAACCTGGCACCTGATGAGGACTGATTTTAACAGGCGTGGTTTACTCGGAAAAGTATGAAACTGTATTACAAAACATGTACTGTGGTTGCCCTGACGGCATGTGCCCTTCAGGCATTGCTCATGGTGTTGTCGTGGCTTCTGACAGCAGCCAATCCCGATTGGTATATGCGTTCAATGCTTGGCGGCGAGGGCTTGCGCTGGCTTTTCGGACATTTCACGGAGAACATGCAGTCGCCTCTGCTCGTGTGGCTTCTGCTTTCGGGCGCAGCCTATGGCACAATGAAGGGTTGTGGCATTGTCGGTGACATTCGGAAAAAACGCAACAACGACTACCGCACGCGCATTGCCTTGCAGGTGGTGGTATGGGAAGCTGTGGCGATGGCCGCTGTCCTTGCCTTGCTGACACTCATGCCGCATGCCATTTTGCTAAGTGCTGTGGGCAAACTGTTTCCGAGCAGTTTCACAAACGGTCTTGTTCCTCTACTTGCTTTCGCTGTGGGTGTGATGTCGCTGACCTACGGATTTATGGTGGGGAAACTTAAAACCGTATATGATGCGTTTCTGCTCATGTCAGGAGGCGTGGCAGCCATCGCGCCGTTGGCGGTTGTATATGTTTTTGTTGCAGAACTCTACCATTCCATACTTTTTGTTTTCGTGCTGTAAGCCCACAGGCAGGGAGTCCCTTTCAACTCTCCCGTTCTTTAACCCTCTATCTCTGAAAGTTCGAGCCACCGCATGCTCTTCTCGTCAAGTTCATCTTTCAGTTGTGGCAGACGCTTGCTCTTTTGGGTGAGGTCTTCCACGGACAGCGTGCCGCTGCACAGCTCTTCCTCAATTTGTTTCTGCTCGTTTTCAAGGGCTTCTATGTCTGCTTCAAGCTGTTGCAGTTCGCGTTTCTCCTTGAAAGAGAGTTTCCTTTTCTGCTCTCCGTGATAGTCTTTCTTCTCGCGCTTCTCTGTATTGACGCTCCTTTCCGTCTCCTTAGGCTTCAAGGCTTGCCACATACGGTATTGTGTGTAGTTGCCGGGGAAATCGTTTATGCTGCCATTGCCGTTGAAGACAAGCAGGTGATCCACAATCTTGTCCATGAAGTAGCGGTCGTGACTGATTATGATGACGCATCCCGGGAAGTCCTGCAAATATTCTTCCAGCACCTCAAGTGTCTGTATGTCAAGGTCATTGGTCGGCTCGTCAAGTACAAGGAAATTCGGGTTTCGCATCAGTACGGTGCACAGATAGAGCTTGCGCTTCTCTCCTCCGCTTAGTTTATACACATAGTCATGCTGCTGTTCCGGAGGGAAGAGGAAGTTTTGCAGCAGTTGTGAGGCCGTAAGGTGCTTGCCCCCACCAAGGTCTATGTAGTCGGCAATGTCCGACACCACATCAATCACCTTTTGTTGCTCGTCAAACTTCAGTCCGTCTTGTGAGAAATATCCGAACTTTACGGTTTCCCCGATATCGAACTTCCCCTCATCCGGAGTCTCTATTCCAAGCAGGAGTTTTATGAAAGTGGATTTGCCCGTGCCGTTGTTGCCGACAATTCCCATTTTCTCAAACCTGCTGAAATTATAGTAGAATTTGTCAAGAATTACTTTCTCTCCCCAAGACTTTGACACATAGCAGCACTCGAAAATCTTTGAACCTATATATATGTTCTTGGATTTCAGGCGCAACTGCCGCTCCTCCATACGTTGTTTCGCCTTTGCTTCAAGGTCGTGGAACGCTTCCTCACGATAACGTGCCTTGTGTCCTCGTGCCTGTGGCATTCTCCTCATCCATTCAAGTTCGCGGCGGTACAGATTGTTGGCACGCTCTATCTCAGCCCGTGTCGTGTCAATGCGTTCCTGACGTTTCTCCATATAGTACTTGAAGTTGCCTCTGTAAGTGTACATTGTCTTGTCGTCGAGCTCGAGGATTATGTTGCACACGCGGTCAAGGAAATATCTGTCGTGTGTCACCATCAGCAGGGTCTTGTTCCCCCTTGACAGATATCCTTCAAGCCACTCGATCATGTCAAGGTCAAGATGGTTGGTCGGCTCGTCCAGAACGAGCATGTCGGGTTCGGTGATAAGGACATTGGCAAGTGCGACACGTTTTTGCTGTCCGCCGCTCAGCTGCCCCATACGCTGTTCCAAATCGGAAATTCTCAGTTGGGTGAGGATTTGTTTTGCCTTCAGCATCATTTCCGCTTCGCCGTTATGGTTGAAGCATGCGTCGAGAACCGATCTGTCGGAGTCGAACTGCGGAGTCTGTTCCAAGAACCCTATACGGAGGTCTTTTTTGTAAATGATGCTTCCCGAGTCGTGCCCTTCTTTACCGGTGAGCATGGAAAGCAGGGTCGTCTTCCCCGTACCGTTCTTCGCTATAAGTCCAACATGTTGTCCTTCGGCGATGGAGAATGATATGTTGTTGAACAGTATGTGTGCTCCAAACGATTTTGTCAGGTTTTGCACATCAACGTATGGCGTCATAATTCTTCTTTTGCATTTTGCTGTTTGCTGCTGAAACTTGCGGTCACGGCTATTGCTGCGGTTCTGCTTCAGCTGTGAGCGACTTGTTTATGCTGTCGATATAGTCGAGCACTTCGTCGCGTCCCGTCTTCTTTTCAGCACTTGTGATGAAGTGGGGCGGCAGTTCTTCCCATTGTTCTTTCAGCGCATTCATCCATGCGGCAGCATTCTGTCTTGCCTTTACCGGTCCCAGTTTGTCGGCTTTTGTGAATATTATGGCAAAGGGGATGCCGCTTTCGCCGAGCCAGTTGATGAAGTCGGTGTCTATCTTCATAGGGTCGTGCCTTATGTCAATGAGTACGAACGTATTGACAAGTTGCCTGCGTTGCAGGATGTATGACGAAATCATCTGGTCGAGTTTCTTCTGGACTGACTTCGAGCGTTTGGCAAAACCGTAACCTGGAAGATCCACCAAATACCATTCGTTGTTTATTATGAAGTGGTTGATGAGCAGGGTCTTGCCCGGTGTTGCCGAAGTCTTTGCCAGTCCTTTGTGGTTGCAGAGCATATTGATGAGACTCGATTTTCCCACGTTGGAGCGTCCGATGAAGGCATATTCCGCCTTGTTGTCCTTGGGGCACTGGCTTATGGTCGCCGATGATATGGAAAACTCCGATTTCTTTATTGTCATATTTTGTTATGCTGTTTTATTCTTGACGATTCGTTTTAACACATCCTCAAGTCCGTGTCAGAAAGGGAACAACATGGGTAATGCCAGCAGCATCACGATGCCGATGATGATTTGCAGCGGCAGTCCCACTTTCAGATAGTCGGCGAATGTGTATTGTCCCGCTTTCATCACGAGGGCGTTGGGAGGCGTTGAGAACGGCGAGGCAAAACACATGCTTGCCCCAAGCGTTACGGCAAAGAGCAGAGGGTAGGGGCTTATGCCCGTTCCGGCGGCGGCTGTAATGGCTATTGGCGACATGAGCACCGCCGTGGCCGTGTTGCTTATGAAGAGTGTGAGCAGCGATGTCGTGAAGTAGATGCCGGCAAGAAGGGCATACGGACCGAATGGGCCGAGGTGTTCAACCATGCTTTGCGATATCAGATGTGAGACCCCCGTCTTCTCCAATGCCACCGACATGGGCAGCATTGCGGCTATGAGCACTATGCTTTCCCAGTTTATTGTCTTATAGGCGGCTTCCACATTACGCAGGCATCCGCTTGCCACCATCAGCAGGCCTGCTATCATTACAGCTGTTACGGGGGCTATGGGTATGCTTTCTATCACCATCATCGCCACCATGAGCAACATTATTATGCCCGCAATCGGGGCTTTGTAATCTATCTCCACCTTTGCGGCCTCTTCAAGGGGCTGGCCTATCACCACCCAGTTGTCGGCCTCGTCGCTCAACCGTCCTATATTCTTCCATGTGCCCTGCACAAGCAGTATGTCGTTGGACATGAGGCGTATGTTGGGCAGGTCGGTTGTTATGTACTCACCGTTGCGGCGTATTCCCATGACATTCACGTTGTACATGCCTCTGAACCCTGCCTCCCTCAGTTGCCGGTTTATGAGACGTGAGTTGGGCATGAGCAGTATTTCGGCAATGCCTATGTCGTAGAAAGCCAGTTGCCCGCTTTTGTCCGTCGTTCCGGCATTGTCCTGCCCGTTCATGCGTACGAGCTTTTGCTCTTCTGCCAACAGTTGCGCCTGCTCCCTGTCCCCGCTGAGAAAGAGTATGTCTCCTGCGTACAACACGGTGTCAGGACCTGCAAGTTTCTGCTCGACATTCTTGATAATGCCACGCTGCGAAGCCTTCTCGCGTCGCACTTCAAGCACGGTCAGGCCATATTTCTTGTGCAGGTCGAGCTGACTGAGGGTCATGCCGAGGGCGTGTGATTTTGGGGAAACCCTGAAAACGCTGAGTTTCTCGTTTATGTGATACTCTTTCACGAGTTCGGCAAGCGATTTCCCGCGTCTGCGCTTTCCCTTGTTGCCGTTGTCTTTTGTGAGGAACAGTTTGCTCAAAGGCAGCAGGACGATAATTCCCACAACTATGCAGATGATGCCGACCGGAGTGAATGAGAAAAACGACAAAGGCTCGTATCCGGCATCGGTGAGTGCTTCCTGTATGACGAGGTTGGGAGGTGTACCGATGAGTGTGAGCATTCCGCCCATGCTGCTTGCAAACGCCAACGGCATGAGCAACCGACTTGCACTTGTCTTTGATTTGGCGGCAAGACTCACGACAATGGGCATCATCAGGGCTACGGTACCCGTATTGCTCACAAAAGCGCCGATGGCGGCAGTCACCACCATAAGCAGAATGAACAGGCGCAGCTCGCTTTCGCCTGCCAAGGACAGTATCTTTCCGCTGATTTTCTTTGCAAGTCCTGTCTGGAAAATTGCTCCTCCAACCACAAACAGCCCCACCATCATTATGACGACAGGATTGGAAAATCCCGACAGGGCTTCCTGAGGTGTGAGTACACCGGTTAGTAACAGACATACAAGGGCGCACAACGCCACTAAATCGGAGCGCACTTTGCCGATTGCGAAAAACACGGCTGAAAGGGCAAGGATGATGAGTGTTGCTATCATTGGTTATGGATTTTCTCTTACAAAGTTAATTATAAAGTTTTTTATTTTTTGTCGGTGCTTTCCTTTTTTACTATCATTTAACTAAAACGACAACTAAAAGGATTACCTCATTTAAATGGGACGACAACGGGTGTGAAGATTGTCAAATGACAGGAGTTCGGGCGTCCCGCCCGACAACACTGCAAGGTAAAGGGTTGCATCCGCCGTTCTTTACGACAGGATGCAACCCTTGGTAATGTATAATCCTTGCAGATGGGAAATCCCATCACAATTGTTATTCAGAAAAATGCTGCTACATGGCGGCAGCGAAGCCATGATACTCAGTGTCCGGCTTGCTTTAAGGCTTTGGCGCTACAGGACGGACGGCATATCCATAGTAGGCTCCACCAGTATTGGACCACATGGAGTTTTTGTCTGATGATACACCGATATACCCGGCTTTTGAGGTTGTTCCGGAGCTGGTCCAATAGTAGCCGGAGTGTTCGGAGTAATACGAAAGTGTCGTTCCTTGATAGTATTTCGGCCTGTAAAGGAATATGGAACTTGTGTTGCCGCTCGCCTGACTGGTTAGCGTATATCCTCCGGGGTCGGAGGTAGAGGTGTAGTTTTCATCCACCCATTTCCAAGTACGGGTGCAACCGTTTATAAGTGCGTTGAACTCTTCTGTTGTCGGCATCCTTACACCTGAGCCCCAGTTTGCCGTGGCTGCATCGACAAAAGTCGTGACACGGCTGCTGTAGGTGGAAGAGGTATAATTATGGTCTTCCCATTCGGTTGTCGCGCCCCAAGCAAGATGGTAGCCATCTTCAGTTTCACTGCTTGCGCCCACATTCATCGTAGCCCAAAGGACATCCAAACCGAGATCTACGAACTCGTGGCCGTTGATCTTGTAGTGATAGTCGTCAATCTTCTCGATGTGCCTCAGGTTTCCCTCGCTGTCTGTGGTGAGGGCGATGGCAGTGACATCGCAGCGGGCTATGGTGAGGTCGCCGTAGTTCACCGCCTGAGTCTTGCTTCCGGTGGCAACCGTTATCTTCAGGTCAGAGTACGTGCCGGTGGCCAAGGGCAGGAAGAACACGCCTGCGCTGCCTTCTGTCGCGCCGCTGAAGCCGAATGTCACCGTATTGTCCGATGATGTTGAGGAGGAAGTGGCTATTGCCGCATCCGTAGCCGACATGTCCGACACGGTGAAGTCGCCTGAGAGCTGCTGGTCGGCAGTGACGGTGAGGGTGCCTGCCGTTGCGGGCATATTGTCGATGCGTATCACCGCCAGTCCGCCGAGTATCTTGAACGCCACCTTGCTGTCCGTGATTGTGCCGAGCATTGGAATGTTCGTCTGGGTGGTGCGGTAGGTGGTGCTGCCGTTTTCAGTCTTGGAGAATATGCCGCTCTCCACTGTCGCGTATGTGTATGAGGACGGGAGGTTGTACGTGAGCTTCGTTTCCGAGCTTGTGTCAAACTTGTGAGCGGCACTGTAAGGATACACCGCATATTTGCCGACACTCCCTGTCAGCTCGCCCTTGAACGTTGCCGAAGTGCTTCCAGTCGCCGTACCTTCCAGAGCGAACTCCGCCTGGCCGTATGTGCCGTCGCTCTTGGTCTGCACGAGTATCTTGTCGTTTTCCTGCCAGTGGAACGTTGCGGTGGTGCTGCTTGTCTTTGTCAGTCCCACCCGTGCCTTTCCTGCTGCGGGCTTTTCCCCGTCGGGGGCGGGCGTAGAGGCGGTGAGTGTCACCGTGCGTGCGCCGCCGTCGGGGGTGGTGTCCGTGCCCTGCGCCTCATCGTCACTTGTACATGAGGTGGTTGCGGCCACAGCCAATGCCACGAAAAGCATGTAATTCTTTTTCATATCTTTTTTCCCTTTCAATGTAGTTGCTGTTTTATAACTTATAAACGTGTACACCCAAACGCCTTATTCCCAGTCTGAATCAAAATCGCCGTTCAAGGCCGCATCGTCTTCGAAACTGCCGTTAGAGTCACTTACCACCACGCTGCCTGCGAGCAAGGAGTTCCGCGTGTCCATCCACAACACCGTGATTGAGGGAGCCTCATAATGTCTTTTCTCTTTCATAAAATCAATATTTTGTTCATGTTTATTATTTTGTTCATGTTTATTTTAATTGGCAAACTTCCATTCCAGGCAAGTAATTGCCGCACAAAAGTACGGAATTTCGCAGTTCTGTGAAACGGCATAAGGCAAATGCAGTAGGGATTTTGTGATGTTTTAACCATTATGCCCCCCCCCATTAACTAAGATTAACAAAAAGAAAAGCCGAAATAACGCGTACAAGCCGCAAAATGACAACAGGATGTCCGACTTCATACCGCTTGTCCTGCGCATTCTTCATATCCCTCCCCAGTCGGGGATGGATGGAGTGGGCTTGTCTTATATTTGCATTCCTAACCGTTCCAAAATCCGTTCATACGCGAAAACTGGGAAAACCGACGGCAATTTCACAAAATACGGCGTGCAGCCGCAAGAGACTGACTGACATGCCGTTAGACAGACGCAGGCATTTCTGTGCAAAAATTAAAATGA
>CAVBVK010000045.1:0-14432 GCA_963599085.1 bacterium | reverse complement strand
TCCGCATTATGCGGATGGATAGGACGTCATGTCTATTGATGAAGATGTTTGAGGGTTATTGTGAGTGCTTGCTTATCCCGAATTGGGGTATACCTCTCTCCGCCTGGAAGACAGGCAGGTTGGAGATAACCGACGAGGAAAAGGTGACCGATTTTGGTTAAAAGAACATAAACGACAACGGGTGCCGGCATGAAAACACATGCCGCCACCCGTTGTCCGTAAAATGGTGCGCCGTCGGCGGCGCGGTTGTCAGAATATCTGAAGCACTTCCTTGAGGTCGTCGATGGTCTTCAACTGCTCCATGACCACTTGCACCTCGGCACGGTCGTGCACACGTATTTCTATTGTCCCGTCGAAGATTCCGTCGTCGCTGGACACTGTCATCTTGTGGATGTTCACATCCAGTTTGCCGGCAAGCACCTCACATACGTCGTGGAGCATGCCCTTGCGGTCGATGCCGCGTATTTCTATTGTGGCGTCGAAGAACATCTGCCTGTGCATATCCCACTTTGCATCGAGAATGCGGTTGCCGAAACTCGACTTCAGGCGTGCCGCCACCTTGCAGTCGCGGCGGTGTATCTCTATGCGGTTCTTGTTGTCAATGAAGCCGAGAATGTCGTCACCCGGAATGGGATGGCAACATGACGGGAAGACGAATGTGGCGATGTTCGACTCGTTTATCATCACAGGCTTCTTCTTGTTGAAACCCTCGCCCACGATAAAGAAGCCTGGAGCAGCCCCCTTTTTCCCGTCGTTCCCGAGGAAAGGCACGAACTTGCGCCATCCGCTCACCTGCCTCTTCTTTTTCTTTTCGCGCAGTTCGTCAATGTCCTTTGCCCCCAGAATGACAGTGCGCTTGCCTATTGCGAGGAAGAGGTCATCATGCTTCTGGGCGTCATGGAACACGCAAAGCTTGTTGAGTACAGCCGTTGTCATCTCAAAGCCGTTCGCCTTGAGCCAGTCGGCGAGTATCTGTTCGCCCCGTTTCTGCGTTTCGCGGTTGTCACGGCGGAGTATGGCCTGGATTTTCCCCTTTGCCTTTGCCGTATATACGAACTTTATCCACGACGCCTGAACGTGCTGCGACTTGGATGTGAGGATTTCCACCTGGTCGCCGCTTTGCAGCTTATGGCTGAGCGGCACGAGTTTGTGGTTCACCTTGGCACCGATGCAGTGGCTTCCGAGGAAGGTATGTATCTGAAACGCGAAGTCGAGGGCTGTACACCCGGCAGGCATGGTCTTGATCTCGCCCTTGGGCGTAAAGACGAATATTTCGCTTGCGAAGAGGTTGAGCTTTATGGTGTCGAGGAAGTCCATGGCGTCTGGCTGCGGGTCGTCAAGTATTTCCTTGATGGTGCTGAGCCAGTTGTTCAGCTCGCTGTCGTCATCCACAACCTCGCTCGTCTCCTTATATTTCCAGTGCGCGGCGAAACCCTGTTCCGCCACTTCGTCCATGTGGTCGCTGCGTATCTGCACCTCTATCCACTTGCCTTGCTTCGACATCAGCGTGACATGCAATGCCTGGTAGCCGTTGGCCTTGGGGTGGTTCACCCAGTCGCGAAGTCGGTCGGGATGCGATTTGTATATCTGGCTTATCGCCACATATATCCTGAAACACTCGTTTATCTCCTCGCTTCTTTCCTTGGGCGTAAAGATTATGCGCACGGCAAGTATGTCGTAAATCTCGTCGAAGGGCACATGCTTGTTCTGCATCTTGTTCCAGATGGAGTACGGAGTCTTCACGCGTGCCTTGAGCTCGTAGTCTATCCCCATGCTGTCAAGGGTTTGCTTTATAGGCAGGGTAAACTCACGGAAGAGCACGTCGCGCTGTTCCTGCGTCGAAGCAAGTTTCCTCTCGATGGAAGCATACTCTTCCGGATGCTCGTACTTGAAACTGAGATCTTCGAGTTCGGCCTTGATTTTGTTAAGTCCGAGGCGGTTGGCGAGCGGAGCGTAGATATAGAGCGTCTCGCCTGCGATCTTGTATTGCTTGTTGGCGGGCTGGCTTGCGAGAGTACGCATATTGTGGAGGCGGTCGCAAATTTTTACCAGTATCACGCGTATGTCGTCGCTCATGGTGAGGAGGAGCTTCTTGAAGTTCTCCGCCTGGGCCGAAGCCTGTTCTCCGAAGATGCCGCCCGAGATCTTGGTCAGGCCATCGACAATCTGCGCTATCTTTGCCCCGAAGAGGTTTTCCATGTCCTCCACGGTGTAGTCGGTGTCCTCCACGACATCGTGAAGCAGCGCCGCACAGATGCTCGTGGAGCCAAGCCCCATCTCCTCGCACACTATCTGTGCCACGGCAATGGGGTGCATTATGTAGGGCTCGCCAGACAAACGGCGCACGCCTTTGTGTGCCTGGCGCGCGAAGTTAAAAGCCTTTGTTATGATATCCACCTTCTTGCGGTGGCGAGAGGCAAGATAAGTGTCGAGCAAATGTCTGAAGGCTTTGTCGATGAGCGCGTCGTCTGCAACTTCACGCTGTCGGTCTTTCTTTTCCTGTCCGTCCATAGTCAGTGTCCCCTGCGGGTTGTTTAAGGTGATTTTTACTTTATTCTCAGTTTCTTTCCGGCCCTGATGCTGTTGCCGCTGATATTGTTAAGTTTCTTGAGCTTCTTTACAGTGGTGTTGTTCCGTGCCGCTATCTCCGAGAGAGTGTCGCCCTGGCGCACCGTGATACTGCGTCCACGGTGGCGGCTGTTGCGTCCGCGGCTTTTTCCGCCGGAGGCACGGCGTTTGGGTGAATAGGAAGGAGTCTCCTCGTTCACGGCGACTTCCGAGCGTTTGGAAAGGAGTTCTTCGGAATTGTAGGCATATACGGAGTCCTCACGGTCGATAAACGTGTTCACGAGCATCTCGGGCAGACGCAGTGCCGACGGCTTTGTGCCTCCGTTCACGATGTTGCGACGGTATTGTGGGTTGAGAGCCTTGAGCTGCTGCATATCCACATCGAGCACCTTCGCCACCTGTTCAAGGTGCAGGTCGCGGTTCACCATCACCGTGTCGGTCTTCGCAGGCAGTTCCGCCGTCATCGGGCAGATGTTGTGCTCGCAGTAATAAGTCATTATATAATTGGCGGCGATGAATGCGGGCACATATCCACGGGTCTCGCGCGGCAGATAAGGATAAATCTGCCAGTAGTCCTTCTCGCCTTTGGAGCGGTGTATGGCTTTGTTTATTGTCTCCGGCCCGCAGTTGTATGCTGCAATGACAAGGTTCCAGTCACCGAAGATTTTATACAGGTCGCTCAGGTAATGGGCAGCGGCGTAAGATGAAAGCACGGGGTCGCGGCGTTCATCAACGAGCGAGTTCACCTCCAGGCCGTAGCGTTTTCCCGTTGCAAGCATGAATTGCCAGAGCCCTGCCGCGCCCGCCCTTGACACGGCATTGGGATTGAGCGCCGACTCTATTACGGGCAGATATTTCAGTTCCAACGGCAAGCTGTAGGCTTCAAGAGCCTCCTCGAAGATGGGCATATAGAAGTTCTGCGTCCCGAGCATGATGCTTACGGAGCGGCGCAGGCGTCCGCTGTAACGGTCAATAAACTTCCGCACCACTTCGTTGTAGGGCATCTCTATCACCGCCGGGATGCGGCTGAGACGCTGTTTATAGACATTCTTCTCATATACGGGATTCATATCGGGGAGGTCGCAGCCGGAGCCAGGTTTCAGATAAACCTTTGCATTATAGACGCTGAGCAGGCTGTCGTAATCGTTTGTCAGTGCTTCCGGCAGGTCGATGACCTCCACTTCCCCGTCAAAGCCGGTAACTGTGATTTCCGTATCGTTGTCGTCAGTCTGCGCGAGAACCTGACTGTTTATGCCGATAAACATTGCGGCAATGAACAAAAATGTCTTTTTCATCAATTTCATCTGCTTTTTATTCGTGTCCGTACAATATATCATTGTTTTCAGCGGACATGTATATAAGTTTTCCTTTAAATCTGATTTTACCCTGTCAGAAGTTCAGGCTGCAACTCAGTCCGAGCGCATTCGCCCTCAATGGGTTCCTATCCACCTTATTGTTTATGACGGCAGGCTCCACCCTAAGGCTCAGGTCTTTGGATATGTCAAATTCTGACAGCGACGCGTCCACGTAGGCATCGACCACCGACAGGGCATAGACTGCCACGATACAGAAGAAGCTCAGGTCGCGCCAACGGCGGAAACGGTCCTTCCTGTTCTTGAAGATTGTCTTGTAACGCTCTATGTTCGAGTCGTCTATTTTGGCTCCGAGGTGCAGGAACTGGTTGTAGCTCTGCGTGTTGGGGTCATCGTCCATGAGGTCGAGATAGGCCTGTGAGTAGTCGCGGTACATCTGGTTGTTCCACCGCATAGCGTATGCACACCCCACAAACCCGCCATAGACGATTGGCAGTTTCCAGAACTTGCGGTTGTAAATCTGTCCTGCTCCGGGCAGCACAATAGCGAGCCAAAGGGCGCGCTTTGCGCTCGGCCGCCATGTATTCCAGTCGCGTTTGTGGCGTTTTGCCACTGTGTCGGGCATCACTGCGAACTTCATGCTGTCGGCATGAGTCAGTGCCGACTCCGCCATAAGGGCACTGTCCGGCAAAAAAGCGGTGCTGTCCGGCGCAAAAGCAGGCGGCACCGATGCGCTGTCACGGTCAGTTGCACACGCATTGGCAGTCTGTGCCGCCATGAGCAGAAACACCACGACGATGCTTTGCAATATGTAACGCAACTGCAATCTCACTTCCAGCTATTCTTTCATTTTGTCGAAAATGCTCATGATCTTCTCCAAATCCTCCTCGTTTGCAAAGGGGATGGTTATCTTTCCCTTGCCCTTCGACGAGCAGGTGAGCTGCACCTTGGTGTGAAGAAATTCCGAAAGGCGTGTGCGCAACAGGTTGTATTCTTCGGGGAGCTTTGCCTTTGCCACGATGGTCTTGCGCCCGCTGTTCACGTCCTCGCCATGCTTCAGCATCTGCGCCATTTCCTCCACCTTGCGCACGGAATATCCATTCTTCTGCACTTCGTTGAAGAGCTTTATCTGAAGCGACGGACTGTTGATGGCAAGCAAGGCACGGGCGTGCCCCATGTCAATTTCCTTCTTCTGCAAGGCCATCTGCACCTGTGCGGGCAGACGCAACAGACGCAGGTAGTTGGTAATGGCGGTGCGGCTCTTTCCCACACGTTCCGACACCTTTTCCTGCGTCATTCCGTCACCTTCGAGCAGGTGTTCGTAGGCGAGTGCTATTTCTATTGCATTGAGATCCTCGCGCTGTATGTTCTCCACGAGAGCCATTTCCATGACGCTCTCGTCCTTAATGGTGCGTATATAGGCAGGTACGGCGGTGAGCCCTGCCATCTGCGAGGCTCTCCAACGGCGTTCTCCGGCTATTATCTGGAAGCGGTTGTCGGCCATTTGGCGCAGGGTGATGGGCTGTATGATGCCTATCTCACGTATGCTGTTGGCGAGTTCCTGCAACGCCTCGGTGTCGAAATCGTGCCGCGGCTGGTTCGGATTGGGTTCAATCTGGTTGAGAGGTATCTCGTTAATGGTTGAAGTGCCCTGCGTGCGCACACCGTTTGTGTCGATGAGGGCATCGAGTCCCTTTCCCCTTTCAAGGTCGTCGAGTCCGCGTCCGAGCACGCTCTTGTTGTATTTCTTATGTGCTACCATCTGTAAGCTGTTTATTTTGTGGGTGACAAGCCGTGCTCCGGCATTTACATGCAACCGTCATGCACATGGCCTGTATTGTCGTTGGAGTCGTTTTCTGTTGTCTTTTCTGCCGCCGCCGGGCGTGTGTCAGGCGGAAGGCACTCCCGGTTGTAATTCCGTAGGCTGGTTCTTGTTTATTATTTCCTTCGCAAGTGCGAGGTGGTTCTTGCTTCCCACGGAGTCGGTGTCGTAGAGAATGACGGGCAAGCCGTGGCTCGGACTCTCGCTGAGCTTCACGTTCCGCTGTATGACGGTCTTGAACACGAGTTCCTGGAAATGGCGTTTCACCTCGTCGTAAATCTGGTTTGCCAGACGCAGACGGCTGTCGTACATCGTAAGCAGGAAGCCCTCTATCTCGAGGTTCGGGTTGAGTTTGCTCTTGATTATCTTTATTGTGTTGAGCAGTTTCGTGATGCCTTCGAGGGCGAAATACTCGCACTGCACGGGTATTATCACCGAGTCGGCTGCCGTAAGCGCATTCACTGTGATGAGTCCGAGCGACGGGCTGCAGTCGATGAGGATGTAGTCGTAGTCGGCGCGTATTGTGTCGAGCATGTTCTTTATCACCCGTTCGCGGTTGTGCAGGTTAAGCATCTCTATCTCCGCGCCCACAAGGTCGATGTGACTGGGAATGATGTCGAGCCCGTTGATGTCGGTGGTGTATATGGCATCGCGCACGTCGGCGTGGTCGATGATGCACTCGTAGAGCGAGCAATCGACATCCTTTATATCCACTCCAAGTCCGCTTGAAGCGTTTGCCTGCGGGTCTGCATCGACAACGAGCACCGTCTTTTCAAACGTTGCGAGCGAAGCCGCAAGATTGATGGTTGTCGTTGTCTTTCCCACACCACCTTTCTGGTTGGCCAAAGCTATTATTTTCCCCATGGATCTATCCTCTTTCTGTCGTTAATATAATGTCAATGAAAGTACACCCATTGCTGCAATCGCGTCTTGGCGGCCTACGCAATGAGTGTTGCATATAAGTGATATTGTGCGGCAAAGATACATATTTTATGCGAGAAACGGCCATATTAAACCTTTTTTCGTACTTTTGCAAATGAAATGACACCTTATTTATGATTGACAAAAAGCCATCAATACTTATTTCCAACGACGACGGTTACCACGCCAAAGGCATCAATTCGCTCATCGACATGCTCCGCGACATGGCACGGATAGTGGTGTGTGCGCCCGAATCGGCCCGCTCGGGCTTCTCGTGCGCCTTCTCCGCCACCGAGCCTTTAAGGCTTAAGCCGCGCCGTAAGGACGGTGATGTGGAGGTGTGGTCGTGCAACGGCACACCCGTGGATTGCGTGAAACTCGCCCTCGACCAACTGTTTGAAGGCGGGCAGCCAGACATGGTGATAGGCGGGATAAACCACGGCGACAACGCAAGCGTGAACACCCATTACAGCGGAACGATGGGCGTCACCACCGAAGGCTGCATGAAATACATCCCATCGGTGGCTTTCTCGCTGTGCGACCACCGCTCCGACGCCGACTTCGAGCCCTTGCGTCCTTACATAAGAAGCATCACGCGCAAGGTGCTCGACGAAGGCTTGCCCACGGGAGTGTGCCTGAACGTGAACTTCCCCGTTGCCAGCGAGTTCCATGGCGTGCGCGTATGCCGCATGGCGAAGGGCACATGGCACCACGAATGCGTGAAGATGCGCCATCCGCGCGGCTACGACTATTATTGGATGACCGGTCAATACAGCAACGACGAACCCGAAGCCGACGACACCGACAACTGGGCCGTCACCCACGGGTATGTCGCCATCACGCCAACACGCATAGATGTGACCGACTACGAGTTCATAAACACCTGCGCAGCAGACTTCGAGAATCTGTAACAAGACACCGCCCCATACGATGAAATACTACCTCATAGCCGGTGAAGCCAGCGGCGACCTCCATGCTTCACACCTCATGCGCGGGATCCAGAACGCCGACCCCCAGGCACAATTCCGATTCTTCGGCGGCGACATGATGCAGGCTGCGGGCGGGACACGTGTGCGCCACTACCGCGAGCTGGCCTACATGGGCTTCATTCCCGTGCTGCTCCACCTGCGCACCATCATGCGCAACATGGCCCTGTGCAAGGCCGACATAAGGCAATGGCAGCCCGATGTGGTGATACTCGTCGATTATCCGGGCTTCAACCTCAGCATAGCGCGCTTCGTGAGAAGCCACACCTCCATACCCGTCTTCTACTATATCTCCCCGAAAATATGGGCATGGAAGGAATGGCGTATAAAGGCAATAAGGCGCGATGTGGACGAGATGTTCTCCATACTGCCGTTTGAAGTGCCCTTCTTCGAGCAGAAACACCACTACCCCATACACTATGTGGGCAACCCGACAGCCGGTGAGGTGCGGCAGTTCAAGGCATCATACACGGAGACATTCAGCGGCTTTGCCACACGCCACCGCCTTACGCAGAAGCCCGTCATAGCTCTCCTCGCAGGCAGCCGCCGTCAGGAAATAGCAGACAACCTGCCCGCCATGATTCAGGCAGCAAGCCGGTTCCACGGCTATCAGGCCGTGATTGCAGGCGCACCGGGCATTGACGCAAGCCTGTACAGCCACTTCATCCAAGGCACCGGCGTGAGCCTCGTGCACGACGACACCTACGCCCTGCTCTCGCACGCCACGCTTGCCGTGGTGACAAGCGGCACAGCCACTCTTGAGACAGCCCTCTTCGGCGTGCCGCAAGTGGTGTGCTACAAGACGCCGCTGCCACATTTCATCGCTTTCTGCCGCCGCCATGTACTCAAGGTGAAGTACATCTCGCTCGTCAATCTCATTGCCGACGAAGAGGTGGTGACAGAACTCGTGGCCGACACTTTCTCGCCCGACAACATAGCGGCTTGTCTCGCCGCCCTAATGCCGGACAAGACAAACCGCCAGAAGATGCTCGACGGTTACCAGCGCGTGCATGAACGGCTCGGCGAGAGCAACGCCCCGGAGAACGCCGCACGCATAATGACCGGCCTGTTGCGGCGAAAACAATCACAATCACCTGACCTTTCCCACGCGGAGAGCCGTGAATGACTTTACTTCCATCGGCTCCATGCTGCGCGTTTTCTCCTCATACACTTCCTTCGTCACCCGCCTGGCTCTAAGCGTGCGCACTTTGGGAAACGTGCGGAAGAAAGGATCATGCGCCATATACCAACGGTGCTGCGCTATCTGCGACACGCTCTGCGCCTGACAATCAATGGTGCGGGCGTAGCACGGGTTCACAACCGACAGGTAGCGTTCGCCCGTATGCATGGTTATGGCGAGCACGGCATACACATCCGCACATTTCCGGGAGGTGTCGGGAATCTTTCCGCGTCTCGGCGAACTCACGCTGATGTTCCACCCGTGCACGCTGTTGAGCCGGTGCATCATGCGGAGAAACTCGCTCCCGTGCGCCGAAGTGTCGCGAATGCCTTTGTAAGCTATGCAGTAGTGTATCATTTCGTGCAGCAGCACGGTCTGGTAGTCACGCTCCGTACTGTCGTAGAAAGTGCTCACACGAATGGTGAAATCATAGCACCTGCGGCGGAACAGGGTGCGCTCGCAGCGGCATGTCATGCTGCCAAGGCGTGTGCGGGCTCTCGACAGACCGAAAGCGGGCACAGGCAACGCACCACCGAAGTAGGCGGAGTTGAACTGTAAAAACCATTGCCGGAGCAAATCTACGGTGAGCGTCATTTATTTGTCTTTCGTTTTAGTTTGCCTACACGGCCGTCTGCGCTTTCGGCCAGTTCACGAGGAAGAGCTTTTCCGTAGCCCGTGTGAATGCGGTGTAGAGCCAGTGCACATATTCCGGCGACAGCATCTCGTCGGTCATATAGCCCTGATCCACATAGACATGAGCCCACTGACCGCCCTGAGCCTTGTGGCATGTCACGGCATAGGCGTATTTTATCTGTATGGCGTTGTAGTAAGGGTCGTGTTTCAGTTTCTTTATCCGCTCGGGTTTGGTGGGGATGTCGGCATAGTCGAGCATCACCTCGTCGTACAACCGGCGGTTCTGTTCCTGCGTGAGAGCTGGAGCTTCCGTCGTGAGAGTGTCGGTCATGACGGTGGCGTTAAGCTCGTAATTGTCGTAATCGGGGAATTGCAGCCACATATCGGCGAAGTGGAAGCCATAGAGTTCGCGGTGGTTGCGCACACGCTGCACCACCGCACGGTCGCCGTTGGCAATGAAGCCCGGCGTAGCGTTGGCGGCTGCATCGGTCTCCGTCCAGTAGTAGTTGTTCTTCACCACCATGAGCAAATCGCCCGTGGAGAACTGTTCCTCGCGCCACAGCACGGTATTGCGTATGCCCTGGTTGTAGATGTTTGCGCGCTTGTTGGAACGTGTCACCACCATCGTCTCGTCCGTTCCAACCTCCGAATAGCTTGAAGCCAGCCGCTCTATGAGTTCGTCGCCCGGCACCATCACAATGTCGGCAAATCCTTTGAAGCGTATCTTTGGCAACTGTGTGACTTCGCCATGCGTTATCATCCGGCGCACGGCGATGGCGTTGTAAAGTATGCCCGACCCGCCGCTCTGCCGCAGCACCTCGTTCAAGTCGGCTTCATACACTTGCAGTCCGTAGCCCCTCATAAAGTCGCCGCACAGCGCCGGCGACACATCCTCACCCACCGGCGGCAGCTGCGCCGTGTCTCCCACAAGCATCAAACGGCAGTTCCGTCCGCCGTAAACATAGCTTACAAGGTCGTCCAGAAGGCATCCCGTGCCGAAAACGGTCTCACGCAGTCCGCCGTTGGCTATCATTGAAGCCTCATCCACTATGAACAACGTGTCGGTGTGCATGTTGGGGGCAAGCGAGAAAGCCCCGTCCATCGATTTCTGCCGATAGATGCGGCGGTGAATGGTGTAGGCGGCGTGACCGGAATTGAGTGCGAACACCTTGGCGGCACGCCCCGTCGGCGCAAGGAGCACCGCCTTCTGGTGCAGCCTCCACAAGGTGCGTACGATGGCGCCCGACAACGTTGTCTTTCCCGTTCCTGCCGAACCGCGCAGCAGCATCATTGCCCTGTCGTCGCGGACGGTGAGGAAACGGGCAAAAACAGACAATGCCTTGTCCTGCTCCTGCGTAGGAACGAGGCCAAGGCATTGCTTTATATTGAAGACGAGTTCGTCGGCAATCATGGCTGAAAGCGTTTATGGCTGGCACAGAATGGTGCACACCCTGTCCTGGAAGGTGCGCCCGTCGTTTCCGCGCAGAAGTCCCTGGTTGATGATGGCAAAGGCCAGGCGGTGGCCGTTGGCGGCTGTACAGTAGCCTGCCAGACTGCTTATGCCGCACAGGGTGCCCGTCTTCGCACACACATTGCCCTGCGTGAATGGCGACGTCATTCGCTTGCACAGCGTGCCGTCAGTGCCCGCCTGCGGCAGTGAAGGGTACAGATGCAGATAGATGTTGTTGTTCTTGAAAGCGTAACGCAACAGCCGTACCTCAAGTTCAGCGGTTACATAGTTGTAAAGAGAAAGTCCCGAACCGTCGGCAACCCTGTATTGTCTGGGGTCGAGCCCCACTTTCTCGATGAGACGGTTTATCACGTTGCGGGCGCTGCGGGCTGTTGCCGGGCGGCTGCCCGATGCCGCCCCAATCTGATAGAACACCGATTCGGCGAACAGGTTGTCGCTATCCTTGAGCATGCGCAAAAGCACTTGGTCGATGGTATGAAACCTGCGGCAGATGCAGTAGGCACTGTCCGGACGTTGGCCTTGGCCTGTAATGGCATCGACAACAATTCCCGCTTCGCGCAGTTCCTGCATGAAACGGTCGATGAAAACATCCTTGTGCCCCACGAGCAGAGGCGAGAGTATGGGGTTGTCGTCGTCCCAGCACCAGCCCTCGCCGTATGGTGAGTCATCCTTCATTGTCTTGTCGGCATAGACAGTGCCACGGATTGTATCGACGCCCATCTTACGGATTGACTCCACAAAGGCCCGCATGTCGTCGATGTTGAAGCGCGGGTCGAAACCGCCCACACAGTAGATGTTGCCCGAAAGTGTGCCGTCGGTCACCTTGCCGGTATAGCACAGCTCGGTCTTGAACTGGTAACTGCCTCCCAGCTTGTCTATCGCTGCTATGGCAGTCACCAGTTTCATGGTTGATGCCGGACGCATGAGCTGGCGTTCGTTGTGGCAGAAAATGGCCGAGTCGGCATCGAGGTCGTAAACCATTATCCCCACCTGTGAGGTCTTGAACATATTGTCCTTCAGCAGACTGCCGATGCCTTCCGCCACCGACTGAGTCCATGGCAGCGACTGCTGATTGGACAAAACGGTATCGGCGGGCAGCGAGTCGGCCGTCACCGCGCCGTTGTCCCTTTTGTCAAAGCGTACCTGTGCATTGGCTGCCAGTGCGAGAAAGAGCAGCGGCAGCAATGTCTTTATATAGCGTTTCATCATTTCTTGCATCAGTCTGCGAAGGTGGCCATGAAAATTTTCATGCCTTGTTCTGGCCGTAGGCGTGGAGCGGATAGTCGGTGGTGTAATGCAGGCCGCGGCATTCCTTGCGCTCGATGGCCTGGCGTGTGATGAGGTAACCCACGTTGATCATGTTGCGGAGTTCGCAGATGTCGCGGCTGGCTTTCACACGCTTGAAGAGGGCTTCGGTTTCTTCATAGAGCAGGTCGAGCCTGTCCCAGGCGCGTTTCAGCCGCAGGTCGGAGCGGACGATGCCTACATAGTTGGACATTATCTCACCCACTTCCTTCACGCTCTGCGTTATCAGCACCTTTTCCTCGTTTGTCATCGTGCCCTCGTCATCCCATTCGGGCACCATTTCGTTGAAGTCGTACTCATCGACATGTGCCAGTGAGTGCCGGGCGGCAGCGTCGGCATACACCACCGCTTCTATGAGTGAGTTGCTGGCAAGGCGGTTTCCGCCATGAAGCCCGGTGCAGGCGCACTCGCCAATGGCGTAGAGCCGCTCGATGGACGACTGCCCGTTGAGATCCACCTGTATGCCTCCGCACATGTAATGGGCGGCGGGACGCACGGGGATATAGTCTGTCGTGATGTCAATGCCGATGGTCTTGCACTTGTGGTAGATGTTGGGAAAGTGCTTTCTCGTCTCCTCCGCGTTCTTGTGCGTCACATCCAGGCACACATGGTCGATGCCGTGGATTTTCATTTCCTTGTCAATGGCACGTGCGACAATGTCGCGTGGGGCGAGGGAGAGGCGTTTGTCGTACTTCTCCATGAACGATTCGCCGTTGGGAAGGCGCAGGATGCCGCCGTAGCCACGCATTGCTTCGGTGATGAGAAAGGCAGGATGCGTCTCGCCGGGATGGTAGAGTGCCGTGGGATGGAACTGTACGAACTCCATGTCCTTCACTGTTCCCTTGGCGCGATAGACCATGGCTTCGCCGTCGCCCGTTGCTATCACGGGGTTGGTGGTAGTCTGATAGACGGCTCCGCAGCCTCCCGTACACATCAGGGTGACCTTGCTCAGGTATGTGTCCACCTTCTGCGTGTCGGGGTTAAGTATGTAGGCCCCGTAGCAGTTGATGTATGGAGTGCGGCGCGTGACACGTGCGCCGAGATGGTGCTGTGTTATTATTTCCACGGCAAAGTGGTTTTCCTTCACCTCGATGTCGGGACAGTTGCGCACTGCTTCCATAAGCCCGCGCTGTATTTCGGCTCCCGTATCGTCGGCATGGTGCAGTATACGGAATTCGGAATGTCCTCCTTCGCGGTGCAGGTCGAAGCAGCCGTCGGGTTTGCGGTCGAAGTTCACGCCCCAGTTCACAAGCTCCTTGATCTGCGCCGGAGCGTTGCGCACCACCTGTTCCACGGCGCGGCGGTCGCTGATGTAGTCGCCGGCAATCATCGTGTCCTCTATGTGCTTGTCAAAATCATCCACTGCAAGGTTGGTGACCGATGCCACTCCCCCCTGCGCAAACGAAGTGTTTGCCTCGTCGAACGATGTCTTGCATATCATGCACACCTTGCCCTTGTGTGCCCTGGCTATCTTCAAGGCGTAGCTCATGCCGGCCACTCCGGCGCCGATGATAAGGAAATCGTACTTGAACACCATTTTTCAGTTCTTTCTTTGAGTGCTGCAAATTTAGGCATTTTTTGGAAGACTCGGTAAGGGAAATGCCTTTTTATGGCGCAACGCTCAAAAAAATAACACTGCTACCTGTCTTCAATCTATCCAGATTCTGCCGCTCGTATCCTTGTCAGGCGTTTCCGTCTCTTCGTACGATTGCCTGTCGCGGTTTGCCTTTTCGATGTACGTATTTGATGTTGCGAAGGGCGTTGGGCACTCCAGGTCCAGCACATACACGCGCAGACTCGTATATTTTTATTCTGTAATTATGCTATAACTGCGGTTCTTATTACCTCCATGTGCTTCCAAATAACCAAAAAGGTGATGGCTACGCCGTGCCGATACGAGACGGTAAAACAAGCCTTCCTCTTCTCCTGCTTTACTGGATTGCGCTACAGTGACATGAAGTCGCTTAAATGGAGTGAGATACACAAGGCGGCTGACGGCGTGACGGAATACATCGACCATGTTCAGGTGAAGACCAAGGACAGAGTGACCGTTCCTATATCCGAGGAAACCCGAAAGTGGATGCCGAAGAAAGTAAAGGGCGAGGATTGTGTGTTCCACGACCTGAAGATTACCCATACCACGGTGGAGGTGGTGTTGCAGGAATGGATGGCGGATGTTGGCATAGAAAAGGACTTGACCTACCATTGCAGCCGTCACACCACGGCAACCCTC
>CAVBVK010000044.1:0-15252 GCA_963599085.1 bacterium | reverse complement strand
GTCTTTGGCTTGGAAGCAAATGGCAGCAATCCTAAAAGTTTTAGCGGACAGCAATAAAAAATGAGTCAGGAAACAAGCCCTGAGCCCTCAAAGGGCATTGGCTTGTTTCCTGACTCATTAATCTTTTCTTTGCCGGGAGACAGGAAGGCCGGGCTTTCCGGTCTCCAGTTCCCTTGCAACAACAAATGTCAATCCGCCGTTCTCGGGCTGATGCTGAACGTGAAGTCGTAGTCCTTGTACTCCACACGGTGTCCCTTACGGGCGCGACCCTCCTCGCTCCAGCTATCGACGCCGCCCACACCGGCCTGCTTCAAGTCGATGCAGAGGTTGGTAAACTTCGACTTCGGCACTGAAGGCGAGTGGCGCTGATGCTTCTCGTCACCCTCGTCAAGGTCGGAAATGTCATAGTGCAGAGCCGAAACGGAGAAGAGCCTGTCGGACTCGACACGCAGCCCTGAGCCGTCGTTGCCGCTCTGGCTCCACCAGCGAATGTCGCCCATTGTGCCCGTTTCCTGCGGACGTATGTACGGGAAGAACATGTCGTCGGCAACGGCAGAGTAGATGCCCACGTTCTGGGAATACTTGCGGTCACTGTAATTCTCCACGGGCCCGCGGCCGAACCACTGGCTCTTGTCCATCTGGTAAGGCAGGTTCATCACCATGCCGAAGCGCAGCATCTCGGGCACATCGGCACCGGCTGTGGTCTTGAGACTCTGCCTTACGGTGAGAGTGCCGTCATCGGCCACCTGATAAGTGAGGTTGAGCACGGCCTTGACCTGCGGCATGTCGTAAGACACCGTAACCAGCTTTGCCTTCTTGTCGGCCTGTACCGACTTCAGTTTCATCTCCGGATTACGCCATACGCCAAATTTCTTCTGCAAGCCTGCACCCATATCGTTGTCGGTAACGGCACGCCAGAAGTTCGGTTTCAGTGTTCCGCCCTCGCCGAGGAGACTCTTTCCGCCCACCTCATACTTATCCACGAGGCCCGAAACACGGCTCACAGCGAGCGTGAAGTTGTGGCCATGCAGCACAATCTGCGGTTCCTTCTTCTTGTCGATGAGCTTCACTGCCTTGGTGGAGGCGAGCCCGAAGCCCACCTGCGAACCTTTCAGCTCACGCAAGGCGATCTGCTGATGGGCCACGATGTCGCCCGCTTTCTGCATGTCCTCGTTCTTCTTCAGACAGAACTCGATATTGAGCTGCACATCCTTGGCATCCTTGCAGGCATCGAGGTCGTAGGGCAGCGTCACTTTTTCCGACTGCTGCGGCTGTATGGAAGAGAGGTCGGCAACGGTGCCGTTCTGCTGTTCCACGCCGTCGGCAACGATTGCCCATGAGAGAGACACGTTGTCGGCGTTGCGGAAGAAGTTTTCGTTTTTCACATAAACCATGCCGCGGTTGAGGTCGTAAGGCTCCACCCAGTAGTTCTGGTAGTAGTATGCCACCTCATAAGCTTCGGGGTTCGGATTGCGGTCGGGACTTATGAAGCCGTTGCAGTTGAAGTTGTTGTCCGACGGGTCGTAGGTGTTATAGTCGCCGCCATAGGTGTAAATCATGTTACCCTGGGCATCCTTGCCACGCAGACCCTGTTCCACGAAGTCCCAGATGAATCCCCCCTGGTACTTGGGATACTTTCGCGCAAGATCCCAATAGTCCTTCATCACGCCGCAGGAGTTGCCCATTGCGTGTGCATACTCGCAGTGTATGAGCGGTTTTTTGGAGTTAGGATCGGCGGCATAACGTTCCGTTGCTTCCGGGGTGATGTACATCTCGGCGTAAATGTCGGTGTTGCCGCCGAGGATCGCGCGCTCAAAATGTATCGGGCGGGAGGGGTCTTGCTGCCTTATCCAGTTGTATGCGACGGTGAAGTTATTGGAGTCGGCCGTCTCGTTGCCCATCGACCAATAGATGATGGAGGGGTGGTTGAACTGCTGCTCCACGTTGTTCTGGTTGCGTTCGAGTATCTGCCGCGCGAAGAGGTCGGTTGCCGTAGGTGCATCCTTGCCGTAGTAGAAGCCGTGGCTCTCCTGGTTTGCCTCGGCGCAGACATACAGTCCGTACTTGTCGCACAGTTCGTACCACTGCGGGTCATCCGGATAATGGCATGTACGCACGGCGTTTACGTTAAACTGCTTCATCAGCCTAATGTCTTGGATCATGCGTTCGCGGTTCACCACATACCCCCCGTCGGGATCCATCTCGTGACGGTTGACACCCTTTATGAGTATGGGCTTGCCGTTTACGAGCAGTTGTGCGTCCTTTATTTCAACCTTGCGGAAGCCCACCTTAACAGGTATTGCCTCCACTTCCTTGTCGTTCTGCATCACAGTGGCAAGGAGAGTGTAGAGGTTCGGGGTCTCGGCTGTCCATTTCAGGGGCTTCTCCACTTCGAACTTCACCGTTGCATTGATTACGGGCACTTCTTTTCCGGGCTTTGCCTTCACCTTTGCGGTATTGAGGATTTTGCGGCTTATGATGTTGCCCTTGGGATCAACGAGATCGAGAACGAACCTGGCGTTGCCCTTACCCTGCACGTTTACGGCGAGAGTGCCGTCAGTGTAGGTCGCGTCGAGGTCGGGAGTGCAGCGCAGGTTGTCTATATGAGCCTTCTTGTCGCGGCTGTAAAGGAAGCAGTCGCGTGCCACTCCGGAGAGACGCCAGAAGTCCTGGTCTTCGCTGTACGAGCCGTCGCACCAGCGGAAGCATTGGAAAGCGATGAGGTTCTCGCCCTTTTTCAGGTAGGGAGTGATGTCAAATTCGGTTGCTGACTTGGAGTCTTCGGAATATCCCACGAACTTGCCGTTCACATAGAGATATATGTTTGAGGTGACACTCCCGAAATGGGCTATCACCTGACGGCCGTCCCATGCGGCGGGGACGGTCACCATGCGGCGGTAAGTGCCCACATGGTTGTCCTTAACCGGCACTTGGGGCGGGTTGTCCTTGAAGTGTCCCCGCCATGCGAACCCGATGTTCACATACTCCGGGTCGCCGTATCCGTTCAGTTCCCAGATGCCCGGAACCGCCATATTCCTCCATGCGCTGTCGTCGAAATCAGTGCGGAAGAAGTCGGTGGGACGCTGGTCGGCATCAGCCACCCAGCAGAACTTCCAGTCACCCGAAAGCGGGAGATAGTTGGCTGACTTGTCGCGATGCCCCTTCATGGCGGCTTCACGGTTCTCGTAAGCGAAGAACGACGCGTGCAGGGGAAAACGGTTCAGGTTGTTCACGCCAAGGTCATGCCACTCGGTATAAGTGGGCTGCACTACGGCGTCGGCTGCCGTTGCAGCATGGGCGCACACCGCCTGCATACCTGCCACAGCCATAACTAATAGCAAATGTTTCATATTGTCCGGTTTTTAAAATGATATTATACTCAGGTTTTGTGCAAATTTACGGAAAATAAATGGATTACGCTTTCTGAAACCGCTTTTTGCTGCAACATTTAAACTATTCTTTACATTTTGTCTGCATTGTTAATGTTTCTCCCTGCACAAATGCAATGCCGACGCCGAAATACTTTGTGCAAACCCGTGTGCCGTAAGGAATATTTCCGTAACTTTGCGCACGGCGGACAATTGCGCCGCCATTGGAATGCAAAAAAACGGCAAACAGGATTATGGAGAAGAAGATACGCATCTTGTATGACTACCAGACTTTTCACGCTCAACGCTTCGGCGGCATATCGCGCTACTTCTGCGAGATAGCCCGGCATGCGTGCCGCATACAGACACAGACAGCTGTCAGGTTCTCCATGAACCAGTACATACGCCACAGCGGCATCAAGGGGCACACGCCAATACCTATGCGCCCGTACAAGATAATGAGCGGAATGTTCCGCGAGATAAACCGCAAGGCGTCATTGCAGGCGATAGCCAAGGGCGGGTTCGACCTCTTCCACCCCACATACTACAACCCCTATTTCCTCGAAGATCTTCAAGACAAGCCCTTCGTACTCACCATCCACGACATGACACACGAGCGTTTCCCGCAATACTTCCCTGGCGACCCCACGCCAGAATACAAGAAGCTGTTGGCATCGAAGGCAAAACGCATCATAGCCATAAGCGAATGCACCAAGCGTGACATCATGGAATATCTGGGTGTGCCGGAAGAAAAGATAGATGTGATATATCATGGGCTTGACCCCCAGCCCTTGGCGGAAGGCCGCCCCGCCGCACTTCCCGACGAATACATACTGTATGTGGGCGACCGCCGGGGCTACAAGAACTTCGGGAAAATGGTGGAGGCTTTCGCAATGTTGGTGAACGGAGGCGACAATCTGCACATGGTGCTTACAGGGCGACCTCTCAGGCATGATGAGAAAGAGCTGCTGGCGCGCCACAGTGTTGAAGGGCGTGTGACGCTAATGAACGACATAAGCGACACCACTCTGGCACAACTCTACCGCAATGCACGCCTCTTTGTCTATCCTTCGCTGTACGAAGGCTTCGGCATTCCCATTCTTGAGGCGTTCGCGCAACACTGCCCCGTGGTGCTGAGCCGCGCCAGCTGTTTCCCCGAAGTGGCTGCCGACGCTGCCGAATATTTCGACCCCACCTCGGCAGACGAAATGGTTGCAGCGATGGAGCGTGTCCTTACCGACGACTCTTACCGCCACGAACTGACAGAGAAAGGCACCCGACGCCTACGCCTCTTCACTTGGGACGAGACGGCAAGACGCACGGAAGAGACATACATGAAAGCGTTACAGGACAGGGCATAGCACTTCAAACGGCTCCGCCCGGTACTCATTTGACAACAAAAAGGCATGGCAAACAACGGAATAAAGGTATCCATCATCACCGTGAACCTGAACGACGCCCACGGACTGAAGGATACTCTCGCCTCGGTGGCGGCGCAGACAATGGCGGAAGGCTGGGAACAAATTGTCATTGACGGCGGCTCGACGGACGGCAGCCGTGAGGAGATAGAGAAACATAAAAGCCAACTTGCCCACTCGGTGAGCGAACCCGACGGCGGCATATACCAGGGAATGAACAAGGGGGTGGCGGCAGCCAAGGGCGAATACTGCCTTTTCCTGAACGCAGGGGACACTCTCGCCTCGCCGACAACATTACAAGAAGTGTTTCCGTTCATAACCGGTGAGGCCGACTATTATGTGGGCAACATTCTGCGTGTGGGCAGGAAATGCCGTCTTGTGGAGTCGCCACGGGAACTCACCGCCGCCTACCTCGCACAGCGTTCGTTGCCACATCAGGCCATGTTCATAAGGACTTCGCTGCTCCGGCACCGCCCCTATCAGGCGCAATACAGCATCGTTGCCGACTGGGAGCAGCAGGTGTGGGAAATCCTTTTGCACAACGCATCCTACCGGCATCTGGATGTAGTCATCGCGCGTTTTTGCGCAAACGGGGTGTCAAACACGCAGCGGGAGAAATCGGAAAGGGAACGGTTGCAAATACGCGATGCCTATTTCAGCCGCTATATGCTTGACTCTTTGGAGGGCAGAAACCGTTATGAGAAACGACTTTTCTATATCATCGCACGCTATTCGGGCTGGCGTCTGCATCTGAAACTCATGGCACTGCACCTAAAATGGATGCTGCATAAGTAGCTGTCAGCACAACGTGTACCGCAGAAATGGCGTCGCCCGTGGTTATTTCCCCCTCAGTTTGCACACTGCCCACGGCAGCAGCAGGTGCGGCAGGAAACGGCAACAGTCGGCGAAGCGGTCGGTTCCGCACACAACACGGATGTTGTCCCACAGCCCCGCCGAGCGGTGAGTGTTGGACACTCCGTGCGTGTCGAAGTGTGCGACAGCTATTGGCAGGTATTGGAAATGCTTGCCAGCAAGGATGAGTTGCTTCGCCTGCTTGAAGTCGGCGGAGTAGCGGTGCGCCGTGTCGAAGGGAAATTCGCGCAGGCATGAGGTGCGTGTGAACGCCGCCTGGTGGCAGTAGAACATCCTGTGGCAGTTGCGCGGCTCGGGCGACGGTTTCAACACGCCGTCCTTGATGATGTCGCCATACGCCACATCAACGCCCTCCTCCATCCGCAGGACGGCAGCGCTCACGGTGCGGCTGTCCACGAAAGTGTCGCCGGCGTTCATAAAGATGCAGTAGTCACCGAGGGCTTTCCGCACACCTTTGTTCATTGCGTCGTAGATGCCGCCGTCAGGCTCGCTCACCCATCGGGTTATGCTTCCTTCGCTATTCCTTATCGTTTCGGGTGTGCCGTCGGTGGAGCCGCCGTCAATGACGATGTATTCCAAGTTCCCATAATCCTGGCTTGCCACGCTTTCTATCGTGCGCCTCAACGCTTCGGCGGCGTTGAAGACCACTGTGACAACAGTTATTACAATGTCTTTCTGCATATCTTCCTCCGTTTTCAAACTGCCGTGTGTGCAAAGTTACGGAATAAATCCGGTTCGTCAGGCATTTTGCCTTACAATGTCAGGAGGCATGAGACAGGATGCACCGCCCTGACATAATTCGCAGCCGACTGAAAAAAGCAGGGATAACGGGCCGTTTGTCTGCCGAAAAGCGTACCTTTGCACCCGCCGAAAGGAGAGAAAAGTTTATGGAGTATAACATACATACACTGCCCGACGGGCTGCGCATTATACATCTGCCAAGCACATCGCCCGTGGTATATTGCGGATATGCCGTGGCTGCCGGGACACGCGACGAACAGCCGGGACGCGAGGGCATGGCGCATTTCTGCGAGCATCTCACGTTCAAGGGCACAAGACGGCGGCGGGCGTGGCACATCCTCAATTACCTTGAAAGCGTGGGGGGCGACCTCAATGCCTTCACGACAAAGGAGGACACGGTGTATCATGCGGCAGTGCTGAAGGAGAACATCGACCGTGCCGTGGATTTGCTCACCGACATCGTCTTTCACAGCACATACCCGCAGGCGGAAATAGACAAGGAAGTGGAGGTGATATGCGATGAGATAGAAAGCTACAACGACTCGCCCTCGGAACTGATTTACGACCTTTTCGAGAACGCCATATACCAAGGGCACCCGCTCGGGCACAACATCCTCGGTCGGGCCGACCTGCTGCGCACCTACACCACAGCTGATGCGCTGCGCTTCACACGCCGCCTCTACCGCCCGCAGAACGCCGTCTTCTTCGCTTACGGCGACGTGGACTTCAACCGACTTGTGAGGCTGCTGGAGAAAGCGCACACCGGCGAGCCTGCCGCAAAAGCCTGTACAAATGGCGCATACAGGCGGAAGGGCGGCAAAAGGACACCGCTACCGCAATACATCCCGCAACAGACGGAGCACGCCATGGACACACATCTGGCACACGTGATGCTCGGCACACGCGCCTACGACATACATTCGCCGCGCCGACTGGCTCTCTATCTGCTGAACAACATTCTCGGCGGGCCAGGCATGAACGCACGCCTCAATCTCTCCCTGCGCGAACGCAACGCCCTGGTTTACACGGTGGAGAGCTCAATGGTGAGCTACAGCGACACGGGCTTGTGGGCAATCTATTTCGGATGCGACCCGAAAAACGTGCCGCAATGCCTGCACTTGGTGCGACACGAGCTCGACCGCATGATGGACGAACCGCTTGCCGCGACACAACTGTGCGCCGCCAAGAAGCAGATACGCGGACAGATAGGCATAGCCTGCGACTCGCGCGAACAGTTTGCACTCGACTTTGCCAAAGGATTCCTGCACTACGGGTGGATGAAGGACGTGACGGAACTGTGCCGGGATATCGACGCCCTCACCGCCGCCGACCTGCAATCGGTGGCACGGGAAATCTTCGCGGAAGACGGGCTGACACAACTGGTGATAAAGTAAGGTGCGTGGCGCAGCAGGGACTTTGCTTTTTGCACCTTCCACAGGCGAACTTTCAGCGACATTTACAGCCTTTTGGCACACCTCCTGCCCTTTTAACTTGCTAAGAATAAATATTTTGCGCTTTTTATTTGGCATGTAAGCAAAATTGGAGTACATTTGCATTGTTTTCCGGAAATTGTGCGCACTGCACGCACCGCCCCGGCACTGCCCCGCCAAAAACGACATGACGCGGCGGTGGAAGCAATGAGAAGAAAAATAGAAAATGCTGAAACCACATACGATTCTTGCCGCCATGGCCGTCTGCGCCACGCTCGCATCCTGCTTCAAGGACGAGCCACTCAATTCGGAATGCGACATAGAACAGGCATATCTGCATGCCGACAACCCCGACGAGATATTCTTCCAGCCTGCCGACTCGCTCGTGCAGATTGGCAGCACCGAGACGGTGATAATGTTCAAGCAGCTGCGCAGCAATGCCGACCTTACCGCCCTCGCACCGATGTTCCGCATAACAGAAGGCGCGACCATAGAACCCGCAAGCGGGACGGTGCGCGATTTCTCGCAGGGACCGCTCACATACAAGGTGACATCGGAGGACGGTGCTTGGAGCCGCACATACGAAGTGCGCATCACCGCCGAAACACCGCAGCCGCAAGAGGAGGAAGTTGTGGTGGAGTACAACTTCGAGAACTTCTACCTCGAACGCTCGAAAAGGAAGTATTATGTGTGGACCGACCTGCTGCCCGACGGTACGGAAGCCCTCAACTGGGCAACGGGCAACGCCGGATTTACCATGGCAAAACCCTCGGCAACGCCTGACGCCTTCCCCACAACGCCCTACGACGACGGGTATGACGGCAAGGCCGTGAAACTCACCACCTGCAAGACGAGTTCGCTGGCAGCTGAGCTTGACATGAGAATAGCAGCGGGAAACCTCTTCACAGGGGTGTTCGACGCCAAGAACGCACTGAAAAAAGGACAGACTCTGCAATGCACCCACTTCGGCGACGGTGCCAACAACACCATCAACTACAAACCGCTGAAGATTGAAGGATACTACCAATACACTCCGGGCGAGACCTTCCAGGACCGCTCGGGCAACGCCGTGGCGGGCAAGACGGACGAGGGCGATATCTACGCCATAGTGTTCAAGAACACCGACACCGACGGCAACGCCTTCTATCTGGACGGAAGCAATGTGCAGAGCAGCAGCCAGATCGTGGCAAAAGCACTCACCGGACGTGTGCACAAGACGGATGGATGGACAAAGTTCGAAATAGACTTCGACTACACCTCAGAGCTCGACCCCGAAGTGTTGGCACGCTACGGATACAGCCTCACCGTGGTGTTCTCATCGAGCAGCGGCGGGGCAGAATTCCAGGGAGCCATTGGCAGCACGCTGCTCATAGATAAGGTGAAGGTCACCGGCGAACGGAAGATACAGGAATAAGACAATGCCCCTAAAACGACAATATGCACAAAAGGACATTCATAACAGCACTACTCTTTGTGTCTGCCACTCTCGGAGCGGGCGCGGCAGGACTGTTGCACGACCTCTCATATAAGGTGAGGCTCGGATACAACCTCGGGGGGACAGCCCCGGTGGGCATGCCGGCAACGATACGCGGCCTCGACAGGTTCACGCCAAAGGTGGCATACACCATAGGTGCGGACGCTTTCCGCGGGCTTGACGGTTCTTGGGGCGTGATGGTGGGCTTTCACCTTGAGAAAAAAGGCATGGAGACCGACGCCAAGGTGAAGGGCTACAGCATGGAAATGAAAAAGGACGGCGAACCGCTCAAAGGCGTATTCACGGGGAATGTGGTCACCAACGTGTCGATGAGCATGCTCACCGTGCCCGTACAGGCAACATACGATGCGGGCAGGAAAGTGCGGCTGAGGTTCGGACCATACATCTCATATGTCAGCAATGCCGACTTCAAGGGCTACGCCTACAACGGGTATCTGCGCGAAGACAGCCCCACAGGGCAGAAAGTGGAACTGGGGCACGATGCGGGCGAGCGCGGCGACTACGACTTCAGCGAGGACTTGCGCAGATGGCAGCTCGGCTTTGATATCGGTGCCGACTGGTATTTCAGCAACCGCCTCGGTGCATACGCAGGGCTGACATGGGGTTTGACAGGCATTTTCAAGAGCACCTTCACCACCATCGAGCAGACCATGTACCCCATCTTCGGTACGATAGGAGTGACATACAGTCTGAAATGACAACGGCGGCTTGCTGCGCGCATCAGGAAACAAGACAAAACTTACACATTATTTATAAATAAAGCGAACATGAAGAAACAATTACTCTCTTTAATGCTTCTTGCCGTTTCAATGGCGGCAAATGCAGACGACTACACAGGCAGTCTGTTCAAGACAGTAGGTAACACCACCACCGAGACAAAGGATGTCAAGGCGACCATGGAGTCAGGCACGGTAACTTTTGAAGTGCCGGGCGAAGAGGCCATCAGCTTCAGCATCAGCACCAGCTCCACAAAGACCGTAGGCAACGTGACTTTCTACACAGCCTACAACAACTACGGCTTCTTCAAGGGCGAGCTGCGCAGCGGCGAGAGGGATGCCGCATGTCCTCTGTCGGCCACATTCAACCAGTTTGCCGAAGGCGGCGTTATAACTGTCTATCGGTTCGGAGACCCGCGCTACACATTCGGTCAGCTCCTTGGCAGCGACTTCGAGACTTTCCATACCGCACAGAACGGTTCATACACAAGCGACGAGCCTGACGGATGGCACTCGTTCATGACTTCTGTCACCGGCTTCTTTACAGGAAGCGTAAAGAACAAGGTGTTCACTTCCATCAACGATGAGGTGCGTCCGGGTTCAAAAGGCACGAAGAGCGTGAAGCTCGTGTCACACGCAATAATCGGCATTCCCGCCAACGGCACTCTCACGACAGGCCGTCTCTACGCACAGAGCACCGACAAGAACGACGCTTCAAAGAACAACTCCACCAGCGACCCGTCATCCACAGATGTCGATGCAGCCGGCGACCCGTTCTACGCTCCGCTCGCAGCAACCCCCGACTCCATCGCAGTATGGGTGAAGTTCAAGCAAGGCAGCCTCTCCGAAGCCAACAAAGACTATAAATATGCCACGCTGAACGCCGTCTTCACCGACGGTACGAAGTATCAGGATCCTGAGAACCAGACATACAGCAACGTATATGGCAAGGCCACATGCAACACCATCGAAAGCAACAACTTCGAGTGGCAGCGCATCTGCGTGCCGTTCACATACACTACCAGCGGCAACAACATCGGTGCAATGCTTGTGACCCTCTCCACAAACGCACAGGCCGGAGTGGGATCCACCGACGACAACAACCCCGATGTGCTTATCATTGACGACCTGGAACTGATTTACGACACGCACTTGGCCTCTGCGTCATTCGACGGGACATCGGTTGCAGGCTTCTCCCCCGAAAAGACGGAATACGAAATAAAATACAAAGGCGACCTCACCAATCTTGACAGCCGCTTCCGTATCACTCCGCGCGGACAAGTCATAGGATGGAGCACCGACCTCGTGGAGAAAGACGGCAAGAGCGATGTCCTTATCACAACGGTGGGATTGGATTTGCTCACCATGACAACCTACACTTTCCACATGGTCAAGGACGAGCCCAAGACGGAATACAATGGACAGCTCGCCATCTCAATAAACGGTGAGCCGCAAGACCCGCAAACAACCACCATCACCACAACGAAGCACGACGACGGCACATACGATCTCATGCTCAAGCAGTTCACATTCGGCGGTGCCGACGGCTACCTCATCGGCGACGTGACAGCCAAGAACATCCAGGCACAGGAAATCAACGGCTACGTGGTATATACAGCCGACCAGGACGCTGAAATCACAAACGGCGGCGCAATAGCAGAAGCCCTCGGCGGCAAGGTGCACGTGACGCTCAACGCACAGAGCAAGGACGACAAGCTCTACGCTGAGATCTCGCTGCCGGTAGATATGGGCGACGGCGAAGTGCTTGACGTGTCCGCAGTGTTCGGCGAGAAGTTCGAGACCGGCATCAACAACATCACGGACGGCAAGAGCACAATACGCATCTACAACGCCAACGGCGTGCAGGTGTCGCAGTTGCAGCGCGGCCTCAACATCGTGAAGGGCAACGATGGCAAGACAGTCAAGGTACTGAAGAAGTGATACC
The DNA here is from genome assembly GCA_963599085.1 of bacterium. Lineage (GTDB taxonomy): Bacteria > Bacteroidota > Bacteroidia > Bacteroidales > Bacteroidaceae > Prevotella. The sequence goes on along the minus strand of CAVBVK010000044.1, from coordinate 3,266 downwards.
TTGCAACATAAAGGAAAAGGGAGCGGCAAAGAGGAGGCAATCTTCTTTGCCGCTCTTTTTGCGTTATAGCTCAGATTGCGTAACTTTGCAGGAAATTCAATTCGCATAATGGACATTTTAAAGCATGACACAATATGCGCCATTGCCACCGCACAAGGCGGAGCTATCGGCGTGATACGAGTTTCCGGACCCGAAGCCATAGCAATGGCCGATGCAGTGTTCCGCCCCAAAGCACAGGGCAAGCCGCTCAGAGAACGCAAAGCATACACATTGGCATTCGGCGACATCGTGGATGTCGGGGGGAACGTTATTGACGAGGCACTCGTCAGCATCTTCCGTGCGCCGCATTCATACACTGGCGAAGACTCGGTGGAGATTTCGTGCCACGGCTCGCGCTACATACTCCAGCAGACAATGCAAAGCCTCATCACTGCAGGATGCCGCACAGCAGAACCTGGGGAATACACGCAACGGGCCTTCCTCAACGGCAAGATGGATCTCTCGCAAGCGGAGGCTGTGGCCGACCTCATTGCTTCGACATCGGCTGCATCGCACCGCATGGCGATGAACCAGATGCGCGGCTCGTTCAGCAACGAGCTGTCGGTGCTGCGCGACCGCCTGCTTCACCTCACTTCACTAATAGAACTCGAACTCGATTTCTCCGACCATGAAGAGCTTGAGTTTGCCGACCGCAGCGAACTCTCCGCCGTGGCAGCACAGATAGAGAGTGTCATCAGTCGGCTCGCACAGTCGTTCAGCCTCGGCAACGCCATCAAGCACGGGGTGCCCGTAGCGATAATCGGCGAGACCAACGCCGGTAAATCAACGCTGCTCAACCAGCTTGTCGGCGAGGAGCGCGCCATTGTCAGCGACATACACGGCACCACACGCGATGTGATAGAAGATGTCGTGAACATCGGCGGCATCGACTTCCGCTTTATCGACACCGCAGGCATACGCGACACCACCGACAGCATAGAAAGCATCGGCATACAGCGCACACTGGAAAAAGCGAGACAGGCAGAAGTGGTGTTGCTCATTCTCGACGCCACCTGCGCCGTACAGCAATACAGCGAACTTGCCGATAAAGTATTGCCGCTATGCCAAGGCAAGCAAGTAATAACCATAATCAACAAGGCCGACCTTGCGCATCCCGCATTAAACAACGCCGAAGCAAACGCGCCCATATTCTATCTCTCGGCCAAGACGGGAGACGGCATAGCCCAACTGCGCAACCACCTTGCCTATTCATGGACCCAGGACGATACTGACAGCATCATTGTCAGCAATGTCCGCCACTACAACGCTCTCACCGCCGCCCTCGCCGCCATACGCCGCGTGCAGCAGTCACTCGCCGCCTCCATACCCACCGACCTCATAAGCATCGACCTCCACGACTGCCTCGATAACCTCTCCGAAATCACCGGTGGCACCATCAACACCGATGAAATCCTTGAGAAAATTTTCAGTACATTCTGCGTGGGCAAATAAACATTCTGCATCGGAAAGTGAGAGCGGATTTATTGAGCAAACAAGAGTAGCACTCTAACACCATAGTATCAGCACCATAACAACATAAATGCCTTGTGCTTCAAGGTTCAGGGAGCAAACACAATAATTTTGCGTTTGTGTCGTTACTATGCTAAGAATATGCTATCTTTGTGTTACCATTCTGTTACTCCAATTTGTCGGATAACAGAAGTAACAAAAACATAATGCTGAAAATGGCAAAGGAGAAAAAAATCAAAGAGCCGATAAGGGTCAGACAGAAACCCTTGCAGAACGGCAACATCAGCCTCTATCTCGATATATATCGGGATGGCAAGCGTACATACGAGTTCCTGAAGCTCTATCTCATTCCTGAGCGGACGAAAGAGGATAAGGAAAAGAACCGTCAGACATTGCAGCTCGCCAACTCTATCAAGTCAAAGAGAATTGTCGAGATGCAGAACGGCGAATACGGCTTCAAATCGGAGTTCGCCACCGATACTCTTTTCTATCCTTATTATAGGGCGATGTGTGAAAAGAGGCTCGGAACTGAGAGCAGAGGGAATTGGGGCAACTGGTATTCGTGCTTGCACCACCTTTTGAAATATGAGAAAAACGAGAGGATAACCTTTGCCGAAATCACGCCCGAATGGGTGCAGGGATTTCGGGACTATCTCGAAAAAGATGCGGTCGCTTGGTCTCATGACTTCCGAAAGCGCATCAAGGATAAGCCGCTCGCCCGAAACTCCAAACTCAGTTATTTCAACAAACTCAGGGCGTGTCTCAATCAAGCTTTCGATGACAGGCTCATTCCTTTCAATCCTGCAAGGTATGTCGAGAACTTCAAGCCTGAGGAGGGAACGAGAATGTATCTGACCATCGATGAGGTGCGGACGCTCGCTCAGACCGATTGCGAATATCCACGCATCAAGGCGGCTTTCCTTTTCTCGTGTCTGACGGGACTGAGGCGGAGCGATATTCTGAAACTCGTTTGGGGAGATGTGTATCAGCAGGGCGAATATACTCGGATTATCTTCCGTCAGAAAAAGACTCATGGACAGGAATATCTCGACATTACACCACAGGCAGCGGAGCTGATGGGCGAAAGAGGCAAGTCAAATGAGCAAGTTTTTCAAGATGTCCATTCTCCTACTTGCACGAATAAAGCTATTCAGGAATGGGTGTTGAGGGCAGGAATAGATAAGAAAATCACATTCCATTGTGGACGGCACACTTTCGCAACTATGATGCTCGATATCGGAACGGATATCTATACGGTCTCAAAGTTGTTGGGGCATCGGGAATTGAATACGACACAGATTTATGCGAAGGTGCTTGATAAGAATAAGCAGAAAGCGGTGTCAAACATCCCAAATATCCTGCACAAAGATGAAGAATGAGACCATTTTCGTGAGGTCACGAAGTGATAGAAGGCAATTGTTGGAATTTCTCTAACAGCTGCCCTCTCGTCTTATCCGAACATTTCTCCTTGCCCTGTCAGCAGCCAATAGGATGACACCCTGCATTTCTCTATGAGCGGCACGAGCCATCCGACCTCGAAGAAACCACGATTAAGGTCTTTGCGCTGCGTATAGAAATGCGCCTTGTCAATATTGTTCTCTCGGCAATAATCGGAGACCTTGCCTAATATTTCGCGTTCTCGGCATTTCTCGAAAGCCTGAAAGAACCTCTCCATAATATCGAGGGTATTCTGACTATATACTCTGCGTCTGCTCATCTATCACTTCACTTTTGAGCCAAAGGACAGTCTCGTAGAT
>CAVBVK010000043.1:0-15478 GCA_963599085.1 bacterium | reverse complement strand
CCGTTCTTCACCACCTCTATCTTCGCCGGGTCTATACCGCGTGCAGAGAGCGTGCGTTTGAACGAATCAGTGACGACGACAATCTTCTTCGCCGAGCGGTAGCACCGTTTCTCCTGCCATTCGAAGTAGCGTATGAATAGACCGTCGGCCATCGCGCCCACCGTCTTGATGCTTTCCGGCCAAAGGTCGCGCACTTCCATAATCCACGGTTTGCGCTTCCACCACGCCAGGGTGCGCCCTGCCAGAGCCGTGAAGAACTGCGGAGAGGTGGCCACAATGACATCGGCCTTGACAAAAAGCCCTGCCAGAAAGCCCGTGACCGAGAAACTTATATAGTCGAGCGTGCGCTTTATGAAGCCCTTGTTGGGCACCATGTATGTCCACACGCGCACCACCTTGATGCCGTCCATCACCTCCGTTTGCCACAACTTGTTCCTGTATCCGGAAAAGACTTTGCCTTGCGGGAAGTTGGGTGCACAAGTCACCACGGTGACATCGGCACCTGCCTTCACCCATTCGCGGCAATGGTCGAAGGTGCGTGAAGCCGGGGCATTCACTTCAGGAGGGAAGTTGTCGGAAAGGAAAAGTATTCTCATTGCCGCCTGAAAATTCCGCAAAAGTCGAGTATCACCTTGTCGTCACGCCACTGCAATGTCTTGAATGCAGAGTGGGCTGTGAGGAACGCCACTATGTCGGCCTTGCCGTAAGCCTCATTATACTCCGAGAGCTTAAAGACGGGATGCTCGCTGATGTTGGGCTCCACGATGAGTATATCGGCATTCGAGCAGTCCTGCATCACGCGGGTGGCGATGTATTTCGACGGGCTCTCGCGCAAATCGTCTATGTCCGGCTTGAAGGCCAGACCCATCATTGCCACCACCGGCTTGCGCTTGTTGTCGAGTTCGAACTTGAGTATGGCGTTCTTCACTTTCTCGGCACACCAGAAAGCCTTGTAGTTGTTCACCTCACGGGCTGTGGAAATCATCTTCGACTCGGCGGGGAATTCCGCCGAAATGAAGTAAGGATCGACTGCTATGCAGTGCCCTCCCACTCCGCATCCCGGCTGAAGGATGTTCACCCGCGGGTGCTTGTTGGCCAGACGGATGAGCTCCCACACGTTGATGCCGGCCTTGTCGCAGATTATTGAGAGTTCGTTGGCGAATGCTATCTGCGAGTCGCGGCTCGAGTTCTCGGTGAGTTTGCACATCTCGGCAGTCTTACAGTCGGCGGAGTGAAGCTGTCCCTTCACGAACTGCGAGTAGAAACGCTGTGCCGCCGCTGTCGAAGCGTCGTCGCGTCCGCCTATCACACGGTCGTTGTGCACGAGTTCATAAATCACGTTGCCCGGCAGCACACGTTCCGGGCAGTAGGCCACGTGGATTTTGTCCGCGAGTTCGGGACGCTCCCCGAATATTATTTTCGCCATCTTGTCGGTAGTGCCTACGGGCGATGTGGATTCTATCACAAAGAGATTGCCCGGCTCGAGGAAAGGTATCACCGAACGTGTGGCAGCCTCGACATACGAGATGTCGGGCTCATGGTTGCCGCCACGGAACGGTGTCGGCACCACGATGAAGAAGGCATCGCTCTTCTCGGGCTGTGTCGTGGCGTGCAGCTTTCCTGCTGCCACCACCTCTTTGAGGAGGTCTTCCAGTCCTGGTTCTACTATGTGCAGATGTCCTGCATTGGTCTTTTCCACCACATCCGGGTTTATATCGACACCCGTCACCGTCACGCCATGCTTTGCAGCAATGATGGCTGTCGGCAGTCCGATGTAGCCAAGACCCATGAAACATGCTTTCATCCTATTTCGTTTTTTTAAATTCTATATTCTTGTCCATTTATCAACCCGCACTTTCAGAAGGCAAAACCGTTGTCATACACAGCATTTCCTGTCTTGACCTATTCCCTTATAAAGTCGATTATTCTGCCGCAAGCCTTGCCGTCGCCATACGGGTTGGTGGCGCGGCTCATTGCCGTATAGGCCCCACTGTCGGTGAGAAGCAGCGACACATTGTCCACGATGGCATCGTAGTCGGTGCCCACAAGCTTCACAGTGCCTGCCTCAAGAGCCTCGGGGCGTTCTGTGGTGTCGCGCATCACGAGCACCGGCTTGCCCAGGCCGGGTGCCTCTTCCTGTATGCCGCCGCTGTCGGTGAGCACTATGTCCGACTTCTCCATGAGGAAGATGAACATGAGATATTCCAGCGGCTCTATGAAGAACATGTTGCCAAGCGACGACAAATCCTCGCCGAAAGTCTCATGTATGGGTCGGCGCACATTGGGGTTGAGGTGCATGGGATAGATGAAATCGACGCCGGGATGCTTCTGCGACAGCGTTTTCAAGGCATTGCAGATGTTGTGGAAGCCGTCGCCGAAGTTCTCGCGGCGGTGGCCGGTGACGAGCACGAGGCGGCGGTGGCCGTCGAGGCGCGCCACATCATAGCCCCGGACTTTCAATGCCCCTGCCAGACTCGCGCCAAGACTTGCATCGCCCTTTATCTTCGCCGTCACCCAATGGAGTGCGTCAATGACGGTGTTGCCCGTCACCGTGATGCGGCTTGCATCGACATTCTCCTTCAAAAGGTTGTCGCGGCTCAGCGGCGTGGGCGCGAAATTGTATGTGGCAATGCGTCCCGTTATCTGGCGGTTCATCTCCTCCGGCCACGGACTGTAAATGTCGTGCGTGCGGAGCCCGGCCTCAACGTGCGCCACAGGTATCTGGCTGTAGAACGCGGCGAGGGCGGCGGCAGTGCTTGTGGTGGTGTCGCCGTGCACGAAAAGGATGTCGGGGCGACACTGTTTGAACACATCGCGCATGCCAAGCAGCACACGCGAGGTGATGTCGTAAAGGTCCTGCCCCTGCTTCATTATATTGAGGTCGAAGTCAGACTGTATGTCGAAGAGCGTCAGAACCTGGTCGAGCATTTCACGATGCTGGCCCGTAACACATACAACGGTCTCAAACTCTTCGCCGCGTTGTTGGAACGCTTTTACCAGGGGAGCCATCTTTATGGCTTCCGGGCGGGTTCCGAACACGAGCATTACCTTTTTCATATTTATCTTGTTGATACTTTTCCTTAATTTATTTAAGCGTTATATGCCTGCGCATACTTCGGCTAACAGGCAGATATCTGCACGGTTTCTGCCGTTCCCCCATTTACAGAACGGCATTTTGCGCACAATATTGTATTGTCAAGTCCTATTATTTCCTCATTTCACGGTCTTTGGCGGAAAGCTCTCACAATGTTGCGCGACAGTGCCGCAAGGTGCATGGCGAAGAACGGCAGACTGTAATGAGCCGCATTGCCCAGATAGAGGCCGATGTAGGTGCGCATGAGCCGCAACTGGTTGAGCACAAACTCCCTGCGCGCCACCACACGCCGCGATGCCGACCCGGCACGGAGACGGCGGTAATAGAGCGTGTCGGCCGTGGCGAGGGCTATGTTTCTGACCCGGTCGCTCACCGTTGTCATGAACAGCGCGTCCTCGCCCTGACGGAAACGCGTGTCGAAACGACAGCGGCCGATGGTTTCACGGCGGATTATCTTGCAGCATGCCGACGACATGAAACTGCGTGCCGAAATGAGCGTGACACGCCCGCGGGCGGCATTGCGGCGGAAGGCGCGTGTGAGATAGTCGTCATGTAAAGTGCCGTCAGACTCGTCGTAGTCGGCGACATTGGCCTCCACCACATCGGCGCCCCTGGATGTTTCTGCCAGAAGATTGGCAAGGTAGCCGGGCGACACCCAGTCGTCGTCGTCGATGAAAGCCACATATTCGCCTGCGGCGGCATCAAGAGCCATGTTGCGTGCGTTGGAGACGCCGGGGGTGTCGGTCTGCATGAAGCGTACGCGGAAGCCCTGCATCGCGGTGTCGATGTACTTCCTTATCTCGCCGGAATAAGGCTCGTCACAACCGTTGAGCACTATGATCACCTCAAACATGCCGTTGCCAAGCGTCTGTCGGCACAGGCTTTCGAGGCATTCGTACAGGTAAGTGCCGGGGCAGTAGGTCGGGATTATCACCGACACCTTCGTATCATTCATCTTTATGCGGGTCGGTGACATTAAAGCACGGCATTGTGCAGGGCATCGATGAAGCCGTGTCCCCACTCGATGTCGGGCTCCATATAGTTGCCTTCGCCCCACTCGTTCCACGACTTGAGGAAGAGTATGCGGTGTTCGGGCTGCTTGTTTTCTATAAGCCCAAGAGCCTGACGGACATGCCTTTCAAACTTCTCGGGCGTTGCATTCACATAAACGCCGTCCATGGAAGCCACGCGTGGCGTGCGGTCCCACTGCGGGAGTATGGTGGGATAGACATTCTCCCATGTGTCCTCGGGTGCGAAATAGTTGCACACGGTGCGCCCATAGTCGTAGCGTATGCTGCCTGTGGGAAGTCCGATGTGGCGCAGCACGGTCTTGGCGAGGTTTTTCCACTTTCCCTCGTAGAGCATCTCACCGCGGCGTTTGCCGAACGAATTGACGGCATCGAAGCCGAGGTCGAGGACACGGCGGAATATTTCAGCACTGCTTTCAAGGTCGGGCATCACGCGGCGGCGTGTCCCGTCGTCACCGGTGCGGACAGTGAGTGTGGAGGGTGTCATGCCGACGAAGTGAAATCCGGGCAAGCCGTTCTCCTCAGCAAGGCGCCGCCATGTGGCAATAAACTGCTGCACGCCCGTAAAGCCGAAGGGGTCGTAAATGGCGAAGATGAGTTTTCCATCGACGGTCATATAGCGACGGTCTCTGAACATGGGCAGCAAGGCGTTGAAGTGTGCTGTGTCGTCCTCCGTCCCGGGATAGGTTTGTTCCATCAGTACGGAGTCCTTCTGCACTGCCGACTTGCGTTCCCAGGTCTTGTTGCTCCATGTGTGGTTGGCCCAACAGATGCAGAACGGGAAGTCGGGCTTGCCGCTCGCCACCACCTCCTGCAACGGGCGTTCAAGCAGTTGTCGCCCGTTGCCGAACCAATAGTGATAGTAACAGAAGCCTTCCACGCCTGCCTCGCGTGCCAACCGAGCCTGCTGCTCACGCGTCTCGGGAAGGCGCAGGTCGTAGAAACCGAGGTCGGCGGGGATGCGCGGCTGCCGGTGTCCGCGGAACAACGGCTTGGCTTTCGCCACATTAGTCCACTCGGTAAAGCCCGGTCCCCACCAACGGTCGTTCTCGGGCGTAGGGTGATACTGCGGCAGATATAATGCTATCACGCGTGCTTTCATAATGCAAAGATAACGCATTTCCGCGTAATTCAGTCATCTTTAACCGACATTTACAAGCGGACACACGGCTTTTTCATTTATTTTTTTTGCCGGAAATGCTTTTCACGACCTTTGCGGGGCAACCTGCTGCCAAAGAAAAATCGGGGATGTCGTGCGTGACAACGCTGTTTGCCCCTACCACCACTCCATTGCCTATTGTCACTCCGGAAAGCACGCACACATTGTCGCCCAGCCACACGTTGTTGCCTATGACGACACCGCCCTTCGAGCAGACGGGGCGGCATTGCGGCGGCATGCTCAGGTGTTCCACGGAGAAGTCACCATGCGAATTGTCGGAGATGAGGACATTTGTCCCAGTCAGCAGATTGTCGCCTATCGTTATGGAACGGGCAGCGGTGATATGCGCAAAGTCGCGTATGGTGCAGTTGTCGCCAATCCTTATCTGCGGCAGGCCGTAGCAGCTCCGCCATGCCGTGAGCTGCACGTTCGCGCCTATCATGGTGTCAGCCCCGACATGCACATGCCCGAGTCCGCGAAGGGTGAGCGCGCGGTACGCCACGACAGAGCCCTTGCCAAAACTTGCGAAACGGTGTTTTAGCCATCCCGTATATATGTGGGTAAGGACTGAATGCCGCAGTTTCCCTGCTGACGGAGGCCATAACACTGACAGCATCCGGCCTGTTGCCTGGCAAAACGCCCTGAAAATCCTAATCATACTGTATCATTACAAGTTGGTTAATATTGCAAAGGTAATGCTTTTCCCGTGCAATGCGCACGCCGTGCCACCGCTTATTATTCACCGTCCACAACTTCGCCATGCTGCCGTCACCCGACGGGAAGCACCTTTATACCGAAGATGTAGGAGAAAGTGTAAGCCATATACACCAGCGCAACCATCGTGACGACAAGCATGGCAGCCCATTTCGGACGGATGGTGTAATAGATGTTGCAGAAGAGCACGATGGTGACGATACGGAAAAGGTAGCTCAGGCGGTTGGCAAGCACGGGGAGGAACGCGAATGCCGTGAACGAGAATATGCTTATGGCAAACACCTTCATCATCAGCGGGAAATACTTGTTGTGCTCCTTTATCGTCTCATAGAAGTACATGAGATAGAGGAACAGCATGATGGTGAAGAGATGCAGCGGACTGAACACGTTGAGACTCGACTCCATGGTTTCGGAGGTTTTCTCGTAGTTCTCAAGCTTGTTCTCGATATACGGAATTGGGATGTTCACGAGAAGGACGCTTCCAAGGGTATAAAACACATACGAGGCAGGGATGACCGCTGTCCAGAACATCCGCGTTTTGAGCGACATCTCCTTGTTGCTTAAAAAGACAAGCGGGATGAGGGCGATGGCGGAAATGTGGAAGAACATACCCAAAGCGATGAGCAGAAGAGACTTTATCCAATTCCTTTCGGCCATGGGCTGTATGGCAAGCAGGAAGAGTCCGGACATGACCCCGGTACGTATCTGCGTGACTTCGTGAAGCTCGTAGATGAAGCTAAGGTATAGCATGACGGGCAGGAACCACATCTCCGGCAGGTATTTCCTGAATGCCTTGAACTTAAGCATCACGCCGAAAAAAGCGTAGAACAGGAAGAGTATGTGCACATCGTTGGTCAGACGCCCCAGTATCTCGGATATAAGGAAATAGGAGTATTCTATGGCACCCGAGATACGGTCGTCGTCGTAATGGTGGAAGGCATACTCATAGTTCACCGAATCGGGATCAACCCCCACCTCACGCAGGCCCGCGACAAGGACGAGGACAACGGCAATGAACCAATAGGCATTCCGCTTTGTGCTCTCCTTAAGACTGTTCTCCAGGAACGACAGGGAGACAACGATTGCAAATATGACGAAAATTATTGCTCCCATTTCAGCGTTTCGTTATTTTTTTGACAACAGCCCTCACCGCCGCGCGCTCTTCCCCACGAAGTCCAACGACGTATGTGACGGCGAAAGTGGCGCACGGCGAAAAGAGCATCACCGCCCACAGACGCGCCATGCTGCCGTCGATGGCGCGGTGCACGCACCATGCCGCCGCCGCACTGAGCGCAAGTACGCACACGCCACGGAGCAGTATCTGCACGGCATACTGTGACAGCGACACTATGCCGAGGCTGCGCTTCAGACACAGCACTCTCGCGAAGTGTGCCACAAGGCAGAGCGAGATCATGGAGATGAACACCGCAAACGACGGCAGGCCCGCCCTGAACAGCAGCCATGTGAGGGGCATGCTGCCAAGCATTATCGTCTCGGTGACGAGGTGATAGACCTTGATGCGCCCCGATGCCTGCATGATTATGGTGATTGGGTTGTGCATTGCAAGAATGACAGTGTAGATGATGAAAAGGCGGGAGAAGAGTATCATGTCTGCCGACACGTTGCTGCCAAGCCACAGGTGCATGATGGCAGGCATTTCAAGGACAACGGGAATTGATGCGCACGACAGCAGGTAGAGGATGAACTTGTTGTTGAGCGTGAACAGATGCACGAGGCTGCCGTACTGCTTTGCCGCATACTGCTGTATCATGCGCGGGCGGAATGCCAGAACGACACTGTTCGTCAGCGACGTGAATGCATTGTACACATTGTTCGCCACACCGAAGGCTGCGTTGGCAAGGGGCCCGAAAAAGAGGTTTAGAAGGATGATGTTGCCCTGTATCATGCCTATTCCGGCGAAAGCCCCGTACATGGTCCATCCCGAAAATGAAAGGAGTTCGCGGTAAATCCCACGGTCGGCCACCTTCATATAGCGGCACTCGGCATAGCGGCGGCGCGCAATAAAGAGATAGCACAAGAGAGTGATAAGCGTGACGGCAGACAGCCCTGCACCGTAAAAGACAAGCCCGTCGATGGGTGTCCTGCCTATAAGCCAAGCTACAATGAACTTCAGCACACAGTCGATGCACGAGATCAGGGCATAGACATTCATGTCTTCGTGTGAAAACACGGCGGCGGTGTAAGGTATCTGCATATAGCTGAATGCGAAAGTGAGGATGGCGAAATGGAAAATGAGGATGGCCTGCGGCAAGCGGTCGGGCGGTATCTGCAACTTTTCACTTATAACATACACCCCGACAGTCTCGAAAAGCAGCACCAGAACGGCAAGCGACACTACGACAATATTGACGCTTGCCGAGAAAATCTCGCGCAGACGGGTTTCGTCGCCAAGCCCCATGGCGTAGGAAAAGAAGCGTTGCACCGACACGGCAAGCACGGGAAAGACGCACGAGCAGGTCATCACCACGCCAACCACGGCATTGAAAACGCCGTAATCCTCGCTGCCAAGCCCGCCCAGGACAAGCTTGACGGCGTAGAGATTGACTGCCGTTATCACCAGAATGCGGCTGAACAGCACAAGCGAGTTCTTGGTGATACGCCTTGACTGTGCAGCCGGTGACGGTGCAGAGTTGTCTTTTCTGCTGCCCATTTGCAATGATTAGTCTTTTAGCAGATAGTCGCGCACGGAATAAAGCGTTATTATAAAGGCTGCGAGCAAGGTCATGCCAAGCACGAAGAACATGCGCTTCGGCTTGCTCGCCTTGACGGGAACAGCCGCGCCTTTGAGCAGCGTGAAGGCCGGGGTGCGTTCCTGCACGCGCGCCTTGGCATCCTGATACTGCGCGCTCACCGTGGAATAGACATTGAACTTGAGCTGCATCTCGTTCTCCAAGTCCTCTTGCTTGCTGCGGAAGCTGGTGAGCACCACATCGGAATTGGCGTCGCTGTAACTTGCATACAACTGGCGGGCGCGCTCATAGTCGGCCTTGGCCTCAATGAGGAGATTATGGTAATACTCCATGTCGGTGCGCGCCTTGTTGGTGCGGTAGCTGGTGATATAGTCCAGAAGGATGCGGCGTGTGGAGTCGGCGAGCATCTTGCACACGAGCGGATCCTGCGCCGATGTGGTGATGCCTATCACTCCTGTCTTCTTGTCCACGCCGATAGAGACCGACGCACGCACGGCATGTGCAAGGTCGTCCTCGTCGCGCGACATGCAATAGGGGTCGAACTTGTCGCCTTTCCCTGCCACGGGCTTGCCGCCCTTCTTGGGGAAAAGCGACTTCACGTAGGCGAAGGCATAGCCCCACCACGGCAATTTGGTGTGCTCGAGGATGTACTTTGCGTATGTGGTGTTCACTTCCCCGTCGGCAGTGCGCACCCTGATGTTGAACAAATCGGACACGAACTTGTTGTCGCTCATAAGGTCGGGGTAGAGCAACGGAGTGATGGCGTCGGATGTCTGGAACATATCCATGTTCAGGCCGAACGATGAAGCGATGGAGTTGAGTGCTCCTCCGCTCTTGGAGTTGTCAAGCTCGGGCACCACGGTGGTGTCGGTGATGTATGTGCGGGGCACGCACACGATGAAAAGGCACGACAACACGAAGACCACGGGGAGAACCTTGTAGTATAGTTTGCGGTTCTCCTTCATCTTCTTGAATATCACCACCATGTCGATGACCTTTACTTTCTTTACTGTTTCCATATTCTTTATAGACAGGTGAGAAATCAGTTCTTCACGAGGTTGGCCACTGTCGCAATCATTGCAGCGATGGACGACAGGCTCGAGCCCATGCTCATGGTTTCGGCAACACTCATCTTGCGCTTCAGCTTGGCAGGGACTACAATCTCACAACCGGGCATTACCTTTGCGCCACGGCCTATTTTCGCCACCTTGCCGTTCATGTATATAATGTAAGCACGTCCTTTCACGGCATCCGATGCATAGCCTCCGGCCTGGTTTATGTAGTAACGCGGGCCCTTGCCCCGCTCGTAAGCGACGGTATTGGAGTACATCACGGCACCGTTCACCTTCACCGTTCCGTTGTATTGCGGCACGATAAGGCGGTCGCCCTCGCGCAGGACGATGTCGGCATCAGAGCCCGGTTTGTGCATCGCTTCTTCAAGATCTATACCCACGGGGTACTCACTCGGCACGGCAAACTTGGAGATATTGGCCTCGGTGGCATCCTTTGCCGCCGACTGCACGCCGCTTGCGTTGTTGCTGCTTGCGGCGAGCTGCAACAGGTTCTTCTGCTGTTCCTCACGCTGCATCTTCAAAACGGAGCGCATACGTTCCTTCTCCACCTCCGTTGCCTTGCGGATAAGGCGTGCGCCCTTGATGTAGGCGAGACCGTTTGAGCCGCCCGACTTCTTGAAGAGGTCGCTCAACCGCATGTTGTTACGCTCCATGGCATAAGTTCCGGCAAAGAGCACTTCACCCTCAACCGACACGTTCTGCTGCTCGGTGTAACCCGGACTCTTCATCACATACACCTCGTCGAAAGGCATAAGGGTGAACGAGCGGTCGCCGTCGATAATGAAATCATCCTTCAACGGCACCTGGAATGTCTTGGCAATCACGCTGTCAGGACGTGTGGCCTTGGCGTCGCTTGTGCGGCGGCTGACACTCACATTGAGCAGAGAAGCCTTGTCGGTGAGTCCGCCCGCCTGTATGATAAAGTCCTCAACCGTCTCGTTGTCGGCATATTTATATACTCCAGGGTATTGCACTTCACCGCGGATTGTAATGGTGCGGTCGCTCATTTTCTCTGTCTTAGTGGCTATGAAGAGGATGTCGTTCTCTTTAAGCGGGACGTCAGGAACAGTCCCGTTCATTATGCCTTCCACGTCGATGCTGAGCACTTCAAGCGTGCGGTCGGCTTTCATGCGGTGCATCACGGCACGGGCGGTGATGGCTTCCTCGGTCACTCCGTCGGCATGCTCGATGAGAGAACGCACGGAATGCACCTGCTCGCCGAGGTTGTACATGCCCGGACGGAACACAGCCCCCTTCACCTCAACGGTGTTTGCAAAGCGGGGGATGACGGAATCCACCGACACCGAGTCGCCGTCGGCGACATGGAAGCTCGCGAAATCGAACTCGCCCACATTATAAGCGGAATACCCCTTGCCGTTCTTACGGCTCACACGCACGGCCTTGCGGTAGGCGTCGCCGGTAAATCCGCCGGTGTATTTGAGCAGGGACGCCACCGATTCATCTGATTTCATCTCGTAATACATGGGACGCTTCACCTTTCCCGTCACGTTCACGAGACAGTCGTAAGGCCCCACTACAATCACGTCGTTGTCGGCAAGGCGCACGTTTCCGGTGAGTTTGCCGTTGAGGATATAATCGTATATGTCAACGACGGTCACAAGACGGTTGTTGCGATACACCTTTATGTTGCGCAGAGTGCCTATGTCGTTTGTTCCGCCTGCCATGTAAAGGGCGTGGAAGACAGTGGCAAACGCCGAGAGAGTGTAGGTTCCCGGGGTCTGCACTTCGCCCATGACATTCACCATGATGGTGCGTGTCTGGCCGACAGAGAGCTTTATCTTGCTGTTGCTGTACCGGCTGCCGAGGGTGGAACGCAGGCGTGCGTTCGCCTGATCGACAGTGAGTCCGCCCACCTGAACGGGACCGAATCCCTCAATGGTGACACTGCCGTCGGGCGACACCGTGCACTGCTCCGACTTCTGCGAAGCACCGTAAATGTCGATGAACACGGCATCGCCGGGACCCAAGCGGTAGTTCTGCGGTGTGGCAATGTTCATGTTCGGCTCGAAAGACAGTTCTTCGTTGTTGAAGATGTCGCGCCCAAACACTTTCTTTTTCAATGCCTCCCGTTCGGCAAGGAGCTGTTCAAGCATCTGTGCCGTGTCGGGGATCAGTTCAAAAAGTTCGTTCTGATAGTCCTTGAATTCCTCATCGTTCTCGTCGTAAGTGTTCTTGTATGTGCGGTCGCGCTCTGCTTTCACGCGCATATTGCTGTACCCGCTGGCCTTGGCGTCGGCCTCGCGCCCGTAGTCGGTGCGCTTGTAGTCGGAGCGTGTCTTGCCGTTGTTTGTGCGCAGGCGCGAATCGGTCTTGCCGTCAGTCTCGTTCGAAACGACACCGAGCCCGCCCTGCTTGGCCTCACGTTCATATTTTTTCTTCACGCGGCGTATCTGCTGGATATCCACGCCGTTCTGCATGAGTTTGGTGACAATCTGTGCCTGCGACGTGCCCTCTTCGCGCTCTTTCATAATGAACTTGAACACCTGCGAGTCGGTCATCGTGGACTGTGCCGCTGCCATGAGTGGCACAAAAGCCAGAAAAAGGAATTGGATGATGAGTCTCTTCATATTGTGTCTATATTTTTTTTCCAGTGACAATGCCTGCCAAGGTCTTTACTATAATGCGGAAATCAAGCCATAACGAACGGCGCCGGTAGTAGTCGATGTCCATGTGCAGACGGCGCAGCATCTTGTCCATGGTGTCGGTATAGCCGTTGTAGAGCGTGGCTTCCGATGTGAGTCCCGGGCGCATTCTGAAGATATGGGTGTAGCTTTTGTCCACAGCCATGATCTTGTCGATGAAGAAGCGCCGCTCGGGGCGCGGCCCGACAAGCGACATGTCGCCGCGAAGGACATTCCACAACTGGGGCAGTTCGTCGAGATGGTGCTCGCGTAGGAACTGTTCCAGACGGGTGGAATTGGTGTCGTCGCACTTGGCGACAAGCTGCGGGCCGTTCTCTTCAATGACGCTGCTCATGGTGCGGAACTTGTATATGGTGAACGGCAATGCCCCGTAGCCTATGCGTTCCTGGCGGAAAAACACCGGGCCGTTGTTCTGGTAGCGCATGAGAGCCATAATAATAAGGTATATGGGAGAAAGGACAATCATGCCGACCAAGGCGCAGACCACATCGACGGCACGCTTCACCGCCAGCGCAGCTGCGCCCATCCCGTCTTGAATAATGTCGTTGTCTGACATTTGTTCCATTTACATTCGTTTATAATATATAACTGATTTTTTGCCGTTTTGTTGCATATATAACGCAGAAAATGCCCGAAAAAGTGCAAATCCGCGCCTCCGCCCGTTTTTCATCTGGCCTTATATGTCTGCGAGAAGGTGGTTTTGCCGTTTATGTCGCGCACTTCCACCTTCAGGTCATCGCCCTGCGCTGTGCCCACGACACACGACTGGTTGGAATTGACAAGCACGGGGAAGTTGTGCACTGCATCGGGCGTGTAGTACTCATGAGTGTGGAGATGGCCGCACACCATAAGGTCGATGCCGGCCATGTTGAGTGCCGGCACAAACTTCTGTGCCACTTCCACCGGACCGTGCCAGGCATCCTGTTCAAGGCTCTGCGGCGGGATATGCACTATGCAGACGCGGAACTTGGCTGTCTTGAAGTCCTCGCTTTCCGTTATTGCCTTCACCCATTCCGCCTGTTCCGTGCGGTAAGCGTCGTAATCGGTGATGCCTGCATACTCAATGTCGGTGTCGGGCTTGTCCTCGCCGGAGTCGAGCATGATGAAGAACACGGGACCCTGGCGCACGGCATAGTACAGGTTTTGCCCACGGGGGCAGAAATAACGCTTCAGCTGCGGTGCGAACACGCCGCGCGTCTCGTGGTTGCCACGGACATAATAAAAAGGCTTTTCCTTTGCGAACAGACCGATGCTCTCGTCCATAAAGGCGGCGAACACATCGTCCTGACTGTTTAGTTCCGACACCATGTCGCCGTTGTATATCACCATGTCGCGGTCTCTCCATCCGGCACCTTCAAGCATCGGGGTGATGAAGTTCTTGCGGGCGTGCACATCGTTAAGCACCACGAACGAACAGCCGGGCTTTGTGCGGTCGGCAGTAGTGAACTGCAATGGCTTTTGGGTAAATACATCCGTAGCCGCGACATCGCCGTAATGCACGCGGACACTCTCATGCGAGAGCACCTCCTGCGCGTAGATGCGGTAGCGGTAGGTGGTGCCCGGGGTCAGTCCGATAAGCTTCACGGAGTGTATGCTGTCCTCGCTCTTTATGCCTATGTGCGAGTCGAAATGCCGCTGACGCTCCTTTGCGTAGAAGTTGGAGCCGTCGTCAGGGGCAGTCTCCACCCATCCCACGCTCACACGGTTGGTTGTCCACACTATCGTGGCCTCCGTCTCCGTTATGTTTTGCAGGTAAGGGCCGTGCGTTATTCTTATTCCATCGGCAAAAGCCACTGCCGAAGCCCACACGGTGGCTACGAGCAGGACGATGTTTCTCTTGTTTGCTTGCATTGCAATTATTGTTTTATTGTCGTTGTTCAGGATTTTCAAGCTCACGGCGGCAAATGTCGTCGAGCACGAGTCCGGCGATGGTGAAACCGAAGATGCCGGTGATATGCGCCATGGTGCCGTTTGCGCCGCAATCCGGGGCGTGTCCCTTGTTCTCAAGAAGTTCCTCACTGTACACGCACAAGAACTTATGCGCAGGCATCTGTCCGGCACGCCTCAGCTTCTTGCGCAAGGCTGCGCCGAGCGGGCAGCCACGCACTTTCCAGAACTCAGCCACGCGTATTCTCGTGGGATCAATCTTCAAAGCCGCCCCCATCGACGAGAAGAACACAGCCCCCGAAGCGCACGCCCGCATTATGAGCAGGGCCTTGTCCTTGAGACTGTCTATGGCATCGACGATATAGTCGTAGGCAGAGAGGTTGAAGCTGTCGGCTGTCGCCGCGCAAAAAACTTCCTGCAAGGCAGTGATTTCTGCCTTGGGATTTATCCGCAGCAGGCGTTCCTTGAGCAGTTCCACCTTCACCTGCCCCACAGTCTGTGTAGTGGCCATAAGCTGGCGGTTGATGTTCGAGGCGCACACACGGTCGAAATCGACGATGGTAATGCGCCGTATTCCCGAGCGGACGAGTGCTTCCACGCACCAGCTGCCCACGCCGCCTACGCCGAACACGATGACGTTTTTGGATGCGATGCCTTTCATCGCCCCGTCACCCACTAACAATTCCACCCTGCCAAAAATGTCTTCTGCCATACGCCTGTCGCTACATTCCATTTTTACCAACTTGCAAAGTTAGTGAAATTTAACCACAAATCCCCCATAATCACAAGCCCAATTTGCCGAGTTCCTGCATTTTCCCATTATATTTTTCCATTACGCTTACAACCACCGTTGCATCAGAAACAAAGCACGACAGGCGACAAAGCATGGCACAACGCCATAATTTTCGCCACCTTATTATAATTATATTATTGCTGTCCGCTAAAACTTTTAGGACTGCTGCCATTTGCTCCCAAGCCAAAGACTGAGGAATTAAACACAATTATAGAGGCTTATTTTAGTAACGCACAGGAGGTCGGGCGTCCCGCCCGACAACATCAAGCGAAAGACTCGCAAGCAAGAACGCAATAAAAAACCTCTCCCTCTGTGTTGTCGGGCGGGACGCCCGACCTCCTGCATTTTGCAAACTT
>CAVBVK010000042.1:0-15554 GCA_963599085.1 bacterium | reverse complement strand
GCCCTTTCTTTTTACGGGTTCAAAAAGTTTTAGCGGACAGCAATAGTTTTTTTTGACAATTTGCGCCGTTTTCAAAGAAGCCTTATTTAGTTGGTAAAGAAGGCTTGTTCGCAACACAAAGAAGCCTTGTTTACAGTGCAAACAAGGCTTCTTTTTAATCAATGTGTATGATGCTGAAAATCAGCAGATTGCAGTTTTTTTTTCTGTCGCTCGCCAATCTATAATCCGCAAAAAGGCATATTTCTTTCCAAGAGTCCTTTTTACTTTTTCAATGCTGCCAGAGATTCTTTCAGTGCGGCAATCTTCTCCTCGCTGTCCCTCTGTTTCTTGCGCTCCATGGCTACCACAGCTTCCGGTGCATGTGCCACGAACCGCTCGTTGGCAAGTTTCTTTTTCACTCCGGCAAGGAAGCCTTCGAGGTGTTTGAGCTGCGCTTCCTGTTTCTCAATCTCAGCAGCTATGTCGATTTTATCGCCTATAGGCACGGCAAATTCATCGGCTCCCACCATGAATGCGGCTGCCGTTGCGTCTTTCTCGGCCACGGTGTTTATGGCACTGAGGTTTGCCATCTTCACTATGACGCTGGCGTAGGCCTTGTAGTTGTCGGTGCCTACGGCTTGCAGCACGAGTGTATCGCGGTTAGGTATATTCTTTTGGTTGCGCACGGTGCGTACGCCGCCCACAATCTTCTTCACATCCTCTATCTGGCTCACCAGTGTGTCGTCAGCTGTTGTTGGAGCAGAAACTTCGAGGCGGTCGCGCATGATGGACTCGCCGTCGTTGCGTTGGTAGATATGCTGCCACAACTCTTCCGTTATGAACGGCATGAACGGGTGGAGCATTTTGAGCAGGGTCTCAAAGAACTTCAGCGTGGCCTCCATCGTACGGACATCGATGGGTTGTCCGTAGGCAGGTTTCACCATTTCGAGATACCAGCTTGAGAACTCATCCCAGAAAAGCTTGTAAACGGCCATGAGTGCTTCCGAAATACGGTATTTGCAGAAGAGATCGTCAATTTCGGCGTTTGTCTGTCGCAGTTTGGCTTCAAACCATTTCACCGCCACGGCGTTGGCTTCAGGCTGTACTTCATCGGCTGTTTCCCATCCTTTCACGAGGCGAAAGGCGTTCCATATCTTGTTGTTGAAGTTGCGCCCCTGTTCGCACAGACTTTCGTCGAAGAGGATGTCGTTGCCCGCCGGGGCTGAGAGCATCATGCCCATGCGCACGCCGTCGGCGCCGTATTTGTCGATGAGCATGAGAGGGTCAGGTGAGTTGCCGAGACTCTTCGACATCTTCCTTCCCAGTTTGTCGCGCACTATACCTGTGAAATAGACATGCTTGAACGGCATGGTGTGGCGGTACTCGTAGCCTGCCATTATCATTCGTGCCACCCAGAAGAAGATGATGTCGGGGCCGGTGACGAGATCGCTTGTGGGGTAGTAGTAGTTTATCTCCTCATTATCGGGATGCTCTATGCCGTCAAAGAGCGAGATGGGCCACAGCCATGACGAGAACCAAGTGTCAAGACAGTCACTGTCCTGTTCAAGGCAGTCGGCTGTGAGTGTCGGGTTCTTCTGTTGCGCCATGGCGAGTGCAGCTTCGGGAGTTTCTGCCACGACGAGGTCGCGCTTACCGTCGGCATTGGTGAAATAATAGGCAGGGATGCGGTGTCCCCACCAAAGCTGTCGGCTGATGCACCAGTCCTTGATGTTCTCCAGCCAGTGACGGTAGGTGTTCTTGTATTTTGTGGGATAGAACTGTATGTCGTCATTCATTACCGGAGGCAAAGCTTCGTTGGCGAAGTGCTGCATGGAGAGAAACCACTGGGTGGAAAGCTTCGGCTCTATGGGCACGTTGGTACGCTCGGAGAAGCCCACTTTGTTGTCGTAGTCCTCCACACGTTCCATGAGTCCGGCTTCCTTCAAGTCCTGCTCAATTTTTATGCGGACATCCATACGGTCCATGCCGATGTACATGCCGGCATCTTCGGAGATGGTGCCGTTGTCGTTGAAGATGTCGATGGTCTCGAGGTTGTGCTTCAGTCCGAGTGCGTGGTCGTTGATGTCGTGTGCAGGCGTCACTTTAAGGCATCCCGTTCCGAATTCTATGTCCACATAGTTGTCCTCGATTACGGGGATTTCCCTGCCTACCAGCGGTACGATGACATGTTTGCCTTTGAGCCATGTGTTCTTCACATCGTTGGGGTTGATGCACATTGCCGTGTCGCCCATGATGGTCTCGGGGCGTGTGGTGGCCACGACGGCATAGTAGCCTTTCCCGTCCTTGTGGATAATGTTGCCTTCGTCGGTCGGCTGCACATTGTCCTCAACGACACGGTATTTCAGATGATAGAGTTTCGAGTGCTCGTCCTTGTAGATCACTTCCTCGTCGGAAAGTGCTGTCTGTGCCTGTGGATCCCAGTTCACCATGCGCACGCCGCGGTAGATGAGCCCCTTGTTATAGAGGTCGCAGAACACTTTGATGACGGCCTTTGAGCGGGTCTCGTCCATTGTGAAGGCGGTACGGTCCCAGTCACAGCTTGCTCCAAGACGGCGTAACTGTTTGAGGATGATGCCACCGTGCTCGTGTGTCCAGTCCCATGCGTGCTTCAGAAACTCGTCGCGCGTGAGGTCAGTCTTTTTTATACCTTGCTGTGCCAGACGGTTCACCACCTTCGCTTCGGTGGCGATGGAGGCGTGGTCGGTTCCGGGCACCCAGCATGCGTTCTTTCCTTCCATTCGTGCACGGCGCACGAGGATGTCCTGAATGGTGTTGTTGAGCATGTGTCCCATGTGGAGCACGCCCGTGACATTTGGCGGCGGAATGACAATGGTGTAAGGCTCGCGCCCGTCGGGTTGGCTCTTGAACAGATTGTTGTCAAGCCAGTATTGATACCATTTTGACTCCACATCCTGTGGATCGTATTTGCTTGCTAATTCCATTTTTATATCTTTTGGGTTCGTTATATCTTTATTTGACGGGTGAATTTAATTTGAACGGTTTCTTTGGCACAAGCTTGTAACGGACATGCCGTCGGGGATGGATATGCCTTCGTGTTCCGTTTTGCCACTCGTTTGCGAAAGCTGCATTCCGCAAAAAACACTGCAAAATTAGTAAAAATACATGGAAAAGTAGTACATTTGCACGACTAATGACAGGATATGCATACAAAAGATGAAAAAATGAAGGCCTTTGGCCGGCTTCTTGATGTGCTTGACACATTGCGTGAGAAATGTCCGTGGGACAGGAAACAGACCAACCAAAGCCTGCGCCCGAACACGATTGAGGAGACATACGAGCTGTGCGATGCCCTTGTCAAGGGCGACTGGCACAATATCTGCAAGGAGCTTGGCGATGTGTTGCTTCATGTGTGTTTCTATGCCAAGATAAGCGACGAGAAGGAACAGTTTGATGTCGCTGATGTCTGCAACGCCTTGACCGACAAACTCATATTCCGTCATCCGCATGTCTATCATCCCTCGCAGGTGGGGGCTGACGAACCACGCCCATTGCCGTATGGCGAAAAGGAGGGAGGAAAGACATCTGTCACTACGGCGCAGCAGGTGATGGAGAATTGGGAACAGATAAAGCTGAAGGAGAAGGACGGCAACAAAACTGTACTGTCGGGCGTGCCTGACGCATTGCCCTCACTGATAAAGGCTTACCGTATTCAGGACAAGGCACGCAATGTGGGCTTCGATTGGGAGGACAAGGGCAATGTCTGGGACAAGGTTAGGGAAGAACTGACCGAACTTGAAACAGAACTGCGCAATGAAGACAAGGAGAAGTCGCAGCAGGAGTTCGGCGACTTCCTGTTCAGCATTATCAACGCAGGGCGGCTCTATCATCTTAATCCCGACACGGCACTCGAACTGACAAACCAGAAGTTTATACGCCGCTTCAACTATATAGAAGCCCACAGCATAAAAATAGGCAAGCCTCTTAAAGATATGACTTTGGGAGAAATGGACGAACTGTGGAATGAGGCGAAAGCTTTGGAGAAGAGTTAAAGAAGCGTCTGTTTCCTTTGTAAAAATGGTATTATGAAACATCGAACTTTATTGTTTTCCTGTGTTGCGGCACTGTTGGTAGTGGTTTTCTGTGCCTGCAACGGAAAGAAGGAAACTCGGCAAGGGATGAATGAGGCTTCCGAAACGGCGGCTCCCGACTCGACTGTATATGGAGTGTGCGGCGAAGCCACATCAATGCACAGTTTGCAAATTATAACCGATGTGGGCGACACGCTCAGTTTTCTTGTCTGTGAGGAGGGAGATACGCCCTCTGATGTGCAGGGCGGACTTATGGCGAGTGACCATCTGGCTGTTGTCGGAAACCGTACAGACGGAGAAATGGTGGCCAGAAAGGTGATAAATCTTACTACTCTGCTCGGCAGATGGACAAGTATCGACAAGGACTTCGAGATAGAGGAGGGCGGAACCGTCAAGTCGGCTGTGAAGGCTGAGGCAAAGCCATGGACATTCTGGAAAATCTTTAACGGACGGCTTGTCTTGAACAAAGACACTTTTGATGTGGCAGGATTGGGTGCCGACTCGCTCTTTTTGGAGAACAACAAAGGGATATTCGTGTTTAAAAGAAGCATATAGTCGAACATGGAGCCTTTCAGAGTGCATATCCTTGGGTGTGGCTGTGCTCTACCTACGATGCGCCACAATGCTTCGTCGCAGGTGGTGGAGATACGGGAGAAGCAGTTTATGGTGGATTGTGGAGAAGGCACGCAGGTATGTCTCAGGCGTTCGAAAATCCGCTTTACCCGGCTCAACACTGTCTTTATCTCACACATTCATGGCGACCATTGCTTCGGACTGATAGGTATGATTTCCACATTCAACCTTCTTGGGCGCACTGCACCGCTTGCCGTATATGGCCCGGCAGGGCTTCAACCCATACTTGAGAACCTCATCAATACTTTTTGTGCATCAATGGATTATGAAGTGGTGTTCCATCCAATAGACACAACAAGGCATCAAGTGATTTATGAAGACAGGAGCTTGACCGTGGAAAGCATACCGTTGAAGCATCGTTTGCCTTGTTCGGGATTTCTTTTTCGTGAGAAACCCACGCTTCCGCATATCCGTCGCGACATGATAGAATTCTACAAAATTCCCGTGTCGCAGATAAACAACATAAAGAACGGAGCCGACTGGGAGGACGAAGAGGGGCGCACCATACCCAACAGCCGCCTTGTGCGTCCTGCCGACCCGCCGCGCAGCTACGCCTATTGCAGCGACACGAAGTACATTCCCAGCCTGCACCGTATTCTTAAAGATGTCTCCACTCTCTACCATGAGTCCACATATCTTTCCGTGGACATGGAAAGGGCGAACATGTATTGCCACAGCACTGCGGCACAGGCGGCACAGGTGGCAAGGGATGCAGGGGTAGGGCAGTTGCTGCTCGGGCATTACAGCGCGAAGTACGAGGACGAGAAGCAGATACTTGACGAAGCGCTTGCCATTTTTCCCAATTCCCGTTTGAGTAATGAAGGCATGGTGATAGATGTGTAGTTAATTCATGTTAATATTGCTTTGGAATAAGGGAGAATACGGTACTGTCTCATCGAAAAATTGTATTTTTGCCTATATAAAACCGTGAATTATGGCAAAATTTATACTTTCAATGTTGTTTTCCGTGCTGATGCTGGGCTTCGCCACTGTTTCTGTAAGTGCAAGACCGGAGATAGAGATGATAGACACCGAGCTTCAGACAGTGACGATTTCGGTTGTGGAATCGGCCATCCATGTCACCGGAGGGAACGGAATGACGATGACTGTCTATAAAATCACAGGCGACTGTATAGTGAAGGTGAAGGTGGACGGCAACGACAAACGCTACGACTTCAACCTTCCGAAAGGATGCTATATAGTACAAGTGGGTAAGGTGGTGCGCAAAATTGTCATAAGCAAATAACATTGGCCCGCATAAAACAAATATTGTTTTTTATGTTTTTGGGGTGTTCTTTTGTTTCATGTAATGAGAAACAGAAGAACATCCCAGTTTCTTTGGATTCCTTTGCTAATCTCGTGGAACCTGGTTATACTGTCGGTGCGGTATCTTTCGCTGAAAATCTTAAACATGTCGTTCTTGCAGACAAAGATCTTTCGGCAATGGATGTTTTTGCAAGGCGCTACTATCTTAACGGCGGACAGCCTCTGTGGGTCACGCAGACGGGCGTTTCCGGGAAAGCCGACTGCGTGCTTGCATATATTGGAAAGGTGGACGGGATGGGCTTTGAACGCGAATGTTTCGGCTATACTCAAATAATGCAGGATTTGCAAGCGTTGAGAACTCTTGATTTTAAAGATGCAAGTGCGAGCCTTGTGTCGGCTCGTCTGGAATACAGTCTCACGAAAGCCTTTCTCCGATACTGCATAGGGCAGAGATTCGGCTTTATGAACCCGCATAAGGTCTTCAACCGCCTTGATGTGCTGGACAGTACATCCGTGCATGCGAGGTTTCGCCCGTTGTATGGCGTGAAACTCAATACCGCTGACGGAACTTTCATTGAAAAAGCCTTGCAAACGATGCATTACGATGACAGTGTGGCATCGTTTCTGGCAGAATCGAAGCCTTCAAATCCTGTATATTACACTCTTCTGAAAGCGTTGGGAAAGGAAAAATCGCAGACGGGTCGCCTGAAACTGATGTGCAACATGGAGCGTTGCCGTTGGGATCAGGGTGCCTATCCGCATCAGTTTGGGAAATATGTATGGGTGAATATCCCGTCATTGTCTTTGCAAGCTGTTGATGAAACCCAGGTTCTTGACATGCGTATATGCTGTGGACGCCTTGAGACGAAGACACCAGTGCTCACCAGCTACATAAAACGTATGGATTTCAATCCGCGGTGGATTATTCCAAAGAGCATAATAAGGAAGTCAGTACTCCAGCATGCAGGTGATAACGCTTATTTTGACAGCCACAATTATTTCATACGGGAGCGTAAGACGGGAAAGACAATCAACCCCTCCGCTGCTACGGGAGACATGCTTTGCAGCAACGACTATATGGTAATTCAGCGTGGTGGCAGGGGGAATGCGCTTGGGCGTGTGATATTCCGCTTCGACAACGACTTCTCCATATATTTGCACGACACATCCAATGTCGGAGCCTTTTCGCATAGGAACAGAGCTGTTTCGCATGGATGTGTCCGTGTGGAAAAACCCTTTGAGTTGGCGGTGTTCTTGCTGGACAACAAAGATGAGAGGCTTATCAACAGAATGAAGTACTCCATGACGGCGGAGTATGACACCATGCCATGCGGTGACGAGGGCAATGGCGGGCAGGTCAACCGTAAAAAGATGCAGGGAAGTCAGACTGTGAATCCGGAAATACCGATTTTCATTGCCTATTACACATTATACCCTGACAGTCACGGGCGGCTTGTCGAGTTTCCGGACATATATGGCTATGATGCCGTTATACTTGACGGTATAAAAAGTTTCATGCGATAACCGTATGTGAAAGATGTTCAAGGCAAAAACAGACAGAAGAAAGGAATTCACGATGATTGTCGCCCGGTACAGTGAGACGCTGTATTGGAAGATACGCCGTATTGTGCTCAACCATGATGATGCCGACGATGTGTTGCAGAATGTCTTTGTAAAGGCCTGGAACAACTTTGAAAATTTCCAGAACAAATCGAAGGTTTCTACATGGCTCTACCGCATTGCTATAAACGAATCGCTTGATTTTCTGCGCAGACAGAAGAAATTTCAGGCGGTGAATGCCGATGAAAATGTGTCCGTGGCGAACAGGCTGTTGGCTGACGAGTATTTTGACGGCGACCGTATTCAGGCCTTGTTGCAGGAAGCAATAGCGCGGCTTCCCGATGTGCAACGGGTCGTTTTCAATCTGCGCTACTACGACGGAATGAAATATTCGGAGATAAGCAAAATCCTTGGAACTACAGAAGGTGCCCTGAAAGCAAGCTACCATATTGCGGTGGGTAAGATTTCAGAATACTTGAAAACAATGGATTAAACCTTTTGGAGAAAAAGTTGTCAAATAATAAAGAAACGAGAAATTATGAGATCTGATGAGTTATATATAAAGAAGAGATGCGGAAAGAAGCAACCCTTCACGCTTCCCTCCACCTATTTCGAGAGTTTGTCGGAGCGGATTTCGGAGAAACTTCCCTCTGAATTGTCTGCCGTAGCAGCCGTAACACCATTGTTGCGCTATCGTGTTGCCATTGCTGTGGCTGCCTGTCTGTGTCTGATGGTAGTGGGGGCAACGGCATTTTTTGCCGTAAAATCATCAAAATCGGTTATTGTCGCGAGCCATTCGGCAATGCACGAAAACGTTGCCGACAGTTCAATAGACTGCGTTGCCGACTACACGATGCTTGACAATGAAGATATTTACGCACTGGTTTCCAACTATTAAAACATGATGGCTTTGAAAAAGATCATAACATTCATAATGTTCCTGTCCGTTGTTTCCCTGAGCGTAAGGGCGCAGGGAAAGGGCGGATTTGACCCCGTCAGGTTTGAGGCGGAACTCGAACAGTTCATAGCGGTGGAGGCACGGCTTACTCCCAATGAGGCGGCTCGCTTCTTTCCCGTATATCATGATATGCGCAAGAAGCAGATGGCATATTTCTGTCAGGACCGCTATTTCCGTCACATCGATACGAGTGATGACAAGGCTTGTGCAGAAGCCATTGCCAAGCACGACGAAAACGATATCGCAATGAAGGAGTTGCAGCATAAATACCATAGGAAATTTATGAAATTCCTGTCTCCATCAAAGGTCTATATGGTCATCCGTGCGGAGGAGAAGTTTCATCGCCAGTTGTTTCATCATGGAAACCGAATGAAAGCAAAGTCCGGGAATGAATAGATTTTTCATACACTGTTGTTACGACGGCACCAATTATCACGGTTGGCAGATGCAGCCCAATGGCAATTCTGTGCAGGAAGAGTTGCAGAACGCCTTGTCCAAGCTGTTGTCCCGTGCCGTAACTGTCGTTGGTGCAGGGCGCACTGACGCAGGAGTGCATGCAAGGAAAATGGTGGCTCATTTTGAGTTTGACGGCGAGTTCGACTGTCGGCAGTTGGCTTACAGGTTGAACAGAATTCTGCCCTGCGACATTTCCGTGTCCGGTGTTGAGTCGGTGCCCGCCGATATGCATGCGCGTTTCAGTGCCAAAAAACGTACATACCATTATTATATACACACCTGCAAGAATCCGTTTCTCCGTAAGTATTCGTGCGAACTTCATTACCATCTTGATTTTGAAGCCATGAACGAAGCCGCGTCACATTTGCTTGAAATCAGCGATTTCGGCTCGTTCTGCAAAAGCCATACTGATGCCAAGACAACATTATGCGATGTTACGGAGGCTGTATGGGTAAGGGACAACTGTGACAGTTGGCATTTCCGTATTTCCGCCAACCGTTTTCTGCGGAATATGGTGCGTGCTGTCGTTGGCACCCTTATTGATGTGGGTCGGCACAGGGTGACGCTTGACGAGTTCGACAGCATCGTTTCGCAGAGCTGTCGTTCGTCGGCGGGCGAGAGTATGCCTGCCCATGCCCTCTTTCTTGAGGAAGTGGAGTATTAGGAAAATGTAATGCATCGGCATTGATGTTTAAAACTGTGTGTTATGTGGTTATTGTTGGCATTCCTCTCAGCGGCGTTGCTGGGATTTTATGATGTGTGCAAGAAGAAGGCGCTGTCGGGCAATGCAGTGCTGCCTGTCCTGTTCCTGAACACGCTTGTATGTTCCCTGCTGTTTCTTCCGTTCATCCTTCTTTCCTCCTTTACTGATGTGCTTGAAGGCACTCAGTTCATAGTGCCGATGGCAGGATGGGCGAGTCACAAGTACATACTTCTGAAAAGTGTCATAGTCCTTTCATCGTGGGCATTCGGTTATTTTGCGATGAAGAACCTTCCCATTACCATTGTCGGCCCTGTCAATGCCACGCGCCCTGTCATGGTGCTGATGGGAGCCATGCTTTTCTTTGGCGAACATCTCAATGTATGGCAATGGACAGGCGTATTTTTTGCAGTCGTGTCGTTCTTTCTTCTCAGTCGGAACGGCAAGAAGGAGGGTGTGGATTTCAAGCACAACCGTTGGGTGTTCTTTCTTCTTTTGGCGGCAGTTCTCGGTGCCATAAGCGGACTGTACGACAAGTACCTGATGGCACCGGTGGGAAATGGGGGAGTGGGGTTAAGCCGTATGCTGGTGCAAAGCTGGTACAACCTATACCAGTGCTTGTTTATGGGCATAACGGTTATTCTGATATGGTGGCCAGCACGCCACCGCAGCATGCCTTTTGAATGGCGTTGGAGCATAATCTTGATAAGCGTCTTTCTTAGCATTGCCGACTTCGTCTATTTCTATGCATTGAGTCTTCCCGGCGCAATGATTTCCATAGTCTCCATGGTACGCCGTGGAAGTGTCATTGTGAGTTTCCTTTGTGGTGCCGTGATTTTCCATGAAAAAAATCTCAAAGCCAAGTTCGTCGACATGCTACTGGTGCTGCTTGGCATGCTGTTCTTGTATTTTGGAAGCCGGTAGGGAAATGACAGGTGAATGATAGTTTTTTTTTGAACAATGGTCTTTAAGTTTCCAATTAAAATAATTAACTTTGTAGCGTAAACAAAATAATGCTTAAAGGCATATTACGTTTAGAGTTTCATAATATGGCACATAACATACTGAGAGGATTGGGAATTGCCCTGATAACACCATTCACACCTGACGGAGAAGTGGACTACAAGGCTCTTGTGCGTCTGGTTGAATATCAGGTACAGAACGGAGCCGATTTTCTCTGCATATTGGCGACAACTGGAGAGACTCCCTGTCTGTCGAAAGAAGAGAAAGTGAAAATCAAAGATCTTGTAGTGGAAACCAACAGAGGCCGCATTCCGGTACTCATGGGATGCGGAGGCAACAACACGGCAGCTGTAATTGAAGAAATACGCACTACCGACTGGCGCGGGATTTCCGCTATCCTCAGCGTTTGCCCTTATTACAACAAGCCTTCCCAAGAAGGCCTTTACCAGCACTTTAAAGCCATAGCCAATGCAAGCCCCCTGCCTTTGGCCTTGTATAATGTTCCAGGCCGGACAGGCGTAAACTTGAAGCCTGAGACCACCGTGCGTCTTGCAAACGATTGTGAAAATATCGTGGCAATAAAGGAGGCAAGCGGCAATCTTGAACAAGTGGACGAGATAATAAAGAATAAGCCTGACGGCTTTGATGTCATAAGCGGCGATGACGCCCTCACTTTCTCAATGGTGGCAAGTGGTGCGGCGGGAGTCATTTCTGTCATCGGGAATGCTTTGCCCAAGGAGTTCTCCCGCATGATACGCCTTGAATTCAAGGGCGAGTATGAGGCGGCAAGAAACATACACCACAAGTTTACGGAACTTTACAAGTTGCTGTTTATCGATGGCAACCCCGCGGGTGTGAAAGCTTTGCTGCATGAGATGGGCTTTATAGAGAATGTCTTGCGTCTGCCTCTTGTCCCGACGCGCATCACTACAGTGCAGAAGATGAGCGAGATACTGAAGACTTTGAAGATCTAACGGAAATCATTTGGTATCCGTTGTCAATTATACGGATAAAAATGCTATTTGCCGTTATGTCAAATGGCATTTTTTCATATATGCCGATGTTCTATGAGAAGAAAAGCAGTCTTTTGGGGAATCCTTGCCGTAACCATAGCAATCCTTTTCATGTTGAATCTCCTGTCTGGAGCCGTTGATGTTCCGCTTGAACAGACACTCGGCGTGCTCACGGGGAACGATGTCGGGGTGGATGAAAGCGTGCGTTTCATTATTCTTAACCTGCGTCTGCCGCAGACTGTTACAGCCCTTCTGTGCGGCAGTGCGCTTGCCGTTTGTGGTCTGATGCTTCAGACTATTTTTCATAATCCGCTTGCTGACAGTTCGCTTCTCGGCATAAGTAGCGGTGCGGGCTTGGGTGTGGCACTTGTGATGCTGTTGCTTGATGGAGGCATCATGCTGGGTGCGCTGAGCGTTGAAGGCTACTTTGCTGTGCTTGTCGCGGCTTTTGCAGGAGCTTTCGCCATGGCTTTCGTCATGTATTTGCTTTCTACGGTCATCCGCAGTAGTTCCGCCCTGCTTGTTGCCGGCATAATCTTCGGTTATGTGGCTTCCTCGGCCATAGCTTTGCTCAATTTCCTTTCGTCCGATGACGGTATCCGTGCTTTTATGGCATGGGGCTTGGGCTCATTTGGCAATGTATCCGTTTCGCGTCTGCCCATATTCTGTTCGGTGACGGTAGCGGGACTTGTGGCTTCCGTGTTTATGGTGAAACAGCTCAATGTGCTTGTCCTTGGCGAGCAGTATGCCGAGAGCCTTGGAGTGCGTATAGTGTCTTTGCGCAACCGTGTGCTTGTTGTTACAGGTCTGCTCACAGCCGCCACGACAGCCTTTTGTGGGCCGGTGTCATTTATAGGCCTTGCTGTCCCGCATATAGCAAGGATGTTTTTGGGTTCTGACGACTACCGGGTGCTGTTGCCGTCGGCAATGGCTGTTGGTGCACTTGTGGCTCTGTTGTGCAATTATTTCTGTACATCGCCTTGGAGTGGAATCGTAATTCCAGTGAATGTCGTCACACCGTTGGTGGGTGCTCCGGTCGTTGTTTATGTGATGATGAAAGGCCTGCGATGGATGCGTTGATTACTTTTCTGAGGGAGTACTCTAAAATGCTTGGTATTCAGCGTATTTCGATCGCATTGGGCATAGAATCAAGGCATACCCGCCATTTACCTGCTTTCTTTTTCATCTTGAGTTTCACCTGAGCATTGCGGCCGATTTCCCCTTTGCGGTATATCGAGTCGGTCAGTACATAGTTACGGACATCCACAAGGACAATGGCAGTGCTGTCGTCGTCGAGTGACACTTCTGCGATGGCGCATTGTGCCGAATCCGGCATATTGTTGTATGTGTCAATGTCGGTTTGCCGCACATTGGAGGCATGAAACCTTATCCACTTTTCTGACTCTTGGGTGCACAGGGCGAGTGCGTTATTGAAACGGAAGTTGTAATATGCGGATGCAAAAGCGATAGCTTTCTGTTCTATCTTTTCTGTTTCCTTGGTAGAACACGCGATCAATGCAAGCATTGCGGCCATGCTTATGCCGACATTTCTGAAGAAAGATGCGGGAGGGTTGATTTTCAGCATGATTTATACTGCTTTGTTTTCTCGTTGCATTTGTGGGTATGCAAAAGTAGTTAAAACCCTTGGATTATCCATGCGGAATTAATAATTTTGTATTAAAATTGATTTTTCAGATGTTGAAATTTATATCGTTCGGAAGCGGAAGCAGCGGCAACTGCTATTACATATTGACAGAAAAAGGTGGAATAATGATTGATGTCGGCGTGGGCTTGCGCACGCTACGGAAAAACTTTTCTGAATATGGACTTTCTGTAACCGATTTACACAATATACTTATTACACACGACCATGCCGACCATGTGAAGTCAGTAGGGGCTATTAGCGGAAAATTCAAGATACCAGTGTATGCAACTGAGTTGGTGCATTCAGGAATTGACCGCAATTACAGCGTGCGGTGCAAAGTGGAAAAGGATCGGAGGGTAGTGATAAAGAAAGGGCAACCGTTTGTTTTGGACGGTATGCGCATTACGCCTTTCCTTGTCCCGCATGACAGTAACGAGAATGTTGGCTACAAGATTGATTACGATGGTGTGGTGTTTTGCATAATGACGGATGTCGGCCATCTCACCGATGAAATGAAGACTATGGTTCGGGAGGCAAATTACTTGGTGATAGAGGCTAACTTCGATGATGAAATGCTTGAAGTGGGGCCATATCCGCGCTATCTTAAAGAGCGTATAAAAAGCGGAACGGGGCATTTGAGCAATGCAAAATGCGCACAGGCTCTGATTGAAAACTTCTCAGCAAATCTGCGCCATGTCTGGCTTTGTCATTTAAGTGAGGAAAACAATCATCCGGAACTGGCACGGAAGAGCATCATGCAGTTGCTGCATGAAAGTGGCATTGAAGTTGGCAAGGATGTGCTGCTTGATGCGTTGAAGCGTAGAGTGCCTGACGGTTTCTACGAACTGGCATGAAGGAAACGTTATCGCATCATCGTGATTGCACGCAAAGGCTGTTGTAATAGCAGAGTCTGTAAAGGTTGTATATTAGGAGAAAGGGGCGTTGTGACAGCAAATTCTTGCGCCACAACTTCCTGAAAAGGCGAAAACAGGCATTGGTAATGCTTGCCAAATGCCATGAGTGTATCTTTTCTTGCAGTGAAATCAAGAAGGAATAAGGGGCAAGACTGTTTCGCAAACTGTAAAGCGTACACATGGCTTCTTCGGTCTTTCTCAGGTATGTGGCATTGTCTTCATATTCAGTGTATTCCACTTTATTGTCGATATGAAGCAGTCTGATGCCGTTTTCCTGCAATTCCTTGCCGAACATCACATCCTCATACCCATAGGTCCTGATGCTTTCATCGAATGGATGTTGCAGCATTGTAGCTTTCTCTATAAAGAAATTTGTGGTACGGAATGACTTGTATGGCCGTTTGTTGCGGCATTCGGCCGTTTGTTTGCGTTCGTTCGCCTTTTCATATATATAGCGTAATTTATTGCGAATGGCACCAGTGTCACCGCCAATTCCAAGTCCGCCACATATCACTTTGCATGTAGAGAGGGCGTCGAAATAATTGGAGATAAAATGCAAGTCAGGGATGACCACATCGCAGTCGAGGAACAGCAGCCAGTCATAATGGGCCTCCTTCGCAAGAAAATTACGGATGGCGGCACGCCCGGCATTCTTGTTGCGCTTGATGAACCTGCAATTTGGAAGTGCGGCAATTGGTTCGTTAAGGGCAGTTTTTACGCTGTCAGTAGAACCGTCATCGGCAACAATTATTTCATATACGAGTCTTTCTGTCGCTTGCGCAATCGCAGTGAGACGAAGTACAAGCGATGTGCAGACATCATTATATACAGGAATCAATATGGAGAGCTCTTTGTTCATAGATTTCCAAAACGTTGTTGCCAAATCATACCGACGCAGATGACGGAGAGTTATTTGTTTGATGTGTGTGAAAACATCTTTTCTTTCAGATATTTGCCGGTTATGCTTTTCTCGCAAGCCATTATGGCTTCCGGTGTCCCGCAACATATCACGGTGCCGCCTTTGTCTCCGCCTTCGGGCCCAAGGTCTATGATGTAGTCTCCGCATTTTATAATATCCATGTTATGCTCGATTACGATTACGGAATGGCCTTTCTCTATGAGGGCATTGAATGCACCTAACAATCTGTGTATATCGTGGAAATGCAGTCCGGTAGTGGGCTCGTCAAAGATAAAAAGGGTTGGTTCCTGACGTTCCTGACCTATAAAGTAAGCCAGTTTGACGCGTTGGTTCTCCCCTCCGGATAGAGTTGATGAACTTTGACCAAGTTTTATATATCCCAAGCCCACATCCTCAAGCGGTTTAAGACGGTTCGTAATAGCTTTTTCCCCGTGCTGTCCGAAGAATTCTATTGCTTCCGATACAGTCAGTTCAAGTA
>CAVBVK010000041.1:0-16947 GCA_963599085.1 bacterium | reverse complement strand
AAGAAATGTTCTTCAAAGTTTATTCCTAATTTTGCACTTGCTGGTTGACTCTATACTCATATAATGTCGGTTAAAAAACTCGTTTTGGAACGGCATCAGTAAGTCGGTTTCATTTTTTTTACCTAAATTTGCAGTATGGTTAAGAATTTGCACATATTTATTATATCATTACTTTCATTATTTATATCACAGTCAATTTACGCACAGGACGCATTCACGCAATGCGAGGACACCTGCACACACATACACGGCATAGACATGAGCCATTACCAAGGCGAAGTGTTTTGGGAAGCGGTGGGCGAAAACACGAAGATGGCATATGTTTATCTGAAAGCCACGGAAGGCGGGGACAGGATAGACCACATGTACGAACAGAACATTGAGCTTGCCCACAAATACGGAATAAAAGTGGGTTCTTACCATTTTTTCCGTCCAAAGACAGAGTTGGCAAAACAGCTCGGCAACTTCATGGCGCAATGCCGACCCGGGCAACAGGACCTCATACCGATGATTGACATTGAGACAAAAGGCGGGCTTTCGACAGAAGCTTTTTGCGACTCACTGTTCAAATTCCTCGATATGGTGGAGGGAGTCTACAAGCAGAAACCGCTGCTCTACACCGGCACTAACTTCTACAACCGTTACCTTTGCGGCAAACTCGGCGACTACAAGCTCATGATTGCCCAATACACGCCACAAGAACCCATCCTCAACGACGACAAGGACTTCATAATATGGCAATATACGGGTAAAGGATATATAAACGGCGTGAACGGATATGTGGACAAGAGCCGGTTCATGGGCAACCACAGCCTTAGGGAAATAAGATACAGGCACCGTTAAAATTATACATACAAAAGAAAAAACAGAATACTATGGCAATAATCAAATGTCCGGAGTGCGGCCATGAAATAAGCGACAAGGCTCCATACTGTCCTTCATGCGGAGTGGCAATAGCTGGGAAGACAATCACCTGTCCTGAATGTGGACAGACTTATTTCTCCGAATCAAAAGAATGTCCGAATTGTCACCACTTGACACTGCGGCAACCACAGACAGAAAGGGTGCCACGACCCGATAACAAAAACGAGAACAAGGCACACGCCAAACGCAACAACAAGACAATACTCATCATTTCGCTTGCCGTTGTTGCCGTAATAGGCATATTGTGTCTGTGGATGGTGAAAAGCTCGGAAAGCGACAAGGAGAATGCCGCATACGAATATGCCATGACAAGCAACAACACACAGGTGCTGCAAGACTATCTTGCCAATTATACCAATGCTCCGGAACAGCACCGCGACTCTATCGAAGCACATTTGGCAATACTGCAACGTGCCGACCAGGAATGGACGAACGCTGTGATCAGCGGTTCAAGGTCGGCCTTACAGCAATACATTGACACTCACCCCGACACGCCGTTCAAAGCTATTGCCCTGCACAAGATAGACTCCATGGACTGGGCTTCGGCATGTGAGACCAACACGGTGGAAGCAATGGAAAGCTATCTCGACATGCATCAGGACGGTGACTATGTGGAAGAGGCAAGCAACAAGCTGAAAGTTTTGAACACAATGACTGTGCAACCGGAAGAGAAAATAATGCTGAACAGCCTTTTCTCCAGCTTCTTCCACAGCATAAACACAAAGGACGAGGATGCCCTCACAAGCACTGTAAACCCGTTGCTGACCTCGTTCTTGGGCAAGAGCGATGCGACACGCAGCGATGTGGTGACATTCATGCACAAACTGTACAAAAGCGATGTCGCATCGATGGTGTGGCAACCGTCAGCCAACTATGCCATCGAAAAGAAGGAAATAGGCGACCAACAGTACGAGTACTCCGTGACATTCACCGCCACACAAAGCGTCCAGCATACAGACAACAAGACAACTACATCCAATTTCCGCATCAGTGCAAAGGTAAATCCGGACGGAAGGATTACAGAGCTGAACATGGTGAAAGTGGCAGAGTAAAAAAATATAACGACAAGCATGGGCGATTCCGCAATTTCCAAAATTAAAAATATCGTCGTACTGTTCCTCCTTGTACCATTAACGACAATGGCACAGATGAAGTGGAACTCGGCTTACCAGTCGTACATCAATCAATACAAGGATCTTGCAATAGAACAAATGCTGCACTACAACATACCGGCAAGCATCACCCTCGCCCAAGGTCTGCTTGAAAGCGGTGCCGGACGCAGCGAACTCGCCCGAAACGGCAACAACCATTTCGGAATAAAATGCCACGGCTGGTCAGGCAGGAAGATGTATCATGATGACGACGAAGACAACGAATGCTTTCGTGCATACAACAATGTCAAGGAAAGTTACGAAGACCACAGCCGTTTTCTGGCAAAGCAATCCCGATATGCCCGACTGTTCACAATGCCAAGAACCGACTATAAGGGATGGGCACGGGGACTGAAAGCATGCGGATATGCCACAAATCCACAATATGCCAACACACTGATACAGATAATAGAGTTGTACGGACTGCATAAGTACGACGGAGCTACGAGCTATGACAAATTCATGGCAAACCACGTGTCTGCCGACAAACGGGCATCTGACGGAAGTCTGCATCAGATAAAGGCATACAACAAGAACTATTATCTCATTGCAAAAACAGGCGACACATTCAAGTCGCTAAGCAAGGAAGTGGGGATTTCAAGCCGCAAACTGGCAAAATATAATGAACGGAACAAGAAAGACATCCTGTCGCAAGGAGACATCATATACCTGAAGAAGAAAAGAAACAAGGCTGAAAAGAAATACAAGCACACTCCTCACACGGTAAGAAGCGGTGAAAGCATGTACTCGATAGCACAGTTGTATGGAGTAAGACTCAAGAGCCTTTACGACAAAAACGGCATGACTCCGGACTATGAAATAAAGGTAGGCGACAAGATAAGGGTTTATTGATGCCTCGCAACTTTCCGGAGGTAAGGATTACAGAAACTTATGACATTCCCGTATTTTTCAAGTTCACCCGATAAAGTCCATATCAAAGACTTTATCGGGTGAACCGTTTTTTCAGTGTATTTAAAGTGTGACATTCAGGAAGAAAGCGTCAAACACATTAATTATTGACACTTCCTCCCACAATGTCCAGAAGTTCATTCGTGATAGCCTGCTGACGGCTCTTGTTGTATTGCAGGTTGAGATCGCGCAACAGCTCATCGGCATTGTCGGTCGCTGTCTGCATGGCAACCATGCGTGCGGCATGTTCACTTGCGATACTGTCAAGCAATGCCGTATAGAGCATAAGATGCAAATACTTGGGAATAAGATGAGAGAGAACCGATTTCATGTCTGGCTCTACTATGAAGTTGTCGTTAAGCGGGCGTACATCCTCACTCTTTCTTTCTGATTCCTGCCCCTTACGGCGCAGATATTCCTGTGCCTCCTTCGATGTTGCGACAGATTTCAAATCACGTTCATGGTCGCGATTAAGCTCTTCCGTAATATCAATGGGCAAGAACGTCTTTCTTGTGAGAATTTGCGAGCCTGCGCTCTTGAAATGATGGTAAACCATATCGACCCGATCAATGTCTCCATCGGCAAACTGTCTGCCCAAATCACGGGCTATATCAATGCACCCTTTCACATTAGGCTTGTCGGCAAGCCCTGTGAAATCGCCAGCCACACGCAATCCCATCTTAACCGCCTTCTCTGCAACCTTATGTCCGATAGGATAGACAATGATGTTGTCTTTGCCCAATTCAGAATACTCTTCGACAATATGCTGCAACAACTTTATGACATTGGAATTGAAGCCTCCACACAGACTGCCGTTTGATGAAAACACCACCAGAGCCACACGCTTGACCGGACGCTCCACATTGAATATCGTGCGGGCATCGGTTTCAGAAGCGAGGAATGTCTTGAGGATGTGTTCAAGCATAGTCTCGTAAGGCAGCATGTTCTCTATCATCACTTGGGCGTGATGCAACTTTGACGATGCCACCATCTTCATTGCACTCGTAATCTTACGGGTGCTATTGACCGAAGTTATTCTGTTCTTTATCTCTTTGAGCGACGACATAAGCTTTTATTTTTTGTACTGACCGGCAATGTCAGCCATTGTCTGTTCGATAACGGCAGTCAATGTCTCGTCAATCTTTCCATTTCCAAGAGCCTCTATGACATCACTGTGCATGGAGCGCATCTTTTCAAAGAACGCATCCTGACACTCACGCACCTTTTCCACCGGCACATCGTGCATAAGACCATGTGTTCCACAATAGATGATGGCGACCTGCTCGCCTACAGGCATAGGACTGTATTGAGGCTGGATGAGGAGCTGGTTGTTCTTGCGGCCACGGTCAATTGTCATAGCTGTTACGGCATCCATGTCACTTGAGAACTTCGAGAAGGACTCCAGTTCACGGTACTGGGCCATATCTATCTTTAATGTTCCGGCGACCTTCTTCATACTCTTGATTTGGGCAGAGCCTCCCACACGGGACACGGAAATACCGACATTGACAGCCGGACGGAAGCCTTGGTTGAAGAGATCGCTTTCAAGGTAAATCTGACCGTCGGTAATGGAAATAACATTGGTAGGGATATAAGCGGAAACATCGCCAGCCTGTGTCTCAATGATAGGAAGAGCCGTAAGCGAGCCGCCGCCTTTTACATGCCCCTTCATACATTCCGGAAGGTCGTTCATCTGCTCGGCCACTTCCTGTTGGTCGTTGATACGGGCGGCACGTTCAAGCAAACGGCTGTGCAGATAGAACACATCACCCGGATAAGCTTCACGTCCTGACGGGCGACGAAGAATCAACGACACCTCACGATAGGCAACGGCCTGCTTTGAAAGGTCGTCATAAACGACAAGAGCAGAATATCCGCGGTCGCGGAAATACTCGCCGATGGCAGCTCCTGCAAATGGTGCATAATACTGCATAGCAGCAGGATCGGCAGCGGTTGCAGCCACAACAATAGTATAAGGCATCGCACCATGCTGCTTCAGATTTTCAACAAGAGCCGCAACAGTAGAGGCCTTCTGCCCTATCGCCACATAAATGCAATATACAGGTTTGCCCGCTTCGTAAAAGCTCTTCTGATTGATGATGGTATCAACGGTAATGGCTGTCTTTCCTGTCTGACGGTCGCCGATGATAAGCTCACGCTGTCCGCGACCGATAGGTATCATTGAATCAACTGATTTCAGTCCTGTCTGCAAAGGTTCCTTCACCGGTTGGCGATAGATTACGCCTGGTGCCTTTCTGTCAAGCGGCATTTCAAAAGCCCCGGCAAGGTCGATATCACCCTTTCCGTCAATAGCCTGTCCAAGAGGATTGATGACGCGTCCAAGCATATTGTCGTTCACAAGAATAGACGCGATACGCTTGGTGCGTTTGACAATCATGCCTTCCTTAATACCATCTGTCGAACCAAGAAGCACACAACCGACATTATCCTCTTCAAGGTTCATCACGATTGCCATTGTGCCGTTCTCGAATTCAAGGAGTTCGTTAGCCTCGGCATTACGCAATCCGTAAATTCGCGCTACGCCATCGCTCACTTCGAGCACACTGCCCACCTCGTTGAACTGCTGTCCGGTTTTTATGCCTTGCAGTTGTTCGAGAAGCACTTGTGACACTTCGCTTGGTTTAATTTTATCTGACATATAAAGTTTTGTTTAAATTAAATAAGATTGGACAAAACGGCATTGAGCTGTGATTTGACACTTGCATCCATTCTATAGGTGTCGTATTCAAGCACGAAGCCGCCTATAATGTCTGGCTCTATTTCTGTCTTGAACTCAACAGTGCCGTTTGTCTTGCTTTCCACCAACTGCCTCAGCCTTGATTCCGTAGCGGAATTCAAGGCCGTTGCCGTTGTCAGTTTGGCACGAATGAGATTATTATGCTTCCTGTAAAGAGTAATAAATGAATTGGCAATGAATTGCATTATACTCTCACGCCCTTCTTTAAGGACAAGAGCAATGAACGTATTGGTAAGCTTGCATGTAGTTCCGGCAGCGGCCGCTACAAGCAATTTTTCCTTTTGTTGCCGCGAGAGCATGGGATTATCTATGGTGGTTCGCAGCTGGGGCAGTTTGACATAGCTCTCCGCAATGGAAATCATGTCGTCATAAACTTTTTCAGACTGCTTCGCTTCAATGCCGGCCTTAAGCAAGGCTCTCGCATATCTGACCGATATTAATCCTAAATCCATAATCAATTCAACTTATTTGAAGAGGCCACGACCTCATCAAGTATTCCATTAATATAATCCATCTGTGCGTCGTCTGCGCCGAGTTTCTTGCGAAGGATCTTTTCTGAGACCTCAACACTCAACATGGCTACTTGCTTACGAATCTCATTGATGGCCAACTGTTTCTGATTCTCGATATCAGCCTTTGCTTCGGCAAGAATACGTGCGCCCTCTTCATGAGCCTTTTCCTGGGCTTTCGCCACGATGGCATCACGGGTTGCAGCGGCTTCCTTCAGTATGGAAGCCTGCTTCTCCCGTGCCTCCTGAAGCAGCGACTCGCTCTCCTGCTTGATGTTCTCGAGTTGCAAAGCAGCCTTTTGTGCCTTCTGCAAATTCTCATTAATGTATTGATTGCGCTTGTCCACCATATTCAATATGGCAGGAAAACCATAGCGGGCCAACACAAAGAACACCACCAAGAATGCCAAAAGCATCCAAAAGAGCAGTCCCGGATTAGGAGTCAATATTTGTGGTAATGTATCAAAACTCATTTGCTGTGATTTACGACAACAACCTGTTCCTACTTGATAAGGAATGCACAGGCAGCGATAGCGAACAATGCACAACCCTCAATGAAAGCCGAAGTAAGAATCATGTTTGTCATTATCTTACCGGAAGCTTCCGGCTGACGGGCGATGGCATCCATTGCACTGCCACCGATTTTACCTATACCAAGACCTGCGCCAATAGTTGCGATACCTGCTCCGAGACTGCAGCCCAGCTGTGCCAGACCCTCAGCAGCCAAAAGTGATGAAATAATCATAGTTTCCTTAATTTTTAATTTGTTATAGTTGTTAATGATTTACATTTTTAAATCCCCACCCGGACATTGGAGGCTTGCCTTATCCGGATTGCAGGTGACATCAGGCTTCCGCCCCTTCTTCCTTCTGCGCCAGACCGATAAACACTGAACTTAGCAATGTAAAGACATACGCCTGCACGAATGCCACAAGCACTTCAAGAAGATTCATAAAGAGCAACATTACCGCACTCATTATGTTCAAGCCGATACCCATACTTGTTCCCATCGACCATCCGAGGAATATCACACAAGTGAAGCTCAATATAATCGCGTGCCCTGCCATCATGTTGGCAAAAAGACGTATCATAAGTGCAAAAGGCTTGGTGAATACGCCGAACAGTTCAATTACCGGCATCAACGGCACCGGAGCCTTTAAAAGGAGAGGCACATGAGGCCAGAAAATGTCTTTCCAATATTCCTTATTGCCAAAAAGGTTGATGGCAATCATCGTACACAGTGCCAAAAAGAACGTCACATTGATATTTCCCGTCACATTAGCACCACCGGGGAAGATTGGCAGCAATCCAAGGAGATTCGTCGTAAAGATGAAGAAGAACACCGTAAGCAGATAAGGGGCAAACTTCTTAAAGTTTTTCTCGCCGATCGATGCCTTGACCACATCGTCATAGATTGTCATAACCAACATCTCCATGACACCGACAAATCCTCCCGGAGCCTTGTCGCTCTCGGTCTTGCCCTTATACCAACGTGCGCAATAGAGGAAGACGGCTATCAGTACGAATACGACAATCCATATCTGAGCCACAGTTTTCGTGATGCTCAAGTCCAACGGACGGACAGTAGAGCCATCGGGCATCTTTTCATAGATGTTGCCGTGGTGTTCCGCGTCAAAATAATAGTTCTCAGGCAGACTGTGCACAGTACAGAATGTCCATTCGCCGGTATTTGAACTTCTGACGATTATCGGCAAAGGAATGCTCCAGTGCTTGTCACCGCATGAAGCGATGTGCCATTCGTAAGAATCCGACAAGTGCTCGAGAACAATCTCTGAGATGTTCAAATCCTCATCTCCCGACTTCGCCTCACCGGCAAAAGCGAGTGTTGGCATCAATGCCAATATCATAAGAAGCAATAATGACCTTATTTGTTTCATTGTCATTTGTTTATTTTCATTGTCACACTCAAGTGTGGGATTTTGACATGCGCGAGAAGAACACAGTATGGTGCACGATGAGCCAAAGATAGAACACGGCGAACACCATCAGATAATTCATAATCGCATCGCGACCCTCTGCAATGTAGCACCCGACAAGCGTTATCAATGCAAGCAGCATGCGAAATCCCGACACGGCCGACAGAAATGTGGCAAGCGTATCAACGCTTCCTTTTTGGGCGACCTTACGCCAGACAAGCATATCTGCCGACTCGACCACAAGAGCAAAGACCGCACTCACGACAAGAGGCGGAATGAGACCGTCAATATGCGTAAAGTGCGACAAGGACAGAACCGACAGTGACAGGAGAGTCACAGCTACGACCGAACACACGATAAAGTGTCTGCATTCTTTTGCCATCTCCCTCTTTTCCAACATGTCACCAAACTTAT
Source organism: bacterium (assembly GCA_963599085.1). Taxonomy (GTDB): domain Bacteria; phylum Bacteroidota; class Bacteroidia; order Bacteroidales; family Bacteroidaceae; genus Prevotella. Next base: position 8,345 of record CAVBVK010000041.1, on the reverse strand, counting down.
TAAAGTTCTACACAGATATTGATATTGTTCTTTTGAACTTCAACGAAACCGCCCGTCGTCTCTACCTCGTGCATGCCTTCAGAGTCGTGAAATACAATAGTTCCCCTTTCAAGGGTAGATATGATAGGGGCATGGTTCGTGAGAATTTCAAACGAGCCGCTTGTGCCTGGAACGACAACACGCTCCACCACGCCGTCGAACACCGTCTTTTCCGGAGAAACTATTTTCAGATACAAACCCATAATCAATGCGTTTTACCGTTTATCCCTGTGCTGCTTCAAGCAGTTTCTTGCCCTTGGCAATGGCATCCTCTATTGTACCGACATTAAGGAACGCCTGCTCCGGCAGGTTATCCACCTCACCGTCAAGAATCATATTGAATCCCTTTATGGTGTCCTCAATGGAAACCATGACCCCGGGAATGCCTGTAAACTGTTCGGCTACGGCAAACGGCTGCGAAAGGAACCGCTGCACACGGCGGGCACGGTTCACTGTCAGCTTGTCTTCATCGGACAGCTCGTCCATACCGAGGATTGCGATAATGTCCTGAAGTTCCTTGTAACGCTGGAGTATCTGTTTCACACGCTGTGCACAATCATAATGCTCCTTGCCCACGATAAGCGGGTCAAGAATGCGTGATGTGGAACCAAGCGGATCGACAGCCGGGTATATTCCAAGCTCTGTAATCTTGCGCGAGAGTTCGGTAGTGGCGTCAAGGTGGGTAAACGTAGTTGCCGGTGCAGGGTCGGTCAAGTCGTCGGCAGGCACATAAACGGCCTGAACCGATGTGATGGAACCTCTCTTTGTCGAAGTGATACGCTCCTGCATCTGTCCCATTTCGCTTGCCAATGTAGGCTGATAACCCACGGCTGAAGGCATACGCCCGAGCAAAGCCGAAACCTCCGAACCTGCCTGGGTGAAGCGGAAAATGTTGTCTATGAAGAACATGATGTCAGCAGGTTCGCCGTCCTTGCCCCCGTGGTCGCGGAACTCTTCGGCAACGGTAAGGCCGGAGAGAGCCACGGAAGCGCGTGCTCCGGGCGGTTCGTTCATCTGTCCATAGACAAGTGTGGCCTGACTCTTCTTCAATTCTTCCGGATCGACGAGTGAAAGATCCCACTTGCCTTCCTCCATAGCCTTCCTGAACTTCTCGCCGTAGCGTATAACGCCCGACTCAAGCATGTCGCGGATGAGGTCGTTGCCTTCACGGGTACGCTCCCCCACTCCGGCAAACACGGAGTAGCCGTTGTGCCCCTTCGCGATGTTGTTGATGAGTTCCATGATCAGCACGGTCTTGCCTACACCGGCACCACCGAACAGACCTATCTTTCCACCTTTCATATAAGGCTCCAGAAGGTCGATGACCTTGATGCCCGTTGCGAGCATTTCCTTTTGCGTGGAGAGCTCTTCAAACTTCGGGGCTTCACGGTGAATGGGGTAAGCCCCTTTCATGTCAAGCTGACTCATGCCGTCGATAGGTTGGCCTATCACGTTCATCATCCGACCCTTGATTTGCTCGCCTGCCGGCATAAGGATAGCATTGCCTGTAGGAATGACTTCCAGTCCCCGTTGCAGCCCGTCGGTATTGTCCATTGCGACACAGCGCACAGTGTCTTCTCCGATGTGCTGCTGCACTTCGATGATGAGCTCCTGTCCGTTAGGACGCTGCAATTTCAGAGCTTCGTGTATTTTGGGCAAAACTTCCTCTGCCTTCTGTCCTGCCGTGTCGAAATAGACATCGATTACCGGACCGATAATCTGCGAGATATGCCCATTGGTTTGTGCCATATAACTTTACGTTTATATATTATTTTTTCGTGGTGCAAATATAACAACATTCTTTTTATACAAAAAGATTTTTCTGCATTGTTGCGCCAAAATAAACAGTTTTAATCCATTTTTAATTATTATTCAAGTTTCCCGTTCCTGCAACCAGTCCGCTCGCAAACGAAGTTCCCGGACTATTGAAACGGGTTCAGGTTTTACAACACCTGAATGTCTATATGCTCAATTCGTCGAGTACTGTTATAAGCTTTCTGTCGAAAGGCTTGTCACTTCTGATTGCCTCGCTCAACGGTATGTACACCACCTCATTGTTGCGTACGCCGACCATCACATTGCGCTGTCCCTGCATGATGGCCTCTATCGCCCCCACACCTGTACGCGACGCGAGGATACGGTCGTGCGCACTGGGGCGTCCGCCACGCTGCAAATGTCCGAGGATAGACACGCGCACATCAAATTGCGGGAATTCCTTGCGCACACGTTCCGCATAGAACATGGCACCACACTTGGGACTTTCCGACACGAGTACGATGCAACTCTTCTTCGACTTGCGTATGCCGCGCTCCATGAAGCGTGCCAACTGATCGACATCCGTACTGTCCTCCGGGATGATCGCCGCTTCCGCACCGCTCGCTATCGCCGAGTTCTGCGCGAGAAATCCGGCATCACGCCCCATCACCTCTATAAAGAAGATGCGTTCGTGGCTCTGCGCCGTGTCACGTATGCGATCGACACATTCAACGATGGTGTTGAGTGTCGTGTCGTAGCCTATGGTGGAATCAGTGCCGTAGAGGTCGTTGTCGATTGTTCCCGGCAGACCTATGCAGCATATATCGTATTTTCCGGCAAACTCCATCGCACCCGTCAGCGAACCGTTGCCGCCTATAACGACGAGCGCATCAATGCCGTTCTGCACCATTGTCTGATAGGCTTTCTCCTTGCCCTCATCAGTCATAAACTCCTTTGAGCGTGCTGTTTTCAGTATTGTTCCGCCCGACATGATTATGCCACTTACATTCTCTGTGGTGAAGTCCTCTATCTCGCCATGGATGAGACCGTCATATCCGCGATAAATTCCTTTGATGTTAAAACCGTTACAGATACCGGCACGCGTCACGGCACGTATGGCGGCATTCATTCCGGGAGCATCGCCACCGGAAGTCAAGATTCCTATTGTCTTTATTCTTGCCATTGTTTTGTTATGTTTTTCAAGATTTCATTTTCCTTTCAGCTTACGCCTTATGCCCGTTTCAGAACATTGCACACACTGCGAGACCGAGCACCGAGCCCACGAGCGTCTTCCAACCCACATTGCGGAAATACCAGCCAAAGCGGATACGCTCCATCTTCATCAGCGCCAGGCCGCTCATCGAACCTGTACAGAGGACATTGCCTCCAACAGCCGATGCGAAAGCAACCACATTCCAATAGCTGCCATTGCATGCCGTGTCCGCAGACGGCATCCCGATGACGCCCTGCTCCAATATCCCGTAGGCGGTGTCCTGCAACGAAATCATGGTCATCGCCGTGGCAAAGTTGTCGAGCACACAGCTCAACGTTTCCGTAAACACCCCTATAAGAAAGAGGTTGTGCACATTGTCCGCCATGAATTCCGAAGCCTGGCGCATGGCACCGGTTTCGCAGACTACTCCCACAGCAAGCATTATCCCAAGCACAAACAGTATCATCTGTATCACTCCGTACTGCAACGCGCGGGGAATACGGCGCTGTATCATTTCGTCGGTGTTCATAAGCTTGCGGTTCACCACCTCATTGACAATCCACAGCACCGCCAAGACGCACAAAGCGCCGAGGAACGGACTGAGCTTTGTTATGTTATGGAATGTTGGTATGAACCACAGCCCGCCTATTCCGACAAAGAGCATAAGCAAACGCTGCCACACGTTAAGGTTGGTGTCGTCGCCACGATACGGCAGTGTAACCCACGCCATTTCCGTGCGCTCGGGAAGGCTGCGGCTGAGCCACGCCACAGGAACAGCCCATGCGAGCAGACACGGTATGGCAAGCGAGGCGGAATAATGCGAGGCCGTTATCGCGCCCATGTTCCACAACACGAGTCCGACAGGGCTGCCTATCACCGTGAGCGCACCGCCGCAATTGGCCGAGATGACTATGGCACATCCGAAAATCATGCGCTGCCTGTGGTTCACCACTATGCCGTGCATTATTGTGAGCATCATCACCGTCGTCGTGAGGTTGTCGAGGTTTGCCGAGATTACAAATGTCATCACCGATATTGCAGCAAGCATACGCTTACTGCTGCGTGTACGCATCCATTGCGTGAGGAAATCAAAACAACCGTTGTTCTGGAGTATTTCGACAATTGTCATCGTCGCAAGCAAGAACAGCACCACCTCCGATGCCTTGCCCACATACTTCAACAGCACATTCTGAGCAATAAACTGCTTCACGGCACTGCTTGAATGCTCGGCCTCTCCAAGGAACAGCCTGTAATCGGAGGCATGCTGGCTCATCACGAAGTCCGTGCCATAGCTGATATAAAGTATCCAACCAAGTGTTCCCACAAAGATTGCAACGGCAGCTTTGTTCACATTGGTGTATTTTTCAGTAGCTATGAGAAAAAAGCCAATTAGAAGTATGGAAACAATTACAACTGTCATAATCCGAGAGGATTTAGGATGCTGCAAAGTTACGAAAATATATTAATTGCACAATAAATCCACCATTTTTTTTAGTGACATTTTGCGGAACTTTGAGTAATTTTGCAGCCCGTAAAAGAACGGGCAACAAATGGAAAAATCAAGCAACGAGATAGACATGCTTCACGGTCCGCTGCTCATGAAGATAATCGTTTTTGCACTGCCGTTGGCTGCAAGCAGCATCATGCAGCAGCTGTTCAACTCGGTGGATGTGGCGGTTGTGGGACGCTTCGTGAACAGTCAGGCGCTGGCCGCCGTGGGAAGCAACGCGCCGGTCATAAGCCTGCTCATAAATCTGTTCATGGGGATTTCAATGGGAGCCAACGTGATAATATCCAACCACATCGGGCAGAAGGACTCCCAAGGCATACAGGATGCCATCGGCACCGCACTGGTTGTGGCAGTGGCAAGCGGACTGGCACTCATGGCGATTGGCGTAACGGCGGCACGCCCGCTGCTCACGCTCATAGGCACTCCGCCCGATGTGCTGCCAATGGCAGTGGACTATCTGCGCACGTTCTTTCTCGGAATCCCGTTCTTCATGGTGTTCGACTTCGGCGCCGCCATCCTGCGGAGCAAGGGAGACACACGCCGTCCGCTGTACATACTTTTCATTGCCGGCATTGTGAACACCGTACTCAATCTTGTCTTTGTGCTTGTATTCCATACGGGCGTCATCGGGGTGGCTATTGCCACAGACATTGCAAACGCCGCAAGTGCAATAATGATAGTGTGGCTGCTGATGAAGGAGAAAGTGCCTTACACACTACGCCTGAAACAGATGCGCCTGAAATGGGGTGAACTGAAACGGATAATGCAGATTGGCATTCCTGCCGGAGTGCAGGGACTGGTGTTCTCCGTTTCGAACGTGCTGCTGCAAAGCACCATCAACAGTCATGGCGCGGATGCCATAGCAGGCTCGGCGGCGGCACTCAACTTCGAGCACTACTGTTACTTCATTATGGTGGCGTTCAACGGTGCTGCCATCAGTTTCATATCCCAAAACTACGGAGCCGGAAACATACAGCGCGTAAAACGCACATATATTATATGTATGACGCTGAGCGTCGTATTGAGCGGAACGTTCAACTTGCTTTTCGTATGGCAGCATGACACCTTCCTGCACCTGTTCTCAACCGACGATGCCGTGTGTGCCTACGGTGCAAGGAGGATGCATATAGTGCTCGCCGTGCAGTTCCTGGCATGCAGCTACGAGATTTCGGCAGCCGCCATGAGAGGTCTGGGCAAATCGGTGCTCCCCACCCTCCTCATGCTCTTCGGCACATGCGTGCTGCGCATTGTGTGGGTGTATGCGGTGTGCCCCGTGTGGACATCGTTTGACACAATCATGATGGTCTATCCCATTTCATGGGTCATTACGGGTATCATGGTGTGCGCAGCCTTCGCCATAACAATGAAAAGAATAATGCGCGAAAAACGGCAACAGGCATCCACCACAATCACACACGCCACCATAACAAAGTGAAAATTAAACACTTCCGACAACCTTTATTTGTAAAACGAGCAAAAAAAACAGCAATAAATTTTCGTATGCCACGAAAAACTTGTACCTTTGCATACTCTTAGAGGCGGAATACGACTGACAATAAATTAAATAACATACAGAATCAAATGACAAAAGCAGAAATCATCAACGTGATTGCCGACAACACCGGTTTGCAGAAGAAAGACGTTTCCTGCGTGGTAGAGGCATTCATGGAAACAATCAAAGACAGCTTGCTATCAAACAAGGAGAATGTTTACCTGCGCGGATTTGGTAGCTTCATCATCAAGCATCGCGCTGCAAAGACAGCGAGAAACATTCTGGCCAAGACCACAATGAGGATTGAAGCACACGACCAACCAAGTTTCAAACCGGCAAAAAGCTTCATCGAGGAGATGAAAAACGCCACCATGAAATAACCGGTGCGGAAGGACAAGCCCGAAGAAGTAAAAAGCGAATTTTCACAAACAACATATTTAACAAATAAAAATCAAAGCTATGCCAAACGGAAAGAAAAAAAAGGGACATAAGATGGCTACGCACAAGCGTAAAAAGAGACTGAGAAAGAACAGACATAAGAGCAAGTAAGCATTTTGCTTGCCACTATGGTCAGTTCCAAATGGGGGCGCGTCAAAAGCATCCGCAGAGGATTTTGACACGCCCCGCTTTTTTACTGCAACCAAAGCAGTAAAAACAATGATTTGAAAACAAACTGAAGGCGTTTCCCGCTTCTACAAACACAAACGCCCACTCGGGAAAAGCCTTAATCTAAACAAAGAAACGAGAAATGACCAGCGAAGTTGTAATAGATGTTCAGGAGAAAGAGATTTCTATCGTCCTGCTTGAAGACAAACGCCTGGTGGAATACCAGAATGCGCCGAAATCGGCATCTTTCTCCGTAGGTAATATTTATATTGCAAAAGTAAAGAAACTGATGCCGGGGCTCAATGCCTGTTTCGTGGATGTAGGTTTCGAACGTGATGCTTTTCTCCATTATCTTGATTTAGGCAACCAATTCAACTCTTACGAAAAGTATCTCAAACAGGTACAGAGCGACAGGAAAAAACTCTATCCCTTCTCTAAGGCCACACGCCTGCCCGACCTCAGAAAAGACGGAAGTGTACAGAACACACTGACCGTGGGACAGGAGGTACTGGTGCAGATAGTAAAAGAACCCATATCGACAAAGGGACCGAGACTGACAGGCGAACTCAGTTTCGCAGGACGCTATCTGGTGATTATACCTTTTGGCGACAAAGTGTCCGTGTCATCGAAAATCAAAAGCGGAGAAGAAAGGGCCCGGCTCAAGCAACTCATCAACAGCATAAAGCCCAAGAACTGCGGCGTGATAGTGCGCACAGTTGCCGAAGGCAAACGCGTGGCGGAGCTTGACACCGAACTCAAGATCCTGACAAAACGGTGGGAGGACGCACTCATAAAGGTGCAGAAGACACAGAAACGCCCACAACTGATATTCGAAGAGACAGGAAGAGCCGTTGCGTTGTTGAGGGATTTGTTCAACCCCACATACGAGAACATATATGTTAATGATGAGAATGTCTTTAAAGAAGTGAAACAATATGTTTCGCTCATCGCCCCGGACAAGGAAAGCATCGTTAAACTGTACAAGGGAAATGTTCCCATCTTCGACAATTTCAACGTAACAAAACAGATCAAGTCGAGCTTCGGCAAGACCGTGAACTACAAGCATGGAGCCTATCTCATCATTGAACACACCGAGGCCCTGCATGTGGTGGATGTGAACAGCGGCAACCGCTCACACTCCGACAACGGACAGGAAGCCAACGCACTGGATGTAAACCTCGGTGCCGCCGACGAACTGGCGCGGCAACTGAGGCTGCGTGACATGGGAGGCATCATCGTCGTCGATTTCATCGACATGAATTTGGCAGAAGACCGGCAGCAGCTCTATGAACGCATGTGCAAGAACATGCAAAAGGACAGGGCAAAACACAACATTCTGCCGCTCAGCAAATTCGGCTTGATGCAAATCACACGCCAACGGGTGCGCCCCGCCATGGATGTCAATGTGGAAGAGACTTGCCCCACATGCTTTGGAAAAGGGAAAATAAAATCGAGCATTATCTTCACTGACCAGCTTGAGAGTAAGATTGACCGCCTTGTAAACAGAATTGGAGTAAAGACATTCTACCTTCATGTACACCCTTACGTTGCTGCATACATCAACCAGGGATTGGTATCGCTGAAAAGGAAATGGCAAATGAAATACGGATTTGGAGTCCGTATCATCCCGTCACAAAAACTTGCCTTCCTGCAATATGAATTCTACGACAGCAAAAAGCAATTCATAGACATGAAGGAGGAGATAGAGACAAAATGATGAGCCGCACGGC
>CAVBVK010000040.1:0-18239 GCA_963599085.1 bacterium | reverse complement strand
GCCAGACACTTGCGGCTGCACGCCGTATTTTGTAAAATCGCCGACGGATTCCACTTTCTTCGCGAACGAACGGATTTTGAAGCGGTTGGGAATGCAAATATAAGACAAGCGGGCACTCAGTGTGCAATGCCGTAAACAACTTCCATAAAAGAGGCAGTAACTGTCATTCCTGATTAGCATTGATTATCTCCGAAGCCTTGGGCTTTGCCACATATTCATAGCGTTGCTGCGGAATTGCCCGGACAGCCTTAGAGTCAAGACGACAATATTTGTGAATGATGTCCTCATAATGCTGCACGCCATAGACATTCAAAGAGTCACAAGCCTTGTTGTAAGCTTTTACCAAAGCTCCAAGTTGCCGTTTGCGGTACTTGTCCTTGACGGCATCCGTGTGAATGGCGACCACACCGAAGCGACCCTTAATATTACGGCTGTCGGCAATGACCGGCGACCCGAACATGCGCGCGACCGTAGCATAGGGCTCCGTAAGCCAGGCTGCATCCATTTCGTTGTTCCGCAACATCGAGCACCGTATGTTCACATCGTTCACCTGTATGCGAAAGACGACAGAAGAAGTCTTGACGCCGTCAAGCACTCTGCCGGTAAGATAATCGGTCACGGAGAAACGTGACATGGCAACCATCTTGTCACCCAACTGACTCACTTTCTTTATCCGGGTCTTTTTGTTTGCAAGTAGTTGCCAATAAGCATTGGTGAAAGTAAGGTAAGACAATGGCACCCCTTTGCCTTTAAGTCGTTCCGCCCTCACCACATCCGAGACCATTGCCTCTACACTTTTCCCGACAAACGCAGTGTCACAGTCCATCTGGGCATTGAACAACCGCAACCTGACATCAACGTTCAGGGAGTCAAACCATCCCTTTTCCTTGGCCAGACACAAAGGCATACAGTCAAGGGTGGGAAGCACAGCCACTTTAAAAGCCAAAGAATCTTCTTTCCGCCTTTCCTTTTTCTCTGCCGACGACATCCGTTTCCTCTCCTCAACAGATTGCCCACAAGAAAGGAAAAAAACGAGTAAGAATATGTAGAACATGCTTTTCTTCATTCAGCAAAAGTAGCAATAAATTTTGTAACGCCGAAAAATATTAGTAGTTTTGTAGGAAATTGAAATCATGGCAAAAGACAAGACAGCATACGTTTGCAGCAATTGCGGATATGACTCAACCAAATGGATTGGAAAATGTCCGGGTTGCGGCCAGTGGAACACTTTTAAGGAAATACGGGTTTCAGGCGGCGCATCAGGTTTTTCAAGCAGACGCCATACCGTCGGCAATCCCTTGAACAACAAAGCGAGCCGTCCGGTCAAGCTTAAAGACATTCCTGCCATTGACGATCCACGCATCGACATGGATGACAGCGAGCTGAACAGGGTGTTGGGAGGAGGATTGGTTGTCGGCAGCATGGTTCTGCTTGGCGGTGAGCCGGGAATAGGAAAAAGTACGCTCACGTTGCAGACCGTGCTCAACCTCAACGACAAAAGCGTACTGTATGTCAGTGGTGAAGAAAGTGCCCATCAACTGAAAATGCGTGCCGAACGTCTCTGTGAGAATACCGGGAAACCGCTTCAGGACAGCATCTCCATCCTGTGCGAGACTTCACTGAACAGGATTTTAGAGTATGCAAATGAAATAGCCCCGGATATAGTGGTCATAGACTCCATTCAGACAATAGCAATGGAAGAAGTGGAAAGCAGCCCCGGAAGCATAACGCAGGTGCGTGAATGTGCCGCTTCCCTACTCCATTTTGCCAAGACAAGCGGCATCCCTGTCATACTCATCGGGCATATCAACAAAGAAGGGACACTGGCAGGCCCCAAGATACTGGAACATATAGTTGATACGGTCATACAGTTTGAAGGCGACCAACACTACATGTACAGGATTTTGCGTTCCATCAAAAACCGGTTCGGCAGCACTTCTGAACTCGGGATATACGAAATGGGACAGAGCGGGCTACGGCAAGTGAACAACCCGTCGGAGTTGCTCATGTCGCAAGACCATGGAGGACTTTCCGGCATTGCCATCAGTTCCACAATCGAAGGGGTGCGCCCTTTCCTCGTCGAGACACAGGCTTTGGTTTCATCTGCGGCATACGGCACGCCGCAACGCTCGGCAACCGGTTTCGACCAACGCCGTCTTAACATGCTGTTGGCCGTACTTGAGAAACGTGTCGGGTTCAAACTGACACAAAAGGATGTATTCATCAATATTGCGGGAGGGATCCGTGTCACCGACTTAGCAATGGACTTGAGCGTCATTGCTGCCGTGTTTTCAAGCAATGTGGACATCCCCATTGAAGCAGGATGGTGCATGGCGGGAGAAGTAGGGCTCAGCGGCGAGGTCAGACCCGTAAACCGTATGGAACAAAGGCTGGCAGAAGCCGAAAAGCTGGGCTTTACTGACATAATCGTCCCAGAGCACAATATCCAAGGAATTCCACAAGAAAAGTTCAAGATAAAGTTTCATCCTGTGCGTAAAGTTGAAGAAGCCCTACGCCTTTTGTTCGGATGAAACGACAAAACCGTATCCTCTACAACCCATTCGACAAAGAGATACCGTGGAAACGGCGCAAGCCGCCGACACATCAGAATGGCAGACCGACAGCGAAATGCAGTGAGCGGTCGCGGCCGAATTTCGGATGAAGGAACGGATAATGCTCCTTGTTGGTGGTGTAAGCAGGATTGACGGCCTTCATGCCAAGGTCGAGACGCATGACAAAATAATCAAGGTTCAGGCGTATGCCAAGGCCGTAAGCCACGGCTATCTGTTTGTAGAACTCGTTTATCTTGAACTGCCCTCCGGGTTGGTCGGCATAGTTTTTAAGAGTCCAGATGTTGCCTGCATCAATGAAGAAAGCGGCATTGAACTTCCAGAAAAGCAATGTGCGCCATTCCACGTTCATGTCAAGCTTCATGTCGCCCGTCTGGTTGATGAAGTCTATGCGCCCGTCAGTGCCCCGGAACTTGCCCGGGCCGAGCTCCCGCACGTTCCATCCCCTCACGGAGTTGGCACCGCCCGAAAAGTAACGCTTCTCAAAGGGAAGCACCTTACTGTTGCCGTATGGCCATGCCACCCCCACTCCGAAATGAAACGCGACGACATTGCGCAAGTCCACAGAAAACTGCTTGGCGTAGTCGAAGTCGGCCTTCATGTACTGGGCGTATGCGATGTTGAACAGGGTGTACTGCCCGTCAGCATTGCGTTTCGAGCCCAATGTGCGTGAAAGGAGGTTGAGGAGGTTGCCCCCCAACTCAAAATTGGTCCGCAAGGCATGACGCCCATTGTTGTAGCTGAAATTGAATCCCGTCTTCAATATGAAGAGATCCTCGTAGTTATAGCGCAAGATAGCATTGCGGTTTGACACATCGTCAAGATAATCCTCCTTGAACGTTGGCGATATCCAAGGCATGTGTACATAGTTGATGTCTATCAGGTCAAGACGGAAAGCAGAGTTGCGGTACGGCTCACTCCAATGGTAACGCCATGCCGAAGTGAGGACACGGCGGTGGAACTCAGGACGGTTCTGCAAGTTGTAACTGAACAGAAGCTCAGAGCGCGCATTGCTTCGTCGCCGGAACGAGCGCGAAAGGAAGGGGGCAATCATGCGCGGGAGCATCAGTTTCGTCTCAATGCCATACTCCTCATAGTTCTGGTTTTGATAGCCTTCCAGACCGGTAATGGCTTCAAACGCGCCACGAAGCTGTATGCTCAAAACCTCGCTTCCACGAAAAAGGTTGCGGTTTTCGTAGGTAAGGGAAGCTGCTGCGCCAAGGTCGCCGGCGGTATTTGTACCCTCGGGCTGGAAAGAGATGGTGTTGGGCTTGTTGTTGCTTAACTGTATGTTGCAGTCAAGCAGGTTGGTGTCAGGCAGTTCTGTGAAATGGATGTTGGTATAGCGCACCGCCTGCAAACGCGCGAAATTGTTGTATGTGCGTTGCAATGCAGAAGCCGAAAAAGCCTCTCCCTGGCGCAATGCGGTGTTGTTTTCAAGCACACGCTGGCGCAGATGCGTACCGGTGGAATCGGCTCCACGGTAAAAAATCCTGTTAATAAAGTACTTTTGGTGTGGCGTCGGCAAGGCATTGTTGTTGGGACGATACTGCGAGAGGTGCAACTCCACATCCACCTTGCAGTCTTTACCCACAGAATCAGCGACAAAATGAATGAAGTCGCGGTTGAACTTGAAGTAGCCACTGTCTGTAAGAACCTGCGTTATGCGCTTGCGCTCGCTTTCAAGATTGGCATTGGAAAAATCCATTCCCCTGCGCAAGCCGCGGTCAGAAACATTGTCCACGCCCAGCAAACCAGCCACGGCAGCGTCGTCGATGACATATTCCACCGAGTCGATAGTATATTTCCTACCCGGCGACAGCTTATATGTCACCAGTGCCTTACGTTTCTTTCTCGTCACATCGCATTCCACCACAGCCTGCATGTAGCCCATATTGCGCATAGCGACAGTCATGTCATGGCACGACTTCAGCGTTTTCAGCGAGTCATATACAACAGGGGGCTCACCCAAACGGCGCAGCACCTTGTTGCCCCATTTCGTGGAATCGCGCCCTGACATATTATACACGCCCAACGGAACCTTGAACATCGAGAACCACTTGGAATTGGGATACTGGGTGATATATGGATGAAGGGAATTCACATCTACCGGCTTGCCTTCCGACTTTATCTTCACCGATTTCAACAACATGGCACCGTCAGGCACAAACTTTGTAGAGGAGCATCCGAAAAGAATGAAGACAAGGGTGGAAGAGAGGAATGCTCCACTCTTCTGCAATAAGCCTTTAAGGCACTGATGCAATATGTTTTTAATATTAATCAATATGCTTTAAAATCCATGCAAAGTTACAAAAATCTTGATTAATATTGCTACCTTTGCAGCAGCTTTGTTCACGAACGCCAAGATAATGATTAGCAAAAGCAAGATAAAGTACATCCACTCCCTTGAAAACAAGAAAAACCGCGACAAAGAGTGCGCATTCGTAGCCGAAGGGCCCAAAGTCGTGGAGGACATAATGGCACTACGCAAGCCGAAACTTATAGCCGCCACCGCACAATGGCTGCAACACAACATCAAGAAAATACCGTGCGACTGCGAAACCATAGAGGTGAGCGATGAGGAACTTGCCAAGGTCAGTTTCATGCAACACCCACAACAGGTGCTTGCCATTTTCGACAAAGAGAGAAACGAGCTGTGCCGGGAACTTTTCGCAGACAGGCTCACATTGGTTCTCGACGGCGTGCAAGACCCCGGCAACCTTGGCACCATAATACGTATAGCCGACTGGTTCGGGATAACTGCCGTGGTGTGCAGCCGTGACACTGCCGACATATACAACCCGAAAGTGGTGCAATCGACAATGGGAAGCATAGCCCGCATAAAGACTTTCTACACCGACCTTAAAGAGTTTATCACAACCCTTCCACCAGGAATTCCGGTGTATGGAACGTTGCTTGAAGGCGAAAACATCTACTCGAAAGAACTGGACGGGAACGGACTTATAGTCATGGGCAACGAGGGGAAAGGCATCTCGCCGGATATAAGAAGGCTCATAAACCAAGGAATAAGGATTCCCAACTATCCGCAGGGACGCGAGACAGCAGACAGCCTTAATGTAGCTGTCGCAACAGGAATAGTCTGTGCGGAATTCAGAAGGAAAAATAAGATATGACCAAGAAAACATCTGAAATCATGGCATCCGGCGACTTCTTCAAAATCAGAAGCTATTCAGGATGCGTCAGTGCAGCATTCGACTTGCTGTGCAACAACTTTGCCACCATCTTCAAGAAGACATGGCTCTATGCCATGGTTCTGTCGCTAATCTGCGGACTGTACGCTTTCGTCACTTTCCCCACATTGCCAGCAGAAGACGGTGGCGTAAATGCCGGGCCTTGGCTCATTGTCATGGCAGAAATGGCAGCACTCACCATCTGTGCGACAGTGGCAAACAGCCGCACAAAAGCAGGCTTTTTGTCCCTGATAAACGGCGATTCCATAAAAAGGGCTTTCAGCAAGCACCTGAAGGTATCATTCCTTTTACTCGGAACAAGCATCGCCGTGTACGCACTCGCAACCGCCGTAAGCATCGGTGCGGCACAGGGTATGTTCGCCCATAAAGTGGAACAGGGTACGGCAGACAATGTCATCCTTTGCATATTCATTGTCTTCGGCATAATAAGCCTATGCTGTTATCTGCCGTTTTCCTATTCCATAACAAAACATCTGCTGAATGAAAGCAAGACGAAGGACATCTTCGGGCGCAATTACCGCATCGGGATGAAACGCTTTGGTTTCCTGTTCGCTATTGGTCTGATAACAGCCCTCGTACTGACAATTGTGTGCATATTTATGACATTGCCGGCTTTCATCACGGCAACAGCATCAAGCGTTGATACTTTCGGCGTGGAGAACGGCGACCCGACCGGACTGCCTTCATACTTCACATGGCTTTCCTTTCTCACAAACACCGTGGTGTGTTTCATAATGACCTACATAACATTCTGGATTGACATGGTATTCTGCTACGCGTACGGCACAATAGAGACAGAACTGTCCGAAACAACGCAGCAAAAAGAAACAACCGACATACAATATGGCTGAACTGCATAAAGTCATCATTGCCATAGGCTCGAACACGCGACAGAAGGAGAACATGCAGAAAGCGACGGCTTTGATAGAGGAAAACTTCACGGATGTGAAATTCTCCCCTGCACAATGGACTAAACCAATCGGTATCGATTCGGACATGTTCCTCAACGCTCTCGCCTCCTTCACCACGACACACGACAGCAACAAGACGACACACATACTGAAAGAAATAGAAGAAAAGTGCGGAAATACAAAGACCCTTAGAAAAGAAGGAGTTGTCTGCATGGATCTCGACTTGCTCCAGTTTGACAAGGAAAGGTATCATAACGGGGATTGGGAACGCACCTACATAAAGGCTATCCTTAACGGGTCGGATTATTTTGGATGAAAATATTGAATAAACCCAATATGCAGACAGTAAACACATTGGAGTGTTCGCCCCAACTGTAAATGGCAACAAAACAAGACATAAAAAAGACATGAGAGAAACAGTATTAGCCCTTTTAACAATGTTTTCATTGGCAGGGAACGCCATGCCGTTCAACGAGTTTTTCTGCGACAGCACGTTACGCATAGACTATATATTCGCCGGCGACTGTCTTTCGCAAGAGATTTCGATTGAGAAACTGAACCTCATTCCGGGTTGGTATGGCAAAAGAAAGAACCTTGACAAACTTCCCGTTGAGGGGAACGGACAGATAACGGTGAAAGACCATAAGACACAGCGCGTGGTTTACCGCAATTCATTCTCCACACTCTTTCAGGAATGGCTGTCGTACGATGAAGCAAAAACCACACGGAAGGCTTTTGAAAACGTGTTCCTCATACCCATGCCAAAGGACACAGTGGATGTAACCGTGGAACTGCGCAACAACAGGAAGGAAGTGACGGCAGCATTCACACAGACCGTTTCGCCCGGCGACATATTGATAAAACACATAGGTTTCAACGATGTGACACCATACATAACCCTGCAACAGGCTGCCGACACGGCGAAATGTATAAACATAGCCTACATTGCCGAGGGCTATACGCCGGAAGAAATGGATACTTTCATCAACGACGCACGCACTGCCAATGATGCGATATTCTCACATGAGCCGTTCGCTTCAATGAAAGACCGCTTCAATGTCATTGCCGTCAAATCGCCATCAAAGGACAGCGGCACAAGCATACCGTCGAAAAGGATATGGAAACGCACGGCATTGGGCAGCCATTTCGACACCTTTTACAGCGAGAGGTATCTTACAACGCTAAACCTCAAAGACTTGCACGACTGTCTTGCCGGCACTCCCTACGAACACATCATAGTCCTTGTAAACACCTCCGAGTATGGCGGAGGCGGCATCCTCAATTCCTACAACCTCTCAATGACGCATCACAAACTCTTCAAGCAGGTTGTGACGCATGAATTCGGGCACAGTTTTGCCGGACTCGGCGACGAGTATGCCTATGACTTCGAACAGATTCCGATGTATCCGCACGACATAGAGCCATGGGAGCCCAATCTTACCACGCTAAAAGACTTTCACGGGAAATGGGAGGACATGCTTAAAAAAAGCACGAAAATCCCCACTCCTGTAAACAAGGACAGCAACGAGATTGGTGTGTATGAGGGTGCCGGATACAGTCTGAAAGGCGTTTACCGCCCTGCTCCCGACTGCAGGATGCGCAGCAATCAGACTCCGGAATTCTGTAAAGTGTGCCAACGTGCCATTACAAATTTGATAAAATTCTACACTGAGTGACTTTGTTAAAAGGCAAGAAAAGAAAACACCATTTGCAGAAAGCGGGGTCTGCCCTGCTTACAGTCTGTCTGACAATGCTGTTTTCGGGATTCGCCCGTCCGGATTCGGAAACAAGCGACAAGGAACGGTTGGGCATGGCCTTGGAGTATTTCCAAAGCGGAAAATATCATGAAGCCATATTGCTTTTCGGGAAACTGGACAAAGGATATCGGCTGAACCCGCGTTTCAAGGCATACATGGGAGTGTGCCATTTCTACCAAAAGGACTATCGCAACGCCAGCAAATGCTTCACTGAGGCAATCCCGCAATTGGAATCATTCGCCCCGCATGAGCGTTCCGTCTATTATTATATGGCAGCACAGAGCCTTTTTATGACGGAAAAGTATGCCGAAGCCATACCGCTGTATGAAAGTGCATTCAATGTGTGCTACGAAAACGAGAAAGGAGATGCCCTGTTCGGCATGGCATCGTGTTACGAGAAGATGGGCGACAGCGTCACCGCATACGAGTTGTACAACAGTGCAGGACATTACTATAAACGCTTCAACGACACAACAGACAAGAACGTGAATATGGCCAAGATAGATTCTGCAATGAATGCAGGCGGGCAATAATCCGCATTCCACACAATCAGTGCCCGAAACTGCGTTTTTTGACATGGCATACATATAATTCGGGATTTTTATTTAAATTTGCACACTGGAAAGAAATACAAAGAATATGACAACAGAAGAAAAACCTATCGAAGAAAAGAAAGCACTGAGTTTTGTTGAACAACTCGTGGAACAGGACTTGGCTGAGGGCAAGAACGCAGGACGCATACAGACACGTTTTCCCCCAGAACCCAACGGCTATTTGCACATTGGGCATGCAAAAGCCATCTGCATGGACTTCGGTGTGGCTGACAAATACAACGGAGTCTGCAATTTACGCTTCGACGACACCAACCCGACAAAAGAAAACAACGAATATGTTGAGAACATCCTCAACGACATTTCATGGCTTGGCTTCAAGTGGGGAAATGTATATTACGCATCCGACTACTTTGACAAGCTGTGGGATTTCGCCATCTGGATGATACAACACGGCCACGCATACGTTGATGAGCAGACCGCGGAAGACATTGCCAAACAGAAAGGAACGCCCACAACTCCCGGCACAGCATCGCCATTCCGCGACCGCCCGATAGAGGAGAACCTTGAGCTTTTCAACAATATGAACACTCCGGAAGCCGTCGAAGGAAGCATGGTGTTGCGTGCAAAGCTCGACATGGCAAACCCTAACATGCACTTCCGCGACCCGATTATCTATCGCATTATCCACACGCCACACCACCGAACCGGAACGAAATGGAACGCATACCCCATGTATGACTTCGCCCACGGACAGAGCGATTTCTTCGAAGGGGTGACACATTCCATCTGCACCTTGGAATTTGTGCCTCACCGCCCACTCTACGACAAATTCATAGACTACCTTAAAGAGATGCGCGGCGAAACGGAAAACCTGCA
Organism: bacterium; assembly: GCA_963599085.1. Lineage (GTDB taxonomy): Bacteria > Bacteroidota > Bacteroidia > Bacteroidales > Bacteroidaceae > Prevotella. The sequence goes on along the minus strand of CAVBVK010000040.1, from coordinate 8,359 downwards.
TGATTTCCGCCCGAGACAGATAGAATTCAACCGTCTCAACCTCACATACACGGTAATGAGCAAGCGCAAACTGCTCGCCCTTGTAACGGAAGGAAGGGTTAATGGATGGGACGACCCGCGAATGCCCACCATCAGCGGCATGCGCCGCCGCGGCTATTCACCTGAAAGCATACGCAATTTCATCAAGTCAATAGGCTACACCAAGTTTGACGCCCTCAACGACTTCGCGCTCCTTGAAGCAGCAGTGCGCGACGACCTGAACAGACGTGCCATCCGCGTGTCTGCCGTACTCAACCCTGTCAAGCTCGTCATAACAAACTATCCCGACGGGCAATTTGAGGAGATGGAAGCCATAAACAATCCGGAAAACGAAGCCGACGGCACACACACGATAACATTCTCAAAAAATCTTTGGATTGAACGCGACGACTTTATGGAAGACGCCCCAAAGAAATTCTTCCGTATGACACCGGGAAAAGAGGTGCGACTCAAGAACGCCTATATCGTGAAGTGCACAGGGTGCAAAAAGGATGCTGACGGCAATATCATTGAAATACAGGCCGAATACGATCCATTGAGCAAGAGCGGACTCGAAGGGGCAAACCGTAAGGTGAAGGGAACCCTGCACTGGGTGTCTGCCGACAAGTGCCACAAGGCACAGGTACGTATTTACGACAGACTGTTCAATGTTGAGAATCCGTCTGCCGACGAGCGTGACTTCCGCGAACTGCTCAACCCCGAAAGCCTGCAAACACTCAACGAATGCTATGTGGAGGACTACGCTGCCGAACGCAAGGCAGGCGAATACCTGCAATTCCAACGCATTGGCTACTTCATGGCAGACCTTGACTCCACACCCGAAAACCTTGTTTTCAACAAGACAGTAGGGCTCAAAGACACTTGGGCGAAACAGAACAGGCAATAAACAATAACCCTACATCACACTAAGACATGAATTGGATTACATCACTTTTAGGGCACCTCAACTACGGAACGGTATTCTTCCTCATGCTTCTTGAAAGCACAGTCATACCCGTTCCCTCTGAGTTGGTGGTAGCACCAGCCGCCTATCACGCAGCAGCAGGCAACCTTGATGTTTTTCTTGTCATCCTGTTCTCTACGATAGGAGCCGATGTCGGCGCGTCAATCAACTATGTGGCAGGCTACTATCTCGGCCGTCCCATCATCTACAAGTTTGCCAACAGCAAATGGGGCAAGATGTGCTTGCTCAACCAAGAGAAGGTGGAACACAGCGAACGCTACTTCGACAACCACGGAAAAGTAGCCACCATCACCGGACGTCTTATCCCCGGTATACGTCACCTCATCTCCATTCCTGCCGGACTGGCAAAGATGAATTACTGGAACTTCCTTCTTTATACCACTCTTGGAGCAGGTGCATGGAACTGCATTCTGGCTGCGATGGGATGGTATCTGCACAGCATAGTGCCCGAGGATCAGCTCCATGACGAGATATTGAAGTATGGCGAATACCTCAAATGGGGCATCATAGGACTGGTGCTCATTGCCGTCTGCTACTTTGCGATACGCCATTTCTTGAAGAAAAAGAAACAGTAATGCGCCCGCCCTTGGCTACAAACACGCAGCCAAGGGCAACTGTTTTGGCACGCATCAATTACATGCCGTTTATCCCCGTTTAGGAAAAGCGACATAATCCAGATTCTATACCGTACAGTAACGGATAAAAATCGAGCAAAACGTTTGTGGATTAATCAAGAAAAGAGTAACTTTGCATCATAAAAAGTGCAGGGCGACAATATGATTTGTCAAAACACCGGCAATTACAGTTTCGTCTGTGCTTGGTTTGAAAATAACAGGGGCTGTGCCAGTTCGATCGGGATACTCATCAATTAAAATCGAAAACCGAGAAGGCTTCTCTTGTCAATGGCGGGCCATATAAACTCCATCAGGAGCCAAGTTGTAAAACCAGTGGATTACAAAGGCGGAGAGCTCTCAAATCTTATTTACTCGGAGTTTCATCACATCACTGGGCAGCCCTTTCTTCCCTACTCCCGATTGTCCGGACAACTGCATGCATTATTTTCATTTATTATAAACTCATCTTAAATATGTTCTCTGGAATTATAGAAGAAATGGCAACTGTTGTTGCAATAAGAAGCGACAAGGGAAACATGGATTTCACGTTGGAATGCTCCTTTGCCGCAGAACTTGAAATCGACCAAAGTGTCGCACACAATGGTGTCTGCCTTACCGTAGTGAACATTTCCGGCGACACATACACGGTGACAGCAATGCAGGAAACGCTCTTGCGCTCAAATTTAGGACTACTGAAAGTCGGGGACAAGGTGAACGTGGAACGCTCCATGACAATGAACGGAAGGCTCGACGGGCATATTGTCCAAGGTCATGTTGACGGGACTGCCAGATGTACGGGCATGCGCGACGCCAATGGCTCGACATATTACACTTTTGAATATGAATCCAACCGCGACATGGCCATGCGTGGCTACTTCACTGTCGATAAAGGTTCGGTGACCGTGAACGGCGTGTCATTGACGGTCTGCTCCCCTACCGAAAACTCATTCTCCGTGGCAATCATACCATACACCCATGACAACACGAACTTCTGCAACATTAAACCGGGAACGGTCGTAAACATAGAGTTTGACATATTGGGCAAATACATTGCCAGACTCTCGCAGCTTGCGGGTTGATACGCCAAAGGGAAGGCTATTCGTAAACATCTTCTATACCGATCCCCATGTCGTCTTCGGCAGAATAACAAGGGTCGAAATCGGCAGGGATCTCAAACGGCACACTCTGGTCGTAAGGCAGATTGGGGTCGGCAAACACTTTCTTCATAAAGTAGGCCCATACAGGCAACGCCATTGTTGCGCCTTGCCCCATACGCATTGAATCGAAATGCACATCCCTGTCTTCGCCGCCTACCCAGCAACCGCTGACGAGTTGCGGAGTGAAGCCTATGAACCATGCGTCAGAATTACGGTTCGTCGTACCCGTCTTTCCTCCGATTTCGCCATTGAAATTATATTTGTACCGCAAGCGTCCCGCAGTACCGTTATCAACGACTCCCCGCAGTAGAACAAGCATTTTGTCGGCGCTCTCAGCATTGATCACTTCGTTCATGCGTGGCTGGAAGTTGGTTATCACGTTCCCGTCATTGTCCTCTATCCTTGTGACAAACATGGGAGCTGTGCGGATGCCGCGGTTTACGAATGTGGAATATGCACTCACCATCTCAGCAACCGAGACCTCACACGGTCCCAGACACAACGACATGGAAGGATGAATGTCGGGATTGTTAATGCCATAATCATGGAGCAGTCCCACAAACTGCTGCGGATTGAGCTTACTCATCAGATAAGCCGAAATCCAGTTGTTGGACTGTGCAAGTCCCCATTTCAGCGTAACCATCTCGCCGTAACGTTTCCGGCTTGCATTGCGCGGAGTCCATGGCCGTCCTGCGACCATATAGGTCTGCTGGACATTCAGCACCTCATCGCACGGTGAAAAGCCGTTTTCCATAGCAAGCGAATACAGGAAAGGCTTGATGGTGGAGCCAACCTGACGCCTGCCGTTCATCACCATGTCATACATAAAATGCGAATAGTCAAGCCCGCCGACATATGCCTTCACCGCTCCCGTCTTGGGTTCCATACTCATAAAACCCGCCCTCAGGAACGATTTTACATAACGGATGCTGTCCAAGGGTGTCATTACAGTGTCCAAATCGCCATGATATGTAAACACCGACATGTCGGTTGGAGTATGGAACGAACGTTTTATTTCTGCATCACTCGCGCCCGAAGCCTTCAGAATACGGTAGCGTTCGCTTTGCAAAACGGCACGTTCCATAATCTGGTTTACCTGTTTCTTCGTAAGTTTGGAAGTGAAAGGGGCATTAGGCTGCTTGCGTTTCTCCTTGAAAAACTCAGGTTGCAGGAAACGGGCGACATGGGCATAAACCGATTCTTCGGCATAACGCTGCATCCTGGAATCAATGGTTGTATAGACCCTCAGGCCATCGGCGTTCAAATTATAAGGCTTGCCGTCCTTCTTGAAATTCTTGTTGCACCATCCGTACAAAGGATCTGACACCCATGCAATTGAGTCAAGCACATACTGGCGCGCATTCCACGAGGGATAGTCGGAACGGTGTGGCTTTTCCGCTGACATGTAAACACGCAGGAACTCGCGCAAGTAAGGAGCCGAGCCGTCCTTATGGTCAGTACGATGGAAATTGAGCGCAAGGGGCTTTGCCACGTTCTCCTCATATTCAGAATCGGAAATGTAGCCTGCTTTCAGCATCTGGCCAAGCACCACATTCCTACGGTCGCGGCATCTGTCCGGATAACGCACAGGGTTAAAAAGCGACGGATTCTTGCACAGCCCGATAAGCATTGCGGCCTCATCTGTCGTCAAGTCCTTCGGCTCCTTGTTGAAATAAGTGTTCGCCGCAGTCTTTATTCCAACGGCATTGTGCAGGAAGTCAAAGTAATTCAGGTAAAGGGCGATGATCTCTTCCTTAGTATAATTACGTTCAAGCTTGATTGCGATAACCCATTCTATCGGCTTTTGCAACATGCGTTCAAGCGTGCTTTTCGCCGTTGAGGAGTAGAGTTGCTTTGCAAGTTGCTGGGTGATTGTCGAGCCGCCACCGGCACTTGTCTGACCCAACAGTCCACGCTTCACAAGTGCACGGGCAAGAGCTATGAAGTCAATACCCGAATGGCTGTAAAAACGCACATCTTCCGTAGCGACAAGAGCTTCCACCAAATGAGGCGAAAGACTTGAGTAAGGTATGCAGACTCTGTTTTCACGATTGAAGTTCCACGTTCCCAACACCTTCCCGTCTGCCGAATATATCTGTGTCGCAAAGCGGTTGATGGGATTTTGCAAATCCTCCACCGGGGGCATATAGCCTATCCATCCATTCCAAATGGCAGTGAATGCAAATGCTCCCGCAAGCATTGAGGAGAACAGCAATCCCCACAAGAACCGAACCAATAGCTTTCTCATTTAAATCGCTTAATATTAATACATTCCACAATATTTTATCTCCACCGTCATTTGCCTTACAAGCAACGGCAGCAGCCGAAACGGCTGTACAGACCAACAACTGTGCACGTGCAAAGGTAGCGCAAACGGAACAAAACACAAAAAAAAAGGAGCTGAATTTGCAAAACGCCCATATCGTTGAAAACAAATGTCTTTCCCGCAGATATTTATTGCAGGATTACATTTGGCGTTTGAAAAATAATGCGTACCTTAGCACACGAAATTGGAAACAATCAATTCTAAAAGACAATGAAACACGACTTTGTGACAATCGCCGACATGTCGAAAGAGAAAATCATGTATCTCTTACAGATGGCGCAAGAGTTTGAGAAACATCCCAACAGAGAGTTGCTGAAAGGAAAGGTAGTGGCCACACTTTTTTTCGAACCTTCCACAAGGACACGTCTAAGTTTCGAAACTGCTGCGAACAGATTGGGCGCGCGTGTAATCGGTTTTTCTGATGCAAAAGCGTCGAGCGTTACAAAAGGCGAGACATTGAAAGACACCATCCTCATGGTGTCAAACTATGCTGATGTAATAGTAATGAGGCATTATGTGGAAGGTGCCGCACAATATGCCAGCGAGGTGTCCCCTGTCTCCATTGTAAATGCCGGTGACGGTGCGCACATGCACCCGTCACAGTGCCTGCTCGACCTATATTCCATCTACAAGACACAGGGCACTCTCGAAAACCTGAACATATATCTTGTCGGCGACTTGAAATACGGACGCACTGTACACTCGCTGATTACAGCCATGCGGCACTTTAATCCCACATTCCACTTCATTGCTCCAAAAGAGCTTGCAATGCCGAACGAATACAAACTGTATTGTTCCAACAACGGCATAAAGTACCAGGAACATACGGAATTCAATGAGGATGTGATTTCAAATGCAGACATTCTGTATATGACAAGAGTCCAAAAGGAACGTTTTTCAGACCTGATGGAATATGAACGCGTGAAGAACGTTTACATATTAAAGAAGTCAATGCTCAGGACGGCAAAGCCAAACATGAAGATTTTGCACCCGCTTCCAAGAGTAAACGAGATTGCATACGATGTGGACAACGACCCGCACGCCTATTACATACAACAGGCCGGTAACGGGCTCTTCGCAAGAGAAGCCATATTCTGCGATGTCTTGGGAATAACATTGGAAGATGTTATGAACGACAAAACTATCATTGGATAAATCTTCAGTCATAAAACTTTAAGACAAACGACATGAACAAGACAGAAAGACAGGTCGCCGCAATAAAAAACGGAACCGTTATCGACCATATCCCGGCAGAAAAGACATATCAAGTAGCCAATCTTCTTGAATTGCAGACCCTGACCAACCCGGTGACCATAGGATACAACTATCCATCAAAAAAGATTGAGAAAAAAGGCATTATCAAGGTGTCCGACAAGTTTTTCACCGATGAAGAGATTTCAAGGCTGTCGGTAGTTGCGCCCAATGTCGCCCTTAACATAATCAAAGACTACGAGGTGGTCGAGAAGAAGACCGTGGAAACGCCCGACGAATTGAGGGGCATCGTAAAATGCAACAACCCGAAATGTATAACCAACAACGAACCGATGCAGACTGTCTTCAATGTCGTTGATAAAAGGCTCGGACTTCTGAGATGCCATTATTGCGACAAGGAACAGCATATTGACAATGTGGAATTAGTGTAATCATCAATACTATTAGCTATGAAAAGAGATCAAGTGGTTTTTGATTTAATTGAAAAAGAACACCAGCGTCAGTTGAAAGGCATAGAACTCATTGCCTCTGAAAACTTCGTAAGCGACGAAGTCATGGAAACGATGGGATCATATTTGACAAACAAATATGCAGAGGGTTATCCCGGCAAACGCTATTATGGCGGATGCGGAGTGGTTGATGAAGTGGAAACTCTTGCCATTGAGCGCGTGAAAAAGCTGTTCGGCGCAGAATATGCAAATGTCCAGCCACACTCCGGTGCGCAGGCAAATGCCGCCGTTCTCCTCACCGTATTAAAACCGGGTGACACGTTTATGGGACTTAACCTCGCACAAGGAGGACACCTTTCGCATGGTTCCGCTGTGAACACATCAGGCATACTCTATAACGCCATAGGTTACAACCTGAACAAGGATACTTGCCGCGTGGATTACGATGAAATGGAACAGCTTGCGACAGAGAACAAACCGAAACTCATTATCGGCGGCGGTTCTGCTTATAGCCGTGAATGGGACTACAAGCGCATGCGTGAAATCGCAGACAAGGTGGGGGCTTTGCTGATGGTGGACATGGCACATCCGGCAGGCCTTATCGCGGCAGGACTCCTTGACAACCCCGTGAAATACGCCCACATCGTGACATCCACGACCCACAAGACACTCCGCGGCCCTCGCGGAGGCATCATCCTTATGGGTAAAGACTTTGAAAATCCATGGGGGCTCAAGACACCGAAGGGCGTGACAAAGATGATGAGCCAGCTGCTCAACTCTGCTGTCTTCCCCGGAATACAGGGCGGTCCGCTTGAACATGTCATCGCCGCCAAGGCCGTTGCATTTGAAGAAGCCCTGCAACCGAAGTTCAAGGAGTGGGCGAAGCAAGTGCAGAAAAATGCCAAAGTATTGGCAGACGAGCTGTCCAAACGTGGCTTCTCCATAGTAAGCGGGGGCACGGACAACCACTCGATGCTTGTCGATTTGCGCACAAAGTATCCCGACCTGACAGGTAAGGTTGCCGAAAACGCGCTCGTTGCAGCCGACATCACCGTGAACAAGAACATGGTTCCATTCGACACCCGCAACGCATTCCAGACATCAGGAATACGTCTCGGCACACCTGCCATCACGACTCGCGGAGCCAAGGAAGACATGATGGTCATCATTGCTGACTTTATAGAAGAGGTGCTCAATGCCCCGGAGGACGAAAGGGTCATTGCGAATGTCCGCAAACGCGTAAACGAAATGATGAAGGACTATCCTCTTTTCGCTTATTGACGCAATAAAGCAGCGGCTAACGGCGCCCCGACAAACATTGGACTCATGGTGCAATACATTATCACTTTTCTTGTTTTAATCCTTGCAATCATTTGGGCAACCAAACGGATTGCAAGGAGTTTCCATGAAAGTTCAAACAAATGCGGCGGATGCGAAGGGTGTGTGTTCGCAGAAAAGCATTCCAAACAAAGTTGCGGTAAAAAGTGCAACAAAAAGTTTGTCAGATAAAAATGTTTTCGTACCTTTGCACACGCAAATAAGAAATGGTACCTTGGCCGATCGGTTAGGTAACGGTCTGCAAAACCGTGTAGAGCAGT
>CAVBVK010000039.1:0-19225 GCA_963599085.1 bacterium | reverse complement strand
ACGGTCTATTCATACGCTACTTCGAGTGGCAGGAGAAGCGGTGCTACCGCTCGGCGAAGAAGATTGTCGTCGTCACTGATTCGTTCAAACACACGCTCTCTGCACGCGGTATAGACCCGGCGAAGATAGAGGTGGTGAAGAACGGAGTGGACAAGGCTCTCTTCAAGCCACGTCCCAAGGACGAGGCTCTCAAAGCACAGCTCGGACTTGAAGGCAAGACCGTCATCGGCTACATAGGCACACACGGCATGGCGCACAAGCTTGACTTCATACTGCAGAGTGCCAAAAGACTTGAAGAGGACACTAATCTCCATTTCCTGCTCATAGGCGGTGGGGCGATGAAGGAGAACCTGCTGAAACTCAAGGATGAGCTTGGCTGCACCAATGTGACGATGCTCGACTCCGTGAGCAAGGAGGAAGTGGCACGCTATATCTCCATCCTTGATGTGTGCCTGATAAACCTTAAGAAGTCGCCGCTGTTCACAACGGTCATCCCGTCGAAGATATTTGAGAATGCGGGAATGGGCATACCCATCCTGATGGGAGTGGAAGGCGAGGCGAAGGACATCATCTGCCGCTATGGGGCAGGCCTCTGTTTCGAGCCGGAGAACTTCGGGGATTTCAGGCAGAAACTTGCTGCGTTGCTCGAACCTGAGACTTACGCCAAGTGCAAGGAAGGTTGCAGGCTCCTCGCCGACAATTTCGACCGCAAGCGGTTGGCGGCAAATATGCTCAAAGTGATAGAGTCGGCACTGTGACACAAGGCTTGCTACGTGAAACAAAAAAAGAAAAAACTAAATTAAAAGGACAATAAATTCTGTGAAATGCGGTTATGAGTAATATAACCGTATTCTTTTAGCCATGGTATATTATCTTTTCTTTACGATACTTGCATTTGTGTTGAGCATGGTTTGTGGCTTTGTCATCATACCAAGCATTCTCAACTTCTGCTACACCCGGGAACTCTACGACATCCCCGAATCCCGCAAGGTACACACGCAGGCGGTGCCGCGGTTGGGAGGCGTGGCTTTCCTGCCGAGCATGTTGCTTGCCTTCGTGGTGTCGATATTTGTCGTTGCGAGTGTTACGGGACGCGAACAGGTCACCCTAAGCCTTTGGTCGTTCATGTTCATAATAAGCCTTTTTATGATTTATGTCGTGGGAATAGTCGATGATGTCGTGGGGCTCGGGGCAAGGACAAAATTCGTCGTGCAGATAGTGGCGGCCACCCTGCTCCCCATATCGGGGCTTTACATAAACAATCTGTACGGGTTCTGCGGCATCACCGAGATACCTTTCTGGGTAGGAGCACCGCTCACCGTATTCGTAATTGTGTTCATCGACAACGCCATTAACCTCATTGACGGTATCGACGGACTCGCCGGCGGACTCGCCCTCATGTCGCTTTTGGGCTTCCTTGTGTGCTTTGCCCGCGAAGGAGTCTGGAGCTATTGTGTGCTGATTGCGGGACTTATGGGCGTACTCACGGCCTACCTATATTTCAACCTGTGTGGCAAGAGCGAGCGTAACCGCAAGATTTTCATGGGCGATACGGGCAGCCTTACGCTCGGCTTCATCCTTGGCTTCCTTGTTGTGAAGTTCGCCATGAACAACATCCATGTAATGCCTTACCGCAACGACAGCTTGCTTCTGTCCTACACCTTGCTCATTGTGCCATGCTTCGATGTCGTGCGGGTCATCATAACACGTCTCCGCGACCGCCAGCCTCTGTTCAAGGCCGACAAGCGGCACATCCACCACAAACTCCTCCAGTGCGGACTTACGCAGCATAAGGCACTCGTTGTCATCATGTGCCTCGCCCTCTTCTTCGATGCCATAAACCTCACCCTCTATCCGTCAGTGCCCATAACGTTTATTGTTGCCATTGATATTTTAATATATGTAGGCTTCCATTTGTGGATTGACAGGGTCATAAAAAAGAAGAGGATAACGTTACAAACGTAAGTTATCCTGCATTGCTTCCCATTCTTTCATCGCCGCTTTCCAGTCGGTCTGCTCTCCGCTTTCCACCGCTTCTTTCTGTTTCGCCGCATCATCGCGTGCCTTGTCGCGTGCATGTCTGGCTTTCATGTCGGCAATCGTGGCGTCGTCAAGCACGCTTATTGCGCCGCGCTGTATGGCATCAAGGAGTTCTTTGTCGCCGAAAGCCTTGCCTTGCTCGTTGAAATCGGAGATGTTGAACCCGTATTCCACACGCAGCGTGTGCCTTATTTCCTTTTGTTTGCCCCGGTTCGAGGCGTTTTTCAGGCGCAAAAGCCGTTTTATTTCGTCAATTTCTTTGGCTGAAAACTTGTTCCTTCCCATTTTGTTGAATTTCAAAAAACCTTGGCAAAGTTACTGCTTTCCGCATGAAAATGTGCGTAATGTGTTAAAAATTACATTTTTTATATGAAACATTTTGCGCTTTCGTAAGAAAACTATATATTTGCCATATCATTTTTTAAGATTTCGGTATTCTACGAAATCGCTTATGAGGTTGGCAGCATCCTGCGCCAACCTCTTTTTTATGCCCTTTTTCTTGTGTATCTCGGTGAAAGTGCTTACCTTTGCCTTTGGAAGTCGTGATGCGGCTTCCGTTCCGGTATGGGTTGCGCCGCATTTTCAAATGCAAGGCCATTGCCCGCAGATAAAAGTCAAAACATCAAAAACAACAAATTAAAACAGTTCGCCTATCGGGAAATTCTACTTCATAAACTTATAAAACGAAGAAATGAAGAATTTGGAAAATATGACTGACGAGGAGTTGGCCATGTTGTACATCGATGGGAACAACCGTGCGTTTGATTTGTTGTTGCTGCGCAACCAGTCGAAACTCTTTTCCTATATACTTTTCGTTGTGCGCAACCGCAATGTCGCCGAAGACATATTCCAGGAGACATTCGTGAAGGTCATTACCCGTCTTCAGGACGGCAAATACACCACAAGCGGCAAGTTCAGTGCATGGGTCATGCGCATTGCCCACAATGTGATAATGGACTGGTACCGTGACCAGCGTGCCGAGCGTGTCGTTGAAGCCACGCACGACAATGACCTCTCCAACATCGGAGGCCCTGAACTTGTTGTGGGAAGCATTGAGAGCCATTATGTGAATGCGCAGATAATGTGCGATGTGCGCAACCTTCTCGACAATCTGCCGCCCGCACAGCGTGAGGTGGTGTTCATGCGCTATTATCAGCAGCTCTCGTTCAAGGAAATTGCCGACACTACAAGCGTGAGCATAAACACCGCCCTCGGGCGTATGCGTTATGCCATCCTCAACCTGCGCCGTATGGCAAAGACCCATGGCATGACATTGCAGCTTGCCTGAGCTGCCTTGCCTTAGCGTTCAAGTTGCCGCAAATCGTGAATGACGGCAGTCGGGTCGGGAGCCTTGAACACATAGCTTCCGCTGACAAGCACATCGGCTCCGGCTGCCACAAGGCGTGGTGCGGTGTCGGCTTGCACGCCGCCATCCACCTGAATGAGTGCCTTGCTGCCCCTGCTGTCGATGAGCCGACGCAGTGCCTTCACCTTGTTTATGGTGTTCTCTATGAATTTCTGTCCGCCAAATCCCGGGTTCACGCCCATCAGCAGAGCCATGTCCACATCGCAGATGATGTCCTCAAGCATGCTGACGGGTGTCGATGGGTTTAGCGTCACGCCCGCTTTCATTCCGGCATCGTGTATGGCCTGCACTGTGCGGTGCAGGTGTGTGCATGCCTCGTAGTGCACGTTCATCAGGAATGCGCCCGAGTCAGCCACTTGTCTGATGTAGTTTTCGGGATGCACGATCATAAGGTGTACGTCAAGCGGCTTTTCGCAAACCTTTCCTACGGCGTTCATAATGGGGAAACCGTAGGAAATGTTGGGCACGAACACACCGTCCATAACATCGATGTGAAGCCAGTCGGCTTCGCTTCCGTTTATCATTTCCACTTCCTTCCTTAGGTCGAGGAAATTGGCAGAGAGAAGGGAAGGCGAGATAATTGTTTTCATTTTCTTTTGGCTTGTTTGTTAATCGGGCAGGGTGTCAGTTCAGACAATATGCTTTCTTTTGCCCGTTCTCCTTTATCATGCGGTAAGTGTATGCTATCTGCCGGATGATGTTCAGTGTCAGTTCTGACGGTTTGATGTCTTCTTGGGTAAAATGTTTCATGGGCAATCCTTTTTTTTGTTCTGTATTTATAAAACGACGCTTTTCGGGTTTTATTACATTTTCTTTTAAAAATTATGTGGTTACCGCCTTTCTTGCTATATTTGCATTCAGCAAATGGGACAAATGCAGATAAAGGTGAACGGCCTGTGCCATGCCGGCGACATTTTGGGCGCGGCGCAATTCGGGGCTGACTATGCGGGAATGCAGTTCGGTACTGACAAGCCGCATCGCATGGCTATGCTTCCGCGTCGCACGGGAACACTGCCCGACATGGCTGAGGACGACTATGCGCCGCTTACGGGCGGGGACGCAGGGCGCGCCCTTTCGCTCATTGGCATGTTTTCCGGCGAGGGCGCACAGGATGTAATCACGGCCGTTTATTGTTTCGGACTTGATGCTGTCCAGTTCGACGATGACTGTACCCCGGTCTTTATCCGCAACCTTCTTGACACCATTGTGCCTGATATCCGTCACTGTCTTGGCTTCATAAAGTTTTTCCATGTTGCATCGTCTGCCGACTTCGCTGCCTGCACACCGTATGAGGGGCTTGCAGGCCGCTTCATCTTCCGCTTTGACGGCGATGCCGTGTGCACCACTTCCTGGATCGACAAGGCTCGTATTGCCGACGCTTATCACGGCTCTGTGCCGTTTCTTGTGAACTGCCTGCCGGATGAGGCCGGTGAGGTGGCATCGGCGTTCGGACGCAATACGGCTTTCTGCGGGTTGGACCTGGAACCGGACAAAACGTCGCTTACAACTGCACAATATATGCAGAAAGTGCGGGAAATGGCCGAAAAAGTGAAAGGTTGAACCGCTTTTTTTGATTTAGTCGGACATAAGCTTTGGGATATTCAAAAATATTATATAAATTTGTGGCTGAAAGTATTGCTTGTCTTGTGTTTCATACAACATGGCTTTGCTTTTAAATCATTATGGAAAATAGTTTTTAATTGATAAAACCGATTTATTATGAACAAATTGTTACTCACCTTAACGGTGTTCCTCGCTGCAATGACAGCAGGAGCACAAGAGCAAGAGGCAGTTAATCGCATGGTCGTTCATCAGAAAGGCGGCGCAGAGAAAATGTATGTAATAGAGAATGTGGACAGCGTCACTTTCCAGAAAAGCAGTGTCAAGGGCGATGTGGGCATCTCCGTTTCGGCTGCTGTAATTTCAGAGGAAGGCACTCAAAAAATCACAAAAGCATTGGGAATGGCAACTCTGCCCACTGGTTGCAGGAACGGCGACATTGCGTTGATACCGAATGACGGCTCGGTGAGCGACATTTCCGCATATATAAAAAGCCACAGCACCCAGCGTATAAATGCAAGCAGCTACCAGTGGACTTACTCGCGCTTTGACGCCAATGCGAAGTATCTCGTCGGCGTACAGGCCTACACTGATGACGGTGCCGTGATAGGCTATGCCACGGCCGAGCTTTCTTTGGGCGACGGAAGCGTTGTCGATCTCGGCGAAGGTGCCAACACTTACATCGTGCCTGCAAAGGGTAAATACAGCTTTATGCCTCTGCATGTGGACGGCGGACGCATCACAGGTTTCACAAAGGTGGACTGGATATGGAGCACGAAGGCAGGTCTTGGCAACGGGCAGAACCTCGTCTCTAACATTGCAATCGACGCTGAGAGCGGACGCGTGACGTTCGACGCAACAGGCAAGAAGGGTTCGGTTGTGCTTGCAGCTTTCGATGAAGCGGGGAAGGTGGTATGGACATGGCTTTTGTGGTGTACCGACCAGCCCCAAGTTATGAGATATGCGAATGGCGTGCAGTTCATGGACCGCGCCATCGGCGCTACAAGTGCCAACCCGGAGGACGGCACTGCCACATGGGGACTCCTCTGGCAGTGGGGACGCCCCACACCTTTCTTCGGAGGGTATGCTGAAAACGAATGGGAAGAGGCCAATGCCCTCAATGAAGCCCGCACGTGGACTGTGGTGAACAGCGATTACGATTTCAAGTGGGAACTGAAAGACCAGAGGACGACAATGGAGGAAGCCATTGCCGCACCGATGACTTATCTTATCGCTCCGGAGCCTCCGTGCGACTGGTACTACACTGACGGGCTCGACCGTTGGAACGTGTTGAAGACAAACTACGACCCGTGTCCTGCCGGTTACCGTATGCCGTCCGCCGAGGAGATGTTTGTCCTGAACGACATGGAGGTCTCCGTCAAGGACCAGGGCTACACTTACGAGTACAACGGCAATACGGCATGGTGGCCGTCAGCAGGTGGCGGACGTGAGTACGACAGCGGCTGCAACATCATCGGTAGCAGCGTTGTCTGTGTTTGGACAGCTTCTGCCGAATATGTAAACGACTTCTATAATGCCCTGGACAACTTCCCGTCGGCTTACCGCTTCCTTGCAAACAACGGTCTGCTCTACACCAAGACCCTCGGCAACCGCGCCTTCGCGCATAATATCCGTTGCGTTGTCGATACCAAGCGCAGATAATAAAAACACATAGACGGCATATAAGTCGTGCGGCGCATGAGCCATTCCGCAACGGAGGCTCATGCGCCGCTTTGCTTTTAAAGATTTAAAAGTCCAGTCCACTGACAAACAACAAGAGGTCGGGTCTTCTTTCTGTAGGAGGTCGGGCGTCCCCGCCCGACAACATTAAAAAGTCTGTGGCATTCCTTTCTTGCGGTTTCTTGCGGGGCGTCGTCGGGCGGGGACGCCCGACCTCCTCTTTGCCGACCTTACATGTATTCCCTTGGTTTCCAGTGAATTGCAGGTGTATTAAAAACAAGGCTTCCTTGCACTCAAAAGAAGCCTTCTTTGCATTGTAAAGAAGCCTTCTTTACTGTCCGAAGAAGCCTTGTTTGAAAACCGGGTAAAACAGCCTTTATACAGAGCCTTTTGTCCTCACGGTTTTTCAAAGTGCTGATAGTCTTTCAGCGTTTTCCAACTGCCGCCCCAAACGAAACCGTGGCGGACAAATTCCTTGTGGCAGATGTCGCCAAGGGTAATCTTGTACTTGAAGTCGAGCGAGCGGTTGGCATATCGTTTTCCGGCTTTCGGACTCACGGCACGCGTCCCGTCGGCGCGCTTCTTGACGTATGGGTTGTAGAGAGGGTTGATGTCGATGGCTTTCCCCCGGCTGTGGTTCGAGAGCCGTTTCGCTCCGGTTATGTACCGGAAGTTGAAGCACGACGTGTTGTTGGCGTTCATTGATGCTTCATCGTCAGCGTTGTAGTTGTCAATGAGAACCATACGTTCGATGGGGTAGCGGACTTTAAAGAGGTTGCGGAAGATGTCGGTAAGGTCGTTGCTGATGTCCTTGTGGCACACTATTTCTCCCAACAGGATTTTCCCGTCGGCATTGTAGTGCAGAACTTTCAGATAGCACAGCTCCTGGCGTGACACGGTACAGTCCTCCTTGAACGATTTTCCGTAGATGCGCCTGAAAATGGCGTCGTTTATTGGTTCGCTTGTGAAACAGCGGTCGGCACCGTATGCCTCTATGCTTTCCTCAGTCACGCACTGTCCGGCTTCCCATCGTTCCAGTATCTCCCGATGCTTGTCGGCTGTGGCAGCTGACACTTGTGCACGCATCGGTAAAGGCGTGTTGACGGTGCAGAGAGTGGCGGCAAGCATGGCAAGTGAAAGGAGATGAGGGCGGTGTCTCTTCATCGTTGGCGTAAATAAACAAAAAAGTCACCAGACTCCAAGAGTCTGATGACCAATCTCTTTTTAGTTCGAGCGAGTTGATTACTCAGCTACAGTTGTATCAACAGCAGCGGTGTCAGCTACAGTTGTATCAACGGCAGCAACAGTGTCAGTATCGGCAGTTGCATCGGTAGCAGCTGTTTTGTTACCACAAGATGCGAAAGAGATAGCTGCGATAGCTACGAACATCAAAACTAATTTCTTCATTTTCTTTGCTTTTTAAATCTGTAAAACAATCATTTGTTTATTAAAACGTTGCAAAGGTAAGTAATTTTTCAATACGCCGTTCAACTTTTTCGTTTTTTTTTTTATTCTTTTTGTAACCCGTTTTTAAATCGTTGTATATCAGTAAGATATGAAATGTAAACAAAGGTTAAATCTTATTCTTTGTGCGGAATGTCTTTAAAATACCGTGTTTCGAGCCGTTGCTGTGTGCCGACACAGTCCCCCTTTTTCAGCCCGGAAACCATGCTTTCCGGTCATTGCACCGCTGTGTCGTCCGATAAAAGCGTGGGTTTGTGGCGTAAAATCACGTTCTTTTTGCTAACTTTGTGCTTGCTTTTCCGCCGGGGCGGTTTCCGTGCATGCCCGTGTGGGGCTTGCGGAATGCTTTTCGGGAATGCACATTAATACGAATGGTGCCGCTTCAGTTTTGTGGCACTATATATAATAAGGTGTGACGAAATGATAGATACATCTGTTTTCCAGAACAAGAAAGCCGCATACTACACACTTGGATGCAAGTTGAACTTCTCCGAGACATCCACTTTCGGGCAGATGCTCGCCGAAATGGGCGTGACACCGGCTGCCAAAGGCGAGAAAGCCGACCTCTGTCTGATAAATACCTGCTCCGTCACCGAAGTGGCCGACCATAAGTGCCGTCAGGCCATTCACCGCATGGTGCGCGACAACAAGGGCGCGTTCGTTGTGGTGACGGGCTGCTATGCACAGCTTGAGAGTGAGAAAGTGAGCCGTATCGAGGGCGTCGATCTTGTGCTCGGCTCCAACGAGAAAGCCCGACTGTTGCAGTTCCTGAGCGAGGCATGGGCGGAGAAAGAGGGCAGGCAGGAGCGTGGTGAAGCCACGGGCGCACTGCACGCTTACCACTCCGTGCACACGAGCAAGATAAAGACGTTCGCCCCTTCATGCTCGCGCGGCAACCGCACGCGCTATTTCCTCAAGGTGCAGGACGGCTGCGACTACTTCTGTACTTACTGCACCATCCCGTATGCACGCGGTCTGTCGCGCAACCCCACCATCGCATCGCTTGTGGAACAGGCGGAGAAGGCGGCGGCGGAAGGCGGCAAGGAGATTGTGCTGACGGGTGTGAACATCGGCGACTTCGGCAAGAGCACGGGCGAGAAGTTCATCGACCTCGTGCGTGCCCTCGACAGGGTGCAGGGTATTGAGCGTTATCGCATCAGCAGTATGGAGCCCGATTTGCTCAGCGACGGACTCATAGAGTTCTGCGCCGGGAGCCGCGCCTTCATGCCGCACTTCCATATCCCGTTGCAAAGCGGCAGTGACGAGGTGCTCAGGCTGATGCGCCGCCGCTACGACAAAGCTCTTTTCGCACAGAAGGTAGAGCACATAAAGCGTGTTATGCCCGATGCCTTCATAGGCGTGGATGTGATGGTGGGATGCCGTGGCGAGAAGCCCGAATACTTCGAGGAATGTCTGGCGTTCCTGAAGTCGATGGATGTGACACAGCTCCATGTGTTCCCTTACAGCGAACGCCCCGGCACTGCAGCTCTGCGCATACCTTATATAGTGAGCGATGCCGACAAGAAGAGCCGCAGCAGGCTGCTCCTCGACCTCAGCGAGGGGAAACGTATGGAGTTCTACCGCCGCCATGCAGGCACCGTGCAGGAGGTGCTCTTCGAAAAGGCAGTGCGTGGAAAGGCCATGCACGGCTTCACGCGCAACTACATAAGGGTGGAGCTTCCGCCAAGCGAGGCGCGTGAGGAGTATGACAACTGCATCATGCCCGTGCGCCTCGGAAACTTCAACCACGACAAGTCGGCATTGAGGGCGGCTGTCGTCGGTGCCTGACTTGTGCTTCCTTGGTAGCCTGGCTGTCGGGAAACAATGTTTGTCTATTGTAATAAAAGCAGATTCGGAAACAAGAATATGAAAGCAGAAGCACATAAAAGCCTTTCCATAGTGATACTCAACTGGAATGGAGCTGCCATGCTGCGCCGTTTCCTGCCGTCGGTGATAAGCCATTCGGCGGGCTTGGCGGACATTGTGGTGGCGGACAACGCATCGACTGACAATTCGCTGGAAGTGCTCAGAACGGAGTTCCCCGGTGTGCGCCTTGTTGCGCTCGACAGTAACTACGGCTTTGCCGAGGGCTATAACAGGGCATTGCGTGAGGTGGAGTCCGACCTTTATCTGCTGCTTAACAATGATGTGGAGGTGACGGCGAACTGGCTCTGTCCGCTGCTCGGTTTCATGGCGTCGCACCCGGAGTGTGCCGCATGCCAGCCCAAACTTCTTTCCGAAACTGCGCGCGACACATTCGAGTATGCCGGTGCCGCTGGCGGCTACATTGACCGTTACGGCTATCCTTTCTGCCGCGGGCGCCTGTTTGGGACGGTGGAGAAAGACCATGGACAGTATGACGATGTTGCGGAAGTGCTGTGGGCTACGGGTGCATGCCTGCTGATAAGGCGTGACGACTATTGGAAAGCGGGCGGGTTCGACAGCCGCTTCTTCGCCCATAACGAGGAAATAGACCTCTGTTGGCGGCTCAACAACCTCGGGCGCAAGGTCTATTGCGTGCCGCAGAGCAAGGTTTTTCATGTCGGGGGAGGCACGCTGTCGAAGGGAAACCCGAAAAAGACATTCCTCAACTTCCGCAACAACCTGACCATGCTCTACAAGAACCTGCCCGACAGTGAACTCGCTTGTGTGATGGCGGTGCGCCGTGTGCTTGACTATACGGCAGCCTTGAAGATGCTCATTGCCGACAGGAACACGGCGGAATTCATTGCGGTGTGCCGTGCAAGGCGTGCTTTCAGGAAGTGGCGGCACGAGTTCCGCACCGACCGTGAGCGCATTAAGCGCACCCGGGTGGTGGCGCGTGCAGAGGGACGGCGCAGATATTCGCTTCTGTGGAACTATTATTTCAGGCATGTACGCCATTATTCCGATTTGGATAATTGCTGAAAAAAGTGTCTGGTTTTCAAAATTTTTAAACTTAACCAGCCTAATTGGGACTTTTGTTTAACTTTTTTAGCGAAAAAGTTGGGATTTAAAAACTTTTTTAGTATTTTTGCGGAGTAAAAATGTAGAGCGTTTTTACGGAAGCATTTGTTTGTGAAGCAGCTAAGTGTGATATTTATAACAGCCTTGGCGTTTGTTCTCGCATCATGTGAGTTCAAACTTAAGTCCAGCGGTGATGGCGGTCGTGAAAGTCAGGTGAAAGTCTTGCGCTACGACCGTCTCGAAAGCCGTTATCTCACCACCGGCGACTTCTCGGCTTTGCAGCAGATGAACATCGACTACCCGATGGAGACGCGAACGCTCATAGAGGATGTGCTTTGCCTCGGTGAAGTGAGCGACCCCGAAATAAACTGCAAGTTTCTTAAGTTCTATCAGGACACCGTCCTGCAGACGATAGTGGCCGATGCCGAAGCGCAGTATGCCGACATGGACGACATCAACATCCGTTTCCGCAAGGCTTTCAGGGAACTTGTAAAGATGTGCCCGTCGCTCAGCCTGCCCCGTATATATGCACAGATTGGCGCTCTTGACCAAAGCATTGTGGTGGGCGACAATTCTGTCGGCATCTCCCTTGACAAGTATCTCGGCAGCGACTATCCGTTGTATGAACGTTATTACAACGAGACCCAGCGTGCCACGATGAAGCGTGAATATATCGTCCCCGATGCCTTGTGCTTCTATCTGCTAAGCGCTTTCCCGCTGAAAAACCATGACACCTGCCCGCAGTATGAACGCGACATTCACATGGGAAAGATAATGTGGGTGGTGAACAAGGCTGTGGAGCACAATTTTTTCAGGACGAAGTTTGTGCGTATCGTTGATGCCAAGATGAAGGGATGCAGGAACCTGCCGGTTGAAGAAATGCTTTCCGGCAGGAGCTTCGGCTGATTTTCTTGCGAAACGGCATCTTTTCAATTTTCACCTACATTTTTTATTGGATGAATGATAATGGGGGCAAGTGGCTGAAACACCCGCTTTCCCCATTGATGCTGTCCGCTATAATGGCTCGGAGATGTATCCCGGCTCTGCAAGTCGGCCTTGCCAGGTTTCGTATTCCTTCATCTTGTTCACTACGAGATTTGTGAATTCATGGTTTTTCATGCCCCATTTGGGAGCGAGAAGCATGTCGGACGGCGACTGGCTTGCAAAGCGTTCCACGACGATGTCGGCGCGCAGGCGTTCGAGATAGCCTATCACCACATCGGCATATTCGCCGGCGGTGAACAGGGGGAAAGGGTTTTTGTTGAACTCCCGTGCAAGGCGTGTGCCGCGGATTACTTGCAGCTGGTGTATCTTCAATATGTCGATGGGCAGCGACGAAACGACGGCAGCCTGGCGCATATTCTCTTCCACATCCTCGCCGGGAAGTCCGAGTATGATGTGTGCGCCCGTTGTTATGCCGCGGCTTCGGGTGCGTTCTATGGCGTTGCGGCTGCATTCGAATGTGTGTCCGCGGTTGATGCGACGCAGGGTGTCGTCGTTCGCCGATTCGATGCCGTATTCCACAGTTGTGAAACAGTGCCTTGACAGGCTCTCAATATAGTCGAGCACTTCGTCGCCCACACAGTCGGGGCGTGTGCCCACGACCAGTCCCACGACGTCTTCCACGGCAAGGGCTTCCTCATACTTGCGCTTTATGTCGTCAAGTGTGCCGTAGGTGTTGCTGTAAGCCTGGAAGTAGGCGAGGTATTTCATGCCGGGATACTTGCGTGCGAAGAACCGCTTGCCCTCCTCCAGCTGTTGCGTTATGTCCTTTTCGGGACTGCAGTAGGACGGGTTGAACGTGCGGTTGTCGCAAAAGGAGCAGCCGCCGGACGACAGTCTGCCGTCGCGGTTGGGACACGAGAAGCCTGCGTCTATGGATATTTTCTGCACCTTGAACGGGAACTGCCGCCGTATCCATGTGCCGTAGTCGTTGTATATGCGCGGAATCATCGGATATCTTTTTCAGCTTTCAGTTGCAAAAGTAAGGAAAAAAAAGTATCTTTGCACAAAAGTAGAAACGAAAATCAGACACAATAAATGAAGCGTGTATTTTTGATTTGCACAATGTATCTGACATTTATGGCAAATGTACTGGCCGGTGGCATCGCCATCAGTGACATTACAAGTGGAAAATTTGCGGCAAAGACCGTGAAAGGTATTAACCCCATAGCCGGAACCGACACCTATGCCCGTATCAGCGACGACGGCAAGAAAGTGCTCACGTTCTCGTTCAAGACGGGGAAGCAGTTGGCAGTGCTGTTCGATGTGGATAACACGATGGGCGAGAAAATAAAGGATTTCGACGGTTACATAATGTCGCCGGACGGCAAGCGGCTGCTGATACAGACCAAGACGGAGAAGATTTACCGCCGTTCCTTCAAGGCGGTATATTACATTTATACGATAGCGAGCCGCAAGCTCGAACGCCTTTCTGACGGCGGCAAGCAGCAAGTGCCCACGTGGTCGCCGGACGGAATGCAGGTGGCTTTCGTGCGTGACAACAACATCCATCTCGTAAAGCTGCTTTATGACAACGCTGAAAGCGAGGTGACGAAGGACGGGAAATTCAATGAAATCATCAACGGTGTGCCCGATTGGGTGTATGAAGAGGAGTTCGGTTCCTCGAAAGCACTCACGTTCAATGCCGACGGCACGATGATATGCTGGATACGTTTTGATGAGTCGAAAGTGAAGACATACTCGCTCCAGATGTATAAGGGCGACAAACCAATGCGCTTTGAATACGACGATTATCCCGGTCTTTACTCATACAAGTACCCGAAGGCAGGCTACGACAATTCGGCTGTCAGCGTGTGGAGCTATGAGATAAAGACCCGCAAGGCGCGCCAGTTGCAGGTTCCGCTGGATGCCGACGGCTATATACCGCGCATAAAGCCCACTGCCGATGCCAATAAGGTGATGGTATATACCATGAACCGCCATCAGGACATGCTGTGCCTGTATGCGGTCAATCCGCGAAGCACCACATCGCAGCTAATCATCAAGGAGCAGGTGCCGAAGTATGTGAAGGAGGACGCTATGGAAAACGTGTCTGTCGGCAAGAGCACCATCCTTGTTCCGAGTGACCGCGACGGATTTATGAAACTCTACCTTTATAACATGAACGGCCAGATGTTGCGCAAGATAGGCGACGGCAATTATGACATTACCGCCGTATATGGCCACGATGAGGCAACAGGCGACGTATATTACCAGTCGGCTGCACTTGGCGCAACCGACCGCCAGGTTTATGTTTCGCACAAGAACGGCAAGACACAGCGTCTCACCGACCGTGAAGGGTGGAACACCGCGCTCTTCTCCGGCGACTTCCAATATTTCATCAATACATGGAGCGATTTCAATACGCCTTTTGTCTTCACTACACGCAACAGCGACGGACGCATCATATCGACTCTTGAGGACAATAAGGAGCTGCGCCAAACTGCACAGGAAGCAGGGTTTACAAAGCGTGAACCGTTCTCGTTCACGACTTCGGAGGGCGTCACTCTCAACGGGTGGATGGTGAAACCGGCAGATTTCGACTCTTCGCGCCGCTATCCTGTCATCATGCACCAATATAGCGGCCCAGGCAGTCAGCAGGTCACCAATTCGTGGAATGCAGGTTCAATGGGGCAGGGCGGTGCCTTCGACTATTATCTGGCACAGCAGGGCTTCGTCATTGTGAGCGTCGATGGGCGCGGCACGGGAGGCCGTGGCGCGGAGTTTGAGAAGTGCACTTATCTGCGGCTTGGCGAACTTGAATCGAAAGACCAGGTGGAGACAGCCCTTTATCTTGGTTCGCTTCCATACATTGATAAGGACAATATCGGTATTTGGGGATGGAGCTACGGCGGCTTCAACACGCTGATGAGCATGAGTGAGGGGCGTGGGGTGTTCAAGGCCGGAGTGGCCATCGCGCCTCCGACCAACTGGAAATTCTACGATACCGTATATACCGAGCGTTATATGCGCACTCCGAAGGAAAACCCCGACGGCTATGCCGTAAACCCGATAGAGCGCGTCGGCAAGTTGCACGGTGCTCTGCTCATGTGCCACGGCACTGCCGACGACAATGTGCATCCGCAGAATGCCTACGAATATTCAGAGGCTTTGGTACAGGCTGACAAGGATTTCAAGGAACTTTTCTATACCAACCGCAACCACAGCATATACGGGGCGAACACGCGCAACCATCTTTTGCGCCAGGTGGCACAGTTCTTCAAGAGGGAGTTGAAGTGATGTGCCGCCGTTTTTCCGATGGCTTTCGGGAACTTCTCAATACAACTTGTCGGAAACTTGTGGGATTAAGTAACCGACAGACAACAAATTTAAGATTATGTCAAACAACAAAGAAGCCAAGACAAAGATGAACCGTCTGTGTACGGTTGCTCTTCTTGCCTTGCTGAATGTTCCGTGTCTTGGGGCAAACACAATCTACAATGATACCGTGCCGGGCAAGATTGACTTGACAAACGGGCTTGCCTACAATGTGGAGACACAGGTGACGCTCTCAAATAATGTCACACCGTTATGGCTTAATGCCAACAAATATGGTCTCAGTTCGCTGCGCAGCTTTAACGGTTATTTGCGTGCCGGTGTCGAACGCCCTATCGCTGTCGATTCGTTGCGGCACTGGGCTGTCGGCTATGGCCTCGACCTTGTGGCTCCGTTGCACTATACAAGCGACTTTATTGTGCAACAGGCTTATGCCGAAGCTCGCTGGTTGCACGGCACGCTTACCGTTGGAAGCAAGCAGTATCCTATGGAACTGAAAAACAATGCCCTCAGCAGCGGTTCGCAGACACTCGGCATCAATGCCCGTCCGGTGCCTCAGATGCGCCTTGCTTTGCCTGAGTATTGGGCTGTTCCATTCACGAAAGGGTGGGTAAGCCTGAAAGGACATCTGTCGTACGGCATGATGACCGATGACTCTTGGCAGCATGGCTTCACCGCGAAGAAGTCGAAATATGCCGACAATGTGCTGTGGCACAGCAAGGCAGGCTATCTGAAAATCGGTGACGGGAAATGTCTCGGGCATTTCACGGTAGAGCTCGGCCTTGAAATGGCGGCACAGTTTGGTGGCACACCGTATAAGATTATTGACGGGCGGATGACATCCGTAAAGGCTGAGAGCGGTGTCAAGGCTTTCTGGCATGCCTTCATTCCCGGTGGCGCTGATGCAGGAGAAACGGTATATACCAACATCTCCGGCAATCAGGTGGGCTCATGGCTCGTGCGCCTTAACTATGAAGATGACGACATACGGATAAGTGCTTACGGCGACAAATTCTTTGAGGACCAATCGGCCATGTTCCTGCTCGACTACGACGGCTACGGCACTGGCGACGAATGGCAGTCGAAAAAGAAGTCGCGCTATATGCTTTACGACCTTAAAGACATGATGCTTGGCGCGGAACTTAACCTGAAACACGGCACATGGCTGCGCAATGTGGTGTTTGAATACATTTACACCAAGTATCAGAGCGGTCCTGTCTATCACGACCATACACCTTCCATGCCCGACCATGTCGGCGGTCTGGACAATTACTACAACCATTATGTATATACGGGATGGCAGCATTGGGGGCAGGTGATAGGCAATCCGCTCTTCCGTTCGCCCATATACAACACCGACGGCAACGTAAGTGTGCAAAACTCACGCTTCATGGCTTTCCATCTCGGCTTTGACGGCAAACTGTCAAGGGCTTTTTCTTACCGCGCACTTGCCACATGGCAGGACGGACTCGGCACTTATCATTTTCCATATACAAAGAAACACCACAACGTAAGTTTCATGCTTGAAAGCACTTGCAACCTTAAAAACGGATGGCTGATAAAGGGCGCGTACGGCATGGACTTCGGACATATCCGTGGAAACAATGCCGGTTTCCAGCTTACAGTGTCAAAACGTGGAATATTATAAACCTTCAAATCCTGTAAACAATGAGAAAATCAAGATATGCCTTTGTCGTGTTGTCCGCATTTCTGTTACTGTCCCTCGCCTTCACCTCGTGTGAACTGGAGACTTCCGACAACGGAAAACTTGACGGGTTCTGGCATCTCGAACGTGTGGATACGCTTGCTACGGGGAAAAGTTGCGACCTTTCCGGGCAGTTGCTGTTCTGGTCTGTACAGATGAAGCTGCTGAATGTGATTGACAGAAACTACAAATTAAGTTCCGCATTCTTCCGTTTTGAGCATTCAAACGGCACGCTGCGTCTGTACGAACCGTATAAGGATGACCGCATGAATGGCGACCCTGTCATAGACGATCCCTCTCTCATTGCCCCTTACGGCATCAATTCCCTTGATGAAAGATATGGTGTTGAGCGTCTTACTGGCAGTGAAATGGTGCTTAGGACAGAGAAGTTGCGGCTCGTGTTCAAGCGTTTTTAAGCGGAAAAATCCATTATCTGCATTCTGAAAAAACTTGACGCTAACATAAAAAGCAAGGGATGGCGTGTCTGCCTCCCTTGCTTTTCCCTGTCTGTTTTTGCCAAGATGTATAACCTCTTTACTTGCCATGCCCTGTCAGCCAGCGTTCGGCTTCGAGTGCGGCCTTGCAGCCCGAACCGGCGGCAACGATGGCCTGGCGATAGACGGGGTCGGCACAGTCGCCGGCAGCAAACACACCCTCTACGTTGGTGCGCGGAGTGCCGTCGATGGTCTTTATATAGCCCGTTTCGTCAAGGTCGAGGTAATCTTTGAACACATCGGTGTTGGGCTTGTGGCCTATGGCGAGGAAGAAACCGTCGATGGGCAGGTCGTACCGCTCCTCGTCGGGTTGCCCCTTGCGCTTCACGACATGCGCACCTTCCACACCGTTGTCGCCGTACAGCCCTACGGTGTTGTGCTCGTAGAGGATTTCTATCTTTTCGTTGTTCTCCACACGCTTCCTCATTACATCGGAAGCGCGCAGGAAAGGCTTGCGCACAATCATGTAAACCTTCTTGCAAAGCCCTGCCAGATAGATGGCTTCCTCGCATGCGGTGTCGCCTCCACCCACTACTGCCACCACCTTTTTACGGTAGAAGAAGCCGTCGCAGGTGGCACATGCGCTCACGCCCTGACCGTTGTATTTCTTCTCGTCGTCAAGCCCGAGGTACTTTGCGCTTGCTCCTGTGGCAATGATTACTGTGTCGGCTTCAATCTCGTGTCCGCTGTCTGTGGTAAGTATATAGGGTGCTGTGCTGAAGTCGGCCTTTGCTATGGAGCCGTCGCGGATGTCTGCCCCGAAGCGCATTGCCTGCTCGCGCAGGTCGGTCATCATCTGATTTCCGTCCACACCTTGCGGATAACCGGGGAAATTCTCGACGACGGTGGTCTGTGTGAGTTGTCCGCCCGTCTGTATTCCGCAGTATTCCACAGGGCTGAGGTTGGCGCGTCCTGCATAAATTGCCGCTGTGTAGCCTGCGGGGCCGCTGCCTATGATCAGGCAACGTGTATGTTCTCTATTTTCCATTTTGGTTATAAATATTCTTCTATCTGTTTTGCTATGTTTTCAAAATTTTCCGTGGGTTCGAAGCGTGCCACCACCTGTCCGCGCTTGTTTGTTAAGAACTTGGTGAAGTTCCACTTTATGTCAGAGCTGTCCTTGTAGTCAGGGTCGCTTTCCGAGAGCATCTCCTCAAGCACGGGAGTGAGCGGATGGGCGGCGTCAAAACCTGCAAATCCCTTCTGCTCCTTTAAAAACTTGTAGAGCGGGTCGGCATCGTCGCCGTTTACTTTCAGCTTCTTGAAGCGCGGGAACTCTGTCCCGTAGTTGAGCTTGCAGAACTCGTGTATTGTCTCGTCGGTGCCCGGAGCCTGCTGTCCGAACTGGTTGCAGGGAAAGTCAAGCACTTCAAAACCTTGCGGATGATATTTCTCATACAATTTCTCCAACTCTTCGTACTGTGGGGTGAACCCGCATCTTGTCGCAGTGTTCACGATGAGCAGCACTTCGTTGGCATACTCTTTCAGAGACACTTCTTTTCCTTTTCTGTCCTTTACAGAGAATTCATATACAGTTCTCATTTTTCCTTTTGTTTTATTTCCTTTTTCCTTTTGTTATTTTAGATTTTCAACGGTCTGACACAACCATTTGAGGAATAGCCATTTAGCGGAGTATCTGAGAAACAGTGGTAACGAATTGGCAACCGTGCGATTTTCAGCGTTTTGCGGTGC
>CAVBVK010000038.1:0-21784 GCA_963599085.1 bacterium | reverse complement strand
ATCATAAACAAGGCCTCTAAAGCCTCCAGCATGTTAGATTTACCAGACGCATTGGCTCCAAAAAATATTGCCAATTTGTTAATATACACACCCTTAGCTACCTCGACTGATAATAGATCTCGATTTGATTTATCAGGCGTGGACACAAACGATATGGACTGCTTTCTCCAGATTGAACGATAATTGGAGACATAAAAAGATGCAATCATAACTTTCTCTTCTTTGGGGTGCAAAGTTACTGATAAAATCCGACTTCCACAAGTTTTAAGGCAACTTTCGTAAACTCTCACCAAAAATAGCCTTAAGAGCCCATATATTGACTCTCTTCGATCTTTAATATGCGGCATCCCCCAAGTCTATCCTTTTAAAGGTACACTTGGGGGATTATAGCGCTATTTAGGGGCCTAATGGAGGAGTTGGAGGAGCTCCTGCTGGAGGGCCCGGTTGGTTTCTTGGACTTCGGCGGCGAAGGTGATGGTGAAGTAGCCGCAGATCAGAAGGACTGATGTGGCGAGGATGACGAACCATAGGGGGAGGATGACGAACCATAGGGGGAGGAGATGTCGTCCAAAGAAAAAGAGGCCGCTGCGGCGCTCTTTCAGTGTTTCAAGCTGGACTGCCTTACGATAATAGGCATCGAGGTCTTCGGTGGTCTGGTTGACATGGTCGCATGTCTCCTCCATCTTCTTCAATCTTGCGTCGGTCTGCTGAAGGCGTCGGTCTGACTCGGCTTTCCAAGAGTCGATGTTCTTGGAGATATGGTTGTCGAGAACAGGCTGGAAGTCTTCGGCGAACCGCTGAAATTCGCGGCGCGTCTCATCGACCATCAGCATGCCGATGGCCTGGTCGCGGTACTTGTCCATTACCATCTGGAGGTGCTCGTCTGGCGACTTTGTCAGCCATCGCGGAAGGTCGGGATAGACTTGGAAGAGGTATTCATCATCATCCATTATCCCATAAGATTCTTCATCTTCTTCGAGATCTGGATTATCGTTCCGACGATAGATATAGGTGGGAGGGACAGTTTCCTCAGGCTCCGAGGCCGGAGGAGCTGTCACGCTCGCGATTTGATTGCGGAGCTCGTCAATCTGCTCCTGCATCGGTTCGGTGGCTTGGGTTATGGCATCGTTCACATAGTCGGTTGATGCCGGAGTTTGTTTCTTGGCCATGATTATTTTCTTCGTTTGAAGGTTTGACTTTCTTTTTTCTGTTCGCGTTCACGACGGCGGAATTCGTCGAGGGAGGTATCGGTTCCTGCATAGGATGGGAATTGGTCGCAGTAAGGTTGCAGGAGCAAGTCCATCAGGAGGCCAAGTTCCAGATGCAGATTTCCTTCGTCGTCAGTGGACTCAGGTGAATCCTGAATTGCAACCTGAGCCGGAGGATCCCCATCGGGAAACACCTCGCTGAACTTCGGCAGTGAAACGCCGGCCTCTTTGGCCTTGCTTCTGATTCCGGCATACTGGGATGCCGCCTCCTTACGAGTCTCCTCCGCGAGATTTCCGAAAGTTTCCCGTAGGTGAAGAGATGCTTGTCGAGCTTCGACCCAGTGATGCGGAAGTCTCCGAGTTGATATGATACGCCGTTGACCTGGCCGTCCTTCGAAAAGGCGACATGAAGCTTAACTCCTTCCTTGGCGAGAAGGTTGCGAAACTCTCGCCATGTCGTCGCAGATTCTATGGCTTTGCGAGCTGCCATCCGGATGTCGTATTTGTGGAGGTCATAGCCGCGTAGGCGGTCGCGGTTCACTCGCTTGCCGTCCGACTTGCCGAATGTCAGACCATACTTTTTCTTCAGGCGTTTGCACACCGTGACATTACGCCTGAGGTCGTTTCGGAGATTGAGTAGGTTCCCGTCGTTGTCTACGCGGTTTAGCACGAGATGACAGTGAGGATGGTCATGGTCGTGATGACGAACGAGCAGAAACTGCGTGTTTCGGAAGCCCATCGCCTCCATCCAGTCCATGACGATCTGCGTCATGAACTCGTCGCCCTTTTCAGTCTCTGGAAACTTGGGCGCATCGTCGGGATGGAAAGATATGGAGATGTGGCGCACCGGTTCCTTGGCATCTGGTCGCATCAAGGCTTGAATTACGAACGAATCGGCGATGGATTGATTGGTGACAGTGCAGACACCCTCGGATGCGATGACGCGAGCCTTGGTTGTGCGGTCATCGCGGTTGGCATAATTGACAACTCCGATGAACTCGTTGCCGGATGTGAAGTTGCATATCATGACAGTCTGATTTGATTGATAAGGTCCAGGATATCGTCGAGTTTTCGGCGCACCTGCTTGGGTTCGTTCCGGAGATTATAGGTGTGGGCCAGATGCATCGCCTGATTGATGTTATTGGCCATGCCGAAGAGGGTGCGGAGCAGCCGCATCTGCTCGCGACTGATGCGTTCCTTGACGGGCTGCTCCATCGCGGCGAGGCGAATGTACTCGCACGGAGGGAATCCGGTACGGTCGGCCTGGCGCTCGATGAAGCCGTAATCGGCAGGGGTGAAATTGGCTGTTACCCGGCAGCTCTATTTGTCGGCATCGTCCTTTCGCGGACGGCCACCTTTGTTTTTACTCATAAATTTGTCGGTTAAAGATTGATAAAAAGAGGGAAGACTTGTCTTTCCGATACCTCTCGGCTGGCGCTTCCCGTGAAGTCGGCAGAGAGGAGTTTTTTGCGTCAAAAAACATAACATTGCTACGACCATCAAATGTCCATTTGATGCCTATGCCGCGCAAGCGCGATTGGCTGATATTTTAGCTTAGAAGGGGCACACCTCGTTTGGATCTGGCGGTGGCCACGGCCATTCAGTCGGGTCATAATAAGGGGTTGCCGATTCGGAAACCCCTTCCGACAATGGCACCTCGACTCTTGGCGGTAGAACGGCGGCGACGATGAAGTCGGCCACATCGAGGCCTCGAGCTCGTTGCTCCTCCGTGGCCTGGTTGGAGAGCCATGTCAGCACCTCGACCGACTGGCAGATTGGCCTCAGCATCTCAGCCTTCTTGAACCAATAGTCCTCCATGCCGAGGTCGGGGAGCAGTTTCACATCCCTTCCTTTTAAGACCTGCGATGCCGTCGCGTTCAGGGTGCCGTCCTTGCCTCCGCTGGCGATTATGACATAATCGGGAAAGTAAGGGGAGATGAAAAGGACAGACTTCTCTGACTCGACTATCACCACTTTGGCTCCCGGTCGTGTTGCCAGAAGATGTTCGCCAAAGAAGCACTGCAACATCTGGAAACCTGGACGCTTCACTATATGGTGAATCCAATCGAAGCTCGGCACGCCTTCGGTCTTCACGCGATGGGCATCGTCGCTGTACTTCATCACTTTACCTGTGCGGATACGCCCCTCGATATCGACCTGCCAGAAGACTGTCGACCACCCCATCATCTTGGCGGTTCCGACATTGTACATCCGGAAGATTCTCATCGCCTCAGCTTCGCCTATCATCCGAGCGAGGAAACCAAAGAGCACGTTATGCTCGTAGCCTTTCATCGTTGCCGACATCAGTTCCGGTTCATAGGTGAGCATTGGCGTGGGAGGTATTGGCGTCGGCTTGGGACGAGGCTGAAAGTCGCGTTTCGTAAGCTGCATCTCCGGATGATCGGCGAAGTAATCTTTGGGACGCTTGTCGTATCCGCAGCGGTTCTTATGGTCGCAGATGCCGACATGATGCGCGGCAAACTCAGAGGTATACTGGCCCTCCTCGTCGACGAACAGGACGAGCGAGCGGCGGTCGTGGCACTGCGGGCATTCATGCTTTCGGCGCGGTGTCGAGCGGTCGAGATGGAAACGGTGGCAGGAGTCTTGATGCATGAAATTCGGGGCTTTTTGCACTGATGCACTTTGCATTCGTGCATTTTGGAGTCTTCGATGCAAAAATGCACGATGCAACGATGCAAAGTCAGTCGATAATCTTGCAATAGACCGAACGGCCCTCCTTCTTCAGCCATCCCAACCTGACCATCTCCGGGAGCATATGGTTCACGCTGCTCGCACCGAGGAAACCTTTGGAAAGCGAGATGGCCTCCTCCTTGGTGAACTTGTCAGGCAGCATCAGATACAGCGTGCGGATCTTCGACTTGGCGCCGTCATCTCCGACTATCGCCTGGATTCTCAGGAAGCAATCCTCATAGTAATCGGTCAGCCGGATGGCGCCTTCGACAGCCTTCTTCTCTACATCTTGACTGTCGGTCTCGCCGCATGCCCAGTGCAGGAGCTGGAGCATGAGCGCGAAGCGCGCGGTCAGATAGTCCCATTTCGCCATGCGGGTATTGACGAGATTCTCGTCGTCAATGGCGTTCTGGGCATCGACATTGTTGTTGTGCCAGATGAAGAATGCCTCGCGGGCCTCGCGTGTGAAGTGGAGTATGACAGGTTCGATACCCACACCGTCGGGAGCAATGCCGTATTCCAAGGAGCAGAGACGAAGGATAATCTCTCGCCACTTATCGAGAAGATCCAGAGGTGCAACCTCGGCGTCCTCCAGGCTCCATTTGGGAATGGTGACATTGAGGGGATAGACAAACACGAAGCGGTCGATGAATCCGTTTTCAATCAGTCCGAGTTCGAAGAGCTTGCCTACAAGCTTGGTCTGGGTTGTGCCCACGATGCTCACGCAGGGATGTTCTATGTCGAGAGTCTGGTCCATACCACAGCGCGACATGTGGTAGGAGGCATTGGAGAAAATTGACAGAATCGCTTCCATGATCGGACTGCCGTTATAGCGGTTCGCCGATTTGAACAGGCCGATGATCTCGTCGTACTGGATGACTATGCCACGGGGATTGTCTCCGTGGATGCGCATCATCACCTCATAGGTAAAGTCGGTGAGGATGGTGCGTTTGAGCCGCGGTTCCGCAGGGGCTTCCCCCACGGTTTCGCCATTCTTTTTGGCTCGTTCGTAGGCCTCCTTTTCTACGGCCCACCGCTCATGCGCATCCTTGTACTCGCTTGCAGCTTGACGGTCGATCTCCACCAGAGGCTTGAACGCGAACTGAAGGGGCGGTGTCTTCCCTGCGCCCAGTCGGCCAACGAGAATCATGTAGAAGAGAGGGGAAAGATTCCACAGGCCCTTGAGGTTGAGATGGCGGGCGTTGCCCACAGCCGTGGTGGCTGCAACGAGCAACGAACTCGCCGCATACTCCACGATATAGTTCTCCTGCCGCGCCAGGTCAAGCACCAAAGTCTGCATCTTCTGAGGGAACACCTCCAGTGGGAAACCACTGCGGTAAACACCAGTTACGTCAGCATTAATGCCATTCTGAATTTCCTGAAATGTCATGACTGATGGCGGTTAGAAATTCGTTTGCGGGTTCCGAGCACTCGCTGCACTTCTGATTCGAGATAGAAGACGTTGTTGCCAACCTTCTTCTGGACGAGTTTGCCATCCTTGTTCCAGTTCCAAAGGGTGGTTTCACCCACATGGAAGAGGTCCATAACTTCCTGG
Source organism: bacterium (assembly GCA_963599085.1). Classification (GTDB taxonomy): domain Bacteria; phylum Bacteroidota; class Bacteroidia; order Bacteroidales; family Bacteroidaceae; genus Prevotella. Next base: position 16,330 of record CAVBVK010000038.1, on the reverse strand, counting down.
CGTGTGAGCAGCCGTTCCGAGTTGAGCGCTTCAAGTTCGGCCGTGCGCTCCTGACGGCCCATGTCTATGAGATACTCCGCGAACTCACGAAGATCTCCGAGTTTGGCGGTGACGTTGACATCGACGCCACCTTCGAGTTTGAGAATATGCTGTAGCATGTAGTTGCAATGGCACGCATTGGTGAGAGGGGCTGCATCGAATCGGTGCCGTTAAAAACGGAGCAGCCACACCTCCCTCGTGGAGATGTGACTGCAAAAGTATAGCGTAAAAATCCGAAAATCGGAGAATTGCAGGAGGGCGCAGAAATGCGCGGTTTTTTGCGCGGAAATCTGCAGAAATTTATTGGCGTCAGACTAAATTTTCCTCATGGCATCGTTGAACCGGGCCTTTATCTGCTCTATACGATTACGGTATTTATCAGTGTTGAGCATGAGAATTTTCTTGGACTCTCCCGGAACTTCCATTCTTGTTGTGGTCAATTTATTGTACCATTCCTGAACCGTCCTGGCCGACTTGCAAGAGTTGGGAAATTTCTTCTCCATAGATCCAACGAGACCTCGAATGTTCGCCCTCTCAATGAGGTGCATTTCATCGAGAGTAATTATCATAAGAGCGATATTCTCCCCTTTAGGATTGTCGATGAGCAGATTGCCGATTTCATTTACAATCTTATCGGAATGAACGGTGATGAAATCCTCGAGACACTCTGCCTTCTTGGGAGCCATCGAATCCGAAGGCTTTCTCACCTTGGGTCGTATAGCCTCAAGTATAGCATGGGCCAACGCCTTGTTGCCCGAAACGTTTCTGACCTTATCGGCATGGGCTTCCCACTGGTCTCGGGTTCGTCTGCCGGTTTCGATGCTTGTCCTGACTACAAGTCTGACCATGTATTCAAGCATTTTCTTTTCGGCTGTGGATGCTTCTTCGTGATCTATGTAGTCGCCAACATGGTCAAGCATGGTCTCGAAGGCTTTGCCGCAGTTTATCCATGTGGCAATAATAGGCCGCATAATATTTTTAATCGGCCCTTTGACCTTCAAAGCTTTAAGTGCCTGAGCCAGAAACTGCATTCCATCAATCTAAGATAAAACCTCTACAAAGGCCTCGAAATCTTCCTCAGTATCGTCCTCCATAAGCTCGGAATACTCACCCTCAAACGTATCAGGAATCGTTGCTGCCTCATCAGGATTGCCAATCACGACATCTCCCACAAAAGACTTCTTCACTTTCTCCTCCACATCATCGAGTCCGGTTACCTCGCCCATACTAGCCAAGGTTGCCACACCCAATAGAGACTTGTCCTTCATCATTTCGACAAAGGCCTCGTATGCTTGTGGATTCTTAGAAAGCAACTCAGCCGATTCTCTCTTCAGCTGAGCGGCCGCCTCATCTTGATGTTTATCCTTCTTTTTCATAGCTGGTAATTGTATACACAGAACAAACAATTTTGTTGTTATGTTCTCTTTTGCTATATTAATCAAATGACAGCTAAATATTTAATCGGCTATAGCTGCCGTTTGTATAAAGGCTGTCATTTTTGATACTCGAGGATGTGGCGGGTGAGGCCGGAGTATTTGGTCTGGGTGTCGGCGATGCGGAAACCGACGGCGAGGAAGTTGTCGAGGCTGTGGCGATTGTCGGGGGCGACGGTGGCGAGGATGCGGATGGCGACGGTGCTGTTCATGCTTTCGACTGAATGTTTTACCAACAAGCGTTGGAAGCCAAAACCACGCCAATGGGGATGAACCATCACGACATCGAAGGTAAGCGTTTCGGTTGGATTTACCGATAAGGAGGCGGCTAGATTTCGGTTCCCATTTCTTGGGGCGACAGTCAGGCTGAAGGCAATGAGTTCGCTCTTGTCGTTGAAAATGCCTTCGAGGATATCGAGATGCAGGGATTCAAGCAGTTCGTCGCGAGTGAGGGGGAAATAGAGAGATTTATCGGGGAGTGCGTCAACCACGATGGCCTGAAGCCTCATTATCTCCGAAAGATCCTGGAAGCCGAGGCGTCGAAGAGTGAATTTTTTTCCACGTTCTTCAAATTGGACTGGCTTTTCATTGGATGTTCCGGCGGTGTCGTGCATATACATCTTGTTGTCGAGGTACTCCTTTGAGAAACGATTCTCAACGCCCGGCACACGGCGTTCCCCATCCTTGGATTCACGGTTTACTTTGTCGCGGTAAGTGATCCAAGCCTTGTAGAGTTCGAAAATCTGGACATAAGATGATGAGGTCGGCAGGATATAGTTTTCCTGAATATAGGGATTGTTCATGAACAGGAAGAAGCGGTAGCCGAAGAGGTCGTCGAGATCCTCAATCTCAGCAATATGATGGCGGTAGAGCAGATAGAGATTCTCAAAGAATGTGCAGTACTGGGCCACCTCCACACCTTTGACGTCGCGCCATATCCGCTCGGTTTCGTCGGGATGGAGGTCGTTCTCTTCAAGGGCTTCATATACCTTCATTAGCCGGTCGCTGTCGTGGAAGTAGTTGTTGAGGTCAATGAGCATGTCGCTGCACGTCACATTCTGGCTGTTCTTCAACTCGATGGCGATGAACATCGTGCCTATCAAAGTTACTGCCAACGAGAAGATGCCAACGCTGGCCTCTTCGCCGGTTTTGAACCACATTATCACCATAAGACACATGAGGCATAGAATCAGCGATGCAAAGATCAGCACCATCGATACACGGGAATCGTAACGGATTTGTTTCATTATTGGAGTGATTATTGGGATAATGTTCTATATTTCGCAAAATTAGCAATAATTTTCGGCTTTGCGATGTTTGAAGTCGCGAAAAGTTAAAAAAAGTTTTATAACTTTGCAATCTAATCAGCATCAGACTATTGCAAATAGGATGGAATATCTCGATTTAAGCTACATTTTCGGCCTCTCGACTATGTTCTTCGGCATGATGACATGGTTCTTCTGGCGGCGCGGCGAACTGTTGTACCGACTCGTGGCGTTGCTTACAGGTACTATTGCAGTGGAATGCGTGAAGGATTTCGTTGTGGTGAAGATGGGGCTTTATTCCGATCCGCAGGTCTGGGATGCCATGACGGCGGTGGATATGGTGGCCGTGCCGATGTATGCTTTTGTGCTCAAGGAACTTGTAAAGCCCAGCCATCTTAAATGGCGCGACATTATCATTCAGGAGCTGCCGTTCGTGGTGCTACCGACGCTCTATATCGCCTTGGGCCATCGCGTCTTTTTCTACATCGAGGTTGGATGGGCTGCGGTATACGGCTCGTCCATAATGGTATGGACCTCTGTGAATATTCCACGTTATAACCGACATCTGAAGGAGCTGTACTCTTATACCGAAAACATCAACCTGAACTGGCTTAAGACGATTCTCTATACTTTCTATGTCATCCTTGGGCTTTGGATATTCGATTGCCTGTTTATCCATCTCGATATGGAATGTCTGTACATGGCGTGTAACCTGGGACTATGGATGGTAATTTCTTACTTCCTCTATCGCCATGAGTCCGTGATGAGCGAACTGGCCGACTGGCGCCCGGAACCAACTGCCGAGGTTACCGACGAGAATATTCTTGCCGCTAAAATCGAACAACTTTTCACCTCTGGGCAAATCTATCTCAACCCCAATTTGAAGTTATCAGACATTGCGGCGGCTGTCGGGTCAAACCGCACATATGTCAGCAAATTTTTCAATCGCGACTCGGCAACCAACTTTTATGAGTATGTCAACGGACTGCGCATTGAGCATGCATGCAGACTACTTGTCGAGACCGATTTGCCCATTCAAGAAGTGGCCCAAAAGTCGGGATTCAGCAGCGCTTCGGTCTTCTCGCGAGTCTTCTCAAAACATAAAGACTGTTCGCCGAGCGCTTATCGCACCATGTCGCGCAAATGATTTGCAATCATCGATTTTACGAAATGTCAACAAAGTTTTTACGAATTGCAAAGCGTTAAAACCGTAGGTTTTTACCTATGGTAAAGAGAGCGATTGATAATTCTCCTAATTTTGGAGTCAAATCAATCACTTTCACACGACAATGGGAATTCGAAGCCTGCTTCTTGAAACTGAAAACGCGCCACGCCGATGCCTGGTGTCGTTGATTCTGCTTGCCTGCTGCATAGCTGTCGCTGTATGGGACGGCGGAGGTAGCTACCTTAAAACCAACGGACCGGTAATCTGCCTTGACGGCAAAGCCACACTCCGCCAGCGGTTCGACCGCGATACCATCTGCACACTTCTTGCTGCCGGCGACTCTGTGCGCGTGCTCGCCATCGACCGCTCCTCATTCGGTCAGAAATGGCTTGTCGAAACCCCGAAGGGCGATATTGGCTGGCTCGACGCCTCGGACCTTAGGGGTATCCGACAAATCGTGACTGACGGAGCAGATAAAGGCGACACCGTGAGCGTCAAAGCGGAATGGTCGGGATCCTATATCTACAATTACATCTACACAAACAGTCAGGGCGAAGAAAAGAAGCGGTCCACCTCGGATTTTATCCCCGCTTTCGACGGGTGGGACGACTATGTATACAACCGCGATGGACGTGCTGGTGTATGTACAGCGGCGAAATTCGAGAAGAATGTTCTCGGCAAGAGTCTCGCGGAAGTCAACAAGAGTTTCGGCACGCCCATCCTGCAGCGCATCACCCCGCAAGGCATTGAGGCGCAATATTCCTGGAAAATCTTCGAGCCCTCGACCGGACGTATGCTTCGTCCCGACGTCACCTTCTCGAACGACTCGGTGGCCACGGCGGTAAGTTTCGGCGACCCTACCAGCCGCGCCGCTTCGTGGCTGAAGAATATGCCTTTAGCGTCGACGATAATCGACTGGCCCGTAACTTCGCTGATGATCCGAGGGTCGCGTTATGAGGCCTATGCTGACGCCATGCCGTCGACAGGCATGAAAATCCTTATTATCTGTCTAATAGTCGGCGTAGCCATCTGCTATTTTGCATGGATGTTCTTCACGCCGCAACTTCCCGTGCTGCTGATGGGATGGCTCGTGAAATTCCCACCGGTATTCTATGTCCTCTCCGACCAGGTGCTGAGGATTTTGATGCTCGCTGTGATGCTCGTGTCTGTATATATCTGGAGCGTGATGATGATGGCCTGGGGCATGTTCCCGGCATGGAGCCTGCTCATCCTCGTGCTTGGATGGTATGGCTTCACTCTCGCCTCCAGCCTGTTGTGTGAATATCCCCATATCCGTTGCCCGCGGTGCAAACGTCTGTATACCATTAAGTTTGACCACGAAGAGTTGGAAAACTCCGAGATCTGCACGGGCGAAGATATCCGTCAGGGTAAACTCTTAGGGCAGCGCACCGCGTCATGGAGGGCTTGGACGGAGGTCACGACAACTAAAACCTATGCCAGCGGGCGCCGAGAGACCTCCACTCATAACGAGGATTACCACACTCAGAATCAGGACTATCGCACCTATGAGTACATCAAATACGACATCACTTATCGCCTGGATCACTACCGCCTGTATTATAAGTGCGACCACTGCGGCCTGGTCGAGGAGACCACCCGCGTGGACTACACCGAGCTCGACCGTCAGGAGTCAGGCCGCTATACCCACGAAGTTGCCCACGGCGACCAATACCGTTCACGCTACTGATATGAATACCGAAAAAGCTATAAAATTTCTTGGTAACTCTTTCCGTATAATGGTAGAGAATGCCAATAGGGGTGAATACTGGCGCAATATCGGCCTGGGACGCATCGCCTTTGAAATGATGTGCCAGCTGCCGGATGAAATCCCTGGCGAATACGAAAACCCGACCGAGAAAGCTGGTATACTCTCCATGATGCTTGAGCAGATGGACCAGTTGTTGTCTCCGCGCCTGTGCATCTCGGTGCGCAATGAGATTGAGCGCCTCATCCCCGGTGATGATGCCAACGAGTGTGAACTCGTCATGCTCAGCGACTTCATTGACGAGTCGCTCCCAATGGAAGCCTTCTGCAAGAAATACGGCAAGCATCTGCTTTTCGATCCTGTGGAACGCACGGAGGAATATGAGAATGCAATCCAGGAAGTTGAGGCTGAATGTGATGCGGCGCTTGCCGACCATCCTCGCGGCATGGGGTTCTGTTTCGCTTATTGGAGCGAAAAGAGCCGGATTCTTGCAGAGCACGGCATCGAATGGCGCTCGCCGGCAGTGATGAACCCTCATGTACTTTTCGACTGATATGGAGCCTTTGCCAATAGTTTTCGACATTATCAAGACTCATAGCGCCGACCCGGAGCGGGAGGATCTCAACCGCTTCTTTTACTCCCAACTGAAGCCAGGTTGGTTCGTGGATATGTCACCGTTCCCCGGAGGTAAAATCCAAGTTGAATGCTTGTCGGAAGAGGCCATCACAGTTTCTTTCTTCAAAGAAACGATAATGCTCACACCAGGCGAAGATTGGACTTCGGGACCTGTGAAAATCTACAACCCCATCGACAGCGACGACGAAGCCACAATCACAATCCGCTTTCACCGACTCTCATTCTGGGAATATGTGACCTGGCTAATGGACCGAATAATCCCTATTCACGAGAAATCTCACCATTCGCTGATACTCTCCACCACTGATGATGAACAAATGGTTTTAAGCCTTATCAACCAAGCTATTGACGATGGAGAAGTAGGCCTATATCCCTTCAAGGCGCTGCTGATGGCGAGCAACAACTGGCACACGACTAAGATTCTTCGTATCGGCATGTTTAAGGAAATCCTTCTCGAGGGTATCGAGAAAGGAGCTCTCGGGTCCGACGATTCTCAGGGTTGGGAATGGCTCCACGTTGCCGCCGACACCAACGATCCCTCGGAGTTCATGACCGATATGGAGCGCTACTACGACCTTCTGGCCTCTGCTGCCGAGAATGGCAATACCGACGCCCTCGACATCATGAACGAAATCTGGCCTCCCGAACAAATCATTGAAGAAGACTGAAAATGAAGCCTATACATCTTGTTCTGCATAAGCCGTTTGAAAAACTTGCCTCGGGCGCCTCGCGCTTTTGGGGTAATCCAGGTTTGCCCGAAGGCACGCCCTATCCGATGTATGAGGAGGAGAGCGAGGAGTATCCTTATGTCTTTATCTGTCAGATAAACTTAGAGGAGTTGCATCGCTTCACCCCGGGAAACCCTCTTCCGGCCAAAGGATTACTTTCCTTCTTCGCCAAGATTGACCATTACCTCGGCTATATGGGAGATTCCGATCTTAGCGGCTTCATCAGCGACTCCTCGGAAGTGAAGGTGCTTTATTTCCCGAATACAGACAATATGAGGGAAACGGTCCTACTCGACGAGGACGACAAACCTATGGCTCCCGAGGAGCTGGAGATAAAGTTTGCCCGCGAGGTAGAGCCCCTCAGCGAAGACCACGCGCTCTTTGCCGAGCCGGTCCATCGTCCGTGGGAGACTTGGGACCATCCGTTCGAGGACTGGATTATCCTTCTCCAAGTCGATTCATTTGAGGGTACTGATTTTATCCTCAATTTCATGGACTTCGGCGTGCTTGATTTCCTCATTTCTCCTGTGGCATTGAAAGGAGCAGACTTTTCAGATGTCCGCGGCATCGTTTTATCCACCTAAACTCTTGAGCAATGGACCAGCACAAATATAGAGAACAACACCTTTATCGACATAAATATAACTCATCCGCTGGCGAGGAAGAAAGCGGAGGGAACTGCACTTTCTGCGGCGCCGAGATGGAGGCCGACGAGCGATTCTGTCCTGACTGCGGTTCGTCACGCGACGGAATCCGCTGTCCTAAGTGCGGCACAGTTAGCCACCGCAGCTTCTGCAGCCATTGCAACACGCCGCTCAACGACGTGGCTCGCGAGGCTGTGCGCCAGGCAAAGGCCGACCCTGCTTTTCAGCGCGCCGAGCAACTCACGGCAGAACTTGCCGAACTCGAAAGGCAGGTTGAAAATGGAGGAGTCACGAAAGCAGAATTGGATACTTCGTTGAACACCGAAGCCCGTCAGGCAGCAAGCCGCTACTCCTCGCTCTTTGCGGGAGTGACGTCGCTTAAAGTGCCGGATGCACCCAAAGCGCAGTCGCGTCCGCTGGGCAAAGTGCTCACGGGCAATCTTCTGCAACAGGCCATCGCGACCTACAAAGCAAAGGCAAAAGAACTCCAGGATGCGATAAGCTCGATGATGCCGCCACCATCAGCCACGCCCGAGGAGAAGCGCAACTTCTTCTGCGCCCGCAAGATAATGACCACTGAAATGCGGACCACACGGCAGGAATGGGTGTGCAACTTCTGCGGTTGTCACCATGCGCAGCCGAGCGAATGTGCCGAGCCCGAACTCGGAGGCACATGGATTTTTGTGAACCAACCCACTCCCGTGGCTAAAACCATCTACGGATAATGGCACCCAAGAAGCAATGGGGCAACGCCCCTCAGGAATCAACGACAGCCAACAGCCCCCGATGGGGTAATGCCCCGCAGGAGTCGACTACAGCCAATGGCCGGTGGGGAAGCGCACCTCAGGAATCGACCACGGCCGGTGCAAAATGGGGCTCTTCACCCCAGGAGTCAACCACAGGTTCGCCGAAATCTGGCAATGCCGCAAAGGGAAGCTGCCCGGTGTATTCGGTCTATGTGCTAGACGGAGTGATGTTCACAGTCAGCCGTGTCATTTCCGACCAGTCGGGCGAAGCCATTATATTCGATGTCGAAAACGACGGCCATCCTTACGCGCTTAAGCTCTATAGGAGCGGAGTCGTGCCAAACCATGACGTGCTGCAAAGAATCATGGATCTGCGCGGCAACGGTCTGCTCGTCGACATCTTTGCCCATGGCGTATGGCATGATGACATTGGAGGGGGCAATTACCATTATGAGATAATGGAGCGTTGCGACGGCGGATCGCTCGCCACAATCTCCGTTAAGGGCGATGAAGCGCGCCTCAAGGAACTCGCCTGCCAGATGGCGTCGGCACTTGATTTCGCGCATGCCCACGGAGTGCTTCACTGCGACGTGAAACCCGCCAACTTCCTTTTCACAGACAAATCGCAGACGCGGTTTGTGCTCACCGACTGGGGATTGGCCAAGGCCCTCGACAAGGAGGGCCGCACCGTCACCGACGACGGTCGCACGAAAATCTATGCCGCGCCCGAGATGTACACCTATATTCCGGGCACGCCGACTTATGTCGGACCCAAAGCCGACTTCTTCTCGATGGGCATGGCTCTGATGGCTCTTTGGATGGGCGAAGGTCGTCTGTTAGCCGATGAGACCAAACTTGTCCACGACAAACAGGAGGAAACACTGCCGTATCCGCGCCGAGGCGAGATGAGTGACCACACGCTCGGACTTATCAAGGCTCTCACGCGCCGAAATCCCGACGTGCGCGCCGGATTCTCCGACATTATTCGTTGGGCCAAAGGGGAGAAAATCTATGAGGACAAGACCGACGATTCGTTGGTCGAATTCAAGATAGTCTTCAATGCCACCGAAGGACTTATTGCACACACGCCCAAAGAATTGAGCGACATGATGTGGGCCAATCAGGCTCTGGCCAAGAAGTATCTCTATGCCGACAAGATAGCCGGATGGTTCCGCGACATCGAGCGACCAGAATTGGCCATGGAGATGGAGGATATCACCGAAAACCGCTTCCCCGGCAACCAGCAGTCCGGCCTCTATGCTGCATGCCTGACACTGAACCCCGAGATGCCGTTCCCGTTCTTCACCGGCAACAAGAAAATTCCCATCCATGATCTCAAGGAACTCGGCGAAGCATTCGGAAAGGGTGAATTAAGGGAAGGACATGTGCCCGGACTCGCCTCTGAGAACTTCCTGACGTGGGCAGCCATACACAACGCGGCTCTCGCAGGTAAGGCAATGAAGACACCAAAGGATGCCTGGCGCATCATTTACACCCTGCTTCCGGAACGCGGTTATGATTTCAAACCGTTGCAGCAAAACCAACTGGCGACTCCGGAGCAATTCGGACGCCAAATAATGGCTGAATGCACCGGTCAATCTCCAGTAATGCTCTCGGGCAGCCTGACAGACAAGTGGAACTCCAGCCGACTCCGCGCCTATCTTGCCTCCAAGGGAATTTACGATAAGCAGATTTCGTGGGTGGCGTATTGTCTTGATATCAAGTCTAAAGATAACAGGATGAAGTTTGTGCCATATACCATGCGTGTGGCTCAGATGAAGGCCGCTACCGGCTTGATCGGGAGCGTGCCCCCTATCACCGTAGGCGGCATTACTTTCTCAAAACCCAAAGATTTGGAAGGTGCCGACCTCAGTGCGCTCGATTCTGCACAGCAAAACACCCTTGCGGACTGGCTGTCGCTGTTCTATCAGGAAAATCCCACCGCCGACTACAAGAAGAAGTCGTATCTGCAGCTCACTACGGAATATGGCGAGTTGCTCGACAATTTGTCCGAATGCAGCTACAGTCAGCAGGCTGTGGACGGAATGGCCGAAGCTCAAGTTACATTCCAGGTCAACAAGGAAAGCTGGCGCAAGGTGAAGGTCTGGCGCTGGATTGCGGGAATATTCGGTTTTCTGCCTCTGCTTCTGATGATTTGCGCAGGCGTCTATATGACTGTAGAAATGGGAGCGCTCGATTTTTCCGACAGCCTTATGAAGGTAGGCTATTGGGTAGGTTTGGGAGTGGGCGGCATTGTTTTCCTCTGTATGTTGGGCGAAGATTATGGCTTCATATTTGCCGGAGGCGCGGGATTGATTTGTTTCGGACTAATAAAACTGGCTTTTGCGTTTTTGGGAACAATTGTGCCGTGGCTCGTCATCGGACTTATGCTTTTAGCCCTCATTCTGCTTGGCAAGAAGGTGTTTTTCGGTGAAAAGAATTATATCGACGACCAATACACCGACCTCGAATGGGATGAGGCAGTGGAGCGTTACTTCACCGCCATCCGCTTCGATTGCCAGGATAAAGTTTTCCCCGATAATGTTCCGGCCGACTATCCCTTGTGTGTCCTCGACGAGAGTTCCGAGCGGGCACTTGCCGAACTGCCGGAGGTGCGCAAAAGCGCCATCTATATGTTGGGAATGGCATTGCTGGGCGCGGCATTGTGCTGGTTTACCATAAAGGGCGTTAACAAGCCGGAAGATGCGCCTTCCTCTGGCATCGAACTCCTCACCGGCCGTTACAGCGGTGACATTGAGGGTACGCCGGCCGTAATCAGTTTTCGCAAACTTGCCGGCGACAGAATGGAAGCCGACATGTCGATAAACTATCGCAGTGGTGCCACGGAGCAGAAGATGGAGGGAGATCTCCCGGGCGCTTTCCCGATTGTGCTGAAAAAGAGCGACAACGCTTCCATATATCTTCAGATTGACACTGTCTATGCCCGCGACAAAGCTACTGTGGCACGGGGTGTCTACTGCAATTCAAAAAAGAATCTTCGTAAAGTCAGCATACATAAACCGTGAACTGTCAGAAATGCAATAAATCCAACCGTCCTCAGGCGCGCTACTGCAAATGGTGTGGCGCAGCTATGGTTTCGGCTTCGTGCCAAACATCTGCCAATCCACTCGACACGCTTATTGGCAAGGATAAGCTACGCAAGACTCTTGAAGAGATTGTGGAGAATGCCCGCATCAAGGCCGAGTTCTGTCGACGCAACGGCATCGGGGCCCGTATGCAGTTGAGTTTCGTCATAACGGGCGATGCCGGAACGGGTAAAACCACTATAGCCCAGGCGATTGCCGCGGCTCTTGCCTCAATCGACGTGTTGAAAAGTCCGGAGGCTGAGGTCGTCAATCCGGTGGATTACGACAACTGGATAAAGAATATCGACAAAAACGCCCAGCGTCTCGCAAACTCCGCCTTGATTGTCGAGGAGGCGCAAAAACTTGTGCCCGAAGGGGAAGCCGAGGAAGTTGCCAAGCTCGACCATATCCTCCAGTTGGCTCGCCGATGGCGCGAGGATGGTTCAAAACCGGTAGTGATAATCACGGGCAACCGTCGTCTGGGTAAATTCTTCGAGGAAAACCCGAATTCAGCCTCGGCTATCAATTATTTCTTTGAGACAGAGGGTCTGAGCGTAGACAGCCTGATGGAAATTGCACGTCGACAACTCAGGGAGAAATATCAGCGAACACTCTCGAAAGAGGCCGACGAGAAGTTGCGCCACATATTCCTCAACGACCGACGCAGCCCAGACGATGCTCTTGGCGCCGGTGGGCACAATGCCACTGCACGCGCCTATCAGATAGACATCGCTGCCATCGGGGCGTCTGATTCTGTCCTGGGTCCAGAATATGTAAAAGGCAAGGAGTTCAAGCCCAAGACTCTCAATGAAGTCATGGCAGAATTCAACAAATATGTGGGCGTGGACGAGGTTAAAAATGCCATCCGCACCATTGCCAACAATATCCAGGAGGATATGAAGGCAGGGCGCGAACCGAGGATGATGCACCACTACCAATTTCTCGGCAATCCCGGCACGGGCAAGACTACGATGGCAAGGCTCTTCGCCGAGGCACTCAATGCCCTGGGAGCGTTGCCCATCGGGCATCTGAAAGAGGTGACGAAGGATGACCTTGTGTCGCAATTCGTTGCCGGAACCTCCGAGAAAGTCAACGATGTGTTCCGTCAGGCCATGGGTGGCGTGCTCTTCATCGATGAGGCATATCAACTTGGCAACGACTCGCATGGCAAGGATGCTGTTGACACGCTCATCAAACTCGTCGAAGACAACCGCGGCAAGGTGGTGGTGATTCTCGCCGGCTACACCAAGGAGATGGGCGAATTCATGCGTTCGATGAACACCGGCACCGAGTCGCGCTTCGATGAGGTGATCAACTTCCGCGACTATACGCCCGAGGAGTTAACAGAGATTTTCCGCCGCCAGGTCTACAACTCTCCCGAAGGGCTGCGGCTCGACCCTGAGACCGAGGCAAATGTGGGCAATGTGTTCAAAAAGATGTACATGACGCGCACCCGCACCTTCGACAACGCCCGAGCCGTGGTGAAGCTTTTCCGCAAGTCGGTCGAGAGAATGAAGAGCCGACTGGCCGCCAATCCGTCGTCGCCCTATGCTCTGACGATGGCCGACATCGAAGGAGAGGAGGGAAAGACTCAGACTGTGGAAGACATTCTTGCCGAACTCGATGACATGCTGGGCATGGACAGCGTGAAAGCCCAAATCAGGAAGATCGCCCGCAATGTAGAACTCAACCGACGGCGAGCCCAGACTGGCCGCGCGGGAGCGAAAGTAATCAATGTGCATATCGCCATCACAGGCAATCCGGGCACGGGTAAAACTGAAATCGCCAAACGTCTCGGCAAAATCTTCAAGGCAATGGGTATCCTCCCGAAGGGGCATGTGGTGGAGCGCGAGCGAAAATCGCTCCTCGACTCCATGGCCAACTCCGCCGGAGTGAATATGGACAAAGCAGTCGACGAGGCAATGGGCGGAGTACTCTTTATCGACGAGGCCTACAACCTTATCCCGATGAACAATCCCAATGACAAGGACAAAGACGGCACTGCGGCAGTCGAGGCCCTGATGACGCGCATGAGCAACGACACCGGGAAGTTTGTCACCGTCATCGCCGGCTACAAGACGGAAATCGATGAGTTTATCGAAAACGCCAATCCGGGATTGAAACGCCGCTTCACCCACCGTATCCATATCGACGATTATCCCGCCGAGGTGCTCGTGGAAATCTACAAGGCCGCGGCAAAGAGGGACAACTTCACTCTCACGCCCCAGGCTGAGGAATTGCTCGGCAAGAAGGTGCAGGAAATGGTGACGATGAAGGATAAAAACTTCGGCAACGCAGGGTCGATGATGAATCTGCTGAAGCAGACGCTCGAAAATCAGTCGGACCGCCTGGGCGAAAAGGATGAAATCACCGACGACGAACTGTTCACCATCGAGGCTTGCGACATTCCATACGAATCACCCAAGAAGGTCGACATCAAGGAGTGCATGCGGCAACTTGATGAACTTGTGGGCCTTGATGGAGTGAAGAAGACGATCCGCGAACTCGCCGACACCATCATGGTGGAGCAGGAGCGCGCCTCCATGGAGGGCCGTCAGCCCCGTTACCCTATGACCCACTATCTCTTTCTTGGCAATCCTGGGACGGGCAAGACGACCGTGGCCCGCATCATGGGCGACATTTTCTATTCGCTCGGGCTCCTGCCCAGCAACAAGCTTGTGGAAGTGAAGCCCTCCGATATGATCATAGGTTATATCGGACAGACTGCCGCTCAGACACGCAAGGTGATTAACCGCGGTCTCGGCGGTGTGCTGTTCATCGACGAGGCTTACGGTCTTCACGACGGAGGGTATGGCACGAAGGACGCCACGCCCGAACTGCTCACTATGCTCAACGACTACAAGGGTCGGATGGTGTGCATCGCCGCCGGATATCCGCGTGAGATTACGCAATGGCTATCGACTAACGCCGGTTTGCCGCGAAGATTCGAGACCCATATCGTCTTTGAGGACTACAACGCGGAGGATCTGACCAAAATCTTCCTCAATATCGCGCGAAAGGAGAGCATGCGGCTCGACGAATTTGCCATCGAGGAGATGCAGACCTATTTCCGCACACTCGTCTATAACAAGGGCGCCGACTTCGGCAACGCCGCCGAGGCGGGGAAATATTTCAGTAAAGTGAAAATCAACCAAGGGGCGCGCCTCAGGAAGATGGCCTCCTACGACCGCGAGGAACTCTACTGGCTGCGCCGCGAAGACATGATACTGGAACCATGAAATGCTATCATTGCAAACAACAGATTGACGACGACTCGCTCTTCTGCGACCAGTGCGGAGAGCGGATATGGCTCTGTCCTCAGTGCCATACGCCCGGCAAAGGTCAGGGCAAACGCTGTGGCCAGTGCGGAAGCCTGCTTATCGAAGCTTCTGCTACCTCATGCAATCATACTGATTCGGGCTCCTCGGCTAATCAGGCTGTGGCCTCACGCCTTGTGTCACGCGAAATGGGGTTGATAATCGAACTTAGCGACGGACTTGTGCTCGGACGCCTTGAAGGAAAATATGCATCGATGCTCGCTCCACTCAAATTCGTTTCGGCACGCCATGCCGTAATCCGTCGGGATGCTGAGGGATGGATAATTGCCGATGAAGGCTCTCGCAACGGCACAGCTGTCAACGGCCAGTGGGCATACACACCGCTGCATTTCAAGGCGGGAGACATCGTAAGACTTGGTAACGCATACGACTTTATTGCAGAATGAGACTCGGTTATAGCGCCGTAAGCCATCGCGGGCTTGTAAGGGAGAACAACGAGGACGCTGTGCTCGTGGGCAACATGATCTTGCGCGACAACGCCGACGACTTCGGTTTTGAAATTCCCGACGGAGGCATCATCTTCCCCGCCATCGTCTGCGACGGCGTCGGCGGCAACGCCCGCGGCGAGGAAGCCTCGATGATGGCCTGCGGACACTTCAAAACTTTCTTTGAAAATCTCACTTCCGGGCTCGACGATGACAGTCTTATCCGTCAAATCAAGCAAGAGTTCTCCAGAGTAAATGCCACGATATTGCAAGAGGCTGGAGGCAGCGGCATGGCGACAACACTAACGGGGATGCTCATCTACGGCGCCAAAGCCTTCATCCTCAACACAGGCGACAGTCGCACCTATCGTCTTCGCTATGACAATCTTAAACTACTCACAAACGAGCATACAGAAGTCCGAGGCGGTCGGCGTGTAATCACCAACTGCCTCGGACTTCCTAATGCCACAGTAGATATTTCCATCTCCGCCATCGTCCCCAATGACACCTTCATTGTATGTTCCGATGGCCTGTTCGACATGATAGATGAGGAAGCCATCGCCGCCAATGCACCCTCCCCAGAGACTTTGCTCAATCTCGCACTCTCTGCCGGCGGACACGACAATACCTCGATAATCCTCCTAAATTTTGATGAGGATTTGCCTAACCTTAGCTAAACTGGTTTTTGTAGGAAATCCTCATCGAACAAACGCCTAACAACCCAGATTGATTTATGTGGTGACCTAAGCATCAATCTGGCTCGGGTCACAACATTTTTAATGTCGCGAATGAGTTAATCTATGTTAAATATTACCTCCCAGTGGTGACTTGAAAGGGGTGAAAGCGCTTGAATGGGGGTGAAATTGATTGAATGTTACTCTGATAATCAATGAGTTAAGTGTAGTGATGCGCTGATGTGCGTACTCCATTATCACTGCACTTTACTGATTTACAGAGCTTTATAGTGTGCGTGGTGACTTTTGTGGTGACTCGGAGGGGTATAAGTAAAAAAGACCGCTAACTCATTGAGAATTAGCGGTCTTCGGTGGTGCCACCAGGAATCGAACCGGGGACACAAGGATTTTCAGTCCTTTGCTCT
>CAVBVK010000037.1:17662-22270 GCA_963599085.1 bacterium | reverse complement strand
CTGCAAAACCGTGTAGAGCAGTTCGACTCTGCTAGGTACCTCACAGAAAGAGGGCGTGTCAAATGACACGCCCTCTTTCTGTGAGCTTAATGCCCAACGATTAATAATAATATTGGGTAAACGAATTTACACTTTGTAATTTCGTTTACCCAACGCAAATGTTTTTTTCAAAAACCGAATGCTGGACATTACTTGTTCAACTTCAAAGCCAACTTCTCAAGCATGTCCTTTGTCATCGCATCAAGATCATAATCTGGCTTCCAGCCCCACTCTGTACGGGCGCAAGTGTCATCCATTATGTCAGGCCAGCTTTCTGCTATGCGCTGCTTCAACGGATCAACATCATAGCACATTTCAAAGTCCGGTTTGTACTTCTTGATTGCTCCAAAAACAGTCTCTGGCGCAAAGCTAAGCGAAGCGATGTTGAAAGCGTTTCGATGCACGAGCTTTGCTGGGTCTGCCTCCATCAACTGTATGGCGGCCTTCAGTGCATCCGGCATGTAAATCATGTCCATAAGGGTGCCTTCCTTAATGGGGCAAACGAACTTTTCTCCGCGGACTGCCGAATAATAGATATCTACGGCATAGTCTGTCGTGCCTCCGCCCGGAGGCGTAACATAGGATATGACTCCCGGGAAACGTACGGCACGGGTATCCACACCGTACTTATTATGGAAATAATCGCTCAGCAATTCAGTCGTAACCTTGGAAACGCCATAAATTGTGCGAGGGCGTTGTATTGTGTCTTGCGGGGTCATCCAATGCGGAGTGGACTCTCCGAAAGAACCTATCGAGCTTGGAGTGAACACCGCACATCCATGCTCTTTTGCCACCTCAAGAATGTTCCACAAGCCGTCAATGCCTATCTTCCAAGCGAGACGGGGCTTCGACTCCGCAACTACCGACAACAGGGCGGCAAGATTGTATATCGTGTCGATGCCGTATTGCTTTACAACATCGGCAATCATCTGCGGGTTTGTGACATCAGCCTCTGCCGAAGGGCCACTCTCCAACAATTCTCCTTTAGGCTCGGCACCCTTTATATAGCCTGCCACAACATGGGCGTTACCATAAATTCTCCGTAATTCTCTTGTCAGTTCGGAACCGATCTGTCCCGTAGAACCAATAACTAAGACATTGTTCATGATTTTTTATTTAAGCGTTTTACGGGTGCAAAGTAACTATTTTTTTCTGACACGGCATTACATTTTTTGTGAAATTTTATTTTTATTTCCGATTAAAAAAAAATAACACAAAACTGTTTTCCATATGAAAAAGAATACGTTATTTTGCAGCCACTGAACTTAAAAATCTCATTAACATGTACGGAAAAGTAAAAGAACATTTATGTACGGCACTTGAAAATCTAAAAAGTGCAGGTCTTTACAAAGAAGAACGAATCATAGAAAGCCCACAGGGGGCAGCCATCCAGGTAAAAGGCAATGAAGTCCTCAACTTCTGTGCAAACAATTATTTGGGCCTTTCCAACCACCCGCGCCTTATTGAGGGAGCAAAGAAAATGATGGACAGCCGCGGCTTTGGCATGTCGTCAGTCCGTTTTATCTGTGGAACACAGGACATTCACAAAGAACTTGAAGAGGCTATCACCGAATACTTCCACACGGAAGACACCATTCTTTATGCGGCATGCTTCGATGCAAACGGCGGTCTTTTCGGCTCTTTCCTCACAGATGAAGATGCCATTATCTCCGACGCGCTCAACCACGCCTCCATAATTGACGGTGTACGTCTCTGCAAAGCCAAGCGTTACCGTTATGCAAATGCCGACATGGCAGAGCTGGAGAAATGTCTGCAGGAAGCACAGGCACAGCGTTTCAGAATTATCTGTACTGACGGTGTTTTCTCAATGGACGGAAACGTAGCCCCCATTGACAAGATTTGCGACCTCGCAGAAAAGTATGACGCACTGGTAATGGTAGATGAGTCGCACTCTGCCGGCGTTGTTGGCGAGACCGGACACGGCGTAAGCGAACTGTGCGGAACCTACGGAAGAGTGGACATCTACACAGGAACACTCGGAAAAGCATTCGGCGGCGCATTGGGAGGATTCACTACCGGCCGTAAAGAGATAATCGACATGCTCCGGCAGAGCAGCCGTCCTTATCTCTTCTCCAATTCCCTTGCTCCGTCCATCATCGGCGCAAGCCTTGAAGTGTTCAAGATGCTGAAAGAGGACAACAGTCTGCACGACAAGCTGGTTGAGAACGTAAACTACTTCCGCGACAAGATGATGGCCGCCGGTTTCGACATCAAACCAACACAAAGTGCCATCTGTGCAGTAATGCTTTACGATGCACCTCTCTCACAGCGTTATGCCAACCGTCTGCTTGAAGAGGGCATTTATGTCACCGGCTTCTACTATCCCGTTGTGCCGAAGGGTGAGGCACGAATCCGCGTACAGCTCTCTGCCGCCCACACACAGGAGCAGCTTGACAAGGCAATAGCTGCTTTCATCAAGGTAGGCAAGGAACTTGGAGTCATCAAATAAAGACGATCCACACTCCATCACAATATAAACGGCAACCGCATTGACCTGAAAAATCATCACGATTTGACGGCAATGCGGTTACCTTTTTCATGTCTGGCAGCAAATGCGGCATATTTTTTTAGCTTGGCAAACGCCTCATTTTCAGCGGGATAAATATCGCCTTTCAAAGAAGGCTTCTTTGCCTCACAAACAAGGCTTCTTTATAATGCAAACAAGGCTTCTTTTGAATACAAAGAAGCCTTGTTTGAAAACCAAGTAAATTATCTTGATATTTGGGTCAGCATATGAATGGTGTAACAGAAGTTTTACACCGTGCCGCCTCGCTATTTCTGTGGATTGTATGTTCTGGCCACAAACTCGAGCAATTCAGGGACTCTCCCTTTCCAGTTTTCATCCTGTATGGCTTTACACAAAGCGGGGTCATCAAAGATGTATTTCTCCACCAGTTTCTTTACTACCGTTTTACTGCTACCCATCACATTGTGCCACCAACCGAAGGATTGGTATATACCCGACACCGCAGGCTTGATACATGTCATTGCTGGCCAGATGTTCTTTCCAACCATTGCCAGTCCGTTCTTCGTCATGACATATCTGCCACAATGGGTAAAAAAACTTATGTACTTGCCTTTTCCTGTTACGAAACTCCAGGATACGAACTTCTTGGTACCGTTTGCTTTAGTGTCGAAACAGCTCCACAATACATCGCGCGACTCTTCTGGATATTTGGGATGCCAAAGTTCCAAATGTTCCACATCCAAGGCCTTGACGGTTCTCTTATTGCCCGACTCGTCAATGCCCTTGAAATCCTTGTCGCCTGCATATGGAATGGTGACACTTTGGAAAGTTTCCTTATGTCCGTCAAGAAAAAACACGATTCCGGACACTTTCCGCGTATTCCCAAAAACGTCAGCATAAATGGTCATTGCAACCATCACAACAGCCAATAGGACAATCAATCGTTTCATATGAGGGTGGTTTTATTGTACCCGTTATTTTGACTGCTCATCAAAATATCTCTTGTACAGGCCCATGAAGCCAGCGCAGTGACGAGCTTCGTCCTTTGCCATTTCATGCACTGTATCGTGAGTTGCATCCATTCCGGCAGCCTTGGCATTCTTTGCAATGCGGAACTTGTCCTCACAGGCACCGCGCTCCGCTGCTATACGGGCTTCAAGATTGCTCTTGGTGTCTTTCAGAACATCACCGAGCAGCTCGGCAAATTTGCTTGCGTGCTCAGCCTCTTCAAAGGCGTAACGCTTGAACGCCTCTGCTATTTCGGGATATCCTTCCCTGTCAGCCTGACGGCTCATGGCCAAATACATTCCCACTTCACCGCACTCACCATTAAAATGAGCTTCAAGGTCTTTTATCATTTCTGCGTCGGCGTCTTCCTGACGTGCAGCGCCAAGCGTATGCACTGTTGCGAATGCGGGACCGTCCATCGGATCGTCCATTTCCTTGAACTTACCCTTCGGAGCCTTACATACCGGGCAAACATCCGGAGCCTCTGTGCCTTCATGGATATAACCACAAACGGTACAAATAAATTTCTTTTTCATAATAGTATTGTATTAAACCAGTTATTGTATAAATAAATCATTAATATGATTAGTTATTTCCGCTATATATCAGAAGATTAAGCATATTGGGCATCGCCCCCTTCTTTTTGACAGTCTGTGCATATTCCCTTAAAATATAACTGCACATCATCCACCTTGTTCCCGGCAATGTCGCTCTGAACCGTCGGGAATGTCACCTCATCGAAGACATCGATTATGCGGTTGCATGACTTGCAGTAGAAATGCGCATGCCGGGCGATATTTCCGTCATAGCAGACACGGTGTTCATCGATTGTTATCATTTGGGCGGCATTTCTCTCAGAAAACATCCTAAGCGTATTATATACCGTGGTGCGGCTGAGCGTGGGCACTTCCGGCACGAGAGCCTTATACACTTCCTCTACAGTAGGATGGGTGTAATGGGTCAGCAGATACTGCATGATTGCCAACCGTTGCACCGAAGGCTTGATACCATTCTCCACAAGCCTGTCGTAGGCTTCTTTATTGTTGTTCATACGCTTTTATGTTTTTGTTCCG
>CAVBVK010000037.1:0-17573 GCA_963599085.1 bacterium | reverse complement strand
CGTTTAGGGTTACAAAGGTAAGAATAATTGTTTTCAAAGCAAAACAAATTTGTATCTTTTTCAAAAACGTTGTCCTAACACCACCCGAAATCAATACTTTTTCACTTTTTAAAAACAATATTCAACATCAAACCGCAGCATAAGGGAAAAGGCCGCAGCCGACCATAAAACCAGAAACGCGGACAAAACAAATCAGCGCGCGAAAATAATAAAATATACATTTTGTACGTTTAGGGAAAATTACTAACTTTGCATTCAAAACAACGGCAACACTATTTTGATAGAGAAGCACATCATACTGGAAGACATTGATCCTGTCACTTTCTATGGGGTCGCGAATTTCCATCTGCAAATCATAAAATCGCTGTATCCCAAACTGCGTATTACCGCACGCGACAACATTATAAGGGTCTTGGGCGACGAAGAGGAAATCGCTGCTTTTGAAGAGCACATTGAAAAGATGCGCCGCCATGTGATAAGATACAACTCCATCAGCGACGAGGACATTCTCGACATAGTAAAGGGCAAACAGCCAAAAGTCGATTCCGTTAAGGGTGCCATTGTCTATAACACATCAGGAAAGCCCATAAAATGCAGAAGCAAGAACCAGCAGAAACTTGTCGATGCCTTTGAAAGGGACGACATGATTTTCGCCATCGGCCCTGCCGGTACTGGCAAGACATATCTGAGCATAGCACTCGCTGTGAGGGCTATGAAAGACAAAACAATAAGGAAAATCATCCTCAGCCGCCCTGCTGTCGAAGCCGGTGAAAAATTAGGATTTCTGCCCGGCGACATGAAGGACAAGATCGACCCATACCTGCAACCGCTTTACGATGCGCTCGAAGACATGCTTCCTGCGGCAAAATTGCAGGACATGATGGAAAAAGACATCATACAGATAGCCCCTTTGGCCTTTATGCGCGGGCGTACGCTCAACGACGCTGTTGTAATCTTGGACGAAGCCCAAAACACCACGCCGGCACAGATAAGGATGTTTCTCACAAGAATGGGATGGAACACGAAGATGATTATCACCGGCGACATGACACAGATAGACCTTCCGCGCGGACAGAGAAGCGGACTGATAGAATCGATGGAAATCCTCAAACACGTTGAAGGCATCAGTTTCGTGGAGTTAGACCAAAGAGACATCGTCAGGCACAAACTTGTCACAAGAATCGTGAATGCTTACGAGAGTCACGACAAGCAGATTGCCAACGGACACAAAGGCTACTGGCAAGCAACTGTATGAAATTCATAAACGATATAAAGTATTGAGAAATTATGAAAGCACTTACACAAACCGATTTTCATTTCGAGGGACAGAAAAGCGTGTACCACGGCAAGGTGCGTGATGTTTACGACATCAACGACGACCTTATTGTCATGGTTGCAACGGACAGGATTTCAGCATTTGATGTCATACTTCCCAAGGGTATCCCTTTCAAGGGACAGGTGTTGAACCAAATTGCAGCAAAATTCCTCGACGCGACAACCGACATCTGCCCCAACTGGAAGTTGGCGACCCCCGACCCAATGGTAACTGTCGGGCTGAAATGCGAAGGGTTCCGCGTGGAAATGATTATCCGTTCCATCCTTACCGGTTCGGCGTGGCGTGCCTACAAAGAGGGGTGCCGCGAACTGTGCGGGGTAAAACTTCCTGACGGGATGAAGGAAAACCAGCGCTTCCCCGAGCCGATAATCACGCCGACGACAAAAGCCGATGAAGGGCACGACCTCAACATCTCAAAAGAAGAAATCATAGCACAAGGTATCGTAAGTGCCGACGACTATGCCGTTATGGAGGATTACACACGCAAGATATTCAAGCGCGGGCAGGAAATGGCGGCACAGCGCGGACTGATTTTGGTGGACACGAAATACGAGTTTGGAAAGCGTGACGGCAAAGTCTATCTTATCGACGAAATTCACACACCCGATTCGAGCCGTTACTTCTATGCCGACGGATATGAAGAGAATTTCGAAAAGGGTCTTCCGCAGAAGCAGCTCTCAAAGGAATTTGTACGCCAATGGCTCATCGAGCACAATTTCATGAACGAGCCCGGACAACAGATGCCCGAAATAACAGACGAGTATGCGGAAAGCGTAAGCGAGCGTTACATTGAGCTCTATGAGCACATCACCGGCGAAACTTTCGACCGCAAGGTTGAAGCGGGCGACATAAATGCACGCATAGAAAAAAATGTAAGCGACTATCTTGTATCGCGCAAATAGCCGGCACATAAGTATTTGCGCATCTGGCATGGGCAGCCATGCCAGATGCGCAAACTTCTTTTCATAAAAATGTCTATTCCCATACAACAGTAACCTGCTATTTTCATTATACAAGCACAATGGTTTACGGACAGGAAAAAATCAAGCCCTACTGCGGCAAGGAGGGCAAGGGAGCGCAAGTCGAGCTTATGTTCGACAACATTGCGCACTCATACGACAAGCTAAACCACCGGCTGTCATGGAACATAGACAAGACATGGAGGAGGAATGCACTGAAAAGACTGGCTGCCTTAAAGCCCGGAGCCGTGCTTGACATTGCCACCGGCACAGGTGATTTTGCCATATTGGCAGCACAGATGCTGCGTCCGGAAAGCATTGTCGCAGTCGATATAAGTGAAGGGATGATGTCTGTGGGGCAAGCAAAAGCCAAGGCTTTGCGCCTTGACAAGACGGTTACGTTCCAAAAGGACGATTGTCTCCACCTGTCGTTCGACGACAACACCTTTGATGCCGTAACCGCGGCATTCGGCATAAGGAACTTTGCCGACTTGGACAAGGGACTGAAAGAAATGTACAGAGTCCTGAAACCCGGCGGCAGCCTATGCATAATAGAGCTGACCACACCGGTACGTTTCCCGATGAAACAGCTGTTCAAGATATATTCGCACACAGTCCTGCCAATATACGGGCGGTTCATCTCGGGGGACAACGCAGCTTATTCATACCTCACCGCTACAATTGAAGCATTCCCGCAGGGAGAACAAATGGTGGAGATACTGAAAAAAGCAGGGTTTGCAAAAGCGGAATTCAAGAGAATGACATTAGGAATATGCACTATGTATTTCGCCACAAAATAACATAACAATAAAGAACATGGACAAGTATGGATTAATAGGATATCCCTTGGGGCATTCATTCTCAGTGACATACTTCAACGAGAAATTCGAGAATGAGAACATTGACGCATGCTACATCAATTATGAAATTCCAAACATTGAAGAACTGCCCGAAATATTAGCTTCTTTCCCCGAGCTGAAAGGGCTTAATGTCACCATTCCCTACAAGCAGCAGGTGATAAACTATTTGGACGACCTCAGTCCGGAAGCAAAAGCCATTGGCGCGGTGAATGTCATCAGGGTGACGCACAAAGGCAACAAATTCTTCCTGAAAGGATTTAACAGCGACGTCATAGGCTTTACGCGAAGCATTGAGCCAATGTTGGAGAAATGCCACAAGAAAGCTCTCATCCTTGGGACTGGCGGCGCGTCGAGAGCAGTTGATTTCGGCTTGAAGTCACTCGGACTTGACACCATTTTCGTAAGCAGGACAAAAAAGGCAGGCTGCATCACCTACGGGGATATCACTCCGGAACTTGTAAAAGAACGTAATGTAATTGTCAATTGCACACCGCTCGGCATGTATCCCAACGTTGATGCATGTCCCGACTTGCCTTACGAGGCAATGGACAGCCACACCATTCTATACGACCTTCTGTACAACCCCGACGAGACTCTGTTTATGAAACGTGGAGCCGAATTCGGGGCAAATACAAAAAACGGTCTGGAAATGCTCCTCCTGCAAGCCTTTGCGAGTTGGGAGATCTGGAATGGGAAGGAACGCTAAGAAATCATGCTTTTCACGGACATTCAAAACAATCAAGATATGGACAACTCTAACAGATACATGTTGCGCGGCGTAAGCGCGGCGAAGGAAGATGTACATAATGCCATCAAGAACATCGACAAAGGCATTTTCCCGCAGGCTTTCTGCAAAATAATACCCGACATACTTGGTGGCGACCCGGACTACTGTAACATTATGCACGCCGACGGAGCGGGCACAAAATCGTCATTGGCATACCTGTATTGGAAAGAAACGGGAGACCTCAGCGTGTGGAAAGGTATTGCCCAGGACGCCCTCGTTATGAACACCGACGATTTGCTGTGTATCGGTGCTGTGGACAACATCCTTGTGTCAAGCACTATCGGCCGCAACAAGATGCTTATTCCCGGTGAAGTGATCTCTGCCATCATCAATGGTACCGACGAATTGCTTGCAACGCTGCGCGGCATGGGTATCGGGATTTATGCCACTGGAGGCGAGACAGCCGATGTCGGCGACCTCGTGCGGACGATAATCGTCGATTCCACCGTCACATGCCGTATGCGCCGCAAGGATGTCATAAACAACGCCAACATCCGTCCCGGCGATGTTATTGTGGGATTGGCATCTTTCGGACAGGCCACTTATGAGAAATCATACAACGGAGGAATGGGAAGCAATGGCCTTACAAGTGCCCGCCACGATGTTTTCGCAAAATATCTGGCAGAGAAATATCCCGAGAGCTACGACCACGCAGTCCCTGAAGAACTGGTTTACAGCGGCACATGCCATCTGGACGACAAGGTGAAAGGCGTCGATGTGAATGCCGGACAGCTTGTTCTCTCCCCTACCCGGACATACGCTCCCGTCATAAAGAAAATTCTTGACGAGCTGCGTCCTGAGATACATGGAATGGTGCACTGTACAGGTGGAGCTCAAACGAAAGTGCTTCATTTTGTCGGCGACAGCTGCCATGTCGTTAAGGACAACATGTTCCCGATACCGCCGCTCTTCAAGACGATACAGGAACAAAGCCATACGGAATGGAAAGAGATGTACAAGGTGTTCAACATGGGACACCGCATGGAGATATACATCCGCCCGGAGTTGGCCGAAAAGGTCATTGCAATAAGCAAGAGCTTCAACATTGACGCACAGGTTGTCGGGCACATAGAAGAAGGAAAGAAGTCCCTTACAATCAATTCTGAGTTTGGAGTGTTTGAATATTAATTTTTTACTCTCATCATTTCTTTAAGCCCAATGGCAGATCAAAACAACATATTAGAAAAGCTTGAAGGACTCGAAAGCCGTTACGAAGAGGTCTCCACGCTCATAACAGACCCGAATGTGATAGCCGACCAGCAGCGTTTTGTAAAGCTCACGAAAGAATATAAGGATTTAAGCGACTTGATGAATGCACGCAACAGATACATTGCCTGCATAAACTCGATCAAAGAAGCCAAGGACATATTGGCAAATGAAAACGACCCGGACTTGAAAAACATGGCTCGCGAGGAACTCACGATAAACGAAGAGCTGCAACCTCAAATTGAAGAGGAGATAAAAATAGCCCTCATCCCCAAAGATCCTGAAGATGCGAAGAATGTCCAAATGGAAATCAGGGCCGGTGCAGGAGGCGACGAAGCGGCTCTGTTTGCGGGAGACTTGTTCAATATGTACAAAAAATATTGCGACACAAAGGGCTGGACCCTATCCGTGACAAGCGTTAGCGAAGGGGCTGTCGGCGGCTTTAAGGAGATCGACTTCGCCGTTAGTGGCGACAATGTTTACGGTACATTAAAATACGAATCCGGCGTCCATCGTGTTCAACGGGTACCGGCGACAGAGACGCAAGGACGTATGCATACGAGTGCTGCAACGGTTGCTGTGCTGCCCGAAGCAGACAAGTTTGAGGTGAATATAAACGAAGGTCTCATAAAATGGGACACATTCCGCTCGTCAGGTGCCGGCGGCCAGAACGTGAACAAAGTTGAATCCGGTGTCCGCCTGCGCTATCCTTGGAAAAATCCGCTGACCGGAGAAACGGAAGAAATCCTTATAGAATGTACCGAAACACGTGACCAGCCGAAGAACAAGGAACGTGCGTTGTCGCGGTTGCGCACCTTCATATACGACCGCGAGCACCAGAAATACATAGACGACATTGCAAGTCGCCGCAAGACTTTGGTATCAACGGGAGACAGAAGTGCAAAAATCCGTACATACAACTACCCGCAGGGACGCGTCACCGACCACCGCATAGGATTTACGACACACGACCTTCAGGGCTTCATGGCAGGCAACATACAGGACATGATCGACGCACTTACAGTGGCAGAGAATGCAGAAAGAATGAAAGAAACCGAATTATAAACGACATGAACAGACAAGAATTATTCAACCAAATAAAGACAAAACGAAGTTTTCTTTGTGTAGGCCTTGACACAGACATCAAGAAAATACCGCAGTTCCTGCTTGAAAAAGAGGATGCCATATTTGCTTTCAACAGGGCAATAATCGATGCCACAGCACCATATTGCATTGCCTACAAGCCGAACCTCGCATTTTATGAGGCCTTCGGGATAAAGGGAATGATTGCCTTTGAGAAGACAATAAAGTATCTGAATGACAATTACCCGCACCACTTTATAATTGCAGACGCCAAGCGTGGAGACATCGGCAACACAAGTGCAATGTATGCCCGCACATTCTTTGAGGAATACAATCTTGACGCCCTCACGGTAGCTCCATATATGGGTGAGGACAGTGTCACGCCTTTTATGGACTACAAAGACAAGTGGGTCATCCTCCTTGCACTGACAAGCAACAAGGGCAGCCATGATTTCCAACTCTGCCAAGACGAAAACGGGACCCGGCTTTTCGAAAAAGTACTGACCGCCTCACAGAAATGGGGAAACAAGGACAACATGATGTATGTCGTTGGAGCCACACAAGGGAAAATGTTTGAAGACATCCGCAAGATTGTTCCGGAGCATTTCCTGCTTGTCCCGGGAGTTGGGGCACAGGGTGGTTCGCTTGAAGAAGTGTGCAAATACGGCATGAACGGCGAGTGCGGACTGTTGGTAAACAGCTCACGCGGAATCATCTATGCAAGTCAGGATACCGATTTTGCAGAGGTGGCGGCAGAAAAAGCAAAAGAGTTGCAGATACAGATGGATGCCGAACTGACAAGGCACGGCATTTAACCCCAGACAAGACAAAGGGCATTTGAATGACTTTTATCGTTGTTTCTGAATTATATTTCTTATATTTGCATAATTAAAAACAAAACCAATTGCAAGAAATGGAGTTTAAAGCCGAACAAATTGCAGCCTTTATCGGCGGAAAGGTAGAAGGTAACCCTGATGCCACAGTCCATACTTTCGCTAAAATAGAAGAAGGCACGAAGGGGGCTATCTCCTTCCTGTCCAACCCGAAATACACCCATTTCATTTACGACACGGAGTCATCGATTGTCATTGTCAATGAAGATGTGGAGTTTGAGCAACCGGTATCAACGACACTCATACGGGTCAAGAATGCCTACGACAGCATTGCAAAACTGCTGCAACTGTATGAAGCGAACAAGCCCAAGAAGGAAGGCATTGACGACAAGGCAAGCATTGCAAAGTCGTCAAGCATCGGAAGCGGCTGTTACATTGGGGCTTTTGCGTGTATTGGGGAGAATACCATTATCGGGAACAACTGCGAGATATATCCACACGCAGTAATCGGCGACAACTGCAAGGTTGGCGACAATTGCAAGATATATCCCAACACAACTGTCTATGAGGGTTGCAAGATAGGAAACAATGTCACAATCCATGCCGGTTCTGTCATTGGAGCCGACGGATTCGGCTTCGCCCCGAACGCTGACGGCTATGACAAAATACCGCAAATAGGCATCGTCACCATTGAAGACAACGTGGAAATAGGAGCCAACACCTGCGTGGACCGCTCCACGATGGGAAGTACCATAATACGAAAGGGAGTGAAACTTGACAACTTGGTACAGGTAGCCCACAATGTGGAAATTGGTGAAAACACGGTAATGTCAGCCCAGGTGGGCATCGCCGGAAGCACAAAAGTCGGGAAATGGTGCATGTTCGGTGGGCAAGTGGGACTTGCCGGCCACATCACTGTTGGCGACAAGACATTCCTTGGGGCCCAGTCTGGCGTGCCAGGAAGCTTGAAAGGCGGTGAATCGCTTATCGGCACACCTCCGATGAATCCAAGAAAATACTTCAAGTCACAGGCAATATTCAGAAAGTTACCTGAAATGTACAAAGAAATTGAAGACTTGAAAAAAGAGTTTGAACGTTTGAAAAACGAATAAGATATGTCCAAGCAAAAGTCATTAAAAGGCAGTTTCTCTTTATGCGGAAAAGGATTGCACACAGGTTTAAGCCTTACCGTCACATTCAATCCTGCTCCCGAGAACACCGGTTACAAGATACAACGCATCGACCTTGACGGAATGCCAACCATTCAAGCCATCGCCGAAAATGTGACAGACACACAACGTGGAACGGTTTTGGCGAAAGGTGATGTCAGGGTTTCAACTGTCGAACACGGTTTGGCAGCCCTTTATGCCATGGGAATTGACAACTGCCTCATACAAGTAAACGGGCCGGAGTTCCCAATTCTTGACGGTAGTGCCGCCATGTACGTAAAAAAAATCAATGAAGTTGGCATTGAAGAGCAGAATGCACCCAAAGACTGGTATGTCATCCGTCATAAAATCGAAGTGAAAGACGACACTACCGGGTCGTGCATAACGATTCTTCCGGATGAAGAATTCAGCCTGACGGCGATGTGTTCCTTCAACTCGAAGTTCATTAACAGCCAGTTCGCGACCCTCGACAAAATGGATGATTTCGCCGGAGAGATAGCAGAAGCACGTACATTCGTATTCGTCAGGGATATAGAACCACTGCTGAATGCAAATCTAATCAAGGGCGGCGACCTTGACAATGCCATTGTCATCTACGAAAAGGAAACTTCCCAAGAGCGTCTTGACAAACTCGCCGACATGCTTAACGTGGAACACCGCAATGCCACCGAGCTTGGCTACATTCAGCACCGCCCTCTTGTATGGGAAAACGAATGCACACGCCACAAGTTGCTTGACATCATTGGCGACATGGCACTTATCGGGAAGCCCATCAAGGGCCGCATCATCGCCACCCGTCCGGGTCATACAATAAACAACCAGTTCGCAAGACTCATGCGCAAGGAAATCCGCAAGCATGAAATTCAGGCACCTATCTACGATCCGAACGAGACCCCGCTCATGGACAACATACGCATCCGTGAACTTCTCCCCCACCGTTATCCGATGCAGCTTGTCGATAAAGTGATTGCATTGGGTGCGACAAGCATTGTCGGTGTAAAGAATGTGACGAGCAACGAGCCTTTCTTTGTGGGGCATTTCCCGCAAGAGCCGGTGATGCCGGGAGTGTTACAGATTGAGGCCATGGCTCAGTGTGGAGGCCTGTTGGTGCTCAACACTCTTGAAGAGCCGGAGCGTTGGTCCACATACTTTATGAAAATTGACGATGTGAAATTCCGCCAGAAGGTAGTTCCCGGTGACACTCTGATTTTCAAAGTCGATTTGCTGTCACCTGTACGGCATGGCATATCATCGATGAAGGGCTACGTTTTTGTTGGAGACCACATCGTTTCGGAAGCGACCTTCACCGCACAAATTGTCAAGAACAAATAACAATACCCGCACAATGAACCAGATAAGCCCGTCAGCGTACATACATAATGAAGCCAAACTCGGAGACAACAATGTCATAGGCCCTTTCTGTTATATTGACAAGAATGTTGAGCTTGGGGACAACAATGTCCTGCTCAACAGCGTAACCATCCATTATGGCGCACGCATTGGAAACGGAAATGAATTCTTCCCCGGGGCGAGCATATCAACGAAGCCGCAGGACTTGAAGTTCCGTGGAGAGGACACTTTTTGTGTTATCGGCGACAATAACAGTATCAGGGAAAACGTTACCATTTCCCGTGGCACTGCCTCCAAGGGCAAGACACTGATAGGAAGCAACAACCTCCTGATGGAAAGCATGCATGTCGGACATGACTGCGTGTTGGGAAACGGAGTAATTATAGGCAACTCGACCAAGTTTGCCGGAGAGGTGGTAATTGATGACAATGCCATAATCAGTGCTTCCGTGCTTTGCCATCAGTTCTGCCACATCGGAGGTTATGTCATGATACAGGGAGGTTCAAGGTTTTCACAGGACATCCCGCCATTTGTAATTGCAGGCAAGGAACCCACCAAGTACTGCGGAATAAATCTTGTGGGACTCCGCAGGCGTGGCTTTTCCAACGACCTGATCCGCCTTATTCACGATGCTTACCGCCTGCTTTACTCAAAGGGACTGATTGCTGACGGCATTCGGGAGATAAAGAAAAACCTGCAGGTAACGAAAGAGATTCAATACATAATCGATTTTGTTGAGTCATCAAAACGGGGTATAATCCGGTAATTCTGTAATTACACCCATTATTGAACGAGCTTGACTGTCTTTTATGAAGACCCTTGTTGTCATATTAGGCCCGACGGGAATCGGTAAAACAGAATTGAGCCTGCAAGTTGCCGAACATCTTGCAACCCCGATAATCAATGCCGATTCCCGTCAGATCTTTGCAGAAATACCAATTGGCACGGCTGCCCCTACCAGGGAACAACAGTCAAGAGTAAAGCATTTTTTTGTCGGCACCCGTCACATCGAAGACTATTATAGTGCCTCCATGTTTGAAGAAGATGTGATGAATACGCTTGAACTTATTTTCAAAGCATCCGACACTGCTCTCATGAGTGGCGGAAGCATGATGTATATCGATGCCGTTTGCAACGGTATTGACGACATCCCCACCATTGACGGGCAAACCAGAGCCACGATGAAACGCCGGTTGGAAGCAGAAGGACTTGACGCTCTCCTTGAAGAACTCAAGGTTCTTGACTACGAACACTGGAAGATTGTTGATCACAATAACCCCCGGCGGATTGTCCATGCTCTGGAAATATGCAAGATGACAGGCAAGACTTACACCTCGTTCAGACAGAACACCACCAAGAAAAGGCCGTTCAATATCGTGAAAATAGGCTTGACCCTTGACCGCGCGCACCTCTACGACCGCATAAACAGGCGTGTCGGGCAAATGATGGAACAAGGCTTGGAAGACGAAGCGCGAAGTGTTTACGGCAAGCGTGAGTGCAATGCGCTGAACACAGTGGGGTACAAAGAGATGTTCGAATACTTTGACGGAACGACAACGCGCGAGGAGGCGATATTCAAGATACAAAGCAACACCCGCCGCTATTGCAGAAAACAGCAGACATGGTTCAAACGCGACCCGTCTATAAAATGGTTCAAGCCATGCGAGATTAAAGAAATCATAAAACATATTGATTCGTGCCTGAAAGATTAAAATCATTTTGTACATTTGTACAAGGAAACGCCCCGGTGCTTTAATATGGAAGGAAAACATTTCATCCAACCCGTAGAAGTCGCAATGACAAATGTTTCTTCATGTAAAAACAAAATCCAACAACAATATGATGAACAAAATTAAAAGCTGTCTTATATGGTGCTGTAAAAAGCTCCACGCTTTCTGGAAATGGTACAGGAAACTGTATCACGGAAAAAGATGGTACACCAAAACAGCGATAGGGCTCTTATCGTGCGTCGTGGCGTTTCTCGCATTTCTCGGCATGGTGGACATGAACTTCCTGTGGCTGTTTGGAAAATCACCGGGGTTCTACACCATCATGCACCCGGAAACAAACGAAGCATCGGAAATATACAGTGCTGACGGAGTCCTGATAGGCAAGTTCTTCAATGAGAACCGCACCCCCGTAAAATATGAGGATGTAAATCCTGTCTTCTGGGAAGCGTTGATTTCCACGGAAGACGAACGCTTCTACGACCACCACGGGATTGACTTCCCCGGACTTGTCGGGGCTGCCAAGGACGCATTGCTCCGGCATGACGCACGCGGTGCATCCACCATCACCCAACAGCTCGCCAAAAACATGTTCCGCGTCCGTACCAGTTACAGCACCGGACTGTTGGGATACATACCGGGAGTACGCATGCTTATAATGAAAAGCAAGGAATGGGTGATTGCCACCAAGCTCGAACTCACACACGACAAGAAGGACATTCTCACAATGTATGCCAACACCGTGGATTTCGGTTCAAATGCTTTCGGCATAAAGACCGCATGCAAGACATATTTCAACGCCACGCCCAAAGACATAACGACAGAACAGGCGGCAGTGCTTGTAGGCATGCTCAAGGCGACAACATACTACAATCCCATCGCCAACCCCAAGAACAGCCTCAAAAGAAGGAATGTGGTGCTCAAAAAATTGCTGAGCCACGGGCACTTGACAACCAACGAGTACGACTCCATCTGCAAAATTCCCATAAGACTGAATTACAGTGTTGAAAGCAACTACGATGGCAAGGCACTGTACTTCCGCAATGCTGTGGCAGACGAACTGAAAAGATGGTGTGACGAAAACAATTACGACCTTTACACATCAGGACTGAAAATCTACACGACACTTGACTCGCGCCTTCAGAAATATGCAGAAGAGGCCGCCAACAAACAGATGCGCCAGATTCAGCGCAACTTCAACAACCACTGGGGGAACCAGAACCCGTGGCAGGACGAAAACCACAAGGAAATTTCCAATTTCATAGAAGGAATAGTGCAAAAACAGCCTGTTTACAAGAACCTGTTGTCGCGTTTCCCGAACAATCCGGACTCAATAGAGCACTATCTGAACAAGCCGCACAAAGTAAAACTCTTCGACTATGAGAAAGGAACAATAGAAAAGGAGATGTCAACCATGGACTCCATACGCTACATGGTACGCTTCATGCATTGCGCATTCATTGCCATGGAGCCCCAGACCGGTGCCGTAAAAGCATGGGTCGGCGACATCGACTTCAATTCATGGAAGTACGACAAGGTGACGGCCATGCGGCAGCCGGGCTCCACCTTCAAGCTTTTCGTATATACTGAGGCGATGAATCAGGGGCTTACACCTTGCGACAAACGCCGTGACGAGTACTTCAGCATGCAGGTCTATGACAAGGCGCAGCAAAAGGAGGTGACTTGGACTCCCTCAAATGCCAACGGTTCGTTCTCCGGCGACTCCATCCCGCTCAAAGGGGCGTTTGCGAGGAGCATAAACTCCATTGCCGTCCGCCTTGGCCAGGAAATGGGAACACAGAGGATTATTGAGACCGCCCACAAGATGGGAATAGAAAGCCCGCTGAACGACACGCCTTCATTGGCGTTGGGTTCAAGCGATGTCAATCTGCGCGAACTTGCCAATGCCTATTGCACAATAGCCAACGACGGCAAATACAACAAGTACATACTCGTGACAAGGATTGTGGACAGGAACGGCAAAGAAGTGTATAACAACCGCTCCGATGAGGAGCAAGTCATTCCGTACAAGAGTGCTTTCCTGACACAGCAGCTTCTGCTTGGCGGTTTGCGTGAACCCGGAGGCACTTCACAGAGCCTTAACGGCTATGTCGGGGAGTTCCGCGACTGCGACTGGGGCGGAAAGACCGGTACGTCAAACAACCATTCTGATGCGTGGTTTATGGGAGTAAGCCCCAAATTGGTGGTAGGTGCATGGGTGGGAGGCGAATACCGATGCATACACTTCCGGACCGGAGCATTGGGACAGGGAAGCCGCACGGCCCTACCCATTTGCGGCTACTTCCTCAATGCCGTGCTTAAAGATCCGGCTTTCAGCAATTACCACGCAAAGTTCGGAAAGCCGAAAGATTCCGACATAACATCGGCAATGTACAATTGCCAAAGCTATTTTTCGAAAGAGAAAAGCGACTCGACAGATACGGACAGCGTAGTTGTGGACGAAGAAATAGTCCTTGACGAGAACGGGGCGCCTATAAGCATTCCCGTACAAGAGCCGAACTCTCCCGGCAAGAGCAACGCCAACGAGCAGGAAAGCCCGTCCCCGCACAAGCAGAAAGAAAAGGCCATGACTCTTGACGATTTCTGACAAACATTTTGCGACATTTCCATAGAGCACTGTAAATCACTGAATTCACCTCTTTTGCAAACAAGGCTTCTTCGCAACGCAAAGAAGCCTTGTTTTTGTATGTCTGTAAAGTATTGAAAATCAAAACAAGAGGTCGGGCGTCCCGCCCGACAACACTAAGTGAGCCTGTGGCATTTCCTGATTGCATTCGTTTGCTTGATGTTGTCGGGCGGGACGCCCGACCTCCTGTTTACCCGACCTCCTGTCGTCTTTGTACGCCTTTATTTCTCCTTGATTTTTTACTTCGCCTGTTTCTTTGTCCTTGTAGCAAACACGAAATAGAGAATCAGGCAGATGTATGCCATGAGCGAACATATTTCAGATAGCGGGTTCATAAGCCATTGTTCCATCCAGTCGCAGCTCACAAGGTTCACTTCGCAGAAACGCAACAACGCCGAAACAACACCCATCAACGCGCCACCGGCAATAAATCCGCTTGCTATGAGCGTACCCTTTTCGCTGCGCTCACGGTTCACCTCGGCATCCTTGGAGCGGGTGCCGACATACCAGCTCACGATGCCGCCCACCAAAAGCGGCACGTTCAGTTCGAGAGGAATGAACATACCCAGGGCGAAAGCTATGGCCGGGATACCGCAGAAAGTGAGTATCACTGCTATCACCGCACCTATTGCATAAAGAATCCAAGGCGCGCCCACACCATTCATAAGCGGGTCAATCACAGCAGCCATGGCGTTGGCTTGCGGCGCAGCGAGCTGACCGCTTGCAAAGCCATAGGTATGATTGAGCAAAATCATCACGCCGCCAACAGTGGCGGCCGACACCAATGTGCCGAGGAACTTCCATGTCTCCTGTTTCTTTGGCGTTGTCCCAAGCCAATAGCCTATCTTCAAGTCGGTGATGAAACCGCCTGCCATCGACAGAGCCGTGCACACCACGCCACCCATAACGAGTGCCGCAATCATGCCGCCGGTGCCTTTCAGCCCCACAGCCACAAGCACTACTGAGGCAAGGATTAAGGTCATCAGCGTCATACCGGAAACAGGATTGCTGCCGACAATGGCGATGGCATTGCCCGCAACGGTAGTGAACAGGAATGCAATGACAGCCACAAGCACTATGCCTACGACAGCAAAGAGAAGATTGCCGTCCATGACGCCAAGCCAAAAGAACAGGAATGTGGCGACAAGGGTCACGGCAGAACCGATGGCTATAACCTTGAACGAGATGTCACGCTGTGTGCGCACAGCGTTCCCGGTGGCTTTTGAGCCGCCCTTCATCTCTTTGGCGGCAAGCGAGACAGCACCCTTTATGATGCCCCACGACTTTATTATACCTATAATTCCAGCCATCGCAATGCCGCCGATACCTATGCTCTTGCCATAATATTTGAATATCTCTTCGGCAGACATGGCTCCAACAGTCTGCGTAATCTCAGGGTTCCACATATTAAGCACCTGGTCGTGGAACAGTATGGACATGCCCGGAACTATCAGCCACCACACCGCAAACGAACCGAGACAGATGATAAAGGCATACTTCAAACCGACAATGTAGCCCAAACCGAACACCGCAGCGCCTGTGTTCACCTTGAAAACGAGCTTGAACCTGTCGGCAGCCATCACGCCCCAATCCATAACCCGTGTGGTGAAGTTCTCGTTCCACCATCCCACGGTAGCCACGATGAAGTCATAAAGTCCGCCCACAAGACCGGCAACAAGCAACGGCTTTGCCTGATTGCCGCCTTTTGCGCCGCTCACGAGCACCTGAGTGGTGGCTGTTGCCTCGGGGAAAGGATACTTCCCGTGCATGTCCTTGACAAAATACTTGCGGAAGGGAATCATAAAGAGAATGCCCAAAATGCCGCCAAGAAGCGAAGAGAAGAACACCTTGAAAAACGACACGCTCATCTCAGGATACTTCGCTTGCAGAATATAAATGGCAGGCAGGGTGAAAATGGCACCTGCCACAATAGTGCCCGAACATGCTCCGATGCTCTGGATAATCACGTTCTCGCCCAAAGCCCTGTTGCGCTTGGCAGCGGTAGAGACTCCTACGGCAATGATGGCGATAGGTATGGCAGCCTCAAACACCTGCCCCACCTTCAACCCAAGATAGGCGGCAGCAGCCGAGAACAGCATCGCCATGACTATACCCCATGTCACCGACCATACATTCACCTCCGGATAATTGCGGTCTGCCCGCATCACGGGTTGGTACTCTTCGCCCTCCTTCAACTCAGTGAAGGCATTGTCGGGCAAACAAATCAGTTCTTTCTCTTTTTCTTCCATATTATAATGTGTGTGATTTTTATCCTTTCCCTAAAAGCCGCAGGCACCGTCCCACGTATGCAATATCAGTTTACAAAAATACAAGTTTTTACTGATTTTGACAAATCATACCCATTTATTACGCAAGATTAACCATAAAATCGCGATGGAAATGCACATCAGTGCCAAAGAACAGCAGGAGGTCGTGCGCCTGCTTCATAACCCTCCACGTCGGGGGAAGGGATGGGTGGATTTGTCTTATATTTGCATTCCTAACCGCTCCAAAATCTGTTCATACGCGAAGGCATGGAAAACCGTCGGCAATTTTGCAAAATACGGTGTGCAGCTGCAAGCAACTGACTGTCATACCATTAGACAGACACAGGCATTTCTGTGCAAAAATCAAGATACCGTTTCTGTGCAAAAAGGCGGTCTCCGCACCGCAAACAAGGCTTACTTGCATTGCAAACAAGCCTTGCTTGACGCACGAAAGCACCTTAATTGTCATGCAAACAAGGCTTCTTTGCAATGCAAGGAAGCCTTGTTTGGCAACAGAACCCCTTTTCTTTCCGCCGCAAAACGCCTGCATCCCTGCTTTCACGACCAGGCAGGACTCCTGGAACGGGAATTCCCGTTGTCAAAAATTTTTACTGCACTGCACTATATTTGCATGTGTTGCCCAGTAAAAGGAAGGGTGCAAGAGATGACCGACCTTCTATGCGCCAAGATATTGAAGAAATATTGAAGAAGACTATTGATAATCTAGCATTTTCTTTAAAATTATGATATATTGTAACTATTGTGGACATCAAAATCAAGAGGGTGCAGCATTCTGTGGTAACTGCGGAAGACCTATTGGCACAAATAGAAATCAACGAGCCTCGGGTGAATCTTATCAACAAAGTGACCGCAAGACTTTCACAGGCGGAAAGTCTTGGGTTGACTCCCTGAATAATTACGTCGGAAACGACCGCCCTGCCGACCTAAACTGGAAGGTTCTTTTTACAGATGTTTTCAAGAAACATTCTGTAGAAGAAGCTGAAGACATCTTTATCTGCGGTACACATAGTACCACCCCATCAGCATACGAAGTTTCCAAGGAATGGCCGCATCCATGGTTGTATAGTCGGGTATTTCTGATGTTTGGCATCGCCTTTGCCTTATTGTGGGTTTGCTGTGATATGTTTGGCAATCCAAATGCCCTACCAGGAATGATTGTTGTCGGTGCATTCACAGTTCCTCTTTCCACTATGATTTTATTCTTGAAATCTTACTGATTGCTTGTAATACGCTGATATTCAATACTAATCTGGGTGGCAAAATGACGAAAGAAACAAATTAGGAACAACAAAATCAAGAAACCCCAAAATGAAAGCATGAGAAAACAT
>CAVBVK010000036.1:0-22889 GCA_963599085.1 bacterium | reverse complement strand
AAGAAATGTTCTTCAAAGTTTATTCCTAATTTTGCACTTGCTGGTTGACTCTATATATCGAATTTTTATGGTTAATTTCCCATAAGAGTATAATATTGTATAACTGTAATTGCCAAAAAAGATGTACCTTTGCACCCGAAATTAAAATCAGAGTTTTGTAATCCTCATCGGAGGGTCTTGAAATAAGGCTGGATAAGATGACTGGGTAAAACCATTCATCTTATCCAGCCTTATTTGCGTTATGGCAGACAGAAAGTACAGATAGTATGCAATGCCATCATCCAAAGCTCTGCATCTTTTGGGTAACAATAAAAAATAGAAGAAACAATGAACGGAAAAGACTTGACACAAGGGAGCATTCTCGGCAACATCATGACTTTCTCTTTGCCTTATATGCTCGCCTACTTCCTGCAAATCCTCTATGGACTTGCCGACCTCTATGTCATCGGACAGTATTGTGACGTGGACAGCATCACCGCCGTATCGAATGGTGCGCAAGTGATGTATATGGTAACTGTGGTACTCATCGGACTTGCCATGGGAACGACTGTGCTAACTGCTCGTGCCGTGGGAGCAAAGGATAACCCAAGGGCACGAATCATCGTAGGTAACACGATAACGATGTTTGCCGTTATCGCAGCCGTTCTGATGGTGGCATTGCTCAGCCTTAGGGGATGGATTGTTGGTGTGATGGACACACCTGCCGAAGCTGTCGAAGGCATGGTGCATTATCTCACGGTGTGTTTCATCGGCATTCCTTTCATCATCGCCTATAACATCATCGCCTCGATATTCCGAGGATTGGGCGACTCTAAGAGTCCGATGTATTTTGTTGCCGTGGCTTGCGTGGTCAATATCGCTTTGGATTATCTTTTCATCGGCTTCCTTGGACTTGGCGTAATGGGTGCAGCCCTTGGCACCACCCTGTCGCAAATGACAAGCGTACTTTTTGCCATTACGTCGATACGCCGCCATCGTGGGGTGATGGACATAGCACGCTCCGACTTGCGTCCTCAGAAGAATGTCATCAAGAACATTCTGAAGATAGGTATTCCGATAGCCATGCAGGACGGATTCATACAGATTTCGTTCCTCGCCATCACTGTCATTGCCAACCAACGTGGACTTATTGACGCCGCAGCCGTTGGCATCGTGGAGAAGTTTATAGGACTCGTGTTTATCGTCCCATCGGCTATGCTCTCCACCGTATCAGCCATTTCCGCTCAAAATATCGGGGCAGGAAACATGGAGCGTGCCAAGCGAACCATGCGCACAGCCATGATGATAACCACGGGCTATGGTGTGGTGGTCTCAGTCTTGTTGCAATTCTTCCCACAAATAGCCGTAGGCATCTTTACTGACAATGCACAGGTGCTGGCGCAAGGTTCTGACTATCTTCGTGGTTATGTATGGGACTGCATCTTTGCAGGTATGCACTTCTGCTTCAGCGGTTTCTTCACGGCTTGCGGTTTCTCCATCATATCATTCGTACACAACAGTATCTCGATAGTTTGCGCTCGCATTCCGCTTGCTTGGCTCTCGTCAAACCTATACCCCGACACGCTTTATCCTATGGGATTGAGCACCTGTACGGGTTCTGTACTGTCGTGCTTGATATGCGTGGGAGCATATTGGTGGATGAAGAAGAGAATGAATGGTACTATCGAAAATAACGAAAACAACGGCTAATATTGAAAAAACTTATTTGTTCCTTTTTATCACATAGTCCAGATACGCCTGCAAGGCGGCCTTCACCGCTTCGTCCTTCACGGTGTTGTCCAGAAACGCCTGGGCACGGCTGTGGAACTCCCACATGCGCTTCTCGGCGTACTCTATCCCGCCCTTCTCCTTCGTGTAAGCCACAAGGCGCGCTATCTCGCCGGGGGTCACCGTGCATGCCTTCACCTTCAAGGCGAGCTGCCGCATGGCCTCGTCGCCACCGGTGTTCACGGCATAAATCACAGGTAGCGTGAGCTTTCCCTCCGCCATGTCGTTGCCTGTGGGCTTGCCTATCTCGGCAGAATCGTAATAGTCGAAAATGTCGTCGCGTATCTGGAATATTATGCCGAGGTCCTGCCCGAACTGCTTTGCCGCCGCTACCGCTGCCTCACCGGCACCCGAGGAGAGTGCCCCTATGCCTGAACAGGCTTCGAACAGGGCGGCGGTTTTCTGTTTTATCACATCATAATACACCTTCTCGGAGATGTCCTTGCAGCCGATGCTGGAGAGTTGGAGTATCTCCCCGTCGGAAAGCGTGCGCCCCAGCTCCGCAAGATATGTGACAATGCGCTCCGAATGCGTGCGCGCCACATAGAGCAGGGCCGTGGAGAGGATATAATCGCCCACGAGCACCGCCACTTTGTTGTTGTAGGTGGCGTTCACGGAAGCCTGTCCGCGCCGCTCCGTACTCTCGTCCACGACATCGTCGTGCACGAGCGACGCCGTGTGCAGGAGTTCAAGACCCACGGCAGCATTCTGTGTCACCGCGCTTATCTGCCCGAAATTTTTTGCCATCAGCAGTGTCAGCATAGGGCGCATGCGCTTGCCAGCACGCTTGCGGATGTGTTCGAGCGCATTGCCCAGCATCCCGTCCTCGTGCGACAGCGATCGGTGGAAAAGGTTGATGAAATCGGCAAGGTCTGCCTCGATAGGTGCCTTTATGACTGACAGATAATCCATGTTTCTTGATATTTAGTACAAAGTTACTGCTTTTGCCGTTATTAGTGACATTTTTTTTGTAATTTTACACCTATATAAACAAGTTTCGCAAGTTTTAAACACGCTGTAAACAAGCGGGAAAACCATTCCACATACTATGGACAAACTATTCCTCCTCGACGCTTATGCGCTCATCTACCGCGCCTATTATGCGTTCATCAAAAACCCGCGTATCAACTCCAAGGGGCTCAACACATCGGCCATAATGGGCTTCGTGAACACCCTTAACGAAATCCTCACCAAGGAGAACCCCACGCACATCGGCGTCGCCTTCGACCACGGCAAGACATTCCGCGACGAGGCCTTCCCTGCCTACAAGGCGCAGCGCGAGGCCACCCCTGAGGACATCCGCGCTTCGGTGCCCATCATCAAGGACATCATCGTTGCCATGAACATCCCCGTGTTGCAGGCTGACGGCTTCGAAGCCGACGACGTGATAGGCACCCTCGCCACCAAGGCGGGGCTTGCCGGCATTCCCACCTACATGCTCACACCCGACAAGGACTACGGACAACTCGTGCGCGACAACGTGTTCATCTTCCGCCCCAGACACGGAGGAGGCTACGAAACGATGGGGCCTGCCGAGGTGAACGAGAAGTACGGGCTCGCATCGCCGTCGCAAATGATAGACCTCCTTGCCCTCATGGGCGACTCGGCCGACAACTTCCCCGGCTGTCACGGCGTAGGACAGAAGACCGCCACCAAACTCCTCGCCGAATTCGGAAGCATCGACTCGCTCCTTGCCAACACCGGACGAATAAAAGGAAAACTCCGCGAGAAGGTGGAAGCGGCTGTCGATGACATACGCATGTCGCGCTTCCTCGCCACCATCCGCACCGATGTCCCGATCGAACTGAACCTTGACCAACTCGAAATCACGGAGCCTGACGCCGACCGTCTCAACGAAATCTTCGCCGAACTCGAGTTCAAGAGTCTCGCCGACAAGATTTTAAAGAAAGAGAAAGAAAACGTAAAAAAAGTTAATAGACAACTCGATTTATTTGTGGAAAATACGCCCGATGAGACGGAATTCGCAAAAAAAACGCACTCTCAGCGATTGGAAAACACACCGCACGAGTACAAACTCATTGAAAATGAGGAGGAAATGCGGCGATTACTTGACTTTTTTTTGACACAGCCGACAGTCAGTCTGGACACAGAGACCACTTCCACCAACCCCATCGATGCCGAACTCGTGGGTTTGAGCTTCGCTGCCGAGGAAGGAAAGGCGTTTTACGTGCCTGTTCCCGACAACCGTGAAAAAGCCGAAACGATTGTTAATATATTCAAACCTCTATATGAAAGCCCCACAATCATGAAAGTGGGGCAGAACATCAAGTACGACATGGAAGTGCTGATGCGCTACGGCGTGTGCCTTGCCGCCCCCATGTTCGACACCATGATAGCCCACTATGTGCTGCAGCCCGAGCAGCATCACGGCATGGACTACCTCGCCGAGGCACTGCTCGACTACGGGACGATACACATCGACACACTCATCGGCCCGCGCGGCAAAGCCCAGAAGAGCATGCGCGAGGTGTCCCCTGCCCTCGTGTGCGACTATGCCGCCGAGGACGCCGACATAACGCTGCGCCTGCACAATGTGCTGAAGCCCCGCCTGAAGGAAGCCGGGGCGGAACGGCTCTTCTACGATATAGAGATGCCCCTCGTGCCCGTCCTCGCCCGGATGGAGACCGACGGCGTGCTGCTCGACACCCGTGCGCTGGCGGAGACATCGCGCACGCTCACCGAAAGGATGCGCGAGATAGAGCAGGACATTTACCGTGAAGCCGGGCACGAGTTCAACATCTCCTCGCCAAAGCAGGTGGGCGACGTGCTGTTCGGCGAGATGCGGATAGTGGAGAAGCCCAAGAAGACGAAACGGGGACAGTATGTCACCTCAGAGGAAGTGCTGCAACAGCTGCGCACGAAGTCGCCCGTCGTCGGCAAGATACTCCAGCACCGCGGCCTTAAAAAGCTCCTCGGCACCTATGTCGATGCCCTTCCCAAGCTCATCAACCCCCACACGGGACACATACACACCTCCTTCAATCAGACTGTCACCGCCACGGGACGCCTTTCAAGCTCCGACCCCAACCTGCAGAACATCCCCGTGCGCGGCGAGGACGGCAAGGAGATACGCCGCTGCTTCATCCCCGAGCCAGGATGCCTCTTCTTCTCCGCCGACTACTCGCAGATAGAATTGCGTGTGATGGCTCACCTCAGCGGCGACGAGAACATGATCGAGGCCTTCCGCGAGGGTTACGACATACACGCCGCCACCGCAGCGCGCATCTACAAGGAGCCCATCGGAAGCGTGTCGCGCGACCAGCGCACCAAGGCCAAGCGCGCCAACTTCGGCATCATCTACGGCATCACCGTCTTCGGACTCGCCGAACGGTTAGAAATAAGCCGCGACGAAGCCCGACAGCTCATCGACGGCTACTTCAACACCTTCCCCCGTGTGCGCGACTACATGGAGCGTGCCAAGGAGACGGCACGCGAGCACGGATATGCCGAGACCCTCTTCCACCGCCGCCGCTACCTGCCCGACATCACATCAGGCAACGCCACCGTGCGCAACTTCGCCGAACGCAACGCCATCAACGCCCCAATACAGGGGTCGGCGGCCGACATAATAAAGATAGCCATGGTGCGCATACACCGCCGTTTCGCCGAAGAAGGCATACGTTCGAAGATGATTCTGCAGGTGCACGACGAACTCAACTTCTCTGTCCTCCCCGAGGAAAAGGAGCGGGTGGAGCGCATCGTGCTCGAAGAGATGCAGCAGGCCTGCCCCCTCAGCGTGCCCCTCGTGGCCGACTCCGGATGGGGTGCCAACTGGCTCGAGGCGCATTAACTGTATGCGGCAACCGTGAAAAAGGCCTTTCTGGCTACATCCATTTCATCAGGATGTCCCACACCGCCACGATGTGACAGACACTTCCCGCAAGCACGAAGAAGTGGAAGACGGTGTGCATGAAACGCCGTTTGTTGAGACAGTAGAAGGCAGCCCCCGTGATGTAGCACACGCCCTCCGCCACGATCCACGCCACGGCGGAAGCGCCGACACAATG
Source organism: bacterium (assembly GCA_963599085.1). Lineage (GTDB taxonomy): Bacteria > Bacteroidota > Bacteroidia > Bacteroidales > Bacteroidaceae > Prevotella. The sequence continues at coordinate 17,094 of CAVBVK010000036.1, read as the reverse complement.
CAGGAGCGGACGGAACGCCACGAGCACGCTCAGCCCCATGGCCACATAGCAGACGGTCTCAACGATGCTGTGCCCTTTGAGCGAGCAGAAAGTCTTCACCGTCCCGGCTATCGCCGCCGTCCAGATGAAGACGAACAATGCCCAGCCCCACATGCCGTACTCACGCATGGCGACGAGCGTTATGGGCGAATAGGAGCCCGCTATGTGCCAGTATATGGCGGCGTGGTCCCACCGGCGCAACCTCTGCTTCCACGGCGACCATGCCGAAAGGGCGTGATAGACGGTGCTTGCGACATACGAACTGAGCATGCCGAAGAGGTAGAGGATGATGCCTGCCGTGGCCCAACCGTTGCGTTCCCAGCCGCACCACACGAGGAACGCCACGCCGATGACGAGCCCCAGCACTATCCCCGCACCGTGCGACCATGAGTTCCACAGTTCCTCCTTGTGGTTGAAGTATATTTTCATAAACGGTAAAAGCCTGTGAGTGTTACGTTTCTGCAAAGATAACGATTAAATCGCCACATCATATTCTTTTTAAATTAAAAATATGTAACTTTGCAACTGCAACGGTGGAGCCGTGCCGACAAGGGTCTTCCCCCTCACCGGCACTCCTCCTTAAAAGGGAAAGAGGTGAAAGTCCTCTACTGTCCCGCAGCTGTGAGCCGCCCTTAATGTCGGGTGTGAACAACACAAGCCACTGGCCTGTGGCCTCACGATTGGCTTCCGAAGCACAATCGAAGAGCCCTGCCGGGAAGGCGTTCGCAACCGGGCGGCGAGTCAGAAGACCTGCCGAAACCATCATTTGCAAGCATCGCCGTTGGACGGAGCCTCGTGGGTTAGGCTGCAACGGCAACGACACCGCCACGCCAAGTGCGCACATACATTCTGCCGACAGCCACAACTGTGCGCTGCCGCAACCAACCATTCACATAAAACAAAAAAAACATGAGAACTTCTACAATCCAAAGCTCACTGGCAGCCGTGCTCTTCGCCGGACTGTCAGCCATCAGTGCCTCAGCGCAACAATCCTCATACACCGACGGTGTGTTCATGCTCAACGAAGGAAGCTACGGCCATGAAACTGCCACAGTGAACTTCCTCGACCGTGACGGCAACTGGCACTACCGCATAGGCACCAATGCCGACGCCTCTGCCATGACCCTCGGCACCACCGGATGCTACGCCACCATCAGCGGCGACCGCATGTACATCGTCTGCAAGAAGATGAGCCTGGCCGACAAGGAAACCGCTGACCCCACGCTCACCGTCTGCGACGCACGCACAATGGAGGTGACAAAGCAGTTGAACACCGTCACCGACGCGGAGGGATATGCCGTCGATGGACGCGCGTTCCTCGTAATTCCCGGACAGGACAAGGGCTACCTCAGCACCACGGGCGGCGTGTATGTCATCACCCTCAGCGACCTCTCGGTGAAGGGGGTTATAGCAGGCACCGACGGACTCACCAACAACCAGACCGGCAGCATGCTCTATCACGGCGGCAAGGTGTATGCCGTTGATGCCACACGCGGGCTCCTCGTCATCGACGCCGACACCGACAAGCTCGTCACGACAGTGAACGGCGAGGCCGAGGGCTACACCTACTGCGCCATAGCCGAGGGCATGGACGGCTCCGTATGGCTCACCGCCGGAATGGCAAACGGCACCACCGCCGGCCACATCGTGAAGTTCGACCCCCTGACAAACAGCACGGAAAGCGTGGCATTGCCCGACGGAGTGTATCCCCCTACAAACCCGTGGGGAGCATGGAACCCCGACTGTTTCACCGCCTCCGCCACCGAAAACGCGCTGTTCTGGAACGGCGCAACCGGAGCATGGAGCAACGGACAGCACATATACAAGTATGACATCGACAAAGGCACCGTGACGCTCCTGCTCGACTTCACCGCTGCCGACGCCCCACTGCCCTATGTCTATGGCGCCGCCTGCCGCACCAACCCCGACACGGGCGATCTCTACCTCAGCATCACCAAGGGCTCGGCATGGGGCGACGAGAGCGAGCTGCGCATCTATTCCGCCACCGACGGCACACTGAAGTCAGCCTACCCCATGGAGAAGAACTACTGGTTCCCGGAGATGCCCGTCTTCGCCCTCGGCAGCACCCCGAGTGCCATCACATCCGCCGACGCCGATGCCGACATACGCGAAGTGGCACGTTACAGCATCGACGGCAAGCGTCTCAGCCGTCCGCAGAGCGGCCTCAACATCGTGAAGTACTCCGACGGAACGGTGAAGAAGGTGCTGGTGAAGTGACGCCGTAAAGGCTTCCGCCACACCGGGAAACATTATCCTTACCCTTGCACCCGATGAAGCATGCAGCCACACTTCTCCTCACGCTTGCCCTCACCCTCGGCACGCGCCTTGCGCCGTGCCGAGGGCAGCACACGGCAGGCATGACCGACTCCATACACACCATAAGCGGCGTGGCGGTGGTGGGCGTCCGGCCGCACTACCTCACCCCGTCGCAGGAGCTGTCGGGCACGGCGTTGCAGAGCCTGAGCACCACCTCCGTGGCCGACGCGCTGAAATACTTCTCGGGCGTGCAGATAAAGGATTATGGCGGACTGGGCGGACTGAAGACGGTGAACGTGCGGTCGCTGGGTGCACAGCATGTGGGCGTGTATCTCGACGGCATCAGGATCACCAACACGCAGAACGGACAGGTGGACTTGGGACGCTACTCGCTGCAAAACATGGAGGCCGTGGCACTCTACAACGCCAACCGCAGCGAGCGTCTGCAATCGGCGTCGGAGTATGCCTCGGCAGCCACGATATACATGCGCACACGCCGCCCCGACTCCACACTGCTGCGGATGGAATACGGCAACGGCTCGTTCGGGCTCAACAAGGCAAAGGCCTACTTTTCGTTCAGGCGCATATTCTTCGTCGATGCCGAGTGGCAGCACACACGGGGCGACTACCCCTTCCGCTTCCGCTCGGAACAGGAGGACACCGTAGGGCGGCGCGCCAACTCCGACATCACCTTCATGCGCACCGAGGCGGCGGCATTCCACCGCGGCTTCTCTGCCCACGCCTACTATTACAGTTCGCGCCGCGGACTCCCCGGCCCTGTCGTGAGGCGGCTCTCCGAACAGTGGGCCAGTACCGACCGGCAGTGGGACCGCAACTTCTTCATACAGTCGTCCTACCGCCATTCATGGCAGCACGTGGCATTGAAGGCAAACGTAAAATACTCCCTCGACCGCCTGCATTACCTCCAGGACCCCGCCACCAACGCCGCCACCATGCGTTGCGACAACCACTACATGCAACAGGGCATCTACGCCTCGGCATCCACGGCATGGAACACGCAGTGGCTCTCCGTCACGGCAAGCACCGACATGACATGGAACGACCTCCGCAGCGATGTCTATCGCTTCAACTATGTATGGCGCATCGACTCCAAGACGGTGCTCTCCGCCATCGCCGCCTACAAGGGTTTTGAGGCCAACGCCGCCCTACTCTACACCCACATCGCCGACCACACGCGCCACGCCGCACCCTCGCTGAGCCGCCTCACTCCCATGTTCATGGCCTCATGGCACCGCCGGGCATGGACAGTGCGCGCCTTCCACAAGCGCATCTTCCGCGCACCCACGCTCAACGACCTCTACTACACGCTCGTGGGCAGCACAAGCCTCAGACCGGAATACGCCGCACAGTGGGACTTCGGCACCGACTACCGCGCCCACGGGGTGCACCTCGCGCTTGACCTCTACCACAACCGCATCACCGACAAGATAGTGGCGATACCCATGAAGAGCCAGTTCAGATGGTCGATGGTGAATTTCGGGCTCGTCAAGTCGCTGGGGTTCAGCGTCACCGCGGGCTACGACCGCAGCTGGGGGAAGCTCGGCCTCTCGGCAAGCGGCAATTACACCTGCCAGCGCGACCTCGACTGCACCTCCCCCTCCGACCCCGAATACCGCAACTATATACCCTACTCGCCCCTGCATTCAGCCTCGGCGATAGCGGCCATCGGCTACGGCGGCTGGCAGCTCGGCGCATCGTGGCTCTACACCGGCAACCGTTTCGCCCTCATCTCCAACAATCGCGACGACATGCTCGGCGCATGGCACACGCTCGACATAAAGCTCAACCGCGAGCTGCGGCTGCGCCACTGCACCCTGCACGCCACCATTGAGTGCAACAACATCACCGATGCGCGGCATGAAGTGGTGAAACGCTACCCCATGCCGGGACGCAACTGGAAATTCACCGTGGCGTGGAAGGGATTTACCGCACGCAAACGATGAACGTTAGTAGGGAAACAACATTGTCACTCAAACATGTTTTCCTGATTGAAATTAAATATCAGCGGCAAAATAAAATTTCCGACACTTCTAAATTTTGCGATTTCTCCGTAATTTTGCAATGCTGACAACATCTGAAAGCAACGACGCATGAAACATCACCTGATTGCAACGTTCTGTGCCTTTATCCTCGCCTCGTGCTCGCTCCAGCCCGCCGACTACGGCGAAGGCGACAGTCCGACAGCCGACGGCGACCGCCTCATCGTGCTCTGCGAGGGACTTTGGGGCATGGACAACTCCACACTCGCACTCATCGACCACGGACAGCTCACGAGCCAATGGTTCCGCAGCCAGAACCCCGGACAGCACCTCGGGGACACCGGCAACGACATAACACAGGTGAACGACACGCTGATTGCCATAAGCGTCAATTGGTCGAACATAATACAGTACATCCGTCCCGACGGAACATCCGTTGCCGCCACCGAGGACATTCCGAACAACCGTCGCCTCGCCACCGACGGAAAGGCATATCTCTACGCCACCTCCTACGCCGACGGCGGATATGTGGCAAAGATCGACCTCGCCACAAAGCAGGTCACCGACACCTGCCATGTGGGCTACGAACCCGAGGGGATAGCCTACCGCAACGGACGCCTCTACATAGCAAACACGGGCGGCTATGCCGCACAGGAAAAGACACACGGATACGAAAGCACCGTTTCCATTGTGGACGCAGCCACCATGCGCGAACTCAAACGCATCGACACCGGCTGCATCAACCTCTTCGGCAAGCCTGCCGAGAGCGGCGAATGGCTCTGCATCAACTCGGCAGGCGACTTCTACGGCACGCCGCCGCGCACCGTCGTGCTGAACATGGACAACGAGGAGTTCCGCACCTACGACTTCTCCGCCACCCTCTGCTGCGCCTTCCGCAACCGTTTCTACCTCATCGGCTCGGCCTTTTCCTACACCTCGGGCACCTCACAGCTGTCGTTCCACACAATAAGCCTGCCCTCAACGGAAGCCGCCGAAGGCCTCGGTGCCTACGCAGCTGCCGAAGAAGCCATACGGCAGATGCAGTCGCCCTACGCCATCTGCATCTCGCCGCAGTCGGGACATCTCTATGTATCCGACGCACGCGCCTACGCCACCAACGGCCATGTGTATGAGTTCGGCCGCGACGGCACGCTCCTCCGCAAGCACCTCATACGGGGAGTGAACCCCTCGGGGTTCTGCATCACCGGGCAATAAGGGCAAAAACGCAGGAAAGGCGGGACTCCGCAAGCCTTCAATACACGGAATTTGAAAGACAACAAAAGTGAAATGACAAAAACAGCACTCTTTATCCTACTCCATTTGGTATCTCCCACAGTTTCGCCGGCAACTGCGGAGGAGACGGGCAAAGCATTCACCGTCCTCGAATACCACCCTGCGCCGGGGCAGTTCGTCAATGTGCTGCCGGGCTACGAGGCAGGCGACACGCACGAAGACATGTGCCGCCGCTGCGAAGAGCAGTTGCAGGACGGTAACCCCGTGACGCTCGGCGCATTCGGGGGATACATCACTTTCGGGTTCGACACGCCCATAGCGAACCTACGCGGCAGCGACATCTGCATCAAGGGCAACGCCTACTACGCCGCCAACGACCCCCGTTACGGCACCGCAACCATCGGCGGAAGCATCGAGCCGGGCACGGTCTGGGCAGGAGTGGGCTCTTCGCCGGAGACGGCGGAGTGGTATGAACTGGCCGGGTCGGAATACTTCACCACCGAACGCCGTGCCACCAACATCACATACACCAAACCCCAAAGCGAGACAGGGGAACACAACACGCCCTACTCCACCTTCGACCGCTACATGGCCTTCACGCATTCATGGACGGAACCCGACGGCACGGCGCGCGACACAACGGGATTTTTCATGAAAAACACGTTCCACCAACAGTCCTACTGGCCCGCATGGGAACAGGACGAGACACTGTCTTTCAGCGCGTCACGCCTCCCCGACAACGGGGTGAACTACGGAGGCACGGGTGAAGATGCGCAGAATCCGCAATATTGGGTTACCTACCGCTATGCAGCCGACTCATACGGATATGTCGACGCCGCCCCCATCACCGACGAACGCGGCAACTCCTTCGACCTCGACTGGGCTGTCGATGCGCAGGGCAACGCCGTGGCCCTGGACCATGCCGACTTCATCCGCATACAGACCGCCGTGCTGCAACACTGCGGATGGACGGGCGAGACATCGACAGAAGTGTGTGCCGTCGAGAACCTGCACCTCCGCGCCGGATACGACGACGACCCCATCGTCATCACACCCCGACCCCACCCGACCGCCGTCAGCACGCCGCACGCCGACGGCCACGCCCCTACGGCACGCTACGCCACCGACGGCACACGCCTGAACGCGCCCCGCCGGGGCATAAACATACTGCGCCATGCCGACGGAAGCGTAAGGAAAGTGGCGGTGAAGTGAAAGTTTTCATTTTAAAACTTGCACAACCCGAAAAAAAAGAGGAATTTTGCAATAACCCCTTCCCCGTTTAACAACAAACTTTTTCAAGCCCTACCGTCATGGCACAAAAGACCAGGGACGACGGACTCACGCCCATGATGCGCCAGTTCTACTCCCTCAAAGAAAAACATCCCGACGCCCTGCTGCTCTTCCGCTGCGGCGACTTTTACGAGACCTACGCCGCCGACGCCGTTGCGGCAGCCAAGATTTTGGGCATAACGCTCACCCGGCGCAACAACGGCAAGCAGAACAGCGACACCGAAATGGCGGGATTTCCGCACCACGCCCTCGACACTTACCTTCCCAAACTCATCCGCGCCGGACGGCGTGTGGCCATCTGCGACCAGCTGGAAGACCCCAAACTCGCCAAGACCCTCGTCAAGCGCGGCATCACGGAACTCGTCACCCCGGGTGTGGCGATGGGCGACAACGTGCTCAACTACAAGGAGAACAACTTTCTCGCCGCCGTCTGCTTCGACCAGAAGAAGTGCGGCGTGGCATTCCTCGACATCTCCACGGGCGAGTTCCTCACGGGCGAAGGCTCGTTCGACTACATTGACAAGCTTCTCGGGACGATGCAGCCCAAGGAGGTGCTCTACGACCGTTCCATGAAAAAGCAGTTCGAGGAACACTTCGGCCCACGCTGGTGCGTGTTCGAACTCGACGACTGGATGTTCACCGGCCAGAGCGCGCGGCAGAAGCTCCTGCGCCACTTCGGCACGCAGTCGCTGAAAGGCTTCGGCGTGGAACACCTGCAACTGGGCGTGATAGCGTCGGGAGTGATACTGCAATACCTTGAAATAACGCAGCACACGCACATATCGCACATAACGGTTCTCTCGCGCATCGAGGAGGACAGATATGTGCGCCTGGACAATTTCACCATACGCTCGCTCGAAATAACACAGCCGATGCAGGGCGACGGAGCCTCGCTCCTCGACGTGATCGACCACACCATCACCCCCATGGGCGGCCGAATGCTGAAACGGTGGATGGTGTTCCCCCTGCTCGACGCCACCGCAATAGGCCGCCGCCTCGATGTCGTGGAGCACTTCTTCCGCTCCCCCTCGTTCCGCGACACCACCGACGAACTGCTCCACCGCATCGGCGACATGGAGCGCATTGTGTCGAAAGTGGCGGTAGGGCGCGTGTCGCCGCGCGAAGTGGTGCAGCTGCGCAACGCCCTCGAAGCCATAGCCCCGTTGAAGGCGGCATGCCTCGCCTCCGGCAACGAGGCCCTCGCCAGCATCGGCGAACGCCTGAACCCCTGCGAAAGCGTGCGTGAGCGCATCGCAAGGGAGATACAGCCCGACCCGCCGCAACTCGTGAACAAGGGCGGAGTGATAGCCGACGGCTTCTCGGAGGAGCTCGACGAGCTGCGGCGCATATCGCGCGGAGGCAAGGACTTCCTCATGGAGATACAGCAGCGCGAGGCCGGACGCACGGGAATACAGTCGCTGAAGGTGGGCTACAACAATGTCTTCGGCTACTATCTCGAAGTGCGCAACACCTACAAGGACTGCGTCCCGCCCGAATGGGTGCGCAAGCAGACGCTGGCCAACGCCGAGCGCTACATCACACAGGAGCTGAAGGAATACGAAGAGAAAATCATGGGAGCCGACGAGAAGATACTCGCGCTTGAGACACGCCTCTTCGGCGAACTCGTTACGGCTCTTCAGGAATACATACCGCAGGTACAGACCGACGCCAGTCTCGTCGCGCGCATCGACTGCCTGCTCTCGTTCGCCTGCTCGGCGGAGGAGCACCGCTATGTGCGCCCCGTCATTTCCGCTGACGACGACGTGCTCGACATACGCCGTGGACGCCACCCCGTCATCGAGACACAGCTGCCCCCGGGCGAGAGTTACGTGCCCAACGACATACGCCTCGACACCGACACGCAGCAGATAATGATAATCACGGGACCCAACATGGCGGGAAAGTCGGCACTGCTGCGCCAGACAGCCCTCATAGTGCTCATGGCACAGATGGGAAGCTTCGTGCCTGCCGACAGCGCAAGCATAGGCTTGGTGGACAAGATATTCACCCGTGTGGGCGCATCGGACAACATCTCGCTCGGCGAGAGCACCTTCATGGTGGAGATGACCGAAGCCGCCAACATCCTCAACAACGCCACGCCGCGCTCGCTCGTGCTCTTCGATGAACTCGGACGCGGCACCAGCACCTACGACGGCATATCCATCGCGTGGGCCATCGTGGAGTACCTGCACGAGCACGCAAAGACCCGTGCGCGCACGCTCTTCGCCACACACTACCACGAACTCAACGAGATGGAGAAGAGTTTTGCACGCATAAAGAACTTCAACGTTTCTGTGCGCGAGGTGGACGGCAAGGTGATTTTCCTGCGCAAGCTCATGCCCGGCGGCTCGGAACACTCGTTCGGCATACATGTCGCCGAGATTGCGGGCATGCCGAAACAGATAGTGCGCCGCGCCACCGACATTCTGAAGCAGCTCGAGCAGGAAGCGTCGCAGGTGGGGACAGACCCCGCAGGGCGGACGACCCCGCACGCCGAGCGCATACAGACGCCGCAGGGCGGCATGCAACTCAGCTTCTTCCAGCTCGACGATCCCGTGCTCTGTCAGGTGCGCGACGAAATCAACGGCCTCGACATAGACAACCTCACGCCCGTGGAAGCCCTCAACAAACTCAACGAGATAAAGAAAATCCTGACGGGGAGGAGCTGAAAAAAATATTGCTGTCCGCTAAAACTTTCAGGATTGCTGCCTTTTGCTTCCAAGCCAAAGGCTGAGGTATTAAAAACGACACCAACCCCACTTTACCGGACAGCAATACTTTGCAATACAAAGAAGCCTTGTTTGAAAACCGTGTAAACGCGGGCGTCAGGGATTGTACTCGTTGCTCTCCCTGTCCGCCTTTTCCTTCCATGTGTCCTTTCTGTCCTTATAGGGCAATTTCGTCAAATTCCCACATTTTAGGGAGGCTGCATCCAAACGCTCTTCGCTGCCGCTGAAAGTGAACTCACCGGCGGTGCCCGACAGCTTCACCTTGGCAATGCCGTCAATGGAGAGTTTGAGCGACAGGCAATCCACATCGGCATCGATGGTGCCCGAGCCGTTGGTGAGCATCGACGCACTGTTGCCCCTGAACTTTATGCTGCCGTCGGCAACGCCGTGGTTGACGAAGTCGAGCCACGTATCAGCGTTGCCGTTGTCCGTGCCCACCTCGAAAGCGTGCTTCATCACGCCCGAGTTCGACACGCGGCACGACCCGCTCAAGGCACGGATGAGGGAGGCGTTGCTGTCGCTGCCGCTGTTGCGGTACCTGAATGTGGATGCCGTCACCGTCATGTCCTGCATATTTGCCACACCGCTGTTGCTGCATTCAAACGTGCCGGCCGTCACCTCGGGCAGCGTCAGGCGCAGGCTTCCCGAATTGTCAAGCGTCACATTGCCGCCGCACGCCACGCTTTTTATTTCAGCGGTGAGCGACCCCGAGTTGTCCACGCTGAACGTTTCCACTGCCGCCTTGCCCATGCTGATGCGCGACGAGCCGCTGTTGTGGAGGCTGATGCTGCTGCCGTCGGTGTGGTTCACCGCAGAAATTTCCATACTCAGGCTTCCCGAATTGCCCACCTTGAAACTGCCCCTGGCGGTGTCGAATGGCCGCCCCGCCTCGAATTTCATGCTTGCCAGATTTCTCACGGCACGCAGGCAGGGAAGCGTGAGGAACACCTCCGTCTGCACATCGTAGGCTTTGTTGCCCACGACAATGATGTCGCCGCCCACGCTGCGCGAGGTGATTGAACGCCTTTCGTCGAGTGCGGGCAGCTTTATGTAGAGTGTGTTGCCCTTCACCGTCACCTCGCTGCTCACCTTGCCGTTCTCCTTCACGAGCACGGTGCTCGCGCTTCCCTGCGTGTAATGCACCTTGACGGAACTCGAGGCCTCGATTCTCTCCACGCCCTTGATTTCCACCGTGCAGCCGACAGGAATCTCGCGTACCGCAGCCATACATGCCACCGAAAGCGGCACAAGCAGTGCCGACAAAAGTAAATTCTTCATATCTGTTTTTCCTTTCCTGTTTGTATTCCAACGAAAGTGCGCCCCATGCACACTTACACAACATAAACGTACAGACCGGGGAAGTCTTGACAAGAAAGCGGGGGATTTAACTTTTTTTAGAGGTTAAATTCCGCAAAAGACATTTCCTCCTTCTTTTTTGCAATGTATATCGTGAAAATGCACTATCTTTGCATAAGATAGGCGGCACCTCAGCAATTGAAACAAGCTTCATTGCACTCGGTTTGCACTATCTTTGCATAAGATAGGCGGCACCTCAGCAATTGAAACAAGCTTCATTGCACTCGGTTTGCACTATCTTTGCATAAGATAGGCGGCACCTCAGCAATTGAAACAAGCTTCATTGCATTCGGTTTGCACTATCTTTGCAATTAAAGAAAACGCGGAATGGCCCAGAAACTCATACAGACGCAGGAACAGAAGTTGCAACAAGTGCAGCGCCTCTCGGCACAGCAGATGCTGCAAGTGCGCCTGTTGGAGATGCCCCTCACCGAGCTCGAGGAGAACATCAACGCCGAACTTGACGACAATCCGGCTCTCGAAGCCTCGTCGCCCGACGACGCCCTCGCCGCCGAACACGGCGAAATGACCGACACCCCGGCATCGGCTGACGACAACGAGCCTGCGGACAGCGACCACGAACGCGAGGAACGCGAGTCGGCACTCAACGAAGCCCTCGAAGGAATAGGGCGCGACGACGACATGCCCGTGGCATCCTACCGCACAGAGTCCGCCACCGACAACGCCGACTACGAGGAGATGGTATATGGCAACACCGTCTCGTTCTACGACCGCCTGAAAGAGCAGATGGGCGAAACCGCACTCACCCCACGGCAGCAGGAGATAATGGAATACATCATCGGGTCGCTTGACGACGACGGACTGCTGCGCAAGGACAGCCTCACCATAGCCGACGAACTCGCCATCTACCACGCACTCGACACCACAGAGAAGCAGGTGGACGACGTGCTCCGCATACTCCAGACCTTCGATCCGCCCGGCATCGGCGCACACACGTTGCAGGAATGCCTGCTGTTGCAGATACGCCGGCGCCCCGACGACGACATGCGCCGCCTTATGACACGCGTCGTAAGCGACCATTTCGACGAGTTCACAAAGAAGCACTGGGACAGGATACGCTCATCACTCGGCATCAGCGAGGACACCGCCCGCCGCCTGCACGACGAACTGCGCAAGCTGAACCCCAAGCCCGGGGCGTCGCTCGGGGAGACGGAAGGGCGCAACATACAGCAGATAACGCCCGACTTCATCATCGACACCGACGACAACGGCAACATATCGTTCACGCTCAACACAGGTCAAATACCCGCACTCAGCGTCTCGCCGTCGTTCGCCGACATGGTGGAGACATACAGGAACAACCGCCGCTCGATGTTGAGGCGCGACAAGGAAGCGCTCCTCTACGCCAAGGAAAAGGTGGAACGCGCGCAGAACTACATTGAGGCCGTGAAGCAGCGGCAGCACACGCTCACCGTCACCATGCAGGCTATAATAGACTGGCAGCGTAAGTTCTTCCTCGACGGCGACGAGGCCGACCTCAAGCCCATGATCCTGAAAAACATTGCCGACCGCACAGGGCTCGACATAAGCACCGTCTCGCGCGTGAGCAACGTGAAGTATGCACAGACCAACTGGGGCACGTTCCCGCTGCGCTTCTTTTTCAGCGACGGCTACACCACAAGCGGAGGCGAAGAGCTCTCCACCAGGAAGATGAAGCTCGCGCTGAAGGAAATAATCGATGGCGAGGACAAGAAAAAGCCCATGAGCGACGACGCCCTCACGAAGGCGATGGCCAAACAGGGCTTCCCCATAGCGCGGCGCACGATAGCCAAGTACCGTGAACAGCTCGGGATACCCGTCGCAAGGCTAAGGAAATGAGCGCGCGGAAACGCTCACCAAAGGCACACAGAGCCGCGCCAAGGCACGGAAAAGCCCTGCAAAAGCCCCGAAAACGAATATGAAAGAAAAGAACATAATCCTCGCCGCGCGCCTGCTCAGCATGGTGTTCACGCCATTCTACCTGTCGCTCGTCGGACTGATAGCCCTCTTCACGTTCAGCTATCTCAGTCTGATGCCGTGGCCCTACAAGATAGCCGTGCTCGCAATGGTGTATCTTTTCACCATACTCATGCCCACCCTCATAATACATTTCTACCGCCATCACCAGGGATGGACACTCATCGAGCTCGGGAAGAAGGAACGCCGCATGGTGCCTTACATCATCTCCATACTCTGTTACTTCACCGGCTACTATGTGATGCACCGCTTCAACATCCCCCATTTCATGAGCAACATACTCATGGCGGCACTCGTGATACAGATACTCTGCGCACTGATAAACGTATGGTGGAAGATATCCACACACACGGCAGCCATCGGCGGCGTGGCAGGCGCGCTCATGGCATTCTCCATAATCTTCATGTTCAACCCCGTGTCGTGGCTCTGCTTCGTGCTCATCCTCGCAGGGATGGTGGGCAGCAGCCGCATGGTGCTGCGGCAACACACGCTCACGCAGGTGCTCGCGGGCTTCGGCGTGGGCATGGCAAGCAGCTACTCCGTCATACTCTTCCTTTGAGAACGCACGGAACCACATAAAAATATCAATTAAAAACATACGGAAATGAAACCATTAGTAAGCATCATCATGGGCAGCACAAGCGACATGCCCGTAATGGAAAAGGCATGCAAGTTCCTCAACGACATGAAAGTGCCCTTCGAGGTGAACGCACTGTCGGCACACCGCACGCCCGACGCAGTGGAAGACTTCGCCAAAAGCGCGGCGCAGCGCGGCATAAAGGTGATAATCGCCGGAGCCGGAATGGCCGCAGCACTGCCCGGAGTGATTGCCGCCAGCACCACGCTGCCGGTGATAGGAGTGCCCATAAAGGGCATGCTCGACGGGCTCGACGCCATGCTCTCCATAATACAGATGCCCCCCGGAATACCGGTGGCAACGGTTGGAGTGAACGGGGCAATGAACGCCGCCATTCTCGCAACCGAGATGCTCGCCCTGGGCGACGCTGCCGTAGCCGCACGGCTGGGCGACTACAAGGCCACGCTCGGCGAGAAGATAGAGAAGGCCAACCGCGACCTGGCCGAAGTGAAATACGAATACAAGACCAACTGACAAGCACCCCGCGGCCAGGCACGGCGCAACAGCAAAGCCACAGCCGGGCCGCCGGGCAAAAACCCTTATCCACATGGTTGACTTATTCAACTACCGCCGCCGCGAAACCGATGCCGTACAGGTGGGGCAAACGGCAATAGGAGGCGGCAACCCGGTGCGCGTGCAGTCGATGACAACCACCGACACCAACGACACCGAGGCCTGCGTGCAGCAGGCCGAAGCCATAATAAAGGCCGGAGGTGAGCTCGTGCGCCTCACCACACAGGGCCGCCGCGAGGCCGAAAACCTCAAAAACATCAACGCGCGGCTGCGCGCCGACGGCTACGGCACGCCCCTCGTGGCCGACGTGCACTTCAACGCCAACGTGGCCGACGTGGCTGCCCTCTATGCCGAGAAGGTGCGCGTCAACCCGGGCAACTATGTTGACCCGGCACGGGTGTTCAAGAAAATAGAATACACCGACGAGGAATACGCCGCCGAGATAAAGAAAATAGAAGACCGCTTCGTGCCCTTCCTCAACATTTGCAGGCAGAACCGCACGGCAGTGCGCATCGGCGTGAACCACGGTTCGCTCTCCGACCGCATCATGTCGCGCTACGGCGACACGCCCGAAGGCATCGTGGAGAGCTGCATGGAGTTTCTGCGCATCTGCCGCCGCGAGCAGTTCGACAACGTGGTGATAAGCATAAAGGCATCCAACACCGTTGTCATGGTGCGCTCGGTGAGGCTCCTCGCCGCCGAAATGGAGCGCGAAGGCATGCGCTATCCGCTGCATCTGGGCGTGACCGAAGCCGGAGAGGGCGAAGACGGGCGTATAAAGAGCGCGGTGGGCATAGGCGCGCTGCTCGCCGACGGACTGGGCGACACCATCCGGGTGAGCCTCAGCGAAGCACCCGAGGCCGAAATTCCCGTGGCCAAGCACCTTGCCTCCTACATGGCAGCACACGAAGGCCACCTCGTGATTCCGGCCGAAGCGGCACCCGACTTCGACTGGCTGCGCCCCTCACGGAGACCCACACGCGCCTCGGGAGGCATAGGCGGAAGCAACGTGCCCGTGGTGATAGTGTCTGAAAACGGCAAAGACGGCAAGGCAAACACCACGCAGTTCAACCCCGACCTCACCCCCGACTACATATACTGCGGCCAGAACCTGCCCGAAGAAAGGCGCGTCGGACAACGCTACATAGTTGATTTCAACGCGTGGAAAGGCGAGAAAGACACCTACCCCATATTCCCCGCCAACGCAATGCCGTTCATGGCCGCCGTGACAGCCGACGTCAAGTTCCTCGTGCTCAAATACGGCACGCCCGCCGAAGAATACACCGCATGCCTCAGGCAGCACCCCGAGGCGGTGGTGGTCTGCACCGGCAACCACCAGAACAGGCTGGGCGAGCAGCGCGCACTGGTGCACGAAATGTGGCGCAACGGGCTCTACAACCCCGTGGTGTTTGCCGAGATGTACCGCCACGCATCCGACGCCAAGGCCGACTTCCAGCTCGAAGCCGCCGCCGACACCGGCGCGCTCATGATTGACGGGCTTGCCGACGGGCTCTGGCTCATGGACGACGGGGGCATAAGCACGCGCGACACGGCAGAAACGGCGTTCGCCATTCTGCAGGCAGCAAGGCTGCGCACCTCGAAAACCGAATACATTTCGTGCCCCGGATGCGGCCGCACGCTCTACGACCTGCGCTCCACCATTGCGCGCATAAAAGCCGCCACGGCCCACATGAAGGGCCTCAAGATAGGCATTATGGGCTGCATCGTGAACGGACCGGGCGAGATGGCCGACGCCGACTACGGCTATGTCGGGGCCGGACCGGGACGCGTTTCGCTCTACAAACAGAAAACATGCGTGGAGAAGGCCATTCCCGAAGCCGACGCAGTGGAACACCTGCTGCGCCTGATAGAGGCCGACACGCAAAAAAAACAGTGAATATGGAGACATTCAAGGCCAATCCTCTGCGCTACGCCGACGGCGCGTTCCGCCGCTGCGGAAAATCGGGCGTGATGCTGCCCGAGGTGTCGCTCGGCATGTGGCACAACTTCGGCGCGGCCGACCCCTACGCCCGCAGCCGCGAAATAACGCTACATGCATTCGACCGGGGCATAACCCACTTCGACCTCGCCAACAACTACGGCACGCCGCCGGGGTCTGCCGAGCAGACAATGGGGCGCATTCTGCGCGACGAACTGCACCCCTACCGCGACGAACTGTTCATTTCAACCAAGGCAGGCTACGAGATGTGGCCCGGCCCCTACGGCAACTGGGGGTCGCGCAAGTCGCTCATGGCAAGCCTCGACCAGAGCCTCAGGCGCATGGGGCTGGACTATGTAGACCTTTTCTACAGCCACCGCTACGACCCCGACACGCCGCTTGAGGAAACCCTCCAGGCCCTGGCCGACATTGTGCGCAGCGGAAAGGCTCTGTATGTGGGCATATCGCGGTGGCCGCTGCACGCGCTGAAACGCGCCGTGGAATACCTTAACCGCCGCGACACGCCGCCGCTCATCTACCAGGGACGGCTCAACCTGCTCGACCGCGCACCGCAGCAGGAGGGCATAATACAGTACTGCCGGGAGCAGGGCATAGGCTTCATCTCGTTCTCGCCGCTCGCCCAGGGGCTGCTCACCGACCGCTACCTCGACGGCATCCCCGCCGACAGCCGCATCGCAAAGGGCGGACACCTGAAGCGCGAGACGCTCACCCCCGAACTGCTCAGCCGCATAAGGCAGCTCAACGGCACGGCCTCGGCACGCGGAGAAAAGCTCGCCTCGATGGCTCTCTCGTGGGTATTGCAGCAGGAAGGGGTCACGTCGGTGATAGTGGGAGCAAGCAGCGTGCAGCAGCTCGACACCAACCTGGAATGCCTTCACGCACTGCCCGTGGACCTGCCTTGACACGCGGCGAAAGCAACAATCCGCGCCGAATGTCATTATGCACAACGAAACAAGCAGCGGCACATGCTGCCACAGAAAGGAAATGATTTTGTCTTTTCTACTCATAAGCAAGTGTCTAAAAAAACTATTGCTGTCCGCTAAAACTTTTAGGATTGCTGCCATTTGCTTCCAAGCCAAAGAC
>CAVBVK010000035.1:0-23120 GCA_963599085.1 bacterium | reverse complement strand
AATCAACATAATCAATGATTATCAGTTTTCTCCAAGTTTAAATGAAAGAGCCGTGACATTATGGATGTTTTTCCAATTGGAATTTAGAAAACTAATCGAATCCGTATTGGGTATGCGTGGCAGCAGTGATAAGGTCCCCGTCATTGCTTCCACCTCCACGACTTTGCAAGTCGTTTCCCAATCTTTCCCATCACCATGGTTATCTTCTGCGGTGACATCTCCTTCCCCGCGATGATCAAAATCACTGCCGTGAGGATGAGCACCATGCCCGCAGCGAGGCGCACGGTGAAGTTCTCGCCGAAGCACACCACACCTATCGCCACCGCCGTGATGGGCTCGATGGCACCCATGATGGCTGTGGGCGTGGAGCCGATGTCGCGCACTGCCACTGCCATGAGCACTAACGAGAGCACCGTGGGCACCCAGGCCAGCTGCAAGGCATACGCCCATTGGCGCGGTGTGGCGAGCCACTGCACATGGTCGCCCAATGCCGCTGTGTAGCCGAGGATTGTGAACACGCCGAAGAAGAGCACATAGAACGTGAGCTTCACCGACGACATGCGCAACGGCGACTTGTTCACCACCACTATATATACGGCGTAGGTGAGAGACGAAAGCATCACGAGCGTCACGCCCCAGAGACTCAGTGCCGTGCCGTCGCCGGAGCGGTTGAGCAGCGCAATGCCCGCCAAGGCGAGCGCGATGGCAAGTGCCGTCGTCTTCGTCACTTTCTCCTTGAACATCGCAGCCATGATGACTGCCACCATGACGGGATAGACAAAGAGCAGGGTAGAGGCCACCCCCACATCCATGAACAGAAAGCTGAAATAAAGCGTTGATGACGATGTGCTCATCAGCACGCCCAACAGCGCAAGGATGCCGAGCTCGCGGCGCGTCACCGCAAAGCTCTTGCGCTGCACCACCATCATCAGCCCGAGCGTGAGGCATGCCAGGGCGAAGCGGTAGAAAAGTGTCGCGCTTGCCGAAAAGCCGTCGTTGTACAGATTGATTGCGCCCAAGGGGTTGGTGCCGTAGCACACTGCCGCCCCCACACCGCATAGTGTTCCTTTCAACCGTGTGTCCATTTCCTGTTTCGTTTTCCTTCTGTCTTTCATTTGGCGGAGCACCGCAAACCGGCAGCATGCCACGCCCGCATCATTAAATTGCAAAGGTACGGCTTTTCTCCGAGCATTATTTTGTAAAAAGGAATATTTTATGTAAATTTGCCTTTGAAGACTGTCCCCGGCGGGTGGCAGGACTCATTTTTGATGGAATATCAGCGTTTGCTATTCGTCATGCGCGTTGGAACGTAGGAAATTTCAATAAGGTGCATCTGATAAACGAAAATAGCGGACGTCCACATACGCGTGGGCGTTACTTGTCGTTTATCACAGCACTTCCTACGGCTGCAACGCGGGCAAGTTTCGCCCACGTTTGCGTCCGTATGGGTGGCATGATAGCGGTGGCGGCGCATTTTAAATAATCCAAATCGTTTAATTCTAAATTTAAAATGCTATGCAAAAGAAAAAAAACATGAAGAAGCTGGCGTCAGCCGTCGTTGCCGTTTCAGCCGCAGTGTCACTCACCTCGTGTGCGTCCATCGTCTCCGGCGGCGCACCCAAAATCACCATCGACGGAAACACGAAGGAGCCCGTAACCATCACTACCCAGAAACAGGTTTACACCAACGTGACCCTGCCGGCAGTTGTGAAGGTGAGACGCCATGCCATCGACGGGCAAAGGGTGCAGATAAATTCGGAGAACTACACCTACAAGGACATTGTGCTTGAAAAGAAAACCAATAGCTGGGCCTTCGGCAACATCCTTCTCGGAGGAATTCCAGGATGGCTTATCGACCTTGCGACCAATGCCGTGAGCATGCCGCAGCAGAAGCACTATTACATTGAGGCCCAACCGAAGACGGAAACGAACAAGGGCGAATAAGACGATCGTGTTTTATATAAAGAGGGTGTGCCGGTTTTGGCACACCCTCTTTTCATCCATAATTATTGCTGTCCGGTGAGGTGGAGCTGTCGGCGTCTTGTGGCTAAGTTTGCAATTCCTCAATCTTTGGTTTAGCAGCAAATGGCAGCAATCCTAAAAGCTTTAACGGACAGCAATTATTTCGAATAGACCCTTTATTTCAAGGAGCGTTCCACAGCGTCCTTGAGTTTGTCGAGAGCCTCGCGGAGTACGGCGCGTGGTGAGGCGATATTCATGCGCATGAAACCCTCGCCGCCATTTCCGAACATCTCGCCGTCGTTGAGTGCGAGTCCCGCTTCGTTCACAAACAGGCGTATGAGCGCATCGTGTTGCAGGCGCAGCCCGTGGCAGTCGAGCCACACAAGGAACGATGCCTGCGGACGCAGAGGCTTTATCTGCGGTATGTTCTCTTTCAGGTAGTCCTCCACGAAGAGTATGTTGCCCTCGATGTAGCGCAGCATCTGGCGCCGCCATTCCTCGCCCTCGTTGAACGCCGCCATTGTGGCTATGGGCGCGAAGATGTGCGGCTCGTCGAGTTCGTTGGCGGCAATCCAGCCGAAGAACCTGCGGCGCAGCTCCTCGTTGGGCACTATGCAGTAGGAACTCACGATGCCCGCGATGTTGAAAGTCTTTGAAGGCGCGCCGAAGGTGATGCTGCATTGCGCCGCTTCTTCTGACACCGACGCGAACGGATGGTGCCTGTTGCCGAAGACAGTCATGTCGCAGTGTATCTCGTCAGAGACGACGATGATGCCT
Source organism: bacterium (assembly GCA_963599085.1). Classification (GTDB taxonomy): domain Bacteria; phylum Bacteroidota; class Bacteroidia; order Bacteroidales; family Bacteroidaceae; genus Prevotella. The sequence continues at coordinate 20,381 of CAVBVK010000035.1, read as the reverse complement.
CGTTCGGCACAGAAGTGCGCCAGGCGACGCAGCGTCTCCTCGTCCCACACTATCCCGGCGGGGTTGTGCGGATTGCTGAGTATGAGCAGGCGGCACTTCCCGTCCGTCACCTTGGCGAGGTTGTCGAAGTCCATCGAGTAACTGCCGTCGTTGTGGCGGACGAGCGGGTTCATCACCACTTCGCGTCTGTTGCCCTCGGGAGTGAGGCGGAAAGGATGATAGACGGGCGGCTGTATTATCACTTTCTCGTCGGGTTTCACAAACACGTTCACCGCGAAGCCGATGCCTTTCACTATGCCCGGGATGAAACGCATCCATTCCTCGCGCACTTTCCATTGGTGATGCGTGTCAATCCAACGCATCACTGTCGGCCAGAAGTCCTTGGGCATGACAGTGTAGCCAAAGAGGGAGTGGTCGAGGCGGCGCTTTATGGCGTCGGTGATGAACTGTGGCGTGGCGAAATTCATGTCCGCCACCCACAGCGGCATGAGGTCTGCTTTGCCGTAACGCTCCTGCAACACGTCGAGAGCCAGGGCACCCGTGCCGTGGCGGTCGGTGATCTTGTCGAAATCGTATGTCATGTTTTCCGTATTATAAAGTCGCGCCTGTTGTCAGAGCAAAGCCTGTTTGAAGTCGTCGAATATGTCGTCCACGCTTTCCAGACCCACGCTTATACGTATGGTGGTGTCGAGCACATCCATAGCGCGGCGCTGCCCGTCGCTGAACGGGCCGAAGATGGTGCTTGCAGGGTGTATTGCCAGCGTGCGGTTGTCGAAGAGGTTGGTGGCGCGGCGCACGAGTTTCAGGCGGTTGATGAAGCGGAAGCACGCCTCCTGGGAGTCGAGGTCGATGGTGAACATGCACCCTGCCGTGCCGCCGAACTGCCGCATGGCTGTCTCGTGGAAGCGGTTGTCGGGCAGTCCCACATAGTTCACGGCGCGTATCCCTTGCAGCGTCTTCAGTCGGGTGGCAAGCTCGACAGTGTTGGCCGACTGCATGGTGTAGCGTGCCTTAAGGTTCTCCAGCCCGAGGTTCTGCATGTAGGCAACATGCGGGGTCATGTATGCGCCGAGGTTGAAGAGCATCTCATCGTGCAGACGGCGTGCAAATTCGGGATGACCGCCGTAGTCCATCACCATGCCGCCTATTGTCGTCGCGCCTCCGGAGAGGTATTTTGTCGTCGAGACCACCTCTACATCCACGCCCAGAGCCTTTGCCGAGAACTCGGTGAAGGGTATCACTGTCGTGTCGGCCACAAGCGGTATGCCGTGGCTGTGGGCTATGCGTGAGAGGGCGGCGAGGTCTGCCACCTCCAGCTGGGGATTGGTTATTGTCTCGAGGAATATGCAGCAGGTGTCATCGTTCACCGCCTTTTCCACCTCATCCAGGTTGGTGAGGTCGCAGAGGTGAGGCTTCACCCCGAGCCGTGGCAGTGTGTTCGTGAGCAGCGAGAAGGTGTTGCCGAACATGTGGCGCGATGTCACCACGTTCTTCCCGGCCTCCACGAGTGCCAACAGAGTATTGCTTATCGCCGCCATCCCCGACGAGAGTGCCGTCACGCGCTCTGCTCCCGTTATGGCCTTCACCTTCTGTTCGAGGAAAGTCACGGTGGGGTTCATTACGCGGGAATAGTCGGGCTCCTCTATGCGCCCGCAGAAAGCGTCCGCCATGACGGTGGCGTCGGCAAACTCGTAGGCGCAGGTGTGATATACTGGCATGCTCAGGGAACCGTACGCATCGGGCTTCTGAAACGGGGTGTCGATTGCTAATGTCTGTTTCTTCATCGTCTTTTTGTTATACTTGAAAACTTTTTCGCTCTGCCGTCAAGTGTTTGTCCGCATTGTCGCAAGTGCGTTTCATGGCAGTGACGGTTGCGGGTGCAAAATTAACAAAAAGTTGTTTGTCACCGTATGAAAATGCCGTTTTTATGCACAATAGCCTGGAAATAAGCTTAAGTTTGGGCGATGCTGTCGGGCGGGGACGCCCGGCCTTCTACGGTGTTTCCGCTCGTGTAAAGCGGCTCCCTTACTCCTTTGTGAAGTCGTCGGGGCAGGTTATGGCGTCGAGCACTTCGCCGTCCGCCATGCGCAGCCATGTCCTGAAGGTGCGGCTGCCCTCGGTGAGTTCTATCACGCGTGCGCCGTTGCGTTGCGGGCAATACACGGTTCGGCCGCCGGTGTATTGCCCGTAGGAGAGGAGGATGCCTTTGTATAGCACGGAGTAGTTGTTGATGTGGTCGTGTCCTACGAACATCGCCATCACGTCGCCGTTCAGCCGCATGGCGGCAAACTCGCCCGTGTTGAGCTTCGGGGCGCAGGCTTCCTCGAAACGCTTGCCTATAAGGCGTGCTTGCTCGTCGCGTGCGGCATCGTTGAACTCGGGCACCGGGATGTGCTGGAACACTATTGAGGGCAGAGGCGTGCCGCCGTTGGCCTTCGTGTATGCCGCGCTCAGGCTGCGATACCAGTCTGTCTGGTCGGGCTTCACCCAGTCGTAGCCCTTTATTTCCGGTATGGACGAGTAGGAATTGCTGTCGAACACATATATCACGGCGGCGTCATGCGTGCCGTCGGCCGACTTCACCGGCAGGCAGAAGTTTGCCATCCCGCTCACGCCCTCCGCCGTAGTGGTGAGGCAGAGCGGTTTCGTGCGTACATACTGCAATATCTCCTGCCGTGTGCGGTCCTGCTCGTCGTCGTGGTTGCCGAAGGTGTAGGCGAACGGGATGCCGCGCCTTGTCACGGGAGCGAAAGCACTGTCGAGGGCTTCAAAGGCGGGCCTGTCGAACGCAATGTCGCCCGTATATACCACAAAGTCGGGCTTCTCGGCATCAAGAACGGCGTTCATGCACTTCGCGGCAGCCCCCGATTCGGCGTTGCCGGGCTTCCAATGCACATCGGTGAACTGCACTATCTTCAATGTTTTCTTCGCGTTGAACCTCAGGGTCTGCGCCGTTGCGCCGCCCAAGCCCGCGCTGACGAGTGCGAGGCAGAGGAGCATTTTCATGGTGTCTTTCTTCATTGTGGTTTTGTTTTTCATTTTCAGGTGCTAAGGTACACAAAAAAGCGGTAACGGGCAAGGCTGGGCTTTATATAAAGGTGAAAAACCGCACGATTGCGACGAAAAGGCGGCAGGATGCCGGTTTTCAGCGATTTTTTCAGTAATTTTGTGTCTGTTTTAATGAAAAAAGCCTTTAACGGGCGATGGAAATCCGCTTTTAAAGGCATGACATTCTGTTTTGATGAAAATGAGAAAAACAACATTCGTACTCTTTTCCCTGTTCCTGTGTCTCGCCGCCCACGCTCAGGTGACAAGGCGCACAGCCTTGCGTCTTGCCGAAGATGCCGTGAACCAGATAACGATGACGGGCTATATGCCCTCGGCGGAAGTCATGGGGCAGTTGGCTTCCGTTGCCGACATGAGCATTGACATGATAAGCAGGATGGGCGACCCTGCCGACCCTGCGCAGGCAAAGGCGTGCATAAAGCTCATCGATGCCATTGCCGACTTCACACAAACGCCCGCGGGCGCACCATACGCCGATGCCATGCGCGAGGGATTGAAGAAGGCCATCGACCGCAGTGACGACCCCGCCGTGCGCCGCCACCTGCTCGACGGGCTCGTCACCTGCGCCACTGCTGCTGATGTGCAGCACCTTGTCATGTATCTCGGCGATGCCGACATGGCTCCGGCAGCGTTCCGTGCGCTCGTCTCCATGAAGGGTATCGATGCCGACATAGCCCGCGCCGGAAGTATGGACACGGCTTCCGACTCGCTCTTGGCACTCGTTGTCAAGGCGCGTTCGGGCAAAGCTGTGGCGGCACCTGTGGCAAAGACAGCTCCCGCAGCCGCAGCCGTGCCGTTCTGGACGACGTCACTTGACCTGCTCATCGACCGTATGCGCACCCAGCCCGACGCTTCTGCCGACAGCCTTCTTGCCGCCAACACCACGGCAGCGGTACTCCCGCGCCTGCTGGACATGGCACGCCACCGCGACGGAAAGGCGCGCGACGCCGTCATGGCACGCTACATCACACTGTTGGGGCGGCTCCGTCTCAATCCCGCCGTGCGCTATCTGCTGCTGCGTGAGGCCGACGAACTGAACCCTTGCGACGACATCAGGCGCAGGATAATAATCGACCTCGGCACGACACGCCTCGTACAGGCACTCGCATATATCCGCAAATACTACGACTCGCGCACCATGGGCGATGCCACGGCAGTGGCCGTGGCCGACATTCTGGGTGACAATCCGCATGTAAACGGCGGCAAATACGCCTACAACATGCTCAATGCTGCCAAATACTCTCTCGCCTGTCACTACGATGAAGAGGGTGCCGGTGCCGCCATAGACCGTGTGCTGAAAGCGTTGGAAGAGTGCCGCCTCGACTGTGGCTACAACCTCGCCATGGCGCGCAGCACCAGCATGGGGAAGAACGGTTTTTGGAAGATGACCGAAGATCTCGCCGACTTCGACATGGCATTCGACTGGAAGGCCTCGGGGAAGATTGCGGTATGCCTGCGTTCCATGCCCGTGCTTACGCTGAGCCGCACCCAAGGCGTGCGCATCGAGGGCGATGAGGCTTGGCACAGGTTTGCCGCCGAGGGCGAATGGTGCACCGCCAACATCCGTGTGCGTGGCGACAAGGTGAGCGTAAACATCAACGGCGAGCATGTGCTGTCGGATGTCCGTCTTGTGAACCCCGACCGTGGAGCCACCGCCAATGCCTCCGGCTTCGTCATGTTCACCGCCGATGCCGGTGGGGCAGAGGTGCGCCAGGCGTGCATCAGGAAAATTCCCGCCGGTGTTCGGGCGCATTAGCAGCCTTGCGCAGCCTTTCGTACGTGCGTATTCATACTATTTGACACGCATTTATTTGCACGTTCGGAATTAATGAAGTATTTTTGCACATAGAGAAGTGCGTGTGCATTTTTTCTGAATGATGCCGCACGGCAACGGAAACAGGTGCCGTCCTGTTGCGGAAAACATAGCGCAGGCACGCAAAAACTGAAAGGAGGATAATATGTCAATATCGAAAACACGGCAGAAACTTGTGGATGTGGCACGCCAGCTGTTCGCCAAGAACGGTATTGCCAACACGACAATGAACGACATAGCCGTGGCGTCTGGAAAGGGGCGCCGCACGCTCTACACTTACTTCAACCGCAAGGAGGAGGTGTATTCGGCTGTCATAGAGTCGGAACTCGAACGCCTCAGCGACCGCCTCGACGAGGTTGCGGCAAAGAAGACACGCCCGCAGGACAAGATTATAGAACTGATTTACACGCACCTGAGCATGATACGTGAGACGGTGGTGCGCAACGGAAACCTCAGGGCCGAGTTCTTCCGCAATATATGGATGGTGGAAAAGGTGCGCAAGAATTTCGATGAGGACGAGATAGAGCTTTTTCGCAAGGTGTATGCCGAGGGAAAGGCCGACGGTGAATTTGACATTGAGGATGTCGATCTTGTAGCCGACATCACGCATTACTGCATAAAAGGACTTGAGGTGCCGTTCATCTACGGGCGGCTCGGCCACGGCATGACCGAGGAGGCAAGCAAGCCTCTTGTGGCAAAGGTGGTCTATGGCGCGCTCGGGAAGTCGGGCGTGAAATGAAAAAGGCGTCGCCTTTCAGCAACGCCGTGGGTTTATGTGTCAAGTTCTGTGTATTTGCTGTGCACGCTCTTGTACTCTGGCACCACTTCCTTCATCTTCTTCACTATTGCCATGTCGTCATAGTGGAGTGATATTTCGTAAAGTTCCCTTTCGTTTTTTAGGGCGAGTTCGTACGGATATTCGCGCACTGTCGCCACCTTTATCTTCGGGTGTACGGTGGGCTTTGTCTCTTCCTCGTCATTGAGCATCTCTTCGTAGAGCTTCTCGCCGTCGCGCAATCCGGTGTATTCTATCTTCACGTCCTTCGCGCCGGAGAGGTCGATCATGCGCTTGGCAAGGTCGGCTATGCGCACTGGCTCGCCCATGTCGAAGACGAATATTTCGCCCCCCCTGCCCATCGTGCCTGCTTCGAGCACAAGGCGGCATGCCTCCGGAATGAGCATGAAGTAGCGTATGATGTCCTTATGCGTCACGGTGACGGGTCCGCCATTCCTTATCTGTTCCTTGAAGAGCGGTATCACGCTGCCGTTGCTGCCGAGAACGTTGCCGAAGCGTGTGGTGACAAACTGTGTCTCACCCTTCACTTCGCCGCTGGCGATGGCGTTGCTGAGCGACTGGCAGTAAATCTCGCAGATGCGTTTCGAGCATCCCATTACGTTGGTGGGGTTCACGGCCTTGTCGGTGGAAATCATCACGAACTTCTTTGTGCCGTACTTCACGGCGAGGTCGGCAATGACACGCGTGCCGTAAATGTTGTTCTGCACTGCCATGGCAGGGTTGTCCTCCATCATGGGCACATGCTTGTAGGCAGCGGCATGGAACACGAACTCGGGCTTGTGGGCTGCAAACACCTCTTCCATATGCGTCTCGTTGGTGATGGAGCCCACGATGGTGTGTACATGGATGTTGCTGTATTTGTTGTTCATATAGAGGCGCATGTCGTGCATCGGAGTCTCCGCCTGATCGACAAGGACAAGGTCGGCAGGGCCGAACGATGCCACCTGGTGGGCTATCTCTGCACCGATGCTGCCCGCTGCACCCGTGATGAGCACCCGGCGGCCTGTTATCATCTTGCCGATGGCTTCCATGTTCACCTCAATCTTGTCACGCGGCAGCAGATCTTCTATGTCCACCGTGCGCAACTGGTGGTGCGAGAAGTTCGACTTCCCGTCCCATACCTGCGCCTGGGGCATCATCATTATCTTTATTCCTGCGGCTATGAGGGCATCGATGAGGGTTGTGCGGTGGGTGAAACGATCCGTAAGAATCGGTGAAACGAGCAGCACCTTCACATCCTGCTGCTTCATTATGTCCATGAGGCTGTCGTCGTCGTTGTAAATCTTGAGCCCCAACAGGTATGAGCCGGGCTGTATCTTCTCCGGTGCGATAAACCCTCTCAGGCGGAACCGCGGTGCCGTTTCCGAGCGGATGCTCTTTGCTATCGCCACAGCGCCGTTATGGCAGCCGTAGATGAAGGTGTTGTCGAGCCTACGTATGTCTTCGGTGTAATAGTCGTGCAGGGATTTTACCAGTATGCGGGGAGTCCACATCAGCATGGTGGCACAGATGAATATGAGCAGGTTGCTGGTAAATGTCGGGAAACAAATGTACTCCGAAAGCCCAAAGTGCACCTGCATCAAGCGCAGGATGCAAATGCCTATGCCTGCCGTGAATGTGGAGTAACCTAAGCGGTGAAGGTCTATGAACGATGAGAAGCGTAGCATTCCGTTGAACGTATGGAACGCGAAAAAGGCGATGATGTATATCACCAGACAGACAAACAGGCCTGCCAGAATGTTGGGGAGGTTGTGATATATGAACGGAGAGCCTCTCTGAATCCAGAATACCAGTATGCCCGACAGCAGTACGGCCGCACAGTCGTAAGCAAGGATGAGCCAGTAGGAAAGGGCTTTACGGTCGAAGCACCATTTACATAGTTTGTGAAATATACTCATATCTCAATCGTTTTTCCAGTTTGTTTTTTTTCTTGTGGATTTGTAAAGTATTCTTGCGATGAAAACACGTTGTCCTGCTGATGTCATAAATGGCTGTCCGCATTCTGAATGCATGGAAACTATTCGCAAAAATACAGATTTTATTTGACAAACAAGAGTTTTTTTAGGAAAAATAATACGTGGGGGGGGGGTAAAAGAGAATTGTTTTATTGAAAATTAACATTCTTTCCGCGCGGGCTGCCGAAGTGTTTTTCCACCGTGCGCATAAACGGTGTGAGCCGCCGTTCGCTTACATCGCCGTGCCAGCCCGTCTGTGTCAGGCTCTGCGACACGTACAGGCGCCGTTTGGCACGGGTGATGGCTACATAGAATTTGCGTGCGTCCTCGGCAAGAAGGCGTGGCGTGTTGCGCGTGTAGTGGTTGGGCATCCGTCCATCGACGGCATCGAACACTATCACATTGTCAAACTCCAGACCCTTTGCCTTGTGTATCGTGGTGACGAAGATGCGCTCGTCCATGGCCGTGCCGCCGCACAGGTCGGCCTCCTTAAGTGTCGCTATTTCCATGGCATGATGCGACAGTTGCTCATGTAGCGAGGGCTTGGCGGCAGCGTCAATCATGTCGGTGGCGAGGTAGGAGGTGATGTGCCCGAAGCCGTCTATGGGCTGTATCTTGCCCTCGTCGAGCAGGTATTGGCGGAAAAGGAGCAATTCGCTGACGAGGGCAGGGGGCTCGGCGGCATGTCGGCGCACATACATCCGCCCGAGAGCTCCGGCGTGGAATGCCCCGTAGGCACTGCGCAGTGCCGAAGCGTGGCGGCGTGTCTGTTCCAGCGAGAGAAACCTCTTCTGCTCCGCCACACGCTCCGTTGCGCACTCATGGCAGTGTGCCGCCACTCCGCAAGTGGCGTTCACGTCATCGTCGGCAAGGTGCGAGTTTTCCCCTTCAAGGCCGAATGCGCCGAGCAAGTACTTCAGTTTGTGCTCCTTCAGTTCGGGATGCAGCAGCCGGACAAGCCTCAGCGAGTCGAGATAGCGGGGATGCCGCGCTTCGAGAGAGATGTCGGGACAGTAGCGGTGCAGGTTGTTTTCGAGAATGCGGTAGTCGTAGTCGGCGTTGTGCCCGAGCAACACCGACCCCTCGGCATAGTCAATAAACTGCCGCAAGGCTTCTGCATTGCCGGTGAGCGTGTGACGGCGGCGTTCCTCGATTATCGGGTTCACTGTGTCGCCAAGCATTGCCGGTATTTCGCGCGATGTCGTAAGGTATGCCACGAACGACGATCCGGGCACTGTTCTGCCTTTGTGCAGCTTCACGGCAGCTATCTGTATGATGTCGTCGGCAAACACGTCAAGCCCGGTGGTCTCTGTGTCGAACACGACAATGTCCTTTTCTTCATAGCATTCCACAAAATCCTGCAGGTAAGAGCCGCCGTCGTTGCGCAGCAGGTCGGACGGCATCAGGGCGCGGTCGAACAGCTCCCGAATGAAAGTGCGTGCCGACGCGCTGCCCTCAAACACGCGCAGTCCGTGCAGCAGGCGTGCCCACGCCATGAAGTTAAGTTCGTTGTTGAGCACCGCAAGGTGCGCAAAGAGCAGCTTTACATCGGGCGTTGTAAACAGGTCTGTGCCCGAAACCTTGAAAAAGCCCGCTCCGCAACGTTTCAGTTCGGCACCGATATCCTCGGCGTCGCGGTTGGCGTTCACCACAATTGCCGTCGTGTCGCCGGGGTAGTTGCGGTTGAGTTGCACGGCGAACTGCACCACATCGCGCACCTCGCTCTCATAATTGTCGCTGCGTAGAATCATCAGTTCGTTGCCGAGCCGCGCTGTATGGCTGTCCGCACACGGCAGCGGGAGCATCGACCTGTCTATCCCGAGCACCGTGGCGGCATAGTCGTTGAATACCCGCAGCAGGTATTCCGGCGAGCGGTGGTTCACCGAAAGGTGGTGCAGGCGGCACCCCTCCTTCTCGCGCAAGGCCTCGAGCGTGCCCATCTTTGCGCCCATGAACGAGAATATGGCCTGCTGCCCGTCGCCTAAATACATCACGGTGAGGGCGTCCTTGGCGGTGAGCAGGTGTATTATCTGCATCTGCAACGGGTTGAGGTCCTGCACCTCGTCCACCTGCACCCAACGGTAGCGGCGGTGGCGCGGAGCCTCTGTGGAGTCGGCAACGAGCGCGTCGTATGTGAACATGAGCAGGTCGTTGAAGTCGAGCAGGCGGTTGTCGCGCTTGTAGCGTTCGTACTCACGGGCGAGAGCCATCTTCCGCAGCATCCGTTTCACTATCTGCTGGCTGCCGTAGTCCATTGTGTCGCTGCGTGTGAGCGAGCGGTAAAGGTCGGCATGGAGGTACATGTCGGTCATCATTCCGGCAGTAAACTCTTTCTTCTGCAACTTGCATACGCACTTCATGGCGGCGATGTCGTTGCTGTCAAGGCAGTCTGGATGCACGCGGAGGGCTTTCGGGTGGTTCATCCTTATCTGGTGCATGAAGGTGGAAAGATGGAACACTCCGGCATATTCGCGCCGCCGCTGGTAGTTGGACATGACGGCATACTCGTCGTCGCCGAGGTAGCGTGCGAGTATGCTTACGGCATCGTCGTCGTCGATTACCGACGATTCGGCTGCCACAAGACCGTTGGTGAAGAGGAAGCGTGAGCAGTAGCGGTGCACGTTGCCCACGAAAATCCCGGCAGCCACGCTGTCGCCCATGCGCTGTGCTATGCGTTCCGTCATGCCGCGGGCGGCGCGGTTGGTGAACGTGAGGCACAGCATGTCGGCGTAGTCCACCCCGTTCGCGTGGGCATGGCAGATGCGTTCGGCAAGAATTTGTGTCTTGCCGCATCCCGGAGGAGCCAGTACAAGATGGTTGCCGCCCTCTGCCTCAATCACTTCCTGCTGGCAAGGGTCGGGGATGAATGTGGAATTCATAGTCATCCGGTGTGCGTGTTATGGCATGCACACGCTGTCTTTTCTATTCAAACACCATGTCGCCGAAGAAGTCGGGACGGTGGAAGTCGGGCTTCGCCACATCTATCGGGAAGAACGAAAGGAAGTGCGGACGGGGCAGCTTGTCGCCGCATTTATAGACATTCGCCTTGGCTCTGATGCCTGTGAGGCTGCCGAGTGCATGGCGGTAGAACGCGCCTATGGGCAAGGCGAGGCACAGCTGCCATGTCACGGCACCGTTGCGGGTGTCGAAAGGCTCACGGCCGAGCGAAGCCCATCGTCCCACGGTGTCGAGCACCTGTTGCGGTGCGCGCTCCCTTCCCTCGCGCTTCGGTCCGAAGCCAATCAGCATCGTACCTGCGGCATTGCACTCTATATTATAATATGTGTCGTCGTCGGCGGGCGAGATGAAGAGTTCGCAGCACGAGTCCTCCCATACGTTGCCGTCATCGTGCGGCGCGACGGCACGCACGCTGTCCTCCGCGACGCGGTAGTTCACGAGCAGCTGGCTCCCGTTGTGCGCAAGGCGCACCTCCATCTGCGGGCGGTAGGGGAAGTCGGCAGCCCAACAGTGCGACGCCACGGGGGCGAAAGCCACCCCCGCGCCGTCCATTATACGGCAGATGTCAGCCGCCTGTATGTCGGTAGGCGATACCCGCCTGACGCTCAGAACATTTTCCATAGGGTCAGAGGTTGTCCTTTTCTATGTCCTTGAAGTAGCGGTATGTCGAGACCTTCAGTTCGTCGGTGGCAGCCTCGTCGCACACGATGATGCCGTGGCGGTGCATTTGCAGCACGCTGATTGTCCACATTTGTGTGACGGGGCCCTCCACCGCTGCCTGCAAGGCGCGTGTCTTGTTGTGCCCGTTCACGAGGATCATCACCTCGCGTGCTGCCATCACAGTGCCTACACCCACAGTGAGTGCTGTCGTCGGCACCTTCTTCACATCGTTGTCGAAGAAGCGTGAGTTGGCGACGATGGTGTCAGTTGTCAGGGTCTTTTGGCGCGTGCGTGAGGTGAGCGAAGAGCCCGGTTCGTTGAAGGCGATGTGGCCGTCAGGACCAATGCCGCCTATGAAGAGGTCGATGCCCCCGGCTTCTTCTATCATCTGCTCGTAGTGTGCGCATTCGGCTTCAAGGTCGTCGGCGTTGCCGTTGAGTATGTGTATGTTCTCTTTCGGGCAGTCGATGTGGTTGAAGAAGTTGTTTGCCATGAACGAGTGGTAGCTCTCGGGATGCTCTTCGGGCAGCCCCACATACTCGTCCATATTGAAAGTGAGCACGTTCTTGAACGAAACCCGTCCCTCCTTGCAGGCTTCCGCCAACGCACGGTACATGCCGATGGGGGAGGAGCCGGTGGGCAGTCCGAGCACGAACTTGCGGTCGGGGGTGGGATTGAATTTGTTGATTCGCTCAATCACGTGCTCTGCTGCCCATTTCGACAGGCGGTCATAGTCTTTTTCTATTATCAGTCTCATGTCAATAAAATTTATAATTTGTCTTTTGTCCTTTTTCCTTGAAGTAGGTGTCTTATGCAAAGATAGTGCAAACCGAATGCAATGAAGTTCACTTCAAATTGCTGAGGTGCAGCCTATCTTATGCAAAGATAGTGCAAACCGAATGCAATGAAGTTCACTTCAAATTGCTGAGGTGCAGCCTATCTTATGCAAAGATAGTCATTAAAACCTTAACCTGCAAACGTAATCGTATAAAAAGGCATTCCCCCCACAAATAGCTGTTTTCCCGCGCACGATGATGCCGCGCCCGTTAAAAACACCGCTCCTTTTGCATCAATAATTGGATTAATAATTGGAAATTGCGTATCTTTGCAACACATTAGCACAACTGCACACTGTAACACACACTGAATGAAGGAATTTGTAATATCGGAAGTCAAGGCAGAGACAGCCGTTCTCGTGGGACTGATAACGAAAGAGCAGGACGAGGAAAAGACAAAGGAATATCTCGACGAACTCGAGTTCCTCGCCGACACGGCAGGAGCCGTCACCGTGAAGCGTTTCACGCAGCGCGTGGGAGGCCCCAGCCAGGTGACGTACGTGGGTTCCGGAAAGTTGCAGGAGATAAGGGAATACATTGAGGCGGAGGCCGATGCCGAACGACCCGTGGGCATGGTGATATTCGATGATGAGCTCTCGGCAAAGCAGATACGCAACATCGAGAAGGAACTGGGCGTGAAGATACTCGACCGCACGTCGCTCATCCTCGACATCTTCGCCATGCGTGCGCAGACAGCAGCGGCCAAGACACAGGTGGAACTGGCGCAATACCGCTACATGCTGCCGCGCCTGCAACGCCTTTGGACGCACCTCGAGCGTCAGGGCGGCGGCTCGGGTTCGGGCGGCGGCAAGGGAAGCGTGGGTCTGCGCGGCCCCGGCGAGACACAGCTCGAGATGGACCGCCGCATCATTCTCAACCGCATCACGCTCCTGAAACAGCGCCTTGTGGAGATTGACAAGCAGAAGACAACCCAGCGCAAGAACCGCGGGCGGCTCATACGCGTGGCTCTCGTGGGCTACACCAACGTGGGCAAATCGACTATAATGAACCTTCTGGCAAAGAGCGAGGTGTTTGCCGAGAACAAGCTCTTCGCCACTCTCGACACAACGGTGCGCAAGGTGGTGATAGAGAACCTGCCTTTCCTGCTCGCCGACACCGTGGGCTTCATACGCAAGCTGCCCACCGACCTCGTGGATTCCTTCAAATCCACGCTCGACGAGGTGCGCGAGGCCGACCTCCTGCTGCATGTGGTTGACATTTCGCATCCCGATTTCGAGGAACAGATAAATGTGGTGGAGAACACGCTGAAAGACCTCGGCTGCGCTGACAAGCCCTCGATGATTGTCTTCAACAAGATAGACAACTACCGATGGACGGAAAAAGAGGAGGACGACCTCACGCCGCCGACAAGGGAAAACGTCACGCTCGACGAGCTGAAACGCACATGGATGGCACGGCTCAACGAAAACTGCCTGTTCATTTCGGCAAAGGAGAAGCAGAACCTCGACGAGTTCCGCGACACCATCTACCGCAAGGTGCGCGAGATGCACGTTCAGAAATACCCCTACAACGACTTCCTCTACGAAAGTGAGTTTTAACGAACATCAATCAAAAAACATACAACCATGAATTTGAAACAAGTTTTTGTCTCTGCCGCCATCGCCATGGGTCTGGGCTTCCATGCACAGGCCGCAGCGGCATACGACTATGAGACAGTGAAGGGCGACCCCATGCAGACACGCATCTACACGCTGCCCAACGGACTGAAAGTGTATCTCTCGGTGAACAAGGAGACACCGCGCATACAGACCTACATCGCAGTGCGCACCGGCTCGCGCAACGACCCCGCCGAGACAACAGGCCTGGCGCACTACCTTGAGCACCTCATGTTCAAGGGTACACAGCAGTTCGGCACCACTGACGCTGCCAAGGAAAAGCCTTACCTCGACGACATCGAGCGGCGCTACGAGCACTACCGCACCGTCACCGACCCCGCCACACGCAAGCAGCTCTACCACGAGATTGACTCGGTGTCGCAGATTGCCGCCAAATATTTCATCCCCAACGAATACGACAAACTCATGTCGTCGATAGGGGCAATAGGCACAAATGCCTACACCAGCAACGACATAACGTGCTATGTGGAGAACATCCCCTCAAACGAGGTGGACAACTGGGCCAAGATACAGGCCGACCGCTTCCAGAACATGGTGATACGCGGTTTCCACACCGAACTTGAAGCCGTGTATGAGGAATACAACATGTCGCTCACAAGGGATGTGCGCAAGGAGTTCGCTGCCCTTGGCAAGATGCTCTTCCCCACACATCCCTATGGCACACAGACCACCATAGGCACGCAGGAACACTTGAAGAACCCCTCTATAACAAACATAAAGAACTACTTTCACAAGTATTATGTGCCCAACAACGTGGCCATCTGCATGGCGGGCGACTTCGACCCCGACAAGGTGATAGCCGCCATTGACCGCCATTTCGGCTCGTGGAAGGGCTACGGCAAGGTGGAACAGCCCAGTTACGCACCCGTGCGCAGCCTCACTGCGCCTATGGACAGCACCGTGGTGGGGCAGGAAGCCGAGAACGTCATGCTTGCATGGAAGTTCGACGGAGCCGCCGGATTGCAGAACGACACCCTGCAAGTGATAAACTATATGCTCTATAACGGCAAGGCTGGACTCTTCGACCTCAACCTCAACCAGGCCATGCGCTGTCAGACAGCCGAGGCTTTCAGCGACGACATGCGCGACTATTCGCAGTTCATCCTCTACGGTGCGCCGCTCGAAGGGCAGACCCTCGACGAGGTGAAGGGTCTCATGCTCGGTGAAATTGACAAGCTGAAGCGCGGCGACTTCGATGCAAAGCTGCTGCCGTCGGTCATCAACAACATGAAACTCGACTTCCTCCGCTCGCTCGACAGCAACGGAAGCCGTGCCAACGCGTTCGTGAACGCCTTCATCAACGGGCGCGACTGGAAGACGGAAGTGGAGAAGTACGACCGCATCGCGCACATGACGAAAGAGCAGATAGTGGACTTTGCACGCCGGCACTTCACCGACGCCTACGCCGTGGTGTACAAGAAACACGGCGAAGACCTCTCGCAGAAGAAGATAGACAAGCCTGCCATCACCGCCATACCGAGCAACCGCGACCTGCAAAGCGAATTCGTCAAGGAAATAAAGGAGACGGAGGTGGAGCCCATACAGCCGCGCTTCCTCGATTACAGCAAGGACTTTGCACGGGCGACGACAAAGAAGAAACTGCCCGCCTATTACATACAGAACAGACAGAACGAACTGTTCAGGCTGTTCTACCACTTCGAGTTCGGCGAGGAAAGCAACAAGTGGCTGCCCTATGCGTCGCAGTATCTCCACCTGCTCGGCACCGGCGAACTCTCCGCCGACGAGGTGAAACGGCGTTTCTATGAATTGGGCTGCAACTTCGGCGTGTCCGTGGGATGGGACGAAATGAACATCTTCCTCAACGGACTCGGCGAGAACATGCCCGAAGCCATGAAACTTATGGAGCAGCTTCTCAGCAACGCCAAGGTGGACAGGGAGGCTTACGGGAAGTACGTGGACTCCAAGCTGAAGGCCCGCAAGGACAGCAAACTCGACCAGCAGGACAACTTCTCCGCCCTGGAAGCATACGGCATCTACGGCAAGTACAACAGTTGGCGCAACGTTCCTGACAGCGCTTCCCTCGTGAACGGCAACCCGCAGGGCCTCATCGACATGATCGCTGCACTTAAAGGCTATAAACACAGCGTCATCTACTACGGCCCGATGCAGCTCAAACAGTTCGTCGCCGCCATCGACAAGAATCACATCGTGGCCAAAAACCTCAAGGATGTGCCTGCCGGAAAGCCATACACCGCGGAGCAGACACCGCGGAACGAGATTCTGATTGCTCCGTATGACGCCAAGAACATCTACATGGCACAGTACAACAATTCAGGCAAACAGTGGAATGCAAAGGAACAGCCCGTGATCGATCTGTTCAACGCCTACTTCGGGCGCGGCATGGACGGCGTGGTGTTCCAGGAGCTTCGCGAAAGCCGCGGCCTGGCTTACAGTGCCGCCGCAAACTACAAAGCGGCCACAAGGAAGGGCGACACCGATTACTCCGGCACCTACATCGTCACGCAGAACGACAAGATGATGGACTGTGTGAGGGTGTTCAATGAAATAATCGACAGCATTCCGCAGTCGCAAAGCTCGTTTGAACTCGCCAAGCAGGCACTCGCCAAACGCATCGCGGCGGGCAGGATTACCAAGACCGATATCATCTTCTGCTACCTCAACGACAAGAGAAAGTTCGGTCTGGACTACGACCTGCGGCGCAGCATCTACGAAGCCTTGCCGTCTATAACGCTCGACGACATCGTGAAGTTCGAGAAGGAGAACATGGCCAACAAGCCGTGGCGTTACCTCATCCTCGGCGATGAAAAGAATCTTGACATGAAGGCGTTGGAACAGATAGCACCCGTACGCCGCGTCTCTACGGAAGAGATTTTCGGATATTAAAGGTTTCATCCGCTTGTGAAAAACGCGCTTTAACGGACAAAAAGCGCGTTTTTTGCTATGAAAACAGGGCGTTTGTTGAACAAATTTGCATAATTCGTCTGCATGTCATACCTTTGCAAACAGAAAGTCAAGATAAATGACAAGAGAGTTATTTAAGTTTCAACAGATCTCAAAATGATGATTAAAAGCAGATTACGTTTCATAAACTGATTCAAATAGTGATAGGACGCTATTTTAAAAAGCAATGTAAAGAAATCATCAAAAATTGTCACAGCGGTGAAAAACATAGGAAATGAATGAATTTTGTTGATGATTAATAAGTTTTCGTGAGAAAAGAAAAATTATCGGGGCATCGTCGGACGCCCTTTTTTCATGCCCTTACGCCGACAGGCAAAACATTTTACGCCGCATGTTTTGCGCTTCTGCGTTTTTAAGCTAACTTTGTACTGGCGTAAGGCATCAGGCAACGCCCCGCTTATAGGCGACGGAAACGGAAATAACGAAAAACGGCAATATGAAAATCGGAATAATCGTGGCAATGGACAAGGAACTGGCACAGCTCCTGACACTCTTCGGCGACTCACGGCGCGAGACCCGCAACGGGCGCGAATTTGTGCTCGGCACCATCGGGGGTAACGGCATCGTGATGCAGAAGTGCGGCATAGGTAAGGTGAATGCCGCCATAGGGGCTGTGGAGATGATAGACGCCTACACGCCCGACCTTGTGGTCTCCACCGGCTGTGCAGGCGGTGCCGACACACGGCTCAACGTTGCCGATGTGGTGGTGGGCACGGAGTGCCAGTACCACGATGTGTATTGCGGCAGCGAGTGCGGATACGGGCAGGTGCTTGGCATGCCCGCGCGCTATGTCGCCGACAGCACACTCGTGCAGAAAGCCACATCGCTCGACTGCCACACAAAGGTGCATCCCGGACTCATAGTCACCGGCGACTGGTTCGTGGACAGCCGCGACAAGATGCGCGACATACTCGGCCATTGCCCCGAGGCAAAGGCGGTGGATATGGAGAGTGCCGCCATCGCACACACGTGCCACCTGCGTGGCGTGCCGTTCGTGAGCTTCCGCATCATCAGCGACATACCCTTGAAGGACGACAAGGCACAGATGTACTTCGACTTCTGGGCACGCATGGCGGAGGGCTCGTTCGAGGTTACAAAGGCATTCCTTTCGGCCTTGTAGGTGAAGTGCACATTATATTATATGGCAACCAACAGGAAAATGATGGAAAAGATACCGAGTTTCACAATCAACCACAACCGCCTGCTGCGCGGAATATATGTCTCGCGCAAGGATACCGTAGGCGGCGACACCGTTACGACATTCGACATACGCATGAAAGAGCCCAACCGCGAGCCAGCACTGCACCCCGGCGCACTGCACACCATAGAGCATCTGGCCGCGACCTACCTGCGCAACGACCCTGAATGGAAGGACAGCGTAGTGTATTGGGGACCTATGGGATGCCTCACGGGCAACTATCTGCTGCTGAAAGGCGACCTTGAACCGTCGGACATAGTGGAACTGATGAAGCGGACCTTCCGTTTCATCGCCGCTTTCGAGGGCGAAGTGCCGGGTGCGGCACCCAAGGATTGCGGCAACTGCCTGCTCCACGACCTGCCCATGGCACGCTGGGAGGCACGAAAATATGTTGAGGAGGTGCTCGAAAAGATCACCCGTGACAACATGATATATCCTGAATGACGGGTTGCACCGTTATGTGTTGTAAGCGTGTGAAACGGGTTTACAGTTCGAACCTGTACCCTACGGTAAACTCAATCACCTGGCTTTTAGGGGCGTTGATGCCTGCTGTGTCCGAGATGCGGGTCAGTCCTATGTTGTAACGGGCGTCCACAACCACATTCTCATATTCGTAGGACACGCCCACAGGGATGGCGAATGCAATGCTTTTGCAATTCATGCCAAACTCGATGTCCGTGGATTTTTCGTAAACCACATCGCCGTTTTCTTTCACGGTGTAGGGCGTTTCGGTGTATTTTGTCTTGCCGGAGAGATTTATCCCCAACTGCGCACCTGCCTTGACGGCAAGGTCTGGCGTGACATGGAAGCTGAACATGAGCGGAATGTCTATATATTCCGTCTGCGACTTCATGTTGCTGAACCCCAAGTTCCTGTACTCTCTGCCGTTTATTTCTGTCGTCGTCTTGTTGTTACCGTAGCGGCATCCCTGCTGTGAATAGAATGCTCCCAGGCTCACCGACAACTGCGGCACTATCTGGTAATCGACATCCACGCCGCCGACAAACCCTGCCTTGTAGCGTGCCTTGTGCTCCACGGCGGCGGTTGCAGCATCTGCTGTATATATGGCGTCACCCGAAAGGTTTGCCAGACTCACGCCCACACGCGGGATTACAGAGAATGTTCCGGCGGCACGCTGCGCCATTGCCGCAGCAGGTGCCGCAGCCAAGAGCAAGAACAAAAGTTTTCTTTTCATATTGCGTTTCATTTTGTCTTTTATACAAGAAACGCACAACCGCACCGATTATTGCATGAGCCGCGGCAATAATAAGGAACGAAACTGTCTGAAAAATGGATTTATAAATACATTAGTGACATTGCACACTGACCTCCAGCTTGTCTTATATTTGCATTTCAAACCGCCCCAAAATCCGTTCATTCGCGAAGCCGGGGAAAACCGGCGGCGATTTTACAAAATAAGGTGTGCAGCCACAAGTGGCTGACTGCCAATCCGTCAGGCAGTTCAGGGCGTTTCTGCGCAAAATAAAAAATGATGTTTTGGCGTAAAAAGGCGGCTCCCGCACCGCAAACAAGGCTTCTTTACAACACGGGCAAGCCTTGTTTGCAGCACGAAGGCACCTTAATTGTCATGCAAACAAGGCTTCTTTGCAATGCAAGTAAGGCTTCTTTGCATTACAAATCCCATTTTTTCCGCCACAAAACGGCTGCTGCCCCGCTTTTACGCCCAAGCGGAACCTCTGAAAAGGAACTTTCCGTTGTCAAATAATTTTACTGCACATGCACTATATTCAGGAGGTCGGGCGTCCCCGCCCGACGACATCAAGCGAATAAGCGCAAGCAAGGAATACCGTCGGCTTTCTCTGTGTTGTCGGGCGGGACGCCCGACCTCCTAAGTATGTATAGCCACAAGACGATGACAACGACCTCCTGCTGTTTACTGATGTTTAGCTTTGACGGTAATGGTAGCAAAAAGAATGAACCCCGAAAGTCAAGGCAAGGACTTCCGGGGTTCATTTTAATTATTTCTCTATATGTCAGCAGTCTATCTGGCGGTATTGACTTTGAATGTCTTGCCTGTTGCTCTTACAACGTATATACCTGCCGACGGAACGTTGACGGTGTTGCCTGTGCCACGGTAAACCTGTGCCACGCCGCTGATACCGGCGGCGATGTTGAAGAAGTCCTTCCATTGATCTGCGTCCCTGTATGCGTCGATGGCACTCTTCGGCACTGACAGCTCGCATGTGCTCATGTCCACATTATAGAAGACATCTTCACCGCAGGCAGGAGGAGTCTCCGCCAGACATTCTATTTTCGTCAGTCCTGTGCAGCCTCCGAACGCAAACTTTTCTATGCTTGTCACGGAGCCGGAGATGTCCACGCTTGTCAGTTCTTCGCACCAGGCGAACGCATCCTCTCCTATACTCGTCACGGAGTTGGGGATGTCCACTCTTGTCAGTGCTTTACAAGGGAAATATATATTATTAGATGATTATCAGTATTATACGCCCTAAACGGTAGAAAAGTGGCAATGTGGATTTTATATAGATACGAAATGG
>CAVBVK010000034.1:0-23161 GCA_963599085.1 bacterium | reverse complement strand
ATCCTGAGCAACTTCATGTTGCTCAGGTAATTATAAATAAAGTTAACGCATTAACCTGCGGAATTAAGGCATATTACTAAACATAGTACTTACAACTCTGCTTCTATGCGGTCGAGTTGGGCAAATAGTTCTTCTATCTTTGACACTATGCGGTGTTGCTCGGCAAGCGGGGGAAGGGGAAAACTTGTATTTATAATCTTTTCTTTTGAAATGTTAGGTTGCGCACCACCGCCCCCCATTCTTATAAAGTTGTCACGGTTAGCAAGTAAGAAATAGAATAGATACATCTGCTCTACTTGGTAGTCAACACATGCACAACACGCTTGGTTCGTGGTTGCAGGAAAAGAGAGGATGCCAATTTTGCCGATAGTTGCTCCATACATTGCGATTAATATACTGCCTGTAGGATTCAATTTTACGGATGTTTCTTGTAATGCTGTTTCTGTTATGTATTCTGGAATATCTATAATTGTACCATCATTTAAATCTCCCGTTTTAAGCCAAGGTATATTTCCACCATAATAGTCTTTTCTTAGTCGGCTGGGAGTTGCTCCTGATTGCCAGATTCCAATTTCTCCCAGCGTCGTCCACTCCCACGAACTCGGCACTTCAAACGGCACATTCTCATAATGGCCCTTATCCCAAGTGTTTGATATGGAATGAACCTACTCACTCTGTATTATTCCTTCTTCTTTCCCTAACATCAAATACCTTAAAATGGCAAATTGTCCGGACAGTCGCAGAGAGCGTCAATCGCCCAAGTGCCTGTGATGTAACTCAACTTTCAAGAGCCGTGTGGCGACTCGGGTCGTACATTTTTGATTCTATTTGCCGATTTCCGTTTTTGAAAACATAAAACGGATCGCAAAACATTCTTTAACAGGCACTTGACAGCCTCGCCGCTCCTTTCGGGCAAAAACGCTTGCACAATGCTCCTGCGAATAGAACGATAGAAAAGTAGGCTGCAAATGAGAGAAATAGGGTAAATCCATCTTTGTTTCGGTGACAAAAGTGTATCTTTGTAACCGAAACGAAGAGATGCCGCAGAGGACATTTCGAGCAGAAGAGTTCTACCTTTATTTTCCATGGTTTTGTCCCGTTTTTGTCCCTCGTTGATTTTGTATCACGAAACATCCCTACCTACTGCACGCATTACAACAAAAAGACTTTGAAGCGAATGACAAAATGGCTAACACATTGAAAAGGGAAACGTTGAACCTTATATTTTTGACACTTATTACCTCAGCACCTCCCGCACAAGGGCAGACTTGTCCAAGCCCTGACATACAGCAACGCATGCTTGCCGAGGAGCAGGCATTCCTTGCCGACATGAAAGCGGGACTGCAACACACGCAGACGCTTGCCGTGCGTGCAGCAATGAACGGCGACGACACAGCCCTACAACAGATACGCCAAAGCCGCAACCGGCCGCCAGTCCTGCCCGACGGCATAACCACCAGCCACCCGACTCCCGACATCTGCCTTTTTGCCCCGGCCCGGAAAGCCTTGCACAAACGCCCGCTGCTGCTTTATCTGCATGGTGGCGGATGGTGCTTCGGCAGCATAAACAGCTGCGCAGGCTTCTGTGCGGCACTGGCGTTGGAGGCCGACTGCTGCGTGGCGGCACTCAACTACCGTTTGGCTCCTGCCCACCCATACCCGGCTCCGCTGACAGACTGCCAACAGGCCTTTGCCTTCCTCAAACAACACGCCGACGAATGGGGATGCGACAGCACACAGGTTTCCGTCGGCGGCGACAGTGCAGGCGGAAACCTCGCCATTGCCACAGCCATGACGATGAAAGGCGTATGCAAGGTGATACCGATTTATCCCGTCACAAAGCTCTTCACCGAACCGACATCATCGTGGCAGAAATACGCCAAGGGCTATGGCAACGACGCCGAGCTGCTGGAAGCATTCAACGAGGCATACGCCCGTCAGGAGGAGCGCAACCCGTTAGTGTCGGTGGGTTTGGCAGACGACAAGGCATTGCAGTCACTGCCACCCATGCTCATCATCTCGGCTGGTCACGACATCCTCTTCGACCAGACCGCCGAACTGGCACAACGGCTCCAACATCTCAACCGCCCGTTGAGATATCATGTCTATCCCACCGCCACACACCTTTTCATCACCGTACCCGGACAACCCACAGCCTTCGGCGAGGCGGTAAAAGACATCGCCACCTTTCTGATTTCCAACCAATGACAGTCTGCCACGACAGGTCACAAACAGCAACTTGATCAAGAGAATTCAACCTTCTGACAACGGACAAAACATATAACACAAGAAACGCGTTATGTTTAGGCAGATTATTTGTATCTTTGCACAAACAGGCAGACAAACGACACCTCTCAATGAAAAAGGAAAAAACAGAAAAATACAAGTTGCTGGGAGTGATGATTCGCGGATTCTTTGAAGCGTTTGCGTCGGGAATCATCGACAGCGAGGGAGTGGAAGCAAATGAGAAGTTCATGCCCAAGACGGTGAAGCGTGTGATGCTGGAGCATTACGGGCAAATATCCGCAGCCTTCCACGACACGCTGTTCTACCCCATTGCAGCAATGAACTTCGACTATGCCGATGTGGAACGCATAGTGGTGGAGGCTCACAGGCAAGGCTCGTCGATGCTGGAACTTGTGCAGCAGGTATGTGCCGACGAACTGATGTATGCGGCCTTGAAGGCCGAGTACATACGCAACTTCTCGCTTTTGCTTGACGGACACTTCGCCTCGGCCGCCACACATCTTGACAGTTACACACGCTGTGAGGGCGAGCCGTCGTTTGTCCCCACCGCCGATGCCATACGCCTCACCGTACGTACCATTATGACAGCCTACACCAAAGGCCTGCATTACGCCGGTAAGGGCAAGACTTCACTGCATCAGGCATCCATCTTCCGTTTGCTGGTGGGGGCGATGCATGTGTTGCTGAACGACGAAGCAGTGACCCTTGACGATGCCGACGGCAATGACCTGGCAATGCTTTTTATGAAAGTGTGCCACACAACCCAGAACTTCGACACGATGACTTCGGCCATGGATGATGTCTATGGCATGCTGTGCGAGAGCGACGGCATCACCGCCGGCGACGACACTGCCAACTGACCCGTGTCTTTCGTCATGTCGATGTAGCGTTGCAGGTCGGCCATGATGTTCCGGCATTGCGCCGACGTGAGGTAGCCCACACTTTTTTTCAGCATGAATTCAGCGTCGGATATGCTTGAAGCGTAGCACGAGAGTTCGTTGCGGCACTGTTCGCTGTGTATGCTCTGGCGCGAAATCTCGGTTTGGCGCAAGCGTATCAGCCGCTGGCACACTTTCTTCATAATGGGCGACACGACATTGTCGAAGAGGTGATGACCCTGTATGTACATGTATGTCTCAGCAGGATCCACGCCCAAACGTTTTATGTCCTCCTTCACTTTCTGGTAGCTTTCCCTTGCATCCGGGTTGCTGCGTTGCAGCGAATGCACCTTCTTCGCCACCTTCTGTCTCAACCATGCGAGCGACGCCTCGGGGTGTTCCAAACTGAAATGGCTGAGGGAGATGCAGCGCAGGAAGTCGGTAATGGTGAACTGTGCGTAGTGCGGGGAACGATAGAACCATATATTCCACACAAAGAGCGGGAAGATGACCAGTGAGAACTCGCGCATATAAGTCTCGAAGTCGAACACCGTGCGGTCGTCGTTAAGCGTTGCCGCTACGCAGATGTCGTGCAGAGTCGGGGCGTAACACTGCATGTTCTCTATGGCATAGGCGTAGGTATGGAACACGAACGGGTTGCCGAGGATGGCCTTCGATGTGGGCGTGCAGCCCTGTATAAGGAAGTCGTAGTCGGCATCCACACACGCGATCATGTCCTTTCCCGTCTTTCCGTTGCCGATAATGCTCATTATCGCCGCCTTCTTGCCGCGTTCCAGGCGGTTGGCCCGTGTAGGCAGCATTATTTCGAAGTAGCGTGTGGAGTCCTCGAAACGCCCGAGGACAGTGCGCCAGAAGAAAATGTCGTCGTAGCTTTCCACATACGCCACAATTTTCCTCCGTGCCTGCCGCGAGTTCAGTCGGTTGGCAGCCTCGATGTATTTCGACGTTACATTGTCGGCGAGTCGTCTGCCCATGATACTCAGCTGTTATCGGTGATATCGGTGACTTCGGTCACATGGTCAGCCCAACCGTTCATTATCACTGCCGGACTGTGTGTGGTAAGGATTATCTGTACGTTGGGGTTGAGTTCGAGTATCAGGTCGATGAGACGTTGCTGCCAGTCGATGTGGAGGCTCACCTCCGGCTCGTCCATGAAGAGGACATAGTTGCGCCCGTCTTCCACGAGCACCGTTAGAAGTATGGCGAGCATCTGCTTCTCGCCACTTGACAGCTGGTATGGGGTCAGAGTCTCCCCTATCTGTGCGAAACGTATCTCATTTGCCGTGCGCACTATAGTCTTTCCTGTCTCCTGGAAGAGGTCGTCGATGAAATCTTGGAAGCGTTGTTTGGGCTTGGATATGTCCTGCGCACGCTGTGCCGCGTCGGGTGCACCGCTCTGGAGGGTCTCGATGATGCGGTTGCCGATGTTCACCTGATAGTCGAGATACTTGCGTTGAAGGGTAAAAAGTTGGAAATCGAGTTCTGTGGCGAGGTCGGAAAGGTTGGCACTGAGCTTGCCCACCGCATCGACATTGAGCAAAGGGCGGTCGAACGAGCGTATCACATCGAACCTTATCCACTTGGCTTCTTCGGGCGACACCTGCAAACGCACGCCTTTAAGCAGATGGCTCGGGAAGTCGCCCCCTGCCGAAAGCCCCTTCACCACCTTGTTGAGGATGGTGCTTTTGCCTACACCGTTGATGCCGCTGAGGATGTTCACCTGCCTGTCGAGATTCCACACGATGTGCTTCTTCCCGCTCCAAAGGGAGTCTATCTCTATCTGTTTTATGTATTCGGCGTATTTCATAGGAGTATAGTTTTTAGTCTGCCCACAGATTGCTGACAAGCAGGTTATTTCTTGCAAAAATATCAATTTCTTTCCAATAAAGCTGCTTTCATGCAGTGTTTTTTGCCTCCTTACAGTTTTTTTTCGACACGAATTGCGGGAAAAGGCGGAATGGACAGCACGGGAAAACTTGCGGTGCTTCAGCAAATATGCAAGGGAGGCGACACTAAGCCGTTACTATTGTAAATACAATAATTGTCTGTCACCATGCACGCATAAACAAAAAGAATGTGCCATTTTGCCATCTTTACATTGCTTTCCCTGCCAAAATGCAGCACACACCAATGTTTTTGCACTAATAAATAAATTTTATTATTGTTAAAAGCGGAATTATTACAATAATTAATAGTATATTTGCAACGAGAAAAAACGGCAAAAAGTGGTTCGATGTGATTTCCGTTGCCACCCGGCGCAAAATGCGCCGTTGCCTTAAACATACAGACATTAGTTTTTATTTTATGGATCTTTACAAATTTGATGACGCACAGTATTTGCCTTCCGAACAGTATCCGTTGCACAAACAGAGCTCTTGGGAGATTACCTACATCGTGAAAGGTAAGGGCAAACGCACCATGGGCGACTCCGTGATGGAGTTCGGCGACGGTGATTTGGTGTTTATCCCGCCACATATACCACATTTTTGGGACTTCGACAAGGACCATACCAACGACAAGGGCATGGTGAACAACATAACTATCTCCTTCCGTACGGAGTTGCTCGACCGTTGGTCGAGTGCATTCCCCGAGTTCACAGAGCGCATAGAGCACCTGAAAACGGTCTCGTCGGGCATCTCGTTCAACCCTGCCACCGACGCAGTCATAGCCGAGTGCATACTCAACATGCGTGAGGAAAAGCCGGATGAGCTGCTGCCTTTCGTCATGCACCTTATACTGAAAATTGAGGAGAACATCGATGCATCATTCGTCGTGGGACGGGCTGCGGAGACCGACCGCACATCGGAACGGCTCAACAAGGTGCGCCTTTTCACCACGAACAACTTTGCAAAGACCATCACAATCGACATGGTGGCAGCCCATGTCGGTATGAACCGCTCGTCGTTCTGCACCTTCTTCAAGAAGGCAACTGGACAGACCTACATCACATACCTCAACAAACTGCGTGTGGACCGTGCTTCCAACCTCCTGCGCCAGAACAACCTCAGCATAACGGAAGTGTGCTGCATGGTGGGGTTCAACGATGTGCCTTATTTCAACCGCTGCTTCAAGAACAACCGTGGTATGTCGCCCAAGGATTATGTCGAGGGCGTTACAACAAAACGGCAGATACTGAAAACGAAGCACACAGATGCCGACAGACGCAGCAAAAAGAATTCATGAAACACCGCGAACCCCATATAACGACAAAACCTGCAAAGAAAAAAAAGATATATGAAAAAGAAAACAATGGCTTTAAGCCTCGCTCTCGTGCTCACACCGGCAGTTTACGCTCAGACAGATGGCGGCGGCATCTCTGACTCAATGCTCCGGCAGATAGAGAAGGCGCAGCAGTCAGTCCCGGCAAACAAGGCGATATTCAACGCACTTGCCTCAAACAAGATAGACAATCTGGCCAAGAACTTTGCCAACCAAGGCGCAATCGACACACATTTCAGTACGGAAACCCCCAAACAGAACATACACAACCAGAAGAGTTCGGGGCGTTGTTGGATGTTCTCCGGCTTCAACGTGTTGCGCGCCAACTTCGCCAAGCAGCACGCCGACACCCTTGCCGTGGAATTCTCGCACGACTATCTTTTCTTCTACGACCAGCTTGAGAAGGCCAACCTCATGCTTCAGGGTGTCATCGACACCGCCAAGAAGCCCATGGACGACACCCGTGTACAGTTCTTCTTCAAGAACCCGCTCAATGACGGCGGCACATTCTGCGGCGTGAGTGACCTCGCCGACAAGTACGGTCTTGTGCCGAAGAGCGTGCAGCCCGAAACATTCTCGGCAGAGAATACAGCCAAGATGTCGGCGATGATAGCATCGAAGTTGCGCGAGTTCGGTCTGGAACTCCGCCAAATGGCAGCCGACGGCAAGAAGCCCGCAGTCATAAAGGAACGCAAGACAGAAATGCTCACCACTGTCTATCGTATGCTCTGCCTCACATTGGGCGAGCCCGTAAAAGAGTTCACATACGCCTTCCGCAACAAGGACGGCAAGACTGTGGGCGAGGCACGCCGCTACACGCCAAAGGAGTTTTTCAAAGCCACCGTCGGCCGACCCGTCAGCGGCTCTTTTATCATGGTGATGAACGACCCGCGCCGCCCTTATCACAAGACCTACGAGGTGGAGTACGACCGCCACACCTACGACGGACAGAACTGGAAATACCTCAACCTGCCCATGGACGAGATGGAACAGCTCGCCATAGCATCGCTCAAAGACGGACGCAAGATGTACAGTTCGTATGACGTGGGCAAACAACTCGACCGCGAGCGTGGCTATCTTGACACCGAGAACTACGACTACGCTTCGCTCTTCGGCACCACCTTCGGCATGGACAAGGCACAGCGCATCGCCACGTTCGACAGCGGTTCGACACATGCCATGACCCTTTCTGCCGTGGATATCGATGCCAACGGCAAGCCCGTGAAGTGGAAAGTGGAGAACAGCTGGGGCTCAACAAACGGCCAGGAGGGTTGCCTCATAATGACTGACCGCTGGTTTCGCGAATACACTTTCCGTCTCGTCGTGGACAAACAGTATGTACCGCAGGACATAATGAAGCAGTTTGAGCAAAAGCCTATAATGGTAATGCCTGAGGATCCGCTCTTCTCTATGGACGATTAAGGTGTTTCGTGGCATATCAGCGGTTATCCCCGTAGTATTTCAGACCGTCCTTCACGGTCTTGATGAGGGCTTTTGAGGAATAGGTTGCGCCGCTTACGGCATCCACTTTCATTCCCTGTGCCTCGCCCACGCTTTTGCCTATAAACTTTTTAAGCAGTGCTTCGGCACGGGCGAATATACTTGGCGTTTCCTGGTTGGGTTGCGGCTCAATCTTCGTTATCCTGCCTTTCTCGATGTATATCTTCACCGGCGTGTCGCCGGCGAAGCCCTTTGCCCCTTTCACCACGCCCCGTGTGCTGACGATGGTTGTGTTGCCCTTTGCCGTTATTCCCTTCTTGTTGGCAGAACGGCTGTGCCCGGCTGTTACGTAGCAGGGCAGATTGCTGCCGTTTTGTACCACTCTTGCCGTCGCGGTGCTTACAGTTGCGGCGGCAAACGCCATCGCAGCGACGAAGAAGCATGCGGCATAATTGTTTCTTTTCATGTGTCCCGTGTGTGTTTTCTTTTTATTGTTTCGTTGCAGTGCAGCATGAGTTGCCGTCACTTACATAAATGTCGGGTGCAAAGATAAAAGTTTTCCGCGACATCCGGACTGAAATCATGTTAATTCAGCAAGCGGCACGCTTCCTGACATCATTATTATAAAAAGGCGGTGGCACAGGCATTGACCGACAGCCATAAAAAGCAAGATGGGATGCGCAGCAGTACCGCGCATCCCATCTTCTCGTATCCGTGCAATCCTGAAATTACCCAGCGCGGAAGCCGGAAAGGTCTTCCTTGACAAAATTCATTATGTAGCTGTGGTCGCGGAGCACGTTGGCTTGTGCGTAACGCACATACACATTGGCACTCCTTGCGAATAGTTCCGGAGCGCGCGTGGCGTCCTCGAGGATAAGGAGCGACATGATTGTTTCGGCAGTGATGTTATAGAGACGGCGCGCAAGGAAGTCCTGCATTTCCTGATCCTGAGCCTCTTTCACATAGTTGAGAGCCTGTTCGTAGAGCCTCACCATCTCTTCCACACGCACTTTCAGCGGCTGCAAATCTTCGGAAACCTCCTTCTGGAGCATCTCCCTGATGATGTTAAGGTATGTCCCGTTGGTGATGTAGCGGATGGCAGCCACGACCTGAAGCTGTGTCGTGCCTTCGTAGATGGAAAAGATGCGTGCGTCACGATAGAGACGCTGGCTCTTGTACTCCATGATGAAGCCCGAACCGCCGTGCACCTGTATCGCGTCGTAGGCGTTCTGGTTGGCATATTCGGAGTTCATACCCTTTGCAAGCGGAGTGAAAGCATCGGCAAGGCGCGAATAAGTCTTCAATTCCTGGCGTTCCTCGGGAGTAAGCTTGCGCTCGCGCGAGATATCCTCGAGAGCCTTGTAAATGTCCACATAGCGCGCAGTCTGGTAGAGGATGGAGCGTCCGGCATCGAGTTTGGCCTTGATGCGGCTTATCATGTCATAGACAGCAGGAAACTTCACGATGGCAGTGTCGAACTGCTTGCGGTCCTTTGCATAAGACAATGCCTCGTCGTAAGCGGCCTGACTCACGCCGACCGACTGTGCGGCGATGCCGAGGCGTGCGCCGTTCATCAGTGCCATGACATACTTTATGAGTCCGAGGCGTGTGCTTCCGCAGAGTTCTGCCTTTGCGTTCTTATAGACAAGCTCGCAAGTCGGCGAACCGTGTATGCCGAGTTTGTGCTCGATGTGGCGCACCGTCACGCCGCCCTCGCGCTTGTCGTAGATGAACATCGACAGTCCGCGACCGTCGTGCGTACCCTCTTCGGAGCGTGCAAGCACGAGGTGGATGTCGGAGTCGCCATTGGTAATGAAGCGTTTTACGCCGTTAAGACGCCATGTCCCGTCCTCGTCCTGCGTGGCTTTGAGCATCACCCGCTGCAAGTCGGAGCCTGCATCAGGTTCCGTGAGGTCCATAGACATGGTCTCCCCGGCACACACACGCGGGATGTACTTCTGCCGCTGCTCCTCCGAGCCGAACTCGTAGAGGGTCTCGATGCAGTCCTGCAACGACCAGATGTTCTGGAAACCGGCATCGGCACACGACACTATTTCAGAAGCCATGGAGTATGGCGTGATGGGCATGTTGAGTCCGTTGTAACGGCGCGGCATCGAAATTCCCCACAGCCCTGCCTTCCGTGTGGCGTCAAGGTTCTCGTATGTCTTCGATGCGTAGTGCATGCGTCCGTCCACAAGGTGCGGGCCTTCGAGATCGACATCTTCTGAATTTGGCTCGATAATGTTGGCCGCTATGTCGCCGGTAATTTCGAGTACACGCTTATAGTTCTCTATTGCGTCGTCGAAATCCACAGGCGCATCTTCATATTTGTCCTTGTCGGCGAAGTTGCGCTCCTTGAGTTCAACGACGCGTTTCATTTCCGGGTGATTCAAATAGAAATCATATTCCGGATGGTCTGTATAATAGTTTGCCATTTTTACTTGTTGTTCGCTTTGTAATATTTAATAAGTTTCGGGAGCACCTCTTCCACAGTTCCGTTGATGACATAGTCGGCTATCTTGTTGATGGGAGCTTCGGGGTCGCTGTTTACCGAGATTATGATGCCCGAGTCCTGCATGCCTGCAATGTGCTGTATCTGGCCGGAGATACCGCATGCGATATATACCTTCGGGTGAACGGTAACGCCTGTCTGGCCTATCTGCCGGTCGTGATCAACCCACCCTGCATCCACTGCGGCGCGGCTCGCACCCACTTCGCCGTGGAGTTCCTTTGCGAGCTGGAAGAGTAGGTCGAAGTTTTCCTTGCTTCCCACGCCGTAACCTCCTGCAACGACGATGGGAGCGGCCTTAAGATTGTGCTTGGCAGCCTCGACATGACGGTCGAGAACCCTCACCACATAGTCGGCCTCGGGCACATATTTTGCCACGTCGGGATATACCACTTCACCCTTTGCCTTACCTTCATAGATAGCTTTCTGCATCACTCCGCTGCGCACTGTCGCCATCTGCGGGCGGTGTTCGGGGTTCACGATGGTGGCAACGATGTTGCCGCCGAATGCAGGACGTATCTGATAGAGCAGGTTATCGTAGTGCATGCCGCTCTTCTTGTCGTCGTAATCGCCAATCTCGAGTTCGGTACAGTCGGCTGTCAAGCCGCTAGTGAGCGATGAAGAGACACGCGGGCCGAGGTCGCGACCGATTACGGTTGCACCCATGAGCGCCACCTGCGGCTGTTCTTCCTTGAACAGGTTTACAAGTATGTCGGTGTGGGGAGCCGATGTATAGGGAAAGAGTCCCTCGGCATCGAACACGAAAAGCTTGTCCACGCCGTACGGCAGAATCTGGCTTTCCACTTTATCCTTTATGCCTGTGCCTGCCACAATGGCGTTGAGTTCCACACCGAGCTGGTTGGCAAGCTTGCGTCCCTTGGTGAGAAGTTCCTGTGAAACCTCCTGCACCTGGGTGCCTTCTATTTCGCAATATACGAATACGTTGTTCATTTATCCAATAATCTTTTCGTCCAACAATTCTTTGATAAGTCCCTCAATGTCGGCATCGCAGCCTGTAAGGGTCTTGCTTTCCTTTGCCTGGAACACGATGTTCTTCACGGCTTTCACCTTAGTGGGCGAACCGCTGAGTCCACACTGTTCGGGGTCTCCATCCACATCGGCCACTGTCCACTGGTTGAGCGTGAGATAGGGGCGTTGTTCATAAAGACAGGCGTAGCGGTCGTCGGCAGGGCGTTCCATCGGCGCTGTGGCGCGCTTGTACTTCATCACGAGCCTTGCGTTGGCGGGGCGGCATGGTGCTGCGCTTCCAGTGACGGTGACAACGAGGGGCATCGGCGCCTCCACAGTCTCCACGCCACCGTCAATGTGGCGGCGTATGGTGAGCTTGCCGTCCTCGCATTTCGTTATCTCCTCGGCGTAGGTCACCTGCGAAAGTCCCAGCTTCTGTGCCACCTGAGGGCCCACCTGTGCCGTGTCGCCGTCGATGGCCTGCCGTCCTCCGATTACCACATCGACACCACCAATCTTCTTTATGGCAGTGGCGAGAGCGTAAGAAGTGGCGAGAGTGTCGGCACCTGCAAACAGACGGTCGGTGAGAAGCCACCCTGTGTCGGCACCACGATAAAGGCCCTGACGGATAACTTCGGCCGCACGCGGCGGACCCATGGTCAATATTCCAACAGTAGAGCCGGGATTCTGCTCCTTAAGGCGCAGAGCCTGCTCCAAAGCATTCAAGTCTTCCGGATTGAAGATAGCCGGAAGAGCCGCACGATTGACTGTGCCTTCGGCGGTCATCGCGTCCTTTCCGACATTTCGGGTGTCTGGTACTTGCTTGGCAAGTACAACAATTTTCAAACTCATATAATAAAATAATTATTGTGAAATTTCAAGGTGCAAAAGTACGAACTTTATTCAAGGCAGCCAAATTAAAGGCTTACAAATGCACAAAACACCCCATGAATGTGCACTGATTATGCGCATTTGCGGCGTTTTGTGCATAAAGCACAACTGCCATCTTGTATTTATTTTAGCCTCGAGGCGGCATAAAAAGCGCAAAAATGTTGCCCGTACGGAATGAATTATGTAAATTTGTCGGCACACAAGCCGGTAAAGCACCATTCAAGAAGTAGTGGCTTTGCCGGATTACAGAAAAGGTCTTTAACGCTTAAATTAATTTTATATTAAACTATATCACTATGAAGAAATCCTTACACGCCCTTTTATTGGCAGCCTTGATGGCCACGCCTGTCGGCGTTTTTGCCGATGAAGGCAATCCCCTTTCATTCTCAGTGTCTTCAGGGAAAAACTTGGCTGCGTCACGGCCGCAACGTTCGTGGGTGAGCGGCAGCATGCCCTGTCCCGACAACACAGTCTATTCCGAAGCCTTCGACACTTCTGTCGGCGGCAACAAAGGCTTTGGCCGCGCCGACATGAGCCTTTGCATCAGCAATGCCGGACGCTACATCCGCTCCAAGGCATTCATGCCCTTCGACGGGCTCACCAACCCTGTGAACGGCGTTGTAGTACATGGTATCTTCATGAACGTGGCCAACACCTGCGACAGTGCGTCATGCCTCGGACGCTTCGACCTTGACAACTATGTGCCGAAAAAGAAGATGCGAATGGGCGTGGAGTTCTACACCAATGACAACGGCCGCCCGGGCGAGCTGAAATACAAGGAAGAAATAGATGTAATGCCTGAAAAGTCGGACGGCACTGCCGGTTCGACAACTATCGGCGAGGAGCTCGTCCCCATCTACCGCTTCACCATAATGCTGTCGGAAAAGCTGCGCATAGAGAACGGTTTTCTGTGCGTCTATGCCAGTGACACAGGCGAGAAATACCAGACGGCATTCTATCTTGCCCACGATGCGAACGTGAACAAGAGCGGCATCCTGCGCCTCTTCACCGAAGACGGAAAGACCCAACAGGACTATGCGGGCACATTCAACTTCTGCCTGCTTGGCGACCAGAACGAGTCTCTCGCGCAGAAGGGCTTGAAACTCACGCGGGTGCTCAGCCCCGGAACCACGGAACGCGGAAAATACGGCAAGGTTCAAGTGGAGCTCAAGAACTACGGAAGCACCGACATAAGCGATGCCACACTCCAGCTCTATGAGGGCGATGACCTCTTGGCGGAAGAACGCGTTGCCGAGACCATCTATGTCGGCACCACATACAAATACACCTTCCAGAAACGCGTGGACTGCTCAGCCGAAGGCACACACAACTTCCGGATAGTGAACATCACAAAGGACGACGCATTCCTGGCTGATCCCGAGATAAGCTTCACCACTACAAACTATGACGGCAGTTGCGAGTCAAAGAGCTCGTACAACGGCTTGTACAAGTACATATCCAAAGTTACAATAGGCGACATCACTCAGGAAAGCTCATGGAGCTTGTATTCCGACTACCGTGGCAAGAAGACCGACATCAAGCCGGGCGAGACCCTCACGCTGACTGTGGAAAAGCGCGCCAGCAACGGCGACTTCCTGAAAGTGTGGGTGGACTGGAACGGCAACGGAGTGTTCGACGATACCGGCGAGTTCATGGGCTATGTATCACACAGCACGTTCGACATAAAGATCCCGGACAACGCACAGGCCGCAGCAGGCGAGAGGACAATGCGCATAATTCTGAGCAACGAGGATGTGTCGCCATGCCAGACCTACACATATGGCGAGACTGAGGACTACACACTCAACGTGGTTCGCCCCGACAACTCTGCCGCACTTGCAATCGACAACAATGAGATTGACCTCACAAAGGACGATGTGAACAACAGCCAGCACACCCTCACTTTGAAGAATGAAGGCGATGCCGACCTCATGCTCGACTACTCCGTGGGCTACCAGTTGCCGTTGTCGCCCGACATCACCCCAGTTTACCGCTCGCCGGAGAGGGTACAGTGCGAGGCTCCCGCAGTGAGCTACGCTCCCGCCAAAGCCCCAGCCGCAGCACAGGAACCCGCTGCCGACGACACCGACCCGCTCATCCTGACCTACGCAGGCAGCTACTCCGGCAACACCGGTGCCACCAACAATGTTGTGAGCTACGCGCACTACTATCCCGGAATGTCACTGAAATACATCGCCGGAATGGAAATTTCATCAATCGACGTGTTCGTTGCCGAAAAGACCAACAAGGCGTATGTAATGATATGGAACGGTGCAGGACTGCAATATACGCACAACAGTGTCGCACTGAAACAGGAATTCACGCCGGTTGCAAACTCTTGGAACCACATCGTGCTCGACAAGCCCTTCACAATCCCAAGCGAAGACCTGTTCATAGGATGCTCATTCGAAGGCTGTTCATCTGTGGAACACCTTGTGGGAGTGGACCGCGGGCCGACAGTGACCGGCTTCGGCGACCTTATCACCGTTGATAACAGCAACTACTGGTACTCCCTTTCCGACATGGGTTACGACGGCAACGTGCTCATCCGCGCCAACGTGACCGGCGACCGCACCCTTGCCGTAAGCTGGCTCAACATCGACAAAAAGAGCGAGACAATACCTGCCGGCGGCGAGACAAAGCTGACTGCCACCATCAATGCAGAGAAACTGGGCGGAAAGTTCTACGACAAGAACGTGTATGACGGCGTAATCAAAATCAACAGCAACGACCCGCTCGCATCCACGGTGAAGGTTCCCGTTTACCTCGACCTCAGCGACCTCGTGGGCATCAGCGTGCTCAAGGGCGACACCAAGTCGGCATTCAGCGTGACACACGACCGCCGCATCACGCTCAACACCGGCCATCATGTGGCATACATCGCGCTCTTCACAATGGACGGCCGACAGCTCGCCATGAACTTCGACACCAATGTCGTGGATGCCTCCGCACTGCAAAGCGGCATCTATGTGGTTAAGGCAGTACTTGACGACGAGACTCAACACTCGGCAACAATCGCTATAAAGTAAGAAACTGACGCGACAAAAAAAAAGAAGCCTTGCTTGCATTCCAAAAAAAGTTCTGTCCGGAATGCGAACAAGGCTTCTTCGCGTTACAAACAAGTTCGTTGAAAAAGGGGGAAGCACTTTGTTTTTTCTACAAATATACGTACCTTTGCACGGTAAATATTTACAGACTTCAGATTCTTATGGGAGGCATTTTCGGAACTATTTCCAAAAAGAGTTGTGTGACAGACCTTTTTTACGGCACTGACTACAACTCACACTTAGGGACACGCCGCGGAGGCATGGCAACATACAGTAAAGAAAACGGATTCGTACGGTCTATACACAACCTCGAAAGCTCGTATTTCCGTACAAAGTTCGAACCGGTACTCGACCGCTTCAAGGGCGCGACATCAGGAATAGGCGTCATCAGCGACACCGACGCACAACCGCTCGTCATCAACTCGCACTTGGGACGCTTCGCCATCTGCACCGTAGCCAAGATTGTAAACCTGGGAGAACTGACCAAGGAGCTCCTCTCCAAAAACATGCACTTTGCCGAATTGTCGCAAGGTTCAATCAACCAGACCGAGCTCGTGGCACTCCTCATCATACAGGCAAACTCGTTCAAGGAAGGCATCGAGAACGTGTTTCACCACATAAAAGGCTCGTGCTCGATGCTCATACTCACCGAAAACGAGCTGATATGTGCGCGCGACTCATGGGGGCGCACCCCTATCATAATAGGGAAAAAGGACGGCGCATACGCAGCGTCAAGCGAATCGACATCGTTCCCCAACCTCGATTTCGAGGAATGCCACAATGTCGGGCCGGGGGAGATAGTGTCGCTTACCGCCGACGGTATGAAGCAGATGCGCCCGGCAAACAGCAAAATGCAGGTATGCTCGTTCCTGTGGGTGTATTACGGCTTCCCCACATCGTCCTACGAAGGCAAGAATGTGGAGGAAGCACGCTTCAACAACGGCTTCAACCTCGCCAAGACCGACGGTGTGGAGGTGGACTGCTGCTCGGGCATACCCGACTCTGGCACCGGCATGGCAATGGGCTACGCAGCCGGGAAAGGCGTGCCCTACCAGCGATGCATAGCCAAATACACACCCACATGGCCACGCTCGTTCACCCCTGCCAACCAACAAATGCGCTCACTCGTGGCGAAAATGAAGCTCATCCCCAACAAGGCAATGCTCAAGGACAAGCGCATTCTCTTCTGCGACGATTCCATCGTGCGCGGCACGCAGCTCCGCGACAACGTGAAATGCCTCTTCGAAGCCGGACTGAAGGAGTTTCACATGCGCATAGCCTGCCCACCACTGGTATATGGTTGCCCCTTCATCAACTTCACCTCGGCAAAGAGCGACATGGAGCTCATCACACGCCGCATCATCGAAAAGTTTGAAGGCGACGCCAACAAGAACCTCGACAAATACTCCACCACCGATACACCGCAATACAAGCGCATGGTGGACGAGATACGGCGCGAACTCGGACTCACCTCACTGAAGTTCAACACCATCGGGCAACTCATCGAAGCCATCGGACTGCCGAAGTGCAAAGTGTGCACACACTGCTTCGACGGGTCGAGCAAGTACACACTCGAAGAGAACGCCGACGACTGACGCCACACATCTGGCAAAGCCGAGACTTTCCGGATTTCACATCTATTAAGCAATTACATTCCTTATTATATACATATTTTACCTAGTTTTGCATAATTCCGTTCCGCAAGGCACTACGGTGCAGGCAAAGCGGAAATGTCAAGAAAGACAATAAAACCAGATAATCAAACAAAACTTAAAAGAAAACATGACAACTTTAACTCTTACCATTGTCGTTGCTTTCGTCATCGGCTATGCTCTGATAGCCACAGAAAGCCTGACCAAAGTGAACAAGGCAGCCATCGCTTTACTTATGTTTGCAGCGTGCTGGACACTCTACATGCTGGACCCGACACAGTTCCTGCAGCTCATGCATCCTGACCTTGCAACAGGCGAAGGCATACACGAAAAAGTGTCGTACATAATACAGGAACACCTCGGCGACACCGCCACGACACTGTTCTTCCTCATGGGAGCAATGACAATCGTAGAGATAGTGGACCAGAACGGAGGCTTCAACTGGGTGCGCTCTGTGATGAAGACAAAGTCGAAGCGCACGCTCCTGTGGCGCATCGCCTTTATGACATTCGTCCTTTCCGCCATCCTCGACAACCTCACCACAAGCATTGTAATGATCATGATTTTGCGGAAGCTTGTCGCATCGCACACCGACCGTATGATATACGCATCGCTTGTGATAATCGCCGCCAACTCGGGCGGAGCATTTTCACCCATCGGCGACGTCACCACCATCATGCTCTGGAACAAGGGTCTCATCACCGCCGCAGGCATAATAAGTGAGATGTTCATCCCGTCACTCGTGTCGTTGATAATCCCTGCCTTCGCAATGCAGTATATGCTCAAGGGCGAACTTGACATGCCCGAAACGGCAGACACACAGAATGTACATGTCAGCGACTTCACTTCCAGACAGCGCAAGGCGGTGTTCATAATCGGAGTGGGCGGCCTTATGTTCGTGCCCGTATTCAAGGGACTCACTGGTCTGCCCCCGTTCGTAGGCATATTGCTTGTGCTCGGTGTGTTGTGGACAGCGACAGAAGTGTTCTACCGCAACCTGCGCCGCGGCCACGACAGTGAAGGAACGCAGAAGCGCGTCACCAAAATACTCTCGCGTGTGGACATGAGCACCATCCTCTTCTTCCTCGGAATACTCATGGCCGTGTCATGCCTTGCAGAAGTGGGAGTCCTCACTGCGCTCGGAGGCGGTCTGAACGATGTATTCAACGGCAATCACTACATGGTGACAGGCATCATCGGCGTACTGTCGAGCATCATCGACAACGTGCCGCTCGTGGCAGGATGTATGGGCATGTACCCCGTGGCTGCGGCCGGAGACATGGCTGTCGATGGCATATTCTGGCAACTCCTCGCCTACTGTGCAGGCGTGGGCGGCTCCATGCTCATCATCGGAAGCGCAGCCGGTGTGGTGGTCATGGGACTCGAGAAAATCACCTTCGGCTGGTACATGAAGCGCATCTCACTGATAGCCTTCGCCGGATACTTCGCCGGAATAGTGTGCTACTGGCTCATACGCACATTCATATTCTGAACGGGAAGGCAGCGTCACCGGCACACGAATGCAATCCGTATGGATGACAACTGACAGGAAAACATAACCCGAACCAGCAACATTTATGAAAAAGCTCCCGTTCATAGCTTTCTGCTTCATCATGCTCTGTGCCGTTTGTTCAGGCATAAACAGCTACCGCAATGCCGAGGAACTGATAGCGAAGGATGCTGAGAACGCTTTGGAACAGGCACTGAAAAGCATGCCGGGCGATGCCGTCACGGCCGACACCATACAATGTTACAGAAGCCATCTCACCATTGCCGCGCTGAAAGACACTGCCGGTATCACCATGCGGACGGTACGGCGGGACAACCGTCTGGAAACGGAACTTGTGGCAGAAGCCAACTGCGGGTTCATAACCGTGTTCAGACTGTCCGACCAGAAGGCTTCGGGCACGCTGCTCCTCGCCGGGATTTTATGGTTGGCCGGCACATTGTGGTACATGAAACGGAACAGGCCGGAACTGCTTGCGCAAGGCATTGCCTACGGAGGCATCGTGTTAAATGGCGGCAGGTTCACGACACTGTCAGGCAGGCAAATCCACCTTACACCCATGCAGTATGCCTTACTCGAAATGTTTGTCACTGCGGACGGCCACACCTTGTCGAAGCAAGACATTTGCGACAGGCTTTGGCCGAAGAAGCCCGACGCCAGCGACACGCTCTATACACTCATCCGACGGATTAAACCCGTTATAGAAGCGAACAGCAACCTGAAAATAGAATCGGACCGAGGCAGGAGCTATACACTGAGTTTAAGATAGTCAAACTGCCGTCAGGGAAATGTCAGGGAAATGTCAGACAGACAAGACTGCATTTCCCTGACATTCTTTTTATCTTTGCGCCATAATCAAGATGGTGCACAATGAAACAATCAGTCACACTTTTTATCTTTCTCCTGTCCGCACTCACTGCCCACGCTCAGGAAGCGGACAGAAGCGTTACGCTTGAAGAAGTCACGGTGAAGGCAGCCAAGGTGGTGAACAAATCCGACGGGATGGTAATCTATCCCACCGAAGCCCAGAAGAAGAATTCAAGCAACGGATACGGTTTTCTTGAAAAGCTCTCGCTGCCCAGACTCCGCATTGACAATATCAGCCACTCCGTTGCAACGACAGACAACAGGGGAACAGTCCAACTAAGAATAAACGGCATAATTGCCGGAAAGCAGGAAATGGTTG
Source organism: bacterium (assembly GCA_963599085.1). Taxonomy (GTDB): domain Bacteria; phylum Bacteroidota; class Bacteroidia; order Bacteroidales; family Bacteroidaceae; genus Prevotella. The sequence continues at coordinate 3,595 of CAVBVK010000034.1, read as the reverse complement.
CGCTCGACCCGAAGAGCATAACGAAAATCGACTTCATCGACAATCCCGGTGTACGCTATGGCGAGGGCATAGCCTGTGTCATCGACATCACCACACGCCGTACCGACAGCGGCTACACCACCGGTGCCGACCTCACCTCGGCTCTCACCACACTGCAAGGCGACGGCATGGTGTATGGCAAATGGAACAGGGGGCGGAGTGAATGGTCGGTGTCCTACGGCATGAACGGCAGCAGGACGAACGGCTCGGGAAACAGACAGACGGCAGCCTACACTCTGAACGACGGGAGCCTGCACACCATCATGCGCAACGATGTAGAGACACTAAGCAAAGACATGACACACTGTGCAAAGCTTGCCTACAATTGGGCAGACTCCACCGCCACGGTGTTACAGGTGGCATTGAGCGAAACCTTTAACAGAGCACCGGGCAGCTACGCCACCAAGGAAATCACCGACGGCGCGCACCGCTATAATGCCACAAGCAGAGAGGACAGCAAAGACTGTTCGCCGGTGCTGGACATCTACTTCTTCCGTCAGTTCAACCCGAGGCAGTCGGTCACTGCCAATGCCGTGGGCACATACATCTCCTCCCGTACAGGCAGCTTCTACGACGAGGGAACGCCATATAAATACGATGTGGACGGCAAGTCGGCATCCTTTCTTTCCGAGATAATCTATGAGAACCGCTTGAAGCCTTTTGCTCTCTCCGTCGGCTTGAGCTACCGCTACAAACACACAAAGAACGAATATCGCGGCGACGCTTCGGCCTTGACCGGGATGGACGACAACGCCCTATATGCATTCGGCGAGATAAAAGGCTCGCTCCGGCAACTGCGATACACCTTGGGAAGCGGCGCGAGCTACATTCATTACACCCAGAACGGGCACACATATAATTTCTGGACTTTCCGCCCGAAGGTGTCCCTCGCTCACAGTCTCAGCAACGGCATGCAGTTGGGCTACACCTTCCAGATGTGCGACCGTGCCTCACGCATTGCCATGACAAGCGATGCCACAATACGCATGAACAGCATGGAATGGATGGCGGGAAATCCTGACCTGAAGCCGTCGCGCGACATTGAGCAGCGGATACAATGGTCGTACAACACCGACCGCTTGCATACTTTCGTCGAAGGTTACTACAAGCAGTGCCTCAAACCAAATATGGCGCATTATGAGCGCACTTTCGACAACCGCTTCATCTACACCCAGACAAACCAGAAAGAGATAGATGTGCTGTACTTCATGGCATACTCCGCCTACTGGCTTCTGCCCGAAAAGCTCCAGATAGCTGCCAACGGAGGCATGAACCGCTGCTTCAACTTCGGCCACGGCTACACCCATTGCTACACCTCGTGGTTCTATGCGGGCAGCATCACGGCCTACCTCGGAAAGTTCACATTGCGTGCCTATACCGACAACGGCAACCGCTTCATGGAAGGAGAGACCAAGGGGTTCAACGGTGGCTATTCCGCCCTGCAAGCATCCTACCGCCATAAGGACTGGCAATTCTCTTTGTCATGGGCAAACCCATTTGCTACAAACTACAAGGCATACGAAAGCGAGCTTCTGAACTGCAACCTCTACAAGCACACCGCAGGCTACTCCAAGTCCAACGGCAACTGCCTCACGCTCAATGTCACATGGCGTCTGAGCCGTGGCAACAGGCATAAAGCGGCGGAAAAGAAAATCAGTCTGCAAGACACCGACAACGGCATAATGACACGACAAGCACGGAAACATTAGGACACGATCCACCGACAAGCGCACAGCCTCTCACTGTGAGCTTCTTGATGCTGTCATTCAATTAGTTGCAGAGCATCATGCGTAAGGTATTGCCTTATCTCGGCGTATGGCACGGTGAACGACACAAGGCCTATTGCATAAGGGCCTATCTCATACTGCTGATAAACGAAGTGTACGCCGTCGGCAGCAAGATAAGGTGCGTGCGCAGGCAGGGGAATGATGCCGTCGGTGATGAAAAGATGGTCATTGAGATTTCCGTCCGTCACCTCTCCCGTGCCGTCACCGTTGAAATACTCCATAACGCCCTTGCGCAGGATGGGCTGCAAGGCTTTCAGTTGCAGCGTATCAACAGTCTGCATGAGCACCTTTCCCGACGGCTTGGCAATGTTCACCACATAGTATGCCGACGAGCCATGCGCCCCGCCGAGGTACGTATATAACTTCACCTCATAGCTCACATAGCGTGTCGTGTCGGCGACCTTGGCAATTCTGAGGTCGTACCCCAAGGCGACCTCACGTCCAATGCCGTCGGCAAGCATCTCATTCGCCACCTGTTTCAGATACGACAAAGTACCGTCGGCATAATAGCCCGCCACAGTCTTGCCGTTGTCCGCCTTTCCTTTGTACAACGGATACTTGCCGACCGCATCGGGATCGTTGAGCAACGGCAGATAAGTGTTCGCCAGTTCTCCATGCAGGAATTTGCGCACGGCGAGCGAAAGCGAGTCGTTGCCCGTGGGATAATCCACCGTAAACTTGCACTGTATTGTGCTGTCGGCATCCGCCTCACATTCCACGGTCACTGTGGAAAGGGTGTCTTCGCCGACAGCCGGAGCCACGGCGGAATTGGCGGAAGATGTGCCGCCCGACTTGCATCCAGCCGCGAAAAGAGCGGTTGCCAAGAAGGTTAGTGTCAAAAAAAGTCCGTGTTTCATTCCTTCTATTCAAAAAACAGTATGGCAAAAGGGCATATACGTTACTCCGGGACATTAAAAATCCGCGAGGCATCTTCCCTTTTCACAAGACGCATGTCGTTGAGTTTTCCGAGCAAGGCTATCCTTTCGGCCGACAGTTTGCCTGCCTTTATGCGTTTCTTGTTGTATTTCCACCAGTTTATGAGGTCGTGGTTGAACGGTTTTTTCTTGTCGGGCAACTGGTGATGCTCTTCAAGATATTTCTCCATGACTTTGTATTTAGTCATCCACAACTCGTTTCTCATTGTTTGTTTCGGTTTTTCTATTTGCATGAAAACATAGGTTTTAAACGGTGAAGAATACGCCGCGGCAAACGACACCGATGATTAATATGTAGTGCAAATTTAGTGAAAACTTTTATATATCGGTCATCTGCGCCTCAAAAAAACACGTTTCCGATTTTCATTTATATTTTTATATTTATATTTTAATAGGTGTTTTTTACGTTTGAGGCAAGCTAGCCAAACAAAGAAATCTGTTACAAGATAGGCGATTATCGCAGTTTTTTTATTACTTTTGCATTTGGATTGGGATAACCCCTCTCCAAGACATATTAGAAAAGAAAGAAGCGTTATGCTTATCTCGTGCGAATGAAAACGTAGGAAATTTTCAACCGTGTACAAGGATAGCATAGTGGTTCTCACGCTATAGCGTGGGCTGCTATTACTACATCTGTACACAACGGTTTCCTACGACCTTCATTCAAAGACGTGGCATTGCAGTTCCACGCTTCGGTGTTTAATGAAACGGCTCTGAGGGCTGCGGGGTCCATAAACGTAGATTCGTTATGAAAGCAAGTGCAATTCTTATCCTCGGTATGGCTGTCCTTATCGGATCGCCAGACGCATCAGCGCAGTCTTTCAAGGAAAGGCT
>CAVBVK010000033.1:8997-23493 GCA_963599085.1 bacterium | reverse complement strand
AGCCCATCTGTCCGTTTCCGTGACCTCACAAAAAGGAACTCATGTCACATTCCCAGTATTCAAACATTCCCAGTATATTGTGCCGGGAGTGGAAGTGCTTGATGTCTCCGATGCAGACACCGTATATGTTGATGGGAACACGACTGTTTCGAAAGTATATACCCTTACAAGTTTTGATGAGAAACTGTATGCCTTGGGCGGGATTAACGTTAAGGTAAACGGCAAAAGCTACAAATCCAATCCGTTGGCACTTAAAGTCCTGACTGTTGATGTCGACACTTTGCATACCGACAAGTTCTTCCCCCCGAAGGATGTGCAAGAGAACCCGTTCTCTTGGGCGGAATGGAGCCTGCTGTTTTGGGCAAGTTTCCTTGTCCTTTTATGCTGTGTGGCAATGTGTTATCTTGTCATACGGTTGAAACAGAACAAGCCCATTGTCACCCGCATCCATATTGTCAAGAGAATACCTCCGCACCAAAAAGCTCTGAAAGAAATTGACAAATTGCGCAATGAGCACCTTGTATCGTCTGATGACCAAAAGTATTATTACACACAACTCACCGATGCTTTGCGGCGATATATTAAGGAACGGTTTGGATTTAACGCAATGGAAATGACGAGTGCGGAGATTATGTACAGTCTTCAGGAGTCCGGTGACAAGGCGATGTTTGATGAATTGCGCAATCTTTTCAGGACAGCGGACCTTGTGAAGTTTGCCAAATACTCAACATTGCTTAATGAAAACGACATGAATCTTGTCAATGCCATAAACTTTATAGACCAGACCAAGATAGAAGGCCAATCTGTTGAAGAACGGATAGTGCCCACATTGAGCGATGATGAAAAGAAGGTTCAGAACAGCCGTATGACGATTAAGACTCTTTTGGCGGTGGTAGGCGTGATCATAATTGCGGTGTCTGCCATGATCGTTTATAACCTTTTAATGTTGTTAGAGTAATATACGAAGATGGAATTTGCCAATAAAGAATATTTCATTCTGCTCATATTGTTGGTGCCATATCTCTTATGGTACTTCCTTTACAACAAGAGGAGCGAACCAACAATGCGTATGGGTGACACCTTTGCGTACAGGTTTGCACATAGGAGCTTTAGAATGTACCTGTTACATCTGCCTATGATATTAAGATGTATCGCATATGCGCTTCTTGTTTGCATCTTGGCACGTCCGCAAACCCATAATTCCTGGGACAACAAGTCAGTTGAGGGAATTGACATAATGCTTGCAATGGATGTCTCTACATCGATGCTTGCGGAAGACTTGAAGCCCAACAGGCTTGATGCCGCCAAGAATGTTGCAGCCGAATTCATATCCGGCAGGCCGGACGACAATATAGGTCTGACGATATTTGCCGGCGAGAGTTTTACGCAATGCCCCATGACAACCGACCATACTTCGCTTCTCAACATGTTGCAGACCGTGCGGACGGACATTGCGGCGAAAGGTATTATTTCTGACGGCACAGCTATCGGAATGGGACTTGCAAATGCCGTTTCGCGCCTGAAAAGTTCCAAAGCAAAAAGCAAGGTCGTCATTCTTCTGACCGATGGAAGCAACAATATGGGAGACATCTCGCCCATGACAAGTGCCGAGATAGCAAAAAGCCTTGGCATCCGTGTTTATACAATTGCCGTGGGAACCAACAAAGTGGCCCCTTATCCTGTACCGGTGGCAGGAGGCATACAGTATGTCAATATGCCGGTTGAGATTGACACGAAGACCCTTAACGGCATTGCCGAAATCACAAATGGCAATTCCTATCGTGCGACTAACAACCGTGAACTTGCACAAATATATAAAGACATAGACAAACTGGAAAAGACGAAAATGGATGTGAAGCGTTTTTCCAAACGCTACGAAGCATATCAGCCGTTCGCATTGCTTGCCGTTGTTGTGCTTTTGCTTGATATTCTTCTGCGAACCACCTATTTGCGTCGTATTCCCTAAAAAGATTGTTGAAATGTTCAGATTTGAAAGTCCTGCATATCTTTGGCTTTTGTGGTCAATTCCGCTTTTGGCAATAATTCGTTTTACCTGCTACAAACTGCGGCAGAAAAAGCTCCTGCGATTTGGTGAAATGCCGCTTGTGAACCGATTGATGCCAAATGTGTCAAAAATCCGTCCGTCAGTGAAATTCTGGCTGTCGGTTTCCGCATTGGTTTTGACGATAGTTATGCTGGCAAGACCGCAGATGGGCTCCAAGATTTCGCATGAGGAACGGAACGGTATAGAGACAATCATTGCGATGGACATAAGCAATTCCATGCTTGCAGAAGATGTCGTTCCGTCAAGGTTGCAAAAGAGCAAGATGCTTGTGGAGAACCTTGTCGATAATTTCACTAATGACAAGATTGGGTTGGTAGTGTTCGCAGGAGATGCATTCGTGCAATTGCCGATAACCACTGACTATGTCTCAGCCAAGATGTTCTTACAAGACATCAGCCCTTCATTGATACAGACGCAGGGCACCGACATCGCCCGGGCAATATCATTGTCAATGAACAGCTTTACCCAGCAGAAGGGATTGGGCAAGGCTATCATTCTAATCACTGATGGTGAAGACCATGAGGGTGGGGCGTTGGAAGCGGCAAAAGAAGCCAGGAAAAAAGGAATCAATGTCTTTATTCTTGGTGTCGGGAGCAGCAAGGGGGCTCCGATACCTTTGGGAAACGGTGACTATATGCGTGACAATGCCGGTAACACGGTTATGACGGCACTGAATGAACGGATGTGCAGGGATGTTGCCAAGGCAGGAAGTGGCACATATATTCATGTCGATAACACGAGTGATGCACAAGAGAAGTTGAACGACGAACTCTCGCGACTGCAAAAAGGCGAGACGGACAATGTCGTTTACAGCGAGTATAATGAGCAGTTCCAGGCATTTGCATTATTGGCACTCCTCCTTCTGATAATCGAGGCTTGCACATTGGAGGCGAAAAACCCGCTACTTGGGAAATTGCGCTTGTTCAAGAAAAACAAATGATCATGATGGGAAAGTATTTTTTTGTAATCATAATGTCGTTCATTGCCATGTCATCAATGGCACAGACTGACCGGCAATACATACGTTCCGGCAATAAATTCTATCGCCAGCAGAACTTTGTAAAGGCCGAGGCTGAATACCGTAAATCACTTTCTGTAAACAGCGAGAACCCTCAGGCTCTTTACAATCTTGGCTGTGCCCTCATGATGCAGCTGAAGGATTCTGCTGCCATCGTGCAATACCAGCAGGCAGGAAAAGTAGAGAAAACGGCAAGCCGCAAGGCAAAAATATTCCATAACATAGGTGTCATTTGCCAAAACCATAAAATGTACGGCGACGCAATAGAGGCATACAAGGAAAGCCTGCGCAACAATCCGAATGACGACGAGACCCGCTATAATATGGCTCTCTGCAAACGTTTGGACAAAAAGCAGCAACAGCAGGACAAGAACGACCAAAACAAGCAGAAGAAACAGAACGATAAAAATCAAGATAAAGACAAGAAAGAGGAACAGAAGAAAAAAGACAATCAGAAAAAAGACAAGCAAGAGCAGCATAAACGGATGAGCAAAGACAATGCGGAACAATTGTTGAACGCTGCAATGCAAAATGAAAAAGCAACCCAACAAAGGGTGAAAGATGCAATGCGGCAGAACCGTTCGAGGAAATTGCAAAAGAATTGGTAAGCAACTTTCCTGTTAATTGATTTTGTTGCAACAGTTTTTTGACCATTATGACGAATAAAAGACTTTACATATTAAGTTTGGTGTGGATTGTGTGTGTGCTGGCAATGCGTGCACAAAATATCACCGTTTCAGCTCCGTCGAATGTCTCTACGGGAGAGAATTTCAGAATTTCATATACAATAAATGCCCAGGACATCGATGATTTCCGTGCGGCAAACATTCCGGCAGGACTTGAAATCATCGCCGGTCCATACACCTCCAGACAGTCGAGCTTCCAGATTGTAAATGGGCATACAAACAGTTCCTCGTCAATAACATTTACATATACCCTGTACGCAGAAAAGGCCGGCAGCTATACGATTGGTGGCGCACGTGCCCGTGTGGGCGGGCATAATCTGGTTTCGCGTGCAATACATTTGAAAGTGACAGGCATTTCCCGCAAAAACGGCAATGCAAGTCCCAACATGCACGACGAAGACGTGGATATGCAAATGCGTGATGCAGGGACAAAAATCAGCGGCAATGACCTGTTCGTCAAGGTAAGTGCCAACAAAAAGCGGGTGCATGAACAGGAACCGATATTGCTCACATACAAGGTCTATACGACCGTTGGATTGACACAGCTTGACGGTAAAATGCCCGATTTGACCGGTTTCCACACCCAAGAGGTGAAGTTACCCGTCCAGAAAAGTTTTCATATTGAAAAGGTTAATGGGCGCAATTATCGCTGTGTGACTTGGAGCCAGTATGTGATGTATCCTCAGATGACAGGCAAGCTGTCAATTCCGAGCATTACCTTCAAGGGAATTGTCGTGCAGCAAAATCGTTCTGTCGATCCTTTTGAGGCTTTTTTCAATGGCGGTTCAGGCTATGTGGAAGTGAAGCGAGAGATTGTCGCCCCCGGTTTGACCGTGCAGGTGGATCCGTTGCCTGCCAAACCGGCAGACTTTTCCGGTGGCGTCGGGAAATTCACAATATCGTCCCAAGTGAACCATACGACCGTGAAGGCAGGCACTCCTGTGTCGTTGCGTGTCGTCATTGGAGGTAACGGCAATTTGAAACTCCTGAAACAACCGTCTGTAACACTCCCGAAAGATTTTGACAAATACGACCCCAAGATTACGGACAAGACCAAACTCACTGCCAACGGGATCGAGGGAAACATGATTTATGATTTTCTTGTTGTCCCGCGCAATCAGGGAACTTATGAAATTCCACCCGTATCGTTCGTGTATTACGATACTGCGAGTGAAGGTTACAGAACCATAAAGACTTCACCAATTGTCTTGACAGTGTTGAAAGGCGACGGCAAACCAAGTTCCGTAGATGATTATTCGGAAGCAAAGCCCGAAGACATACAGCCGTTGAAGTTGGGCACAAATGTCACATCGTATAGCGGTGACATCTTGTTTGGCTCCGTTTCGTATTGGGCATATCTCCTGCTGCCGTTTGTCGTGTTTGTCATCTTGCTTGTAATCTTCCGTAAAAGGGCAATGGAAAATGCCAATATCGTGAAGAAGAAAGGCAAGAAAGCCAACAAGATTGCCACGAAACGCCTGCGCATAGCTTACCGCCTTATGCAGGCAGGCAAACAGTCCGACTTCTACGATGAAGTGCTCCGCGCATTGTGGGGTTATGTTGGAGACAAGCTGAACATTCCTGTCGAGAAACTGTCACGCGAGAATATCAGTGAAAAACTTATTGAGCACGCCATCGGTACAAACACAATTGAACGGTTTATCAGTGCACTGGATGAATGCGAATTTGAACGTTACGCGCCGGGCGATGCTGCGGGCAATATGAACAAGACTTACGAATCGGCTATGGTGGCAATTATGGAGATTGAGAACTCGTTGAAATCGGGGAAAACAAGACTCAAGGCTCAGGTACTTTTACTTGTTTTCATGCTTATGATGCCGGTTTCGTTGTTTGCAATAACAAAGGCAAATGCCGATGCCGAATATCAAAAAGGCAACTATCAGCAGGCAATAACCGACTACAAAGAGTTGATAGAAACGTCAAAGAGCCCGGAACTTTATTACAACTTGGGCAACGCCTATTACCGTTGTGGCAACATTACCCAGGCCATCATTTCTTACGAACGGGCTCTGAAACTGTCGCCTGCCGACCATGATATAAGGTTTAACCTTCAGTTCCTGCAAAGCAAGACAATAGACAAAATAACTCCGGCCGAACAAATGTTCTTTGTCACATGGTACCAGTCGTTGGTGAATTTGACAAATGTTGATGGATGGGCGAAGACGGCCGTCTTCGCCATGATAATGGCACTGGTGCTCATGCTCTTGTATTTGTTCTGTCCGAAAGACATTGTAAGGAGGGTGAGTTTCTATGGAGCGATATGCCTCTTCGCGCTGTTAGTGCTGAGCAATGTCTTTGCTTTCCAGCAGCAAAAGATACTCCAAAACCGTAATTCGGCCATAGTGACAGCTCCGTCCGTTACGGTAAAGAACAGTCCGGCAGACAGCGGAACTGATGTCTTTGTCATACATGAAGGCACTCATGTGGACATAACAGACCGAACGGTAAAGAACTGGTGCGCCGTCAGGATTGCAGACGGACGCGAAGGATGGATCAGGACATCAAAGATTGAAGAAATATAGAGGGAATGGATTTACAATCATTATTGGAATATGACAGACGACTGCTGTTGTTTTTTAACGACAGCAACAATTTGTTTGCTGACCATTGGATGACAATTCTCACATCCGGCTTCACATGGATACCACTATACCTCTCCTTGCTTCTGCTTATAGTGAAGAACAACGAGACGGTGTCGCAGATTTTGCTTATTGCCGGATGCTCCCTTGTGTGTGTGTTGTTGGCCGACGGAGTGGCTGATTTTATTGCGAAGCCTTTTTTCGGACGCTGGCGTCCGTGCAACGACCCTGTGTTTTGCGATGCGGTGCATGTCGTAAACGGCTACCGTGGATCCGACTACGGCTTCTTTTCCGCACATGCTGCCAACACGTTTTCCCTAACTGTGTTCTTCTGCTTGCTTGTCAAGAGCAGGATGTTAAGTGTTGCCCTTGTCGTCTGGTCGCTTGTAAACTGCTACACGCGGATGTATCTCGGCCTGCATTATCCCGCTGACATAATTGTCGGACTCGCATGGGGAGGCATTGTGGGCATATGCGTGTATTGCCTGTATCTGAGGGTTTTCAGAAAAATATCTTCGAAGAACAATTACGTTTCTTCCCAATACACTGTGTCAGGATACAGCATGGCAGATGTCGATATAGTATTGCTCGTTTTGGTATTGACAGTGCTTTACAGCATTATCCGGGCATTGCCCATTTTCTAAAAGGAATAAAGATGGATACAAGACATATAAAAATCAACGATTATAATTACGCCCTTTCTGACGAGCGTATCGCCAGATTCCCCATTGCACAGCGCGACCACAGTAAACTACTTGTCTATCGGCACGGGAAAATCACCGACGATATATTCTGTAACATCGCGAACTATCTGCCCAGCGGAGCCCTGATGGTGTTCAACAATACAAAGGTGATACAGGCACGCCTCCATTTCCGCAAGGCTACCGGAGCACTCATAGAGGTGTTTCTGCTTGAGCCTCATTGCCCTGCTGATTATGAGCAAGTGTTCCAGACCACATCAAAATGTTCATGGGTCTGCATGATTGGCAATCTCAAAAAATGGAAGGAAGGAAATCTTGACAGGACTTTCAGGGTCAAGGGAAAGTCCTTGACCCTTTCAGCCAAAAGAGTTGAAGATGCGGGGGGAAATCATGTGGTGGAGTTTTCGTGGGAATGTGCCGACATTTCTTTTGCGGAAATACTGGATGTTGCAGGCGAACTGCCCATACCGCCGTATCTGAACCGGGCGACTCAGGAAAGCGACAAGACGACATACCAGACTGTTTATTCCAAGATAAAAGGCTCTGTTGCCGCCCCGACGGCTGGACTTCATTTCACAACCGATGTGCTGGCCAAGATAGATTCGCAGGGTATAGACCGTGAGGAACTCACACTTCATGTCGGGGCAGGGACTTTCAAGCCCGTCAAGTCGGAGGAAATCAATGGTCACGAGATGCACACGGAGTATATATGTGTTAGGCGGCAGACTCTGGAAAAACTGTTGGCGCATAACGCCAAGGCAATTGCTGTCGGCACAACCAGCGTGCGCACACTTGAAAGCCTTTACTACATGGGCGTAAAACTTGAAAAGGGACTCGACCTTTCGGAGGACGAATTGCATGTGAACCAATGGGAACCGTATGACCATGCGGATCTGGAACAGTCCATTTCACCCGAGAAAGCCATTTCCAATGTCATTGCATACCTGGACCATAATGGTGTCAACGCCTTGCATACAAGTACACAGATAATAATCGCGCCGGGTTACGAGTATAAGATCGTGAAAATGCTTGTGACAAACTTCCATCAGCCACAAAGCACGCTCCTGTTGTTGGTGAGTGCCTTTTTACATGGCGACTGGCGAAGGGTGTATGATTATGCGCTTTCACACGGTTTCAGATTTTTGAGCTATGGTGACAGTTCACTCTTGATACCATGATGTCTTGACAAGTGCTTGTTTTTCCTTGCTTCGAACACAAGCTTTCTTTTGAAACAGAAGTTTTTGTTGGGTCTTTCAGACTTGTAAATATGAATGTAAAAATGAATTAAGACGATGAAAATAGGCGATAGAGTTAAATTCCTCAGTGAGACTGGCGGCGGACGCATTGCCGGTTTCCAGGGTAAAGACATGGCTTTGGTGGAGGATGAAGATGGATTTCAGATTCCTACGCCACTGTCTGACTTGGTTCTGTCCTCAAGTTCCGACGAATACCGCACGGCAAACCCCACTGTTTTCTCCAAGCATCAGGCAACGGCAGATACGGCAGACCCCGGATTCCATAAATCCGTAAAGGCTAAAATCAATGCGTTTGAGAATGAAGAAGAGATGATGGAAGAAACAGACCCTGCGGACAAGGATTTGACATTTGTTCGACCGGTGGAGGAACGTAAAGGAGGCAATGTGTTGAACGCATATTTGGCCTTTGTCCCCGAAGACAGCCGCACCCTTTCCACAACAAAATTCCTTTGTCATATCGTAAATGACAGCAATTATTACCTACGCTATTCCTGTATGACTGTGAACGGACAGTTACTTAACCTTCATTCCGAGGGAGAGATTGAGCCGAACACAAAGATACTCATCGGAGAATTAGGATATGAGCAACTCAATCTCTTCGACAAAGTCGCCATCCAGATGTTTGCTTACAAGCGCGGTAAGGATTTTGTGAAGAAGCCGTGTATAGATGTTCTGCTGAAAATAGACAAGGTGAAGTTCTACAAACTTCATTCATTCAGGGACAACGACTTCTTTGAACAGCCGGCATTGCTATATGCTATTGTCAAGGACGATGCGCAGCAGCCTGACTTATTTGTTGATGCCGACACTCTTGCGGAAGGCATGCTTGCACACAATGTTGACAGAAGCGCAACACCGTACAAGGGCACATCAGACAACGTGGTTGAGAAAACGCATGTGCGCCGCCATACTGACGGTAAAAGGGGCAAACCCTTCCTGAATAGGGAGAAGAATGATGTGCAGGTCGTGGACTTACATGCAGATGTCCTCCTTGAAACAGAGGTCGGAATGAGCAATGCCGATATACTCAACTATCAACTTGATATCTTTCGCAAAACATTGGATGAAAACAAAAGCAACAAGGGCAAGAAGATAGTTTTCATACACGGGAAAGGCGAAGGTGTGCTGCGTCATGCCATCGTCAATGAATTGCGCTACCGGTATAAAAAGTGCAAATATCAGGACGCGTCTTTCCAAGAATACGGTTACGGGGCGACCCAAGTGACAATCTACTAAAACGGAAAATATGGAATACGGTTTTATTACAGTGGCTTCGGCCGTACCGACAGTGCGGGTGGCTGATACGGATTTCAATATAAAGGAAACGGAAAAACTTATCGAACAGGCCGAAAACAGGGGGACGGAGATAATCGTTTTCCCCGAACTTTCCGTTACGGGTTATTCCTGCCAAGACCTGTTTGCCCAGCAGACACTTCTGGAAGGGGCGGAAAAGGCTGTGCGGCATCTGCTCACCTTCACCCGTGACTTCGGAATAACAAGTATCGTGGGTGCTCCCATAGTTATAGGCAACCAACTGTACAATTGTGCCATTGTCATACAGAAAGGCCGTATCATGGGCGTAGTTCCGAAGACCTATCTGCCCAATTACTCCGAGTTTTACGAAAAGCGGTGGTTCGCCTCGTCGTTAGACTTGAAACCAACAGAGATGGAATATGCAGGCAATACCATTAATATAAGTGCCGCCATGCAGTTGTTCCAGACTGCCGACGGCGTGAAGTTCGGTATAGAACTTTGTGAAGATATATGGTCGCCAGTGCCATGCAGCAACCGATTGGCATTGGCGGGTGCCGATATCATATTCAATCTTTCTGCAAGCGACGAACTCGTCGGCAAGCACGCCTGCTTGAAGAGCCTCCTGTCCCAACAGAGCGCACGCCTGATAGCTGGTTATGTGTATAGCAGTTGCGGTTTTGGCGAAAGCTCTCAGGATGTCGTTTATGGCGGCAATGCCTTTGTTTATGAGAACGGTGTTCTGTTGGCAGAATCAAAGCGTTTCCAGATGGAGCCGCAGTTGGTGGTGAGCCAGATAGATGTGGAGTGCCTGAGGGCAGAACGTCGCAGAAACACGACATTCGCTACTGCCCAAAGTAAGGTTGTTGCCGATGTCATTCTGTTGGACACGGCCAAGCCTGCCGATTTCCATTTCATACGGGACATAGACCCTCATCCGTTCATTCCTAAGGGTGGCGACATGCGCGACTGCTGTGATGATATATTCTCTATACAGGTATGCGGACTCGCCAAACGGTTGATGCACACAAATTGCAGCAATGCCGTTATAGGCATCAGTGGGGGTCTCGATTCCACTCTCGCGCTGTTGGTGTGCGTCAAGGCCTTCGACAAGCTGGGACTTAGCCGCAATGGAATTCATGGAGTCACGATGCCCGGATTTGGAACAACCGACCGTACATACAATAATGCAATTGCCCTCATGCAAGGTCTGGGCATAACCACGCATGAAATAAACATAAGGAAAAGCGTAACCCAACATTTTGAGGACATAGGGCACAACATAAATGTGCATGATGTAACTTACGAAAACAGCCAAGCCCGGGAGCGTACGCAGATATTGATGGATTTGAGCAATGAGGTGGGAGGCCTTGTCGTAGGCACAGGCGATTTGAGCGAACTCGCATTGGGATGGGCAACTTATAATGGCGACCACATGTCTATGTATGGCGTGAATGCAGGTGTTCCCAAGACTCTTATTTGCCATATTCTAAGAAATGTTGCCGACAACAGCGTGGATGAAGCTTCAAGAAACACGTTGCTTGACATCATTGCAACGCCGATAAGTCCGGAACTCATCCCAGCCGACGAAGACGGAAAGATAAAGCAGAGGACGGAAGACCTCGTGGGACCATACGAATTGCATGACTTCTTCCTGTTCTATTTCTTGAGATACGGCTTTTCCCCGTCAAAGATTTACATGCTTGCCAGAGAGGCTTTTGATGCGGTAAAGTATGATGACGGCACCATAAAGCATTGGCTCACGACATTCGTGCGTCGGTTCTTCGCCCAACAGTTCAAGCGTTCATGCCTTCCCGACGGTCCGAAAGTGGGCAGCGTAAGCCTCAGTCCGCGTGGAGACTGGCGCATGCCGTCCGATGCTTCGGGCGCGCTCTGGTTGGCAGAATGCAACAATTTGTAAAAAATCTGCCATGAAACGAGACGCACCGGAAATGAAAATGCCGAAGTATCTGAGGTGGATCAGCCCCGAGACTTCCGACGAACTGAAACGCAAAATCTGGGATATACTGGTCACAGAGAAAGCATATAAGGACAAGTCGTTCTCCGCTAAGCTGTTGGCAGAACGGCTGAATACCAATACCCGCTATGTGTCCTTGGTGCTGAACACGCGTTTCCAGAAAAATTACCCATCCTTTGTCAATGGACTTAGGGTGGAGGAGGCCATGCGCATTCTCGTTGACAAGAAGTATGTGCAATACAGCATTCAGGATGTTTCGGATATGGTGGGGTTTTCCAGCCGGCAGTCATTCTACAATGCGTTTATGAAAACACGAGGCATTTCTCCCCAAGAATACCGGGATAAGTATGGAAGCCTTGATGGGATTGAGAAGGCTTGATTGGATGACATTAACGGAAAAGATTTAAGGACAATGAATAATGAGTTTGGATATTGCGGTGAAAAGTTTGCCGACTTACAGATACTAAGGTATTGTGTACAAGGGTTTGAACACTTGTCGTTAAAGCAAAAGTTATATATTTATTATCTCTCCAAGGCAACACTTTGCGGCCGTGACATTACAACCGATCAGTTCGGAAAGTATAACCTTCGCATAAGGAAAGTTCTGGAGGCGGTATATACCAACTATGCAGGAAACCGTGAGGAAAAGGATTTTGAGGCGCTTGTCGTATATCTGAAACGGGTCTGGTTCTCAAACGGCATTTATCATCATTACGGCTGCGACAAATTTCAGCCTGGCTTTTCAAAAGAATCTTTCATCGGCATGGTGCACAGTATCAGTGAAAGCCTGTTGCCTTTGCATGAGGGAGAGACTGTCGAAGACCTGTGCCGGGAAATTGTCCCCGTGATGTTTGACGCAGATGTCCTTCACATGCGTGTCAATAAAAAAGAGGGTGACGATCTTGTACGGACATCGGCATGCAATTACTATGTCTCTCTCGCTCAAAGCGAGGTGGAAGCATATTATGATGCCATGCGCGCCCCCGACGATCCGACACCGGTTTCCTACGGTTTGAACACGACATTGGTAAAAGACGGCGGTGGCATACATGAAGAAGCTTGGACTGTCGATAGCAAATACGGCAATGCCATAAAGGAAATAGTATTTTGGTTGGGAAAGGCTTGCGAAGTGGCCGAGAACAGACAGCAACGTAAGGTAATCGGGCTACTTATAGAATATTACAGGAGCGGAGATTTGAATGTCTTTGACAACTATTCCATTGAATGGCTGAAAGAGCAGTCAGGGCAGGTCGATTTCATCAACGGTTTTATTGAGGTCTATGGCGACCCGCTTGGCATCAAGGGGTCGTGGGAGGGAATTGTCACATACAAAGATACGGAAGCGACAAAGCGCACACAGGCGATAAGCGGAAATGCGCAGTGGTTTGAAGACAATTCGCCTGTGGATTCAAGATTTAAAAAGGATAAGGTCGTGGGCGTTACAGCCAATGTCGTATGTACGGCCATGCTTGGAGGCGACGAATATCCATCGACTGCAATAGGCATAAACCTTCCCAATGCTGACTGGATAAGGGCGGCACACGGTTCGAAAAGCATCACCATTGCCAACCTGACCCATGCTTATAATATGGCGTCCAAAGGCAATGGCTTTCTGGATGAGTTTGTTGTCAATGATGCAACGAGGTCGTTAATTGACAGATATGGCGACATTTGCGATGACCTGCATACAGATTTGCACGAATGCCTCGGGCATGGCAGCGGCAAATTGCTGCCAACGACAAGTCCTGACGCGCTCAAATCATACAGTGACACGATAGAGGAAGCGCGCGCCGACTTGTTCGGGCTTTACTATATTGCCGACCCCAAGTTGCTGGAACTTGGACTCGTTCCTGATGCGGAGGCTTACAAGTCGCAGTATTACACTTATATGATGAACGGTCTGATGACCCAGCTCACGCGCATAAAACCAGGAAATCAAATTCAAGAAGCGCACATGCGCAATCGTTCACTCATAGCGCATTGGGTGCTTGAACATTATCCGGAAGCAGTGGCATTGGAAGCCATTGAAGGCAAGACATACACAGTAATCCATGATTATCAACTCCTTCGGAAAGCCTTTGCCTGTCTGCTTGCGGAGATACAGCGCATAAAGAGCGAAGGCGATCTGGATGCAGCAAAATCCATTGTGGAACGCTATGGAATAAAGGTTGATTCTGCATTGCATGAAGAAATTCTCGGAAGATATGCAAAATTGGGCATTGCCCCATATAAGGGGTTCCTTAATCCAAAGATGGAACTGGAGACAGACGAAACGGGCAATGTCGTGGATGTAAAGCTTGATTATTCGGAAACTTATGAACAACAGATGTTGCGCTATTCGAGGGAATATTCTTTTCTTTGAAAGGTTTGACTATAACCCCAGGACACAACCTCTTAAACAGTAAACGAAATGGTACGGACAGAAGAGAAACTCAGGGAAATAAAGCGCAGCTTCCGCCTATACATGAACGGGGAAGTCGCGCGCTCTTTACGTGACAAGGGATTGGACTATCATGTGATCTGGGGCGTTTCCAACAGCCACCTGAGAATGATGGCAGCTGAATATGGTGAGGATTTCGAACTTGCCACAGCATTGTGGAAGGAGAACATACGCGAATGCCGCATATTGGCAACCCAAATTATGCCTCCGCAACAGATGGATAAAGAGCTTGCAGAGCAGTGGCTAAAATCCGTCAAAACAACGGAAGAGGCAGAATTGTGCGCCTTTTACCTTTTCCGTAAACTGCCTTTCGCCCTTGCTTTGTCCGTGGAACGGATCTGCAACGATAACGAATTGCACCGCATCTGTTCGTATAACATTCTTTGTCGGCTATTGTCGCAAATGTCTTGCTGCGACGATAAAACGACCGAAGCCATATCAAAAGCGTTGAAGAAAGATTTAAGTTCAAGCAGAGCAGGATTGCGACAGGCTGCCTACAAC
>CAVBVK010000033.1:0-8987 GCA_963599085.1 bacterium | reverse complement strand
CTACAACTGTTTGCAGCATTTTGTTGAGGTTGATTTTAAGTGCAAGGAAATAGGAGAGAAAATCATAAACCGTTTTTGAGCATGAGTCTGTCTGACAATGTCTCTTCCCGCATTTGCAACATTGCCATTCGGCAAAGTAAGCAGGGACGGTGCATGTCAAGGGTTAAAATATATTAAAGGTGGACTATACGAACAGACTACTATAAATGGAATTAGTAAATTTGCATAATGTAAGAGAGACCGTAAAGGGAATTCTGACGAACTACCTTGAGGCAAACAAATGCCGCAAAACGCCGGAGCGTTATGCCATTCTGGATGCCATTTACAGCATTGGCGGCAATTTCACAATGGATGAACTCATTGCGAAGCTGGCAGAAATGGGTTTCCCTGTCAGTAGGGCTACGCTCTATAATGCCATGCGGCTCTTTATTGAGTTGCGTCTGGTCGTGAGACATCGCTTTCAGACTGGTACAAAATATGAAGCTTGCTATGCGGTCAGCAATCATTGCCATCTGATTTGCACGACTTGCGGAAAAGTCATAAACTCAGATATTCCGGCAGTCAGCAAAGTTTTGTCGGATGCAAAGATACGGCGTTTCCGCAAGGATTGCTACTCCTTGTATGTATATGGCATTTGTCTGTCGTGCCAGAACAGGTTGAAACGCAGCAAGAAAACATCGAATAAAGGAATATTAAACAAAAAGAACAAATGAATACAGGAAAAGTGGATGTCCTGCTTGGCTTGCAGTGGGGCGATGAAGGGAAAGGCAAGGTTGTGGATGTGCTTACTCCTAAATATGATGTTATCGCACGTTTCCAAGGTGGTCCCAACGCCGGACACACATTGGAATTTGAAGGAGAAAAGTATGTCCTTCGCAGCATTCCGTCAGGTATTTTTCAGGGAGGGAAGGTAAATATCATTGGTAACGGTGTCGTCCTTGCCCCCGATTTGTTTATGAACGAAGCGAAAGATTTGGAAAAGAGTGGGCATGACCTCAAGAGCAGACTCCACATATCCAAGAAGGCACACCTTATAATGCCTACACACCGGGTGCTTGATGCAGCCATCGAAGCAGCGAAAGGCAAAAACAAAGTAGGTACTACGGGGAAGGGCATAGGTCCCGCCTACACCGACAAAGTGAGCCGTAACGGTCTGCGTGTAGGCGACATTCTTGACAATTTCGAAGAAAAGTATGCTGTTCACAAGGCTGCCCATCTCAAACAGATTGCTGCCTATGGCTATACGGACTTTGACATAACCGAGGTGGAAAAGACATGGATGGAAGGTGTCGAATACCTCAAACAGTTCCAGATTGTTGATAGCGAGCACGAAATCAACAAGGTGTTGCGCTCCGGAAAGGACATACTTTGCGAAGGAGCACAAGGTACAATGCTTGATGTCGATTTCGGATCTTATCCTTTTGTCACTTCAAGTAATACCATCTGTGCCGGTGCTTGCATTGGACTTGGCATCGGCCCGAATCGTATCGGCAATGTATATGGCATTATGAAGGCTTATTGCACACGTGTCGGAGCAGGTCCGTTCCCGACGGAACTCTTTGATGAAACGGGCGCAAAAATACGCGATTTGGGACACGAATACGGTGCTGTTACAGGTCGTGAACGCCGTTGTGGATGGTGTGATCTGGTTCAGCTCAGATATTCTATAATGATAAACGGAGTGACAGAGCTTATAATGATGAAAAGCGATGTACTCGACGGCTTCCCGACAGTCAAGGCTTGCGTTGCATACAAATTGAAGAATGGCGAACAGACAACCGACCTTCCGTATGAAATTGACGGCGTGGAGCCGGTATATAAGGAGTTTAAGGGATGGAATACGGATATGACAAAATTCACATCCGAAAGCCAGTTCCCTCAGGAGTTCAAGGACTATGTAGCATTCCTTGAGGAATATCTTGAAACTCCGATTCGCATTATTTCCATCGGTCCGGACCGCACTCAGACAATAGTTCGCAAATGAATTTGGCATCAGGTGCTTTTAAATCATGAAATCTCAACTTGGGGAGCATTAACCACGGCTTCTTCAAAGTGTGCTCTCTTGGTTTAAAAGCACTTGTTTGTTATAACAAACAGAACAACAACATTATGGCAAAACCAGGTATACCGAAAGGGACTCGGGACTTCTCGCCGATTGAAATGGCGAAACGCAATTATATCTTCAATACAATACGGGAGGTCTATGCCCTTTATGGCTTTCAGCAAATTGAAACGCCGGCAATGGAGACATTGCAGACCCTTATGGGGAAGTATGGCGAAGAGGGTGACAAACTGCTGTTCAAAATATTAAATTCTGGAGATTTCATTGGAAAAGTGACAGATGAAGAACTTGGCGAACGCAATTCATTGCACCTTGCATCGCGGTTGTGCGAAAAAGGGTTGCGCTATGACCTCACAGTTCCATTCGCACGTTATGTCGTGATGCACAGGGAAGAACTTCAATTGCCTTTCAAAAGATATCAAATACAGCCGGTTTGGCGTGCCGACCGTCCGCAGAAAGGACGTTATCGCGAGTTTTATCAATGCGATGCAGATGTCGTGGGCTCCGACTCTTTGCTCAACGAAGTGGAATTGATGCAGATTATCGATACTGTCTTCACCCGTTTTGGCGTCCGTGTCGCAATAAAAATCAACAATCGCAAGATTCTTACAGGCATTGCCGAGGCGATAGGGGAGGCTGACAAGATTATTGATATAACGGTTGCCATTGACAAGCTCGACAAGATTGGCATTGACAAGGTGAATGATGAACTTCGGGCAGACGGCATTTCCGAAGATGCCATACGGAAATTGCAACCGATAGTCGCACTTACTGGCTCGAATGAGGAAAAACTTGAAGTTATAGGCAATGTACTTGCAGGGTCGGAAGTGGGGCAGAAAGGATTGGAGGAGACCCGCTTCATTCTTGATACCCTTAAATCAATAGGCATGAACAATGCCATAGACCTTGACCTCACTCTTGCCCGTGGACTCAATTATTACACTGGCGCGATTTTTGAAGTCAAGGCCCTTGATTATACAATTGGCAGCATTACGGGCGGCGGACGATATGACAACCTCACAGGAATATTTGGGATGCCTGGATTAAGCGGTGTAGGTATATCATTCGGCGCAGACCGCATTTATGATGTACTTAACGGACTGGACCTTTACCCGAAGGAAGCTGTAAATGGCACTCAACTGTTGTTTATCAATTTCGGAGAGGAGGAGGCAGCGTATTGCCTGCCGATTCTCGAACTTTGCCGCAGTAAAGGCATTCGTTCTGAGATCTTCCCTGACAGCGTGAAGATGAAGAAACAGATGGCTTATGCCAATGCCAAGCAAATCCCATTTGTCGTTATTGCCGGTGAGACAGAGATGAATGAAGGTAAGTTCACACTTAAAGACATGGCAACCGGAGAACAGGCCATGCTCTTGCCGGAAGAGCTTGTCGGGAAAATCCTTAACCCTGAAAATCTTTAATCAACAGAAAACCATGCTGAAACTGTATCCGTGGTATTTCCCATGCTTACAGTTCCGGCGTTTTATTTCTGTCACTACCAACCCAATGTGAAAGCCGACATGATAAAAACGCTATTGCTGCTTTGTGCTTTGCTTGCATTGGCCGGCTGCGAAAAACCGGTCATTGAAGGAGACAACCAAGGCGAAACAACAGACATTGTTTCACAAGGAGAATACCGTCTTACCTTTAATGCGATGCAAGTGGAGCAGACACCCTTTTATGCCTCATCCTGGAGCGAAGCTGCGACACAAAGCCTCTCCGATGTCTGCAACCGTATTTCATTTGTTGTCTTTGACGGGGACAAGAAAATCAGTTCAACACACCAGACTTCATCTGAAAGATCATTTGGCTCTGTGTCTGTCAATTTAGAGGCTGGCACATATACACTTGTGATAATAGCCCATAACGGTTTGGCAAATCCTACCTTTACCTCTCCCTCCAGAATATCATTTAAAGACAACAAAGTTACCGACACGTTCTATTCCTGTCAGCAACTTGTTGTTAATGAACCGAAGAATTACGACATGGTATTGACTCGTGCCGTTGCCATGTTCAATCTCACAATCAAGGATACGACTCCTTCGGATGTCAAACGGATGAAATTTTATTACACAGGGGGCAGCAGCACTTTCAACGCACAGGATGGCTGTGGTTGTGTCGATTCGCGCCAAACAGAGTATCGGGATGTGCCGACAACGGCATACAACGGCGAGTCAGATTACGAGCTGTTCACATTTCCGCATAATGACGGTCGGACGCTTAAAATGGATGTCACAGCATTAGACAGTTCTGGCGAAGAGGCTCTCTACCATCAGATTTTTGAAGATGTCCCGGTGACTGTAAATCAAGTCACACATTACACGGGTTGCTTCTTTGGCGGAACGGAGTCTGACGGACACACCAATGTAAGTGTGAAGGTGACAAACACCTGGCAGCATGAAAACTATAGTTATTAGCCTCTATGTATCTTTTTGAATTTCAATACAATACATACAATTTCAAAAGAAGGCTTCTTTTCATTGCAAAGAAGCCTTCTTTTGACCGCTTTTGACGGCATCAACCGTTCTCTTTATTTTAAAGCATAAGACTCTGTTTTATTGATGCAATCTTCTTGTTTGCCTCATCAGTACAACGCGCATAACAGCCAGAGCACTTCATTTCACCTTTTACCTCAATGTAGAACTTTATTTTGGGCTCAGTTCCGGAGGGGCGCACGCTGACTTTGGTGCCATCCGTGCAGAACCACTGCAAGACATTGCTTGTCGTTGGCATGTCAAGCTTATGGGTCGTTCCGTCAAGCCGCTTTTCTTCAAGAGCCTGATAGTCTTTCCATGTACATACTTCGCTGCCTCCAAGTGTCTTCGGAGGGTTGTTGCGGAAGTTTGTCATCATCTGACTTATTTCATCAGCGCCACTCTTTCCGGGCTTAACGACATTTACGGTAAATTCGGCGGAGAAGCCAAACTCGAGATAAATATCCATCAGCAGGTCGTAAAGGGTCTTGCCTTGGTCTTTCGCATAAGCGCATATCTCCGCCAACAATGAGCATGCGGAGACGGCATCCTTGTCGCGGACAAAGTCCTCAGCCAAGAAACCATAGCTCTCTTCGCCGCCGCCTATGTACTGCTGCTTGCCTTCCGACAAGGCGATTTCTCTTGCAATCCACTTGAAACCGGTGTAGCAGTCGCGCATTTCAATGTTTTCCTTCTCCGCAATCTTGCGTATTACCTCTGTCGTTACAATGGTTTTCACGATGAAGTCAGTAGGCTGCATTTTACCTGTCTGCTTACGGTTTTTGATGATGTAATACAGGAAGATAAGGCATGTCTGGTTGCCGTTAATTAGAATCCATTCTCCCTTGTCATTCTTGCATGCCATGCCCACACGGTCGGCATCAGGGTCGGAAGCCATGACGATGTCCGCATCGATTTCTTTTGCATCGCGAAGTGCAAGGGTAAGAGCCTCACCGTTTTCCGGGTTAGGACTCTTTACCGTCGGGAAATCGCCGCTCTTCACCATCTGTTCTTTCACGCAATGGACGTTTTCAAAGCCCCATTGTTTCAGGCTTCGTGGAATTAATGTCATGCCGGTGCCATGGAGTGGGGTATAGACTATCTTCAAATTCTTCTGCCGCTTGATTACTTCCGGGTCGATGGATATTTTCTGAACATCGTCAAGATATACATTGTCAATATCCTCGCCAATTATCTGGATAAGCTTTTCGTTTCTGTCGAACTTGACATCTTCCACCTTTACCATGTTCACTTCGTCAATAATACCGGTGTCGTGAGGTGCCAGCACCTGTGCCCCGTCCTCCCAATATGCTTTATAGCCATTGTATTCGCGAGGATTGTGCGATGCCGTGATGTTCACACCTGCCTGACATCCGAGGTGACGAATTGCGAACGAACATTCAGGGGTGGGGCGCATATCATCAAACAAATATGCCTTTATGTCGTTTGCGGAAAATATGTTGGCCACAGTTTCAGCAAAAAGGCGGCTGTTGTTACGGCAATCGTGGCACACAACCACTGAAATTTTCTTTCTGTCAGCGAAATTCTTTTTAAGGTAATTGGCAAAACCCTGGGTCGCCATACCGACAGTATAAACATTCATGCGGTTGGAACCGGCACCCATTATGCCGCGAAGTCCGCCTGTGCCAAATTCCAAGTCTTTATAGAAACACTCAATCAGGTCGGTCTTGTCGTTGTTGTCAAGCATTGACTGCACATCCCTTCTTGTTTCTTCATCAAAAGACGGAGACAGCCACTGTGATGCTTTTGCTTCACACTGTGCAATGAGTTCCTTATTGTTTTCCATATCCTTTATTTTATTTGTGAATAAGTTAATAATCCCTTATATCTATTGCCATCACGCCGTACCGTTGTCCCGTGTTAATGGCATGATGTGTTTGCGAGGTTACTATATCAAAAACAGACACAAAGATATAAATATTTGATGAATGTCACAACTTTGTACCGATTTTTCCAAAAGAAATTAGTCTAAATAATCAGTAAATAATCAGGATATAATCAGAAAGACCCATTCATCCATTTGTGCAAAACGAAAAAATACCTTACCTTTGCATTATACGAATATTACTCACTGAACAGTATTTTAGAACACTCTTGTCTATGAAAAGAACACTTACCAAAACAATCATCATTGCCGCAGCCTGCCTGACTGTCACGACAACCGCAGAAGCGGACAGCAAAGACAACAGCCAGATCAGGCATAATCTGACGGATTTTTTCACAGACCGCATTAATGGCAGGAATATAGAATTTGAAAGCGAGGTTACATTAAAACAGTCAGAAATAGAGGAATATCAAGCCTTTGTATGGGAAGCCTGGAAGCAAGCCAACAGCTCTTTGAACGAAGAAAAACTTATCGGCTTGGCCGCACTTGACAGTACGCGCCAAGGGAAATGGAACATGCCAGAATCACTCGAACCGGAAGCTGTAATGCCTTATTACTACGGATTTAAGACATGCAGCGGTGAAAAGCCTGATGCCTTGCCGCTATTTTTATATCTACATGGTTCCGGCCCAAAGGACTATGAATGGCATACCAGTCTGCAATTGGCTCAGAAATTCGATGATGCCCCATCCGTTTATTTCATACCTCAGATTCCAAATGAAGGGAAATATTACCGTTGGTGGCAGAGGGCAAAACAATGGGGGTGGCAGAAACTGCTGAGACTGGCGTTGGCTTCCGGCGATGTCGATGCCAACCGCCTTTATGTCGTTGGCATTTCCGAAGGAGGATACGGTAGCCAGCGGCTTGCATCGTTTTACGCTGACTATTGGGCCGGGGCAGGGCCTATGGCCGGAGGAGAGCCTCTCAGAAACGCCCCGGTGGAAAACTGTGCCAACATTGGCTTCTCATTGCTCACCGGTGCAGAAGATGCCGGCTTTTATCGTGATATTTTCACGAAAGCGACAATGCTTGCCTTCGACAGCATACAGGCCTTGCACAAATCGCATTTCAACCACCGTATAGAGCTCATTCCGGGACGAGGGCACCACATTGACTATAAGCCCACGACACCTTGGCTGCGACAGCATGTTAGAAATCCGTACCCCAAACAGGTGTATTGGGAAAATTTCGAGATGGACAGCCTCTATCGTGACGGCTTCTATAATATATATGTACATGAGCGTTCAAACAAGGATTTCAGTTCACGCACTTACTATGAGATGAACATCAATGGCAATGACATAGACCTCAAGGTGAGCGAAGTGGAATATGAAATTACGAAGAAAGACCCTAACTGGGACATTGACATGGCATTTATAAGGCATTACAAGCCTGCCAAAAGTGGAAGAATAACGCTTTACTTGAACAGTCAGCTCGTGGATTTGGGCAAAAAGGTAACAGTCCGTCTTAATGGGAAACGTGTGTATAGCGGCAAGCCAAAGCTGACGCTCCGG
The DNA here is from genome assembly GCA_963599085.1 of bacterium. GTDB lineage: Bacteria > Bacteroidota > Bacteroidia > Bacteroidales > Bacteroidaceae > Prevotella. Next base: position 1,031 of record CAVBVK010000033.1, on the reverse strand, counting down.
AATATGGCGAACAGCTGTGCTGCATATTTTGACCCTTGGCGTATATACCCCGCAGCAATTGAGATGGAAATCAAATGAAAACTGAAGTGTACAGACATAAAAAACAACGACTATGAAGCGAAACATAATTATTACCGGTGGCGCAGGATTTATCGGAAGCCACGTTGTGAGGCTCTTTGTGAAAAAGTATCCTGATTATCATATCATAAACCTTGACAAGCTCACTTATGCCGGTAATCTCGCAAACCTTGATGACATAAAGGATGCGCCAAACTACACTTTCGTCAAAGGCGACATCTGTGATTATGATTCGGTCAAGAAACTGATGGCTGACAACCATGTCAATGGCATAATCCATTTGGCGGCAGAAAGCCATGTGGACAGGTCGATTAAAGACCCGTTCACTTTTGCAAAGACAAATGTCATGGGTACGCTGACATTGCTTCAGGCTGCGAAAGAGTATTGGGAGTTGCTTCCTGAGAAATATGAAGGCAAACTGTTTTACCACATTTCTACCGATGAGGTGTATGGCGCATTGGAACTTACAAACCTGGAAGGCTTAGAATCACCATTCACAACAAAAGCTTCGTCTGATCATCACCATGCTTACGGTACGAAGTTCTTTACGGAAACGACAAAATATAATCCGCATTCACCGTATTCTGCCTCAAAGGCGAGCAGCGACCACTTTGTGCGTGCATTCCACGACACTTACGGTATGCCTACTATTGTAACCAACTGCTCAAACAATTATGGCCCATATCAATTCCCGGAAAAGCTGATTCCGTTGTTCATCAATAACATCTGCAACCGCAAACCGTTGCCGGTGTATGGTGAAGGACTGAATGTGCGCGACTGGCTTTATGTGGAAGACCATGCACGTGCAATAGATGTGATTTTCCATAATGGAAAAGTTGCTGATAATTATAATATTGGAGGGTTTAACGAATGGAAAAACATTGATATAGTGCATGTGCTTATAAAAACGGTTGACCGCCTGTTAGGACGTAAAGATGGTGAGGACATTAAAC
>CAVBVK010000032.1:493-23744 GCA_963599085.1 bacterium | reverse complement strand
ATCCCGACGCTTGCGCTCAAGAAAATTATCTGCCATTGAAACAACTTTACTTGAATTTGCTGTAAATCACACTTATTTTAAGGGGCGAGTACGGATTCTGGCTTCCGCCAACCAAACGCGTACTTGTCATAGACATGTCATGCGCCACCTTTGTCAATTCACCGGTCGTACTATTGACGGTGACTGTCACCGGCACGATTACCACCTTGTTCCAATCAGGGGTTGAACGGTCGGCATTCTTGCCAAGATACTTGATAAGGCTACCGATGTTGTTGAACGTGTATGTGTTATAGGTGCTGTTGAATGATGCAATGAATGATGTTTTATAGTCCGCGACTTTGCCAAGTTCAAAAAATGAATGGATTTCACCCTTCGGTATCATCAACAGAGTCTGTGCGGCATCCAATGTGAAGTTGCTGTTCAAACCATTGCTGTTCATGCGTGTAAGCACCACTTTTGCTGAGTTGATGGTGTCATTTTCGTGGCTTCTAAGAATTTCATCCACCGGCAGTGTCATCTCGGTGAATATTCCAGCCGGTGACTTTATATATGTACATGAATTGTCGGCAACCATCTGCGAAATGGCACTCTTGTCATTATCGATACGGCTGGTCTGCAACACCTCCTCTGTACCCGGGAAGGCAGCAACGCCGGCACCAACATACAGTGTGTCCTTACTCTCTCCGCTCGATGTGGTGATTGTACTCTTATAGGCATGGCGGAAATACACATTCAACTGACTAAGGTAAATATATGCCATTGAACCCAAGCCACCCTTTGTCTTGAAATAGAACCCGGGAACAACATTGTTTATAAACGTATAAGCGTTCTTGAAATCAGCGGGGTTTTCATAATACTTCCTAAGAATGTAAGTTCCGAAGTTGTTGTACTTCTTCCCCTCCTTATCGGTATATTCCTTGTCCAAACGAATGCTAATGTTCGGAATGTAATCGGATTCATTCCGCTTGCTTAAAGCCACGTTCTTGTCGGCAAGCGTGTACATCTTGTTGATAGAGAATCCGTCCCTGCGCACATACCCCTCCTTCTCAGGATCAAAATTGGAATAATACATTTCGTCCTCAGACATCGGTTTGTCAAGTTCATAGGCTGCAAGCTTCATCGTTGAGAGAGAATCTCCATAGAAATCCTGATAATACAGGCGTATCTCGCACGAGTCGGCAACCACTTCCCCATCAATACGGCTTTTTATGCTGTCTTGTGTCGGCAAGCTGAAATCTTCAATGGAATAGAATTGGGTCATAAAGTCACTCGTAAGATAAGCCCCAGTCTCCGGATCTCTCACCTTTCCCAAATAACCTGTGACATTTCGCGAAAGCACAGAGTCTGACACAATTGACCTTGTTTCCACACTGAACGTATCGGTTGTGATTTCCAGATGATCCAAGTTGTCAATAAGAGAACCTCCGATAGTGCCCGTAGTATCATCGCATGAAACTGCAAGGACAGAGGCGAACAGCGTACTAACCCAAATTGTTGTTTTCATCATAAGTCCGTTACCCCATTTAGAGATATTGTTCATAAAACGCCTTGTAGGCATCCACTTTGTTACCCTCAACACAATCCAGCACGGGGATGCCTTTTCCTTTGGCATAGGCGATAAGTTTGCCGTTGGCATTGGGGACAGCCTCAATTACCGCATCACTATAATCCACTGCCAATTTGCCGAATTCATCAAAATTGAAAGCGTCGCTATATGCAGCCAGCGCATCTTGCGCAATGTCCTTAAACTCGACGCACTTCTTGAAGTTCCCGTTTATACTGCTTTCAAGAACTTCATCATAAACAGAAGTCACGACCTTAGTGTTGGCAAACAACAGCTCGTTGCGGTATGCTGTCTTCATAAAAAACGGCACCACATAACCCATCCAGCCTTGACAGTGAATAATGTCCGGCATCCATCTGAGCTTTTTTACAGTCTCCAATACCCCGCGTGCAAAAAATATCGCCCTCTCACCGTTATCACTGTACTCCTCGCCTCTTTCATCAAATGTCATCTTGCGCTTCATAAAATAATCATCATTGTCGATGAAGTAAACCTGAAGGCGTGTCTGCGGGATGGAAGCCACTTTAATAATTAGCGGATGGTCTGTGTCGTCAATGACGATATTCATTCCTGACAACCTGATAACCTCATGCAACTGTCCTCTACGCTCATTGATATTCCCCCATTTGGGCATAAAAGTCCGGATTTCATATCCGTCCTCCTGCATCTTGCTTGGAATATCTTTACCATTTACGGACATTTCCGAATCCGGGACATAAGGAGCTATCTCCTGATTGATGAATAGAATTTTCTTTGCCATGCTGTTTTATAAATAAATATGATACAGAAGCCACAGACACGCAATTGTGTCCACGCCCCAACATACTGTGCTACAAAGTTACAAAAAAAAGTTTTAACAGCGTCCCTTTTCTTGAATTAAGGCTTATTATGTCCGCAGAATTGTCATATTTTTGAATTTATTTTTCCTTGTTTAAGAAAAATGTTGTTATTTTGCATGGAAATTGCATACAGTAGGATGAAAGTAATTGATAATATCGTAGGATTACAAAACGAACTGTTCGAAGCCCGGAAAAAAGGTAAAAGTATTGGACTCGTGCCGACAATGGGTGCACTCCACGAGGGGCACGCATCGCTCGTAAAGCGGAGCGTAAAAGAGAACGGCATCACCATAGTTTCCGTTTTTCTCAACCCAACACAATTTAACGACAAGAACGACCTCGAACGATACCCCCGCACTCTTGACCGTGACTGCACTCTGACGGATGAATGCGGAGCCGACATCGTTTTTGCCCCGTCCGTAAAAGAGATGTATCCGACCCCGGATACGAGGACATTCGACTTTCCCCCTGTGACTACGGTGATGGAGGGAGCGCACCGTCCCGGACATTTCAACGGCGTATGCCAAGTGGTTTCACGCCTCTTTTACATTGTCCGCCCCGACCGCGCGTACTTCGGAGAGAAAGATTGGCAGCAAATAGCTGTAGTCAAGGAGCTTGTCCATTACATAGGAGCAGCTGTGACAATTGTCGAATGCCCGACAATCCGCGAAGAAGACGGCTTGGCAAAAAGTTCCAGAAACGCACTCCTTACAGCCTCCGAGCGTGCAATCGCCCCACGCATATATTCCGTTTTGGGAGAGAGTGTGGCCTTTTCACAAAGCCACAGTCCAAAAGAGACCCATGACTATGTCATTAAAAACATAGACAAGGAAGACGGCCTAAGGGTAGAGTATTTCTCCATCGTCAATGGCAACACATTGACAGATGTTTCATCTTGGGACGAGAGCAACTACATTGTGGGGTGCATCACCGTTTATTGCGGCAATACGCCGATACGGCTTATTGACCATATAACTTACAGAAAGGCAATTGAAAAATGATGATAGAAGTATTGAAGTCGAAAATACATTGCGTCACCGTGACCGAAGCAAACCTGAACTACATGGGAAGCATAACCATCGATGAAGACATGATGGATGCTGCCAACATGATAGAAGGTGAGAAAGTACAGGTCGTGGACAACAACAATGGCGAAAGATTTGAGACCTACATCATAAAAGGTGAAAGAGGCAGCGGTTGTATATGCCTGAATGGAGCTGCCGCACGAAAAGTGACTGTCGGAGATACAATAATAATAATGTCTTATGCGCTAATGGACTTCGAGGAAGCCAAAAAGTTTCAGCCGACAGTAATATTCCCTAAAAACAACATGACAATAAAGTAATGCCTACCCCTCCAATGACTGAAAAGAAAACGCAAAGCAAACCTTCAAGAGGTCAAAGTCAGGCTTTCGACAAGACTTACGGTCATCTGCAACCACAAGATGTAGATGTGGAGAAGGTGGTGCTTGGTGCCTTGATGATAGACAAGGATGCCTTCTCCATGGTATCCGAGACACTCAAGCCAGAGACTTTTTATGAGCCAAGACACCAAAAGATTTTCAAGGCGATACAGACACTCAGCATAAATGAAAATCCCGTCGATATCATGACGGTTGTCGATGAATTGAAGCGCGAGGGGACAATCGACGATATCGGCGGACCGGCATATATTGTGGATTTAAGCTCTCATGTCGCATCATCTGCACACATTGAGTATCATGCCAAAATCCTTGCCCAAAAATCCCTTGCACGCCAACTCATTTCATACGCCAGTGTCATCGAAACAAAGGCTTTCGATGCAACCGTAGATGTAGATGAACTCATGCAAGAGGCGGAAGGCAGCTTGTTCGAGCTGTCACAGCACAACATGAAGAAAGATTATGTGCAAATAGACCCGGTTATCACACGGGCCCTGCAAATCTTGCAAAGTGCATCAGCGAACGCCGGCGGTCTCACCGGCGTACCGACAGGCTTTCAAAAGTTAGACGAAAAGACGAGCGGGTGGCAAAACTCCGACCTTGTCATCATAGCCGGACGCCCCGCAATGGGCAAGACCTCCTTTGCCCTGTCGCTCGCAAAGAACATTGCCGTGGACCACGAAACGCCCATAGCCTTCTTCTCCCTTGAAATGAACAACGTTCAACTTGTGAACCGCCTTATCTCCAACGTGTGCGAGATACCCGGCAACAAGATGCTCAACGGACAGCTTTCCCCCGACGAATGGGAACGTCTTGACAAAAACATACGCCTGCTACAAGGCGCTCCCCTGTACATCGATGACACTCCCGGCCTTTCCATCTTCGAATTGCGCACCAAGGCACGCCGTCTGGTAAGGGAAAAGGGAGTGAAGATAATCATGCTGGACTACTTGCAGCTGATGAATGCCAACGGCATGCGGTTCGGCAGCCGCCAGGAAGAGGTTTCAAAGATTTCGCAATCCCTTAAAGGGCTTGCCAAGGAGCTTGACATACCGATACTTGCCCTGTCACAGCTCAACCGTTCGGTGGAAAGCCGTGACAACAGCAACGGTATTGACGGCAAACGTCCACAACTCAGCGATTTGAGAGAATCGGGTGCCATTGAGCAGGATGCCGACATGGTTCTCTTCGTTCACCGCCCCGAATACTATCACATACTCACTGATGAAAAAGGAAATGACTTACGCGGCATGGCACAAATTATCATAGCCAAGCACCGTAAAGGTGCAACCGGTGACATTTTGCTGACTTTCCGCGGCGAGTTCACACGATTCCAAGACCCGGAAAAACCGTACACAAACAACGGCAATCCGTTCGGTTCGGAAATCATCGGCAGCAAGATGAACAGCATGGATTTTCCTGCTCCTACAAACGACATCATTTCAGACCCGTTAAATGGAGACATCGACATTCTGTCTGATTAAAAAAGAGCAAAGAAAACCCGACACATGATGATTGGCAAAATTCATTCCATCGAATCCTTTGGAACTGTAGATGGTCCGGGAATCCGTTTTGTGGCATTCATGCAAGGTTGCCCTCTGCGTTGCCTTTATTGTCACAATCCTGACACATGGAATCCAAAAGGGAAATGCCAATATGAACTCACGCCTCAAGAGTTGCTTGATGAAGCTTTGAAATACAGGGCTTTCATAAAAAACGGAGGAGTGACTGTTTCCGGTGGAGAGCCTCTTCTTCAAGCCGAATTCATTGCCGAGTTTTTCGGACTCTGCCACAAAGAAGGATTGCATACAGCACTTGACACCAGCGGCATAATTTGCGACGAACGTGCCATGCGGGTACTTGACAACACGGATCTTGCCTTGCTCGACATAAAGACAATGGATGCCGAGCTTTACCCGAGGCTCACCGGCGTTCAACAAAAGAACAACCTTTTGTTTCTCGACAAACTCGAAGAACGTGGCATCGCGACCTGGGTGCGCCATGTGGTTGTGCCCGGCATTACCGACGATGACCATTGGTTGCATCAGTTGGGACGACATGTTGAAAAGTACAGTTGCGTGAAAAAGATAGAAATCCTGCCATACCATACACTTGGAGAATACAAGTACGGGCAGCTGCATCTCGAATATCCCCTGAAAGGCGTTCCACCACTTACGGAAAAACGTGCCTGCGAGATAAGAAAAGACCTTTCACAATATTGTAAATGCCAATAGTTTTCAGAGGTTGTCCTTTTAATAATGCTTAATTTATTGTTTTTTATGCGTTACCTTACCTCCCATGTCAGCTTTTTTTACTAATTTTACACTTGAATAAATTGTATCGAAACGCGTAAAAACGAAAAGAAACGCCATTCCACGCGATTTTTCGGCAAACCGGCAAGGTTGAAGTGATTGTCCATCCGCGCCGTTTGCCAACAACCGCAAGCACGTTTCTTGCAGAAAACGAAACAAACAAATAACAGAAAATGGACGAAAATCAGACAGTTGATCAAGACAGGATTTTGAAGATAAACATCGAAGAGGAGATGAAATCTTCTTATATCGACTACAGTATGTCAGTTATTGTAGCCCGTGCCCTCCCCGATGTTCGTGACGGATTCAAACCCGTACACCGACGCATCCTTTACGGAATGCTCGGAATCGGCAACACAAGTACCAGCCCATACAAGAAATGTGCTCGTGTCGTTGGTGAAGTGCTGGGTAAATATCATCCACATGGCGACAGCTCGGTATATGGAGCTTTGGTCCGTATGGGACAAAACTGGAACATGCGTTATATGCTCGTTGATGGGCAAGGAAACTTCGGATCCGTCGATGGGGATTCGCCGGCAGCCATGCGTTATACAGAATGCCGACTTGCAAAGATGGGCGAGCACATCATGGACGATTTGGATAAAGACACGGTGGATATGGTGAGCAACTTCGATGACACCTTGCTCGAGCCATCTGTAATGCCGACAAAGATACCGAACCTTCTTGTAAATGGTGCCAACGGTATCGCCGTAGGTATGGCCACCAACATTCCCACCCACAACCTCGGTGAGGTAATCGACGGCTGCTGCGCATACATAGACAATCCGGACATTGACGTTGATGGACTGATGGAGTACATTAAAGCTCCTGACTTCCCCACCGGCGCATATATCTACGGACTGCAAGGCGTGAGGTCGGCATACGAGACAGGCCGTGGCCGTATTGCCATCAGGGCAAAGTCAGAGATTGAAAGCGGCGAGGCACACGACAAAATTGTTGTCACTGAAATTCCTTACGGCGTGAACAAGGCCGATCTGGTGATGAATATAGCCGAACTTGTAAAGGAAGGCAAGCTCGAAGGAATATCAAATGTCAATGATGAGTCTGGACGCCAAGGCATGCGTATTGTCGTTGATGTGAAACGTGATGCCAATGCAAACGTAATCCTTAACAAGTTGTACAAAATGACACAGATGCAAAGTTCATTCTCGGTCAATTGTATTGCTTTGGTAAAAGGACGTCCCCGCCTGTTGTCACTCAAGGATTGCGTTGGTTACTTTGTCGAGCACCGCCACGACGTGACAATACGCCGCACGAAATTCGAGCTTAAAAAAGCACAAGAGCGTGCACACATCCTGCAAGGCTTGATAATTGCCTGTGACAACATTGATGAAGTTGTGCATATTATCAGGGCAAGCAAGACCCCTTCAGAAGCGCAGCGAAACCTGGAACATCGTTTCGAACTTGACGAATTGCAATCAAAGGCAATTGTCGATATGCGTCTTTCACAACTCACCGGTTTGCGTATGGATCAACTCCATGCGGAATACGACGAGCTTGAAAAGCGCATCGCTTACCTGCAATCAATCCTTGAGGATCCGGAGCTTTGCAAGAAAGTCATGAAAGACGAGCTTCTCGAGGTAAAGGAGAAGTACAGCGATGCCCGCCGTACAGAAATCAAACCATACGAACATGAGTTCAATGCGGAAGACTTCTACCCCAACGATCCGGTAGTCATTACAGTGAGTCACCTTGGTTACATCAAACGCACTCAACTGAGCGAATACCGTGAGCAGGCGCGCGGTGGCGTGGGTTCAAAGGGAGCCCGTACACGCGAGCAGGATTTCACCGAATACATCTATCCTGCCACAATGCACCAAACAATGCTTTTCTTCACACGCAAAGGGCGTTGTTACTGGCTCAAATGCTACGAAATCCCGGAAGGAGACAAGAACTTCAAGGGGCGTGCCATACAGAACATGCTCAACATTGAAAGCGACGATTCCGTGAATGCGATGCTGCGTCTGCGCGGACTTGATGACGAGGAATTCGTGAAGTCACACTATGTCGTCTTTGCCACAAAGAACGGTACGGTGAAGAAGACCGGTCTTGAAGCATACTCACATCCGCGCACAAACGGCGTGATAGCCATCAATATTGCCGATGGAGACGAAGTGGTGGATGTCCGTCTGACAAACGGGCATAACGAGCTTATCCTGGCGAACCGCAACGGTCGCGCCGTACGTTTCGACGAGGAGGCAATCCGCTCGATGGGGCGTGTCTCCACTGGCGTAAGAGGAATGCGCCTTGACGGCGACGACGACCAGGTGGTTGGCATGATTGTCGTGAACGATGCCACGACAGAAACCGTCATGGTGGTGAGCGAAAACGGTTACGGCAAACGCTCGCAGGTCGAGGATTACCGCAAGACAAACCGAGGCGGCAAGGGCGTGAAGACATTCAGCATAACTGACAAGACAGGAAAACTCGTAGCCATTAAGAATGTCACCGACAAGAACGACCTTATGATCATCAACAAGAGCGGCATTGCCATACGCCTTGCCGTGTCAGACTGCCGTGTGATGGGACGTGCCACACAAGGTGTAAGGCTGATTAACCTGACAAAAAAGAACGATGTCATAGCAAGCGTGTGCAAGGTGATGAGCTCGGAACTTGAAGAGAAAGTGGCCGAGGAGCAAACCACAAATGACACGCCCGACAACGGCTCAGAAGAATAACAAGACATTTACAAATCAACAAAAACACTGCATTTATGAAAAAGTTATTTATCATGGCACTGATGGTTGCCGCTGCATCATCAGCCAATGCACAGGACATCAAGAGTGTATTGAAGGCCAAGGACTATGCCGAAGCACAGTCTGCACTCAATGCTTGCATTTCCTCGCTCGGAAACGAAGAAAAGGCCAAGGGCTACAACAAGCTCGTCGAACTGTCGCTTGAAAAAGTGAACAAGGAAAACGCCACCTTGCAGGAAAATCAGATGATGAAACAAATGGGACAGAAAGGCGACAAGCCGGTTGACACCGAAGGCATGTATGAAGCCCTTGCCAAGGCACTTTCCGATGCAACAGAGTGTGACAAGTATGACCAAAAGCCCAACGCCAAGGGCAAAGTAGCCCCGAAATTCCACAAAAAGAACCAGAACGCGCTCTGGGGTCTGCGTGTTCACCTTATAAACGTCGGAGAGGACGCCCGCCTGAAAGGGGACAACAAAACCGCACTCAAATTCTTCTCAAGCTACATTGAGAGCGGCGTTTCGCCCCTCTTCGGCGATTTCGACAAGACAAAAGCTCCCGACATTTACCTCGGCGAAGTGGCCCGCGTGGCCGGAATTCTGGCTTATCAGGACAAGGACATCGACTTGGCCAACAAATACATTGACGTGGCTCTCGAAGACACCGCATCATACAAAGACGCACTCAACGTGAAAATGGCTCTCATGCAGCAGTCAATGAAGACGAGAGAAGACTCGGTGAAGTGTGCAGGCACCTTCGAACAGCTCTACGCAAAAGACAAGAACAACGAGAACATTTTCAGCAATCTCGCCACACTCTACGGTTCGCTCGGAATGAAAGACAAACAGAGCGCACTCATAAACGACCGCCTTTCCAACCATCCCAACGACTTCATGGCACTGGCAGTGAAGGGGCAAGCCGAAATGAACGACAGCAAATGGGACGAGGCCATTGCCGACTTCAAGAAAGCCAACGAGGCAAAAGACGATGCACTCGTACTCACATGGCTCGGCTACTGCATCAACATGAAAGCATCGACACTGGCCGACGAGAAGCAGCAGAAGCCGTTACTGGAACAGACACAAGGCTATCTTGAAAAGGCGCGCCAGCTCGATCCCAACCAAGAGCGTGCCAACTGGAAATACCTGCTCTACAACACCTATTACAACCTGTACGGCGAAAACGACGCACGCACAAAAGAGTTGGCACAATAAAGGACGAGAGCACTGCTCTGTCTAAATGAAGACTGCGTGAACAAGGTGCACTCAAATCAATGCGTGTAGCTTTGTTCACGCAATCGGTTTTCTTATTAAAACACGTATAATAATTTCTGATTGGATATGTCTAAAAAGGTTTTCATTGTCATTGTATTTTCATTAGTCTCCATGACCTTTGCCAATGCACAAAAAAAAGAGATTTCCCAAGCCAAGGACTGGGTCAAGAAAGGGAACAATCTGGTGCAAGCAGAAACAAGCATGCAAAATTTATTGAAAGATTCTGCAAACCGAAGCAATGAAAAGATATGGCTCATTCTTTTCGATGCAGTACGGAAACAATATGAACAGGACAATGAAAAACTATACCTTAAACAACAATCAGACACATCAAAACTTTTTATCAATGCGCGTAAGATGTTCCTGATACTCGAGTCTTTCGACTCGGTTGAGGTAGCAAGTGACAAAACGCCGAAGTACAGAAAAAAACACGCAGAGTACCTGAATTCTTACAGAGCAAACATATACAATGGCGGAATGTTTTTTTCCAAAAAGCAAGATTATGACCAAGCATTCAATTTCTTTGACACTTATATCGACTGTCACGGACAGCCAATCTTCACGGGCGTGGATTTTGCAAACGACACCAAACTATACAGAGCTTCTTTCATGGCACTTTATTGCGGGTATAAACTTGCCGATGCAAACAAAACACTCAAATACAAGGAATTGGCAAAGTTGGATACAGTCAATCTTGACCTTACGCTACAATATCTGGCAGAAACATACAAGTCTGAGAATGATACTGTCTCATACATCAGAGCCTTGACTGAGGGGTTTGCAAAATATCCCAAATCCATGTACTTTTTCCCGCGTTTGTACGACTACCATTTCAAAACGGGAGACATGGATACAACATTGAAACTATGTGACTCAGCCCTCTCTTTGGACAACACAAACAACGTGGTGCTTTTCGCCAAGAGCACTGCACTGCTCCGGCAGAACAAATTTGATGACTGCATCGCGATATGTGAAAAACTCATTGCACAAAACGACAGTTTGAGCGGTGCTTACCTTAATATAGGACTCGCCCACTACAACCAGGCTGTGAACATAGAAAACAGCAGCAACAAACATTCACGCAAGAGTCGAAATGCCATTAATTCCCTTTTCCAAAAGGCATTGCCTTTTATGCAACGTTACCGGCAGCTTGAGCCATTGGAAGTTTCCAAATGGGCATTGCCGCTTTATACCATTTATTTAAACCTGAATATGGGTAAAGAATTTGATGATATAGACAATATCATTAAAAAGGGGAAGAACCAATAATCCACTTTAAAGGACAGGTACAAATGAAGGATATGAAACACACCCTATTGGCAGTATTGATGACATTGACCATCTTCTGCCAACCTACATACGCTGATGAGACTCCGACCATCTCGCCCGTAGCTATTTTTACCACAGACGAAGGTGAAGAGACTGCGACGACCATTTCCGGCTCTGCTCCCCTAACAGCACATTTTTATGCCAATGCGGCAAATACGGGAAGCTGGGCAGCACATTACGAGTGGAGATTTACATTAGCGGAAGAAAAAGACCCGTACTTGATAAGATATGAAGAAAACACGGAATATACATTTACACAGGCGGGCTCACACAAGATAGAACTTTACGCCACCTTCACCCAAGGCAACGATACTGTGGCATACACCCAAGAGTATTGGTCAGAAAGCGAACCGATAAGGGTAACCATCTCAGAAAGCAAACTTGAGATGCCCAATGCGTTCTCCCCGAACGGTGACGGAATAAACGATGTGTATAAAGCAAAATCAGGTTATCAGAGCCTTGTTGAGTTCCACGCGTACATATTCAACAGATGGGGACAGAAATTGTACGAATGGACAAACCCTGCCGACGGATGGGACGGCACTTACAACGGAAAAGCGGTGAAAGAAGGCGTTTATTATGTACTTGTCAAGGCAAAAGGTGCCGACGGCATAAAATACAATATTAAAAGAGATGTGAACTTACTTCGTGGATATGACGAAACCACAGGAAGTGGCACTACTACTGAATAGGCATGATTGAAGACAAAATCACAGTCAGAGGTGCCCGCGTCCATAATTTAAAGGATGTGGATGTGGAGATACCCCGGGGAAGTCTTACTGTTTTCACGGGACTTAGCGGTTCCGGAAAATCGTCACTTGCCTTTGACACAATCTACGCAGAAGGGCAGCGACGGTACATCGAGACATTCTCCGCATACGCGCGGAACTTTCTCGGAGAAATGGAGCGTCCGGACGTGGATGAAGTGAAAGGATTGAGTCCGGTCATCAGCATAGAACAAAAAACGACGAACAAAAATCCACGCTCCACGGTAGGCACTACCACTGAAATATACGACTACCTGCGTCTTCTGTTTGCCCGTATTGGAACTGCGTACAGCTACGCTTCGGGAGAAAAGATGGTGAAATACACAGAAGAAAAGATTCTGCAGATGATCTCAGATAAGTATTTGGGGGAAAAGATCTTCATCCTTGCACCGGTAGTGAGACAAAGGAAAGGGCATTATCGCGAACTTTTCGAAAGTTTGCGTCGCAAAGGTTATCTTTATGCACGCATAGATGGCGAAATCAAAGAAATCGTACAAGGACTTAAAACCGACCGTTACAAGAACCATAACATAGAAGTTGTCATCGACAAAATGATAATGAAGGATTCTTTTCTCGACAGGCTCAAGAAAAGTATCAATGTTGCAATGCGACAAGGCGACGGTTTGATCATGATACTTGACAAAGACACCGGCGAAGCAAAAAACTATTCAAAACGCCTTATGTGCCCGACAACAGGGCTTTCGTATAAAGACCCTGCCCCTAACATCTTTTCGTTCAATTCGCCGGAAGGAGCCTGTCCGCGGTGCAAGGGACTCGGCTACATTAATGAAATTGACATAAAAAAGATAATACCCGACTCCTCTGCCTCCATTTACGACGGTGCAATAATTCCTCTCGGCAAATATAAGAATCAGATGATATTCTGGCAGATAGAGGCTCTTTTGAAAAAGAACGGGTGCACTCTCAAGAATCCAATCGACGAAATACCGGACGAAGTGTTGTCGGAAATACTGTATGGCTCGCTTGAAACGATAAGAATAGACAAGGAAACAATACACACATCAAGTGATTTGTTCACGACATTCGATGGAGTGATAAAATATCTTCGCACCGTAATCGAGAGCGATGACACTGCAAAGGGACAGAAATGGGCAGACCAGTTTCTTGCCACGTGCGAGTGTCCGGAATGCCATGGGCAGAGACTTAACCGTGAAGCTCTCTCCTACCGCATCTTTGACAAGAACATCTCGCAACTGTCCGACATGGATTTAAGCCAGTTGCGTGCATGGATTAATGAAGTCGGCAAGTGTCTTGACTCCCGTCAAAAAGAAATTGCAGCAGAGATATTAAAAGAAATCGGTAAACGTATTGACTTTTTGCTTGATGTCGGTCTCAACTACCTATCCCTCAACAGACCGTCAGTGTCTCTCTCAGGTGGCGAAAGCCAGCGCATAAGGCTTGCCACACAAATAGGCTCACAACTTGTGAATGTCCTTTATATACTTGACGAACCAAGCATCGGACTGCACCAACGTGACAATGACCGGCTCATACATTCACTCAAGAAACTAAGAGATTTGGGCAACACTGTCATTGTTGTGGAACATGATAAAGAAATGATGCTCAATGCCGATTATATCGTCGACATAGGGCCAAAGGCAGGAATACGAGGCGGTGAAGTCGTGTTCCAGGGAACGCCTCGGCAAATGCTGAAAAGCAGCACCATTACGTCAGATTACCTGAACGGAAAGCGGCAAATAACCGTACCCGAAGAACGCAGGCATGGCAACGGAAAAAGCATTGTCCTTCGAGGAGCAAGAGGCAACAATCTGAAAAACATAGATGTGGAGTTTCCGCTTGGCAAACTCATTGTCGTGACAGGAGTAAGCGGTTCCGGGAAATCCACTCTCATAAACGAAACCTTGCAGCCCATTCTGAGCCAACATTTTTACCGCTCGCAGAAGAAGCCTTTGCCATACGACAGCATTGACGGCATGGAAAACACAGACAAAGTGGTGAATGTCGATCAATCACCTTTGGGTCGCACGCCACGCTCCAACCCTGCCACATATACAGGGGTCTTCAGCGATATCCGCTCACTGTTTGTCGGACTGCCGGAAGCGAAAATCAGGGGTTACAAGCCTGGGAGGTTCTCTTTCAATGTCAAAGGCGGACGTTGCGAAGAGTGCAAGGGCAATGGCTACAAATCCATTGAAATGAACTTCCTGCCCGATGTAATGGTGCCATGTGAAGTGTGCCACGGCAAACGGTATAATCGTGAAACCCTTGAGGTAAGATATAAAGGGAAAAGCATTGCCGATATCCTTGACATGACAATAAACCATGCCGTGGAGTTTTTCGAAAACGTGCCGTCAATTCTTCAAAAAATAAAGACCATACAGGATGTCGGATTAGGATATATAAAACTTGGACAACCTTCTACAACGTTATCGGGAGGTGAAAGCCAACGCATAAAGCTTGCAGCTGAATTAAGCAAACGGGATACCGGCAAAACCCTTTATATATTGGATGAGCCAACCTCGGGGCTTCACTTCGAGGACATCAGAATTCTAATGGACGTTGTGGGAAGACTGGTTGATCGTGGAAATACCGTAATAATAATAGAGCACAATCTGGATGTGATAAAACTTGCAGACCATATTATTGACATGGGACCAGAAGGTGGCAAGGACGGTGGAAACATACTTATTGCCGGCACACCGGAAGAAGTGGCGAAAAGCACAAAAGGATTTACATCCAAGTATCTTCGTAAAGAACTTTCCCAACAGTAGCGGGTTCGTCTTGCAGAGAAGCCTTGATTGAAACTTCCAAAACTTTGGACGCCACGCCTTCAACATTCCAAACTATTCCATGTCATCATCCTCATTCTCATCAAATCCGAACATTACCGGTGCAGCAAAGGCATCAAGAGCGCGGCGTTCTTTCTTCGTGGGGCGTCCCGTTCCCCTGGCTCTATCGACAAAACCGCTTATGCGACTCATTTCCAATAATTCATATTGCTTCGCCTCAGTTACATTCTCATATATTTCAGGAAGAAGTTTTGCTCCCACCCGTTGCTCTATTGCCTTTAACACCTTAAACGAATAGACAACCGGCGATTTCTTGACAGAAACCACTTCCCCAGCCTTGATGGTATGACTGGGTTTCACATTAATGCCGCCTATCTTGACCCTACCGTTTTTACATGCATCTGCCGCAACGGAGCGGGTTTTGAATATCCGTGCCGCCCATAACCATTTATCAATTCTTGCAACTTCCGACATGTTATTTCTTTCCCAATTTATTAAAACCATTCATCGTGGCATCCAAGCCTGAAAGGACAAAACTTTTGATTATTTCCACGGCAGTGTCAATACTCGGCTGCAATGACACCAAATCATCGTTACTGTATCTCCCAAGCACCCAATCCACCTGCCTGCCCCTTGCAAAATCATTGCCAATACCTATCTTCAATCGGGCATACCGCTCCCCTATCAGTTGCTGAATATTGCCCAATCCGTTATGCCCACCATTACTGCCGCTTCCTTTGAGGCGGAATGCGCCAAGAGGCAAAGAAAGGTCATCGACAACAACAAGTAAACGCGACAGTTCAACATTCTCCTTGTTGAGCCAATACCGCACGGCATTGCCGCTAAGATTCATAAAAGTTGTAGGTTTAAGCAAAAACAACTTTTTACCTTTTACAGACGCTTCTGCCACGAAACCATAGCGTTTGTCTTCAAACCCAACGCCAACCGATTTTGCAAACGCATCCAGAACCATGAACCCTGTATTGTGGCGTGTATTTTCATACTCAATGCCCGGATTACCAAGGCCAACTATCAAGAATTTATCCATAAGACAAGAGAAAACCAAAAAAGCGCACCATTTCCATTTGGCGCGCTTAATTGTAATATTTAATGATTTATAATTACTGATCAGCCTCGGCAGCAGCGGCAGCAGCGGCGGCAGCAGAAGCGGCAGCACGGGTCATCTTGATGGAGCATACGATAACATCCTTGCTCGTTGACAACTCAATACCTTCATAAGAGAGATCGCCAACCTTGATGCTCTTGCCAATTCGCAATGATGTAACATCAACATCAAGATGTTCAGGGATTTGCTGATAAGGCGCGGTCACGTTGATTTTACGGATGGAAAGGTTCATGCGTCCGCCATCGCGAACACCCTGTGCGAGACCCACTAGTTTAACAGGAATTCCTATTGTTATAGGCTTTTGGTCGTTTACTTCAAGGAAATCCACATGCAGAACTGCATCGGTTACCGGATGGAACTGCAAATCCTTCATAATGGCAGTGTGGCTTTCACCGTCAATAATGAGATTGATTACATAAATGTGAGGAGTGTAAACAATCTTGCGGAGTTCTGCCATAGGAATGGCAAAAGCTTTCGCTACAGGCTTCCCGTCCTCCAATGCAAGACCATAGAGGTTGCAAGGGACAAGACCTTCCTTTCTCAATCCTTTTGAAGCTTTTTTTCCAAGGGTCGTACGCTTCTGACCTGTCACATTAATCTCTTTCATAATTGTGTTACTCTAAATTAAGTTTGTAATCATGCCTTAATTCGCCATCACACGAGAATTGTTTTCTACATTGATGCGCTAAAAGCGGTGCAAAGGTACTCTTTTTCTCTGTAATACGCAAAGTTTGGATAAAAAAACGCATTATAGCCACACGTTTTCTTGGCGGTTAATGTAATTTTATTTATTTTTGCAGTTGAAATCTGCCAATTCTTTCCATCAAGCGAGTAAGACAATGCCAAGCAGATATTTTAAAGTAACGTGTTTTCACAAAGAGACCAGTTTAAAGTAATATACATGATTAATCGTGAGCTAATACGAATTAAGGTTGTACAATTAACCTACGCATACTATCAAAACGGCAACAAAAACATAGACACGGCTGAGAAGGAACTGCTTTTCAGTTTGTCCAAGTCATACGACCTGTACAATTATTTGTTGGATCTCATAGTAGCTGTCACCAACGAAGAGCGTCACCGTGTGGAAATAAACAGCCAGCGGGCGCAACGAGAAGGGAGTGCGATGCCTTCCCAAAAATTCATCAACAACAAATTCGCCATACAACTCGAGGAGAACATCATGCTCAATGATTTCAGGGAAAGTCAAAAGATGAATTGGCATGACGACATTGAGTTCGTCCGCAGACTGTGCAATCAGATTGAGCAATGCGAGACTTACATGGATTATATGGCATCTCCGGAATCTTCTTATGACGAAGACCGCGAAGTGTGGCGCAAGCTCTATAAGCAACTTATCCAAGAGAATGAAGACCTTGACAACCTACTTGAAGAAAAGAGCCTTTATTGGAACGACGACAAGGAAGTTGTGGATACATTCGTGTTGAAGACAATAAAGCGGTTTGACGAAAAGAACAGGGCCAAGCAAGATTTGCTGCCTGAATATAAAGATGCGGAAGACAAGGACTTTGCGTGCAAACTTTTCCGTTCAACGATTTTAAATGCGGAGCAATACCAACGCTACATGAGCGAGACATCGCGCAATTGGGATTTCTCCCGCTTGGCATATATGGATGTGGTTATCATGCAAATCGCTATCGCAGAAATGCTCACATTCCCCAACATTCCGGTAAGTGTAACCATAAACGAATATGTTGATCTTGCAAAACTTTATTCAACGCCCAAGAGCGGGGGATACATTAACGGAATGCTTGACTCGATAGCACAATATCTTTACTCTACCGGGAAATTATTAAAGGCAACAGACCCTTCCAAACAAAGAAGACATATAGACGACACCCCGAACGAGAATGCGAAGGAAGAATAACAAACCAAATAAACAATAAAAGATGAATACAATTCTATTAAGTGCCCAAAACAACGCAGCAGGCGGCAGCGGTATCGGTATGCTCATTATGATGGTGGCCATATTTGCCATCATGTGGCTGTTTATGATTCGCCCACAACAAAAAAGACAGAAAGAAATACGTAAATTTCAAAATTCCCTGCAAGAAGGGACAAAGGTCATCACTGGCGGTGGTTTATACGGCACGGTGAAACGTATTGACTTGGCAACAAATGTCGTTGAAGTTGAAGTGGCCCGTGGCGTAGTAGTTTCGGTGGACAAGAATTATGTATTTGCGGACGCCAATTCCCAGATGCAAAAATCCTAAGATGGAAAAGGCACAATACAGATGCTGATGGCAAACCGATTGTCACGACTTTACAATACTGTCAGGAACTTTTTGTTTAGTTCTGTAAACAAGGAGTTTCTGATTTTTTCGTTTTTTCTCGCATTGAGTTGTATCTTCTGGCTGATGATGACACTTAACGAAACCTACGAAAAGGAAATCTGTATGCCAATCCAACTTACAAACGTTCCGGAAAATGCAGTCGTCACGACTGAAATGGAAGACACAATCCGTGTCATGGTGAAAGACAAAGGTTACACATTGGCAACCTATATGTACGGAGATGGCATCATGCCGCTGAGAATTAATTTCAACACCTATGCCAACCGACAATCCGGATACGGTGCCGTCCCCATGACCGATGTCACGAAGCTCGCATACCAGAGGCTTTTCACCTCATCCAAAATCACTCAGATTAAACCAGAAAAACTGGATTTCTATTTCAATTTCGGGGAATCAAAAGTGCTACCCATAAGAATGGCCGGTTCTGTAATACCAAAGAAACCCTCCTACTTGGCACGCATCCGTTTTTGGCCAAACTCTGTGACCGTATATGCCAGCAAACAACTTCTTGACAGCATGAAACACATAAAGACAAGTCCGCTGAAGATTGTCAACTTCAGCGATACTGTCATTAAAGATGTCCCCCTGGAAAAAATCAAGGGCGTCAAGACCGTACCAAACACTGTCCGTATAGGGCTTTACCCCGACATTCTCACAGAAGAAAGCGTTGAGGTTCCTATAAAAGCAATCAACATGCCAAGCGGAAAAGTATTGCGTACATTCCCTCCAAAGATAAAAGTGTCATTCACCATAGGAGCAAGCATGTTCAGGCGTGTGTCCGTCCAGCAGTTCTCCTTAATTGTCGATTACAACGAAATAATAAAAAACCCGTCAAACAAATGCAATGTATATTTGCGCACAAGTCCGCATGGTGTCCGCAATGCAAAACTTGAAATAAATCAAGTTGATTACCTTATTGAACAAATGTAATTGATTATGAAAATAGCCATAACCGGTGGCATAGGAAGCGGAAAATCATACATCTCTGCAATTTTAAACAAAATGGGGATAGATGTTTACGACTGCGACAATGCAGCCAAACGACTCATTGGTTCATCAGCCGAGCTGCAAAGATCCCTTTCTGCGCTCATCGGAAAAGACATTTTCAACGATGGCATATTGCAAAAGTCAGAAATATCGGCATTCCTCTTGAAAGATTCTTGCAACAAGCAAAGGATTGAGAACATTGTCCATCCCTTTGTGGCGGCGGATTTTTTGGCGTCGGGAGCGGAATGGCTGGAAAGTGCAATCCTTTTTGAAAGCGGATTCAACCGCCGGATAGATTTTGATTACATTGTATGCGTTGTCGCCCCGAATGAAACGAGAGCGCAACGGGTAGCACAACGGAATGGCATTGGTATTGACAAGGCGAAACAATGGATTTCATGCCAACTGCCACAAGAGCAGATGGCTGGACAAAGTGACTTTACAATTATAAATGACGGGAATTCAGATTTAGAACAACAAATAAAACGAATATTAAAAACAATAACAAAAAACGTTTAAATTAAAATGGAAACAATACTTTCTATCGCAGGAAAACCTGGACTTTACAGATTGGTATCAAAAGGAAACCGGAACCTGATCGTCGAAGCCATTGACGAGACACGCAAACGATTCCCGGCCTTTGCATCGGACCGAGTAACGAGCTTGGCAGACATAGCAATGTACACCGATGCGGAAGACATCCCCCTTTGGAAAGTGTTCAAAAGCCTTGGCGACAAAGAACAGTCACAAGAATGCTCCCTTAACTACAAAAAGTGTTCGGCAAAGGAGTTGCATGAATATTTTACGGAAATACTTCCCAACTACGACCGCGACAGAGTCCATGACAGTGATATTAAAAAACTGATACAGTGGTACAACATCCTTGTAAAGAACAACATTTCAGACTTCGAAAAAGCGTTGGCGACAACAGAGGGTGACAACATTGACGAGCGTCAGGACAAGGCTTGAAAAACCATCCTACTTTGTCTGTAAACATACGGCTGTGTTTGCAGACAAAGTTATAACAGACATTCATCCATGGCAAAAACAGTACGACCTAAAAAGAATTTAGGACAACACTTTCTCACAGACCTAAATATTGCCAAGGCCATTGCCGACACCGTAGATACATGCCCGCAAATTCCTGTTCTTGAAATCGGGCCGGGCATGGGAGTATTGACACAGTTTCTTGTCACCAAAAACCGCTTGGTGAGAGCTGTGGAAATAGACAAAGAGTCTGTGGCATATTTAAACAAAAACTTTCCCGCCTTGCGTGACAACATAATATCCGATGATTTTCTAAAAATAGATTTGAACAATCTTTTCGGGGGTAAGTCTTTCGTATTGACCGGGAATTACCCTTATGACATTTCATCGCAGATATTCTTCAAAATGCTTGACTATAAGGAGTTGATACCTTGCTGTACCGGAATGATACAGCGCGAGGTGGCTTTACGCATAGCATCTGCCCCTGGTTGCAAGGCATACGGCATTCTGTCTGTTCTAATTCAGGCGTGGTATGATGTTGAATATCTGTTCACCGTTGATGAAAATGTTTTCAACCCACCGCCCAAAGTGAAAAGTGCCGTAATAAGAATGACCCGCAACGCTACCACAAGTCTCGGATGTGACGAACGTCTATTCAAGCGCGTGGTCAAGACGGTTTTCAACCAGCGCCGCAAAATGCTGCGGGTCAGTTTAAGGCAAATGCTGCCAAACGAGCCTGCATCAGCTGACTTTTATTTGCAAGGGATAATGACACGCCGCCCGGAACAGCTTTCCATAGCGGAATTTGTCACTCTGACAAACACTGTTGAAACTGAATTGAAAAAGCATGAACAATCTTAATTCACAGAACTTGGACAAATCGGCAAGGAATAATTTGTTTTTTAAAAAACAAATGGTTAAATTTGCAATAGAAAACAACTTAGATTTATGATAGATATTAAAGAAACTTTAAATGCAGCCAAAGAACGCATGGAAATGGCCTCCATGTATTTAGAGGAACAACTGGCACGAATCCGTGCGGGACGTGCGAATGTTGCCATTCTGGACGGAATACGCGTAAGTTCTTATGGCTCAATGGTACCACTCAATCAAGTGGCAAACATATCTGTCCCCGACCCCCGAACCATAGCCATTCGCCCGTGGGACAAGAAAGCAATACGTGACATAGAAAAAGCAATTATGGATAGCGATGTCGGTATCACACCTGAAAACAACGGTGAGGTTATCCGCCTCGGTATTCCGCAGCCAACAGAGGAACGCCGAAAAGAACTTGCAAAGCAATGCAACAAAATTGGCGAACGCTGTAAAGTTGAAATTCGCAACGCACGCGGTGAAATAAAGGAAAAGCTCAAAAAGGCAATCAAGGACGGCTTGTCAGAAGACAATGAAAAAGACGCAGAAGCTGAGCTTCAGAAAATTCACGACAAATACATCAAGACCGTCGATGATTTGTTGGCTGAAAAGACGAAAGAAATTATGACCGTATAGAATTGCAGGGAAAGTAAAAAGGAAACCAATTTTTTACTTTCCCTTTTAATGCTGTTTAGCCCGCTTTAATTCACATAAATGCAAGGATTAGTTATAAAGAACACTGGAAGTTGGTACACTGTAAAAACATGCGACGGGGAATTTATCAACTGCAAGATAAAAGGGAATTTCAGGCTGAAAGGCATTAAGAGCACAAACCCGATTGCCGTCGGTGACAATGTCGATATTGTTCTCAACCAAGAAGGCACAGCATTTATAACGAATATCCATGAACGCCGAAACTATATAATCAGAAAGTCGCAGAACCTAAGCAAGCAAAGCCATATTATTGCTGCGAATGTAGATCAGGCTCTTCTTGTAATAACAGTAAACCACCCACAGACAAGCACCATATTCATAGACCGGTTCCTTGCAACAGCCGAAGCATACAGCGTACCCGTGGTGCTTGTGTTTAACAAAAATGACATTCTCACAGAAAATGAGCGCCGCTATCAAGAAATGATGACAACGCTCTATTCAACCATCGGTTATACGTGTTTGACAGTTTCCGCTGGCACAGGCGACGGGATTGAAAAGCTTTCCCTGTTATTACAAGGTAAAATCACACTTTTAAGCGGGAACAGCGGAGTTGGGAAATCAACATTGATTAACCGTATCCTCCCAAATGCGAACCTTAGGACATCTGCGATAAGCGACGCACACAATACCGGTATGCACACGACAACATTCAGTGAAATGCTTGAAATGCCGAACGGCGGGTATCTCATTGACACGCCGGGAATCAAAGGCTTCGGCACCTTCGACATGGAACCGGAAGAATTGACAAGCTATTTTAAAGATATTTTCCATTTCTCAAAAAACTGTCGCTTCAACAATTGCACCCACACCCACGAGCCCGGCTGCGCGGTTTTAGAAGCTGTTAAAGAACATTACATTGCCGAATCCCGCTACCAAAGCTATATGTCCATGCTGGCAGACAAAGACGAAAACAAATACAGGGAAGCATATTAATGCTTTGCTGAAACATAAAAGAAACACATGACTTCAAGTTTTTCATATTATATCTTTTGCATTATTGCCGTTATAATAGGATTTCTTGTCATAAAGAAAATGGCAAGTTGCCTTATAAAAGCCATTGTACTAATTGCTACTGTGGCAATCATCGCAACCATATACCTTATGTACATTAAATGAAACGGCATGAAACTTATTGTTGATAATGGAAGTACAAAAGCCGATTGGTGCTTTGCCGACAAAAACGAAATTATTCAACTCATTCAGACTGATGGCATAAACCCTGTCATTCAATCGGAAGAATGTATTGAAAAGACATT
>CAVBVK010000032.1:0-483 GCA_963599085.1 bacterium | reverse complement strand
TGGACATTGATATCCAGAACGTTTCAAATGTTTTTTTCTATGGAGCCGGATGTAATTCGTCCACAAAAAATGATATGATATCCTTGCTAAAGAAATCCTTAAACCCAGAAGCTCACATTGAAGTCGAAAGCGACCTACTTGGAGCTGCCAGAGCTTTATGCGGACATGAAAGAGGGATAGCCTGCATATTAGGCACCGGCTCAAACTCCTGTTTTTTTGATGGTGAACAAATTGAGCTGCACACTCCTTCTCTCGGATATATTCTGGGGGACGAAGGAAGTGGTGCAGTACTTGGACGGAAATTTATCAATGCCATAATAAAGGGCTCACTGCCAAGCACAATGTGTGAAGAGTTTTTGGAAAGAAACGAGCTGACGGTTTATGACATTATTAATATTGTATATAAAGGGACTGCCCCAAACCGATTTTTAGCATCAACATCTGTGTTTATATCCCAGCATATTGATAATGCACAGTTAGAGG
>CAVBVK010000031.1:0-23935 GCA_963599085.1 bacterium | reverse complement strand
CTCCACCAAGCAAATCGTCCTTTTTCCGCAAAGAATTGATGAGGACATTGCGGATAATTATGCTCTTTTGAGTTTTAGCGGACAGCAATAAAAATTTTTAGCGGACAGCAATAAAAAAAAGAAGGCTTGTCCGAAACCCAGACAAGCCTTGTTTTTATTTCTCTTGAAAAGCAGTGGCGCAGTCCGTGCGCCTGCCTGCTGATGCCTTACGGCACAAGCATCTTCTTGCCGTTCGCTACATACACGCCCGAATGGAGCATGATGGTGCGCGTGCCTTCCACTTTTCCCGAGAAGACGGCATTCCCCGTGGCATCAACGATGCTGAGGTTCTGTGCCGACTCCGCGCTGACAATCAATCTGCCCGACTCTGTGTGAAAGGAAATGCCGTTATCCTTGGCTTCCGCTGCACTTATGGCGGAGACACTCTTGAAGAAGGGAACGAAGCGCAGGTCGCCATCAACCATTGATGCGGGGACGGTGTACTGCCCGTTGGTGAACTCCGATGCCTTCACCGTCACCTCTTCCCACTGCTTGTTGCCGTACAGTTCGTCAGTGCCTTCGAGGTTGTAGCCGTGGCGTATCTTCACATAGTCGAACTCAAATCCCGTTGCAGGAACGGCCTTTATGGCGAATGCCTTGTTGAAAGGCGTGGTCTTTCCCGTCACGGCATCGCCGTTGGCAAGGAGTATGTCGCCGTTGAGTCCGCCGCCGTTTTCCTCCGTGGCGCGCGACAGGTTCACGTTGTCGGCATGTATGTTGATGCGTGCATCGACGATGATTCCGCCGTTGCCGGTGATGGGGTTGGCTGCGGTGGTGTTGCCACCCGGATCCACGTTGTCCCAGTCAAGTTTGTAACGGATGCGGTAGAAGCCCGGCTTCTGTTCTTCCGGTATTGTGAATGCCGGTGCGTTTGCGCTTGGCGACTGTGTGCCTGCGACGGTGACTCCCGTGCTGGTCATGCCCTTGAAGAGCGAGTAACTCATCAGGTCGCCCATGTCGGTGATGCTGCTGTCGTCGTAGGTCACGTTGAATGCGCCGTCGTTGTCCTTGTCAATATAGACATAGCCTGCCATCCAGCTGCCGCTGAAGCTCACTGTCGGTGTGAGTGTCTCTCCGGGCTTGGCGAGTATCGTCTCGTCCATCTTGTCGTGGTAAAGCAGCTTGTCTGTCTGCTGGCTTACGGCAATGCTTTGCGCCTTGCCGTCGCTGCCCTTGAAGCTGACGCCTGTGGTGTAGCGTTCGCTGTGTGTTATCTTTGCCGAAGTCTCATAGTTTATGGGGTAGGGGGTGCTCGAGAAGAACGGCTCGCTGCTTGTGCTGAGGACTATGTCGTCGATGTAGGCGGCGTAATCCTCGCTCATGGCGTGCGGAGAGTCGCGGTCGATGACCACGAGCAGACTGTATATGTTGATGCCGTCGGCTCCTGAAACGGGGAAAACGATGTCGCACCATTTGTCTGCCTCCAACTGGCTGCTTGGCACACTCCAGAACTGTTCGGTGGTCTTGGGCTGTTGCGCGCGGTCGGTTCTGCTGCCGAGGCCTATGAGCATCACCTTGCTTGCTTTCGGCGAATGCATCATTACATGTACATACTGCGTCTGCTTCTTCAGTGCCAAAGGTTCGTTCAGCTCCACAAGTGCACCGAAAGTGTTGCTGCCGAAGCGCGAACGCTGCACGCCGAGGATTTTCGATGAGGTGTTGGGGGCACGGCCCAGCAGGGCGTCGATACCGTTGAGGTGGTTGCTCACCACCTTGGCATTGCCGTTGAGGCGGCCTGTGCGGAAGGGCGAATCTGCCCAGGTGTCATACACACCCACCTTCTTGTAGCTGTCGGCGGTCTCGAAGTCGCAGACCATCCGTACCTGCGCCTGCATGGAAAGAGGAACAATAAGTCCTGCCAGGCATATATATTTCTTTGCATTCATGTCGTTTTCTTGTTTTTGTGCGTATTAGTAAACGGATAAAGTGTGGATCAGCGGGCAAGCCTTGCTGTCGTTGATGGTGATGCGCACAGCCTTGGCTGTGTAGCCGGTGCCGTAGCTTGCCTTGGTGTTGCCGTTGAGAGGGACGATGCGCTTGTAGCCGATTGTCGTGGTGGCGACATTCGACGCGCGCCGTGTGAAGTTTGTCCCGTCCTCGCTTGTCTCTATGGTGAAGCCCTTTACGCGCTGTCCTAAGCGTATGTACTCCATCAGACTGACATAGCGCACTGTCTTAGCCTCGTCCCATGTGAGGGTTATCGTGGCCTGTGTCGTGCCGTCGTCGGTGGCCCAGTAGGTGTCCTTGTTGCCGTCGGTCATGTTTGTCGCGGCATAGTTGCGGCTTGCTCCTGAACGCCGTGTCTCGCTCACACTCACCTTTGCCGATTTTGCAAGGTCGGTGCCGAGGCGTGTGCTCATCAGCTTTCCGAGATCCTCCATGCGGCTGACGGTGGTTGCCGGCAGCTCGCCGCTGCGGTCGGGCGGCAGGTTCAGGATGAGGGTGGCGTTGCGTCCCACTGTTTCGAGATACATCTGGAAGAGGCGTTCGGCGGTGAGCATGGCGTCGGACGATTTCCAGAACCATCCGCCCGTGGTGGCTTTGGCGTCGCTCTCGCCCGGATGCCACTGCCATCCGTTCTCGTCGCCCGTCTCGGCATTGCCCATGGCCCAGTTGGTTTCGCCTGCCCAGCCCTGCTCGTTGCCTATCCAGCGCGCCTCGCCGCCCACGCCCCACATCACACAGTCGGGGAGCAGGTTGTGTATGGAGTCGCGCAGGTTGGGTATGTCGTAGTAGGTCTGTGCATTGTCGATGATGCGCTTTTCTGTGGAGGTTGTGCTGCCGTAGCCTCCTGCGTGGTCGCTGCCGGTGGCCCCGTCGAACCACATCTCAAACTGGTCGGTGCCGTATTGCGCCAATTCCACGCACTGCGGCAGGAACACTTTCTTTGTGTAGTTGTCGGTGTAGTTGCCGTCCTTGTCCTTCTCGCCCCAGTAGGGTGAGCTCATGTCCCATGGCGACACGTAGAAGCCGTATTTCATGTCGAGCTCGCGTGCGGCGTCGGCAAAGTCCTGCGGTATGTTGGTGGCCTTGGCATATTCGTTCGATGATGACGAAACGCAGTGCGTCGTTGTCTTCGTAGGCCACAGGCAGAATCCGTCGTGGTGCTTCACCACGGCTATGCCGCCCTTCATGCCCGCCGCCTTTGCTGCCGTGAGCCACTGGCGCGGGTTGGGCTTCTTCGTCGGGGCGAATGTGGATTCTGCCTCTGTGCCGCTGCCCCATTCCGAAGCTGTGTATGTGTTCATGCCGTAATGGTAGAATGCGTAGAACTCCGTTTCGTTCCATTTCAACTGCCGTTCCGTCGGGACGGGGAATACCGGGCGCGGCGTGTTGTCGGCGTCGGTGAGGCTTTCCTCCACGAGTTTGAACTCGCTCTGTGCCTGCATCGTGGCAGGAACGGTTGCCGTGAGGAGCAAGGCGGAAAGTAATAATGGGATTTTCTTCATAAACTTTAATTTTGGTATGGTTAGGTTTTCCTGTTGGTTCCCTTTTGTCAGCTTGCAGCCGGCAAGCTGCTGCGAGTGAATTGTAATCTACTGCTGCAAAGATAGTGTTTTTCCTTTGAAAAAAAAGCTTTTTGCTTGAAAAAGAGTAATGCTTTCAGGAATTAATGTTACTTTTGTATATCGCTAACATTAAACCTTGACTCTCCAGTGTGAAGGCGTGTCAAAACTGGCACGCCCTCGTTTTTTGTCCGTATTCAAATTCCATGTTCCTGCTCCGGGGCATCCGCACGCTGTTTAATTGTCGTTAAATAGCATTAACGCGGAAAGAAAATGGGTTTTGGCAGCGCGGGAAATGGATTTTTATTGCTAAATTTGCACGCAATAAATTTTAAAGTTACTTATGTCATCATTTGTTGCAGATAAAATTGTAATGGACGGTCTGACCTTCGATGACGTCCTTCTTATTCCCGCTTATTCCGAGGTACTGCCGAAAACGGTAGAGTTGCAAACCAAGTTCTCGCGTAACATCGCCCTGAACGTGCCTTTCGTTACGGCAGCCATGGACACCGTCACCGAGTCGGCAATGGCAATAGCCATAGCGCGCGAGGGCGGTATCGGTGTCATTCACAAGAACATGCCCATTGAGGAACAGGCCCGTCAGGTGGCCATCGTGAAGCGTGCCGAGAACGGAATGATTTACGACCCCGTGACAATACGCCGCGGAAAGACAGTGAAAGACGCGCTCGACATCATGTCGGAATACCACATCGGCGGCATTCCCGTGGTGGATGAGGAGAACCATCTCGTGGGTATCGTCACCAACCGCGACCTTCGTTTCGAGCGTCATCTCGGCAAACTCATCGACGAAGTGATGACATCTGAAAACCTCGTGACAACCCATATCCAGACCGACCTCGCTGCCGCTGCCGACATTCTGCAAAGCAACAAGATCGAAAAATTGCCCGTGGTGGATGCCGACAACCACCTTGTGGGGCTCATCACCTACAAGGACATCACCAAGGCCAAGGACAAACCTATGGCTTGCAAAGATGAAAAAGGGCGCCTGCGCGTGGCTGCCGGTGTGGGCGTGACAGTGGATACGCTTGACCGCATGTCGGCACTCGTCGAGGCGGGAGCCGACGCCATCGTCATCGACACCGCACACGGACATTCAAAATATGTGATAGAGAAGCTGCGCGAAGCCAAGGCTTCCTTCCCCAATGTCGATATCGTAGTGGGCAATGTCGCCACCGGTGCTGCCGCAAAGATGCTCGTTGATAACGGTGCCGACGCCGTAAAGGTGGGCATCGGGCCGGGCTCCATCTGCACCACACGCGTCGTTGCAGGTGTGGGCGTGCCGCAGCTCAGTGCCGTTTATGATGTATATACAGCCCTTCAGGGTTCTGGCGTGCCGTTGATTGCCGACGGCGGTCTGCGCTACTCGGGCGACATCGTCAAGGCCATCGCCGCAGGCGGCAACTGCGTGATGATAGGTTCGCTCGTGGCAGGAACGGAGGAAAGCCCCGGCGACACCATCATCTTCAACGGAAGAAAGTTCAAGAGCTACCGCGGCATGGGGTCGCTCGAGGCAATGGAGAACGGCTCCAAGGACCGTTACTTCCAGGCAGGGACAAAGGATGTGAAGAAGCTCGTGCCCGAAGGCATCGCCGGACGCGTGCCTTACAAAGGCACCGTGCAGGAAGTCATCTATCAGCTTGTGGGCGGGCTCCGCTCGGGCATGGGCTACTGCGGTGCGGGCTCCATCGATGCCATGCACGACGCCAAGTTCACACGCATCACCAATGCCGGTGTGCTTGAAAGTCATCCGCACGACATCACCATCACAAGCGAGGCTCCCAACTACTCGCCCCACGAGTGATACAAAATCATCAGGAAAAACAAAAGCAATGGTTTGGAATGCACTGCATGCACGGCGCACCCCGGGCCGTTGCTTCAACGGTTTTAAAGAAAACAATCACAATACAGCAATGAAGGCAAAGACACTGTTGGTGGCACTGCTCGCCATGGCGGGCACAGTGTCGGCACAAACCGACGACCCCGTAATAATGACCGTAAACGGCAATCCCGTCACACGGTCGGAGTTCGAATACTCGTACAACAAGAACAACGAAGAGACTGTGGTGGACAAGAAAAGCGTCGGTGAATACGTGGATCTTTTCATCAACTTCAAGCTCAAAGTGCTTGCTGCCGAGGCTGCCGGTATCGACACCACTGCGGCCTTCCGCAAGGAATTCCGTATGTACCGCGACCAGCAGTTGCGCCCCACGTTTATCGACAACAGCGACCTTGAGGCAGCGGCACGCCGTGTCTATGCCGACACCAAGAAGCGTATTGACGAAAGCGGAGGCCTCGTGCGTGTCTCACACATACTCGTGCGTCTGCCGCAGAAAGCCTCCCAGAGCGAACAGGAGGCTGCCCGCCTGCGCGCCGACTCCATATATAATGTGCTGAAAGGCGGTGCCGACTTTGCAGAAGTGGCGCGCAAGTGCTCCGACGACAAGGCGTCGGCAGTGCGTGGAGGCGACATCAGCTGGGTGCAGAAGGGTGTTACCTTCAAGGAATTTGAGGACAAGATATTCCAAATGCCCAAGGGTGCGGTGAGCAAGCCGTTCATGTCGCCCGCGGGATACCATATCGCGTTCGTGACGGACAGGCGCATGTTCCTGCCTTATGACAGTGTGCACACAGACATACTGCGCTTCGTGAGCCAGCAACGCATACGTGAAGGCATCATCAACGAGAAGCTTGACTCCATAGCCAAGGCTTCCGTGCCGCAGACAACAGTCGGGGATGTGCTTGACAAGCGTGCCGGGGAACTCTCTGCCAACGATTCCGAAATGCGCAACCTTATACGCGAATACCACGACGGACTGCTCTGCTACGAAATAAGCAACCGCAACGTGTGGGAGAAGGCTGCCAAGGACGAGGCGGCACTCGAATCCTATTTCAAGAAGAACAGGAAGAGATATGCGTGGGACGAGCCACGCTACAAGGGCATTGCCTACCACACCCGCGCCGCTGCCGATGTGAAGAAGGTGCAGGAGGCTGTCAGGAAGGTGGACTTTAAGGACTGGGCAGACACGCTGCGCAAGGCGTTCAACGACTCTGTCGTGCGCATAAAGGTGGTGAAGGGCATTTTCAAGAAGGGCGACAACGCTCTCGTCGATAAGATGGTGTTCGGCAAGGACACCACTCTCAAGGCGATGGATGACTTCCCGCACGAGGCTGTCTATGGCAAACTGATGAAGCGTCCGAAGACCTATCTTGATGTCCGCGACCTCGTGGTGGCAGACTGTCAGGAAGAGCTCGAGAAACAGTGGGTGGCAGAATTGCGCCGCAAATACCCCGTGTGGGTGGACAAGCAGGTGCTGGAAACGGTGAACAGGCATTGACGGCAAGGAAACTTAACCGCCCGCCCGGCTGCCGCTTGCTTGCAAAAGCCGTGTTGCCGGTGTGCGGGACTCTAAAACAAAACATATAAATGAAAAAAACAAAAAGCACTATATTCCTTGCCTTTGCGGCAGCCCTTCTGGCTACGGCCGCTGTTGCAAGTGCAGGTAAGGACAACGCCAAGGCAGCAGCCTTCGCGGCAGACGATACGGCACAGGACACCTTTTCTGCCGACAGCACGGCAGTGACGGAGGAAGCCCCGCTGCCCGACAACTGCGTCGTTGATGAGGTGATATGGGTGGTCGGCGACGAGCCGATACTCAAGTCGGAAGTGGAGATAATGCGCTTGCAGGGCGAAGCTGAGGGCATGACATGGCGCGGCGACCCCGACTGCTCCATACCTGAGCAGATAGCGGTGCAGAAGCTGTTTCTGCATCAGGCCGAAATCGACTCCATACAAGTGTCGGAGGCTGAGATAGCGCAAGGCATCGACATGCAGATCAACCGTTGGATAGCGCAGACCGGCGGCTCAAGGGAAAAGCTTGAGGAATACAAGAAAATGACAATCAGCCAGCTGCGGCAGTCGCTCCACGACGATTTCAAGAACAGTCAGCTCGTGCAGCAGATGAAGCAAAAACTCGTCGAGGACATCACCGTGACACCGGCAGATGTGCGCAGGTACTTCCGCGATATGCCGGAGGACAGCATACCGTTCGTGCCTACCGAGGTGGAGGTGGAGATTATCACCAAGCAGCCCAAGGTCTCGCAGGAGGAAATAAACCGTATCAAGAACGAGCTGCGCGAATACACCGACCGTGTGAACAAGGGCGAGACATCGTTTGCCACCCTCGCACGCCTTTATTCCGAAGATCCCGGTTCGGCGCGTCAGGGCGGAGAGATGGACTATATAGGCCGCGGAATGCTTGACCCTGCTTTTGCCGGAGTGGCGTTCAACCTCACCGACCCGAAGAAGATATCGAAGATCGTGGAGTCGGAATACGGCTTCCACATCATACAGCTCATCGACAAACGCGGCGACAAGATAAAAGTGCGCCACATATTGCGTACTCCCAAGGTGTCGTCGGAGGCCATCGACTCCACCAAAGTGCGCCTCGACTCGCTGGCACTGGACATCCGCGGGGGCAAATACTCGTTTGAAGAGGTTGTCTCATACGTTTCCGACGACAAGGACACACGCAACAACCACGGTCTGATGTCGTTCGTTTCGGAGGACGGGCGCACATCGCGCTTCCAGATGAAGGATCTCCCCACGGAGGTGGCGCGTCAGGTTGCGAACATGCAGGTGGGCGAAATCTCACCGGCATTCCGCATGGTCAATGAAAAGAACAAGACCGTATGCGCCATAGTAAAGCTCAAAAGCCGCACCGAAGCACACCGCGCCACCATCAACGAGGACTATCAGGTACTGAAGAAGGTGGTGCTCGAAAAGGAGCGTGCTGACTTCCTGCACAACTGGGTGGTGAACAAAATCAAGAACACTTATGTCCGGATGAACGACAGATACAAGGATTGTGATTTCGAATATCAGGGTTGGGTGAAATGACATCAAAGCACGGCTTCCACATATTTCGCGGGCATAGAATCGTCACGACGGCGGTTCTGTGCCTTTTTGCCGTTTATCTGACGGTGTCGGTGGCGGCACCGCAAGGACGCAGGAAGAAGCCGTCCTCCGACGAGCGCATCTATCTCGTGCATTCCGACGAGCTACGCTACAATCAGTACGGTCCCAATTCCAATGCCCAAATACTCAAGGGCAAGGTGCATTTCACGCATGCCGGGGCGCAGCTGTGGTGCGACAGCGCGTATTTCTATCAGGAAATGAATTCCGTAGTGGCCTTCGGCGACGTGCGTTTCAGGCAGGGCGACACGCTGTCGCTCACCTGCAAGTATGCCGACTACGACGGTTCTTCGCAGATGATGCATGCCCGCCGCGATGTGGTGCTGAAACACCGTCAGCAGACTCTCTACACTGATTCGCTCGACTATGACCGCCTTTATCAGGAAGCATACTTCTTTGAGGGAGGCCGTCTCGTTGACGGCAATGACCGCCTTGTGGCCGACTGGGGACGCTACAACACCGCAACGCGCCAGGCCTCGTTCTATTACAAGGTGGAGATGTTCAGCGGCGAGAACCATATCGCCACCGACACGCTGCACTACGACACGCGCTCTTCGGTGGCGCATGTGCTCGGCCCTTCGGTGATAACGTCGAAAGGGACGGTCATCAACACCGGGGATGCCTATATGAACTCAAAGACAGACCGCTCGCAACTGTTCGGACGCTCCACGATTGTAGATAAGGAGAAGTCGATAACAGGCGATTCCCTGTATCACGACAACGCGACAGGCGACAACGAAGGGTTCGGCAATGTGGTGTATATTGACCGCAAGAACAAGAACGAACTGCATGCCGGGCGGTTTTTTTACAACGAAAAGACAGGCCGCGGCTATGCCACCAAGCGTGCCGTGATGCTCGACTATTCGCAGAAAGACACCCTGTTCGTGCACGGCGACTCACTGAAAATCTATACGTACAACATCAACACCGATTCGGTGTACCGCGAGATGCACGGCTTCCGCAAGGTGCGTGCCTACCGCACGGATGTGCAGGCGGTATGCGATTCGCTCGTGTTCGTTTCGCGGGACTCGTGCCTCACTATGTACAGGGATCCTATCGTGTGGAACGGGCAGCGGCAGCTGCTCGGCGAAGTGATAAAGGTTTACATGAACGACAGTACTGTGCGCCGCGCCGAAATAGTGGGGCAGGCACTTTCGGTGGAGCAGGTGGACGGGAAGGAACACTACAACCAGGTCTCTTCTCGCCGCATGGATGCCTTCTTTGAGGACGGTGCCATGCGTCTGGCGGTGGCTTCGGGCAATGTGAAGACCGTCTATTACAACACCGACAGCAAGGACAGCACCGTCACGGAGCACAATTATATGGAGACCGACACCATGCGGATGTATCTCTCGAAGCAACGCCAGTTGGAACGCATCTGGGCTTCGAGGGCATCGGGCACCATCTCGCCCGTCACGCAGATACCGCCCGACAAGTACCGTTTGCAGGAGTTCGCGTGGTTCGACTATGTGCGCCCGCTCGACAAGGACGACATCTTCAACTGGCGGGGAAAGAAGGGCGGCACGGAGCTCAAGACTGTGCACCGTCGCGAAGCACCGTTGCAGACGCTGTCGGAATAGTCCGTGCGGCGTGAAAAATAAATGGGGACAATGGCTTTTCATTTCGGAAATCGCCGCCCGCGCGGCTTTCACCATACGTTCCGCTTCACTGATTCGCGGCGTGAAGTGCTTGACAAACTGCGTCAGGGAGTGCCGCCTGAGGAGGTTGCAAGGCAGGCACTTTGCGACGGTGACGGCATGAATGCCTGTCGCCGCCCGCCGTCTTACGGATTGTCGTTGCCTCAGTCGGGATGCCTTGCGGCAGCCGTGCTCATCATAATGCTTGTTTTGTTGATTGCATTCATGGCATGATTTGCGCACGTGTTTACACCTTATTATAATATATAAGGAACGGTACGGCTTTGCCGTTCCGCTTTTATTGTTTAAATTTGCATCAGCAACCATAAAAGATAGGAGCCTGAACCATGAGCGATATCATTCAACTTCTTCCCGATACGGTGGCCAACCAGATTGCCGCCGGTGAGGTGATACAGCGTCCGGCAAGTGTCGTCAAGGAGCTTGTCGAGAACGCAGTCGATGCCGGAGCCACTGTGGTGAATGTCGTTTGTGCCGATTCCGGACGCACGTCGGTGCAGGTGGTGGATAACGGGAAAGGCATGTCGGAGACCGACGCGCGCCTCTCTTTCGAGCGTCACGCCACATCGAAAATCCGCGCGGCTGCCGACCTTTTCGCCCTGCACACCATGGGCTTCCGCGGCGAGGCGTTGGCTTCGATAGCGGCAGTGGCACAGGTGACGCTCAGGACAAGACAGAGCACTGACGACATAGGCACGCAGCTCGCCATCGAAGGGTCGGGCTTCAAAGGGCAGGAGGCTTGCTCTTGCCCCGTAGGCAGCAACTTCATGGTGGAGAATCTCTTTTACAATGTGCCCGTAAGGCGCAAGTTCCTGAAGTCGAACACCACCGAACTCAACAATATTGTAACCGCCTTTGAGCGCATAGCGTTGGTTAATCCCGGTGTGGCATTCACCCTCCACAACAACGGCACCGAACTCTACAACCTTAAGCAGGGCAGTGTGCGGCAGCGCATTGTCGATGTGTTCGGCAAGAAAATCAACCAGTTCCTGCTCCCGCTCGATGTCGATACCCCTGTATGCAAGATTTCCGGCTTCGTCGCCAAGCCCGAGTCGGCCCGCAAGAAAGGAGTGCATCAGTATCTCTTCGTGAACGGCCGCTTTATGAAGCACCCCTATTTCCACAAGGCTGTGATGACGGCATACGAGCGGCTCGTACCCGAAGGCGGGCAGGTGTCATATTTCATCTATTTCACGGTGAAGCCCGAAGACATCGACGTGAATATACATCCCACGAAGACCGAGATCAAGTTTGAGAATGAACAGACCATCTGGCATATCCTCACGGCAACGGTGAAGGAGACGCTTGGCATGTTCAACGATGCCACTTCAATCGAGTTCGACACCGAAGGGCGTCCCGACATTCCCGTGTTCAACCCCTCCGCCGGTGTCGGGGTGCCCAAGGTGCAGTACAATCCCAATTACAATCCGTTTGAAGAGACCTCTTCCGTGCCGCGCACTCATGCCGCACCGAAGCAGTGGGAGCAGCTTTATGACGGCATCAGGCAGCAGCCCGTGGCAAGCCGGCCGCTTTTCGCTGACGACGATGACTCCCCCTTTGACGGTGTGGCGCAGCCGTCATACGGCGAGGCATTTGTGCCCGGCATGCCGAACCCCATAGAGGAAAAGTCGCCCGTCCACTACCAGTACAAGGGCAGGTACATTATGACGGCGGTGAAGTCGGGACTTATGGTTATCGACCAGAACCGTGCCCATGTGCGCATCTTGTATGAGCAGTATATCGAACAGTTGCGCAGCAAGAAGGCATATCCGCAGAAAGTGCTTTTTCCCGAGACCGTGCATTTCTCGCAGTCTGACAATGTGGTGCTTCAGAAGATGCTGCCCGGGTTGCAGACCGTGGGCTTTGAACTCACCTCTTTGGGCGGTGCGTCCTATTCCATCAACTCCGTTCCCTCCGGGCTCGACGGGGTCAATCATGTCAGTCTTGTGCAGGAACTCGTCGCGGCGGCGTCCGAACACGGCACGAATGCCATCGACGACATCAACCATTCCGTTGCTCTCGGGCTGGCTGTCCATGCAGCGGTGGATTACGGTCAGGTGCTGGCCAACAACGAGATGGAATCCATTGTGAACGGACTGTTCGCCTGCTCCAACTTCAACTACGCCCCCGACGGCAAGAAAATACTCTGCATCCTCAAACAGTCGGAACTTGAAAACCTGCTTTCCTGACGGCAGTTGTCCGACAACATTGATGGGACTGTTGCGTTTCTTGCTTGTGTTTGTTTGGGTGATGTTGTCGGGCGGGGACGCCCGATCTCCTTTGACTGCACAAAGCTCCTGATTTTTTCCGGCCATTCCTGTTTCGGTAAAAACAAAAATAAACGTTTTTTAACGAATTGTGGTGATATTTTCGGACGAAAATGCAATATTTTTTTGAAAAGTTTTTGTATTTAGTTTTTAATAACTATCTTTGTACCCGATTACAAAGGGTTTTCCCTTAAATTGATAATTTTGATTGTTAAATAAATAAAGGTTATGAAAAAGTTATTGATTGTTTTGGCAATGGCAGGAATGTCGATGGGCTCTTTCGCTCAGGAGGCAGATCCTACACTTAAGCACAGTGTTGCCACAAATTCATTCTGGAGCAATTGGTTCATTCAGGTAGGTGTGGATTGGAATGCATGGTATTCCAGCCAGGAACACGGCTTGGATCTCCCCTCAAGCCCCTTCAAGAAGTTCCGCTCAAATCCCGGCGCTTCCATCGCCATCGGTAAGTGGTTCACTCCGGGGCTCGGACTCCGCACAAAGCTGCAGGGCATTTGGGGCAAGAACGTGACTGACGCCGACAACTACGGCAATGGCAACAAGTATTGGGTTCTGAATGAGCAGGTTCTCTTCAACCTGAGCAACATGCTCTTCGGCTACAATCCCACACGTGTATGGAATTTCATTCCCTTCGCAGGTGGAGGTTTCGGCCGTAGTTGCACATACAACTGCTACGCAATGGACCTGAATGTCGGTGTCCTCAACACATTCCGCGTGAGCAAGCACGTAGCCATCAACTTCGAGCTTGGTTGGAACCGCTTTGAAAGCGATATCGACGGCAACATGGACGCTCCCGAGGGTTCTAACCGCGGATGGGATTCTCACGACAACAATTTCTACGGAGAGCTCGGTTTGACATTCAATCTTGGCAAGGCAACATGGGACAAGACTCCCGACGTGGCTGCCATCAAGGCTCTCTCTCAGGCACAGATCGACGCTCTCAACGCACAGCTCAACGATGCCAACGCCGAGAACGCACGCCTGAAGAAGCTCCTCGCAGAGAAGAAGGAAGCTCCCGCAGCTGTTAAGGAATTCGTGAACACACCTATTTGCGTGTTCTTCAACCTCGACAAGTACAACATCGCATCCAAGAAGGATCTCGTGAATGTTAAGTATGTTGCCGACTATGCAAAGGACAACAACGTGAACCTCCTCGTGACAGGTTATGCTGACAGCGCAACAGGTAAGCCCAAGCACAACCAGTGGCTGTCTGAAAAGCGTGCCGAGACCGTTGCCAACGAACTCGTCAATATGGGCGTAAGCCGCGACCAGATTACGACAGAAGGCAAGGGTGGTGTGAACGACCTCTCACCTATCTCTTACAACCGTCGTGCAACTGTTCAGGTTAAGGAATGATATTCTGAAAGTTTGAACTTGTAAAAATATGGCGCATCCTTCGGGGTGCGCCTTTTTTTGTGCAATTCACCTTTGAAATCACCGTGAAAATGGAAAAAAATGTGTAAGTTTGCCGTTTGAAACATAACACGACCCTTTGATGGAAGCACTACGCCGTATTTGTGACATCATACTGAAGCCGCTGCGCAGGAACGCGAACTTTTTTGCGTTCATGTATATCTTGGGCTGCGTATGCGCATGGGCCACGCTGCCCGACACGCGCAACGCCCGGCTTTACGACAACCTCTACCTTGAGCTTTTCCTCGACCTCTATCTCCTTTGCGCTGTCCTCACGGTACTGCCGCGCAAGGTGATGGTATGGGTCAGGGCTTTGCTGTATGCGGTGTTGTATGCCGCGGCGGTGGCGGATGTGTATTGTTTCGTGAAGTTTGAATCGACCCTCACGCCCACGATGCTCCTCCTTGTCGGCGAGACCGACTCGCGCGAGGCGGGCGAGTTCGTCAGGTCGTGTGTCTCGCCCGAAGTGGTGTTCAGTGCGGTGGGGTGGGTGCTGCTCGTCATGCTGTGCCACATCCTCTGTGTCCTGCGCCTGCGTTTCCCCCATTTCGTCCCGCGCCGCCGTCGCGAGCGCATCAAGAGTGCATGGCAGGCGGCACTGTCGTGGGTGAGGAAGGGAGCGGTGGCGGAAGCCGTCTCCGTGGCGGCGCTGCTGGTATGGGCGTCCGTCGCTTGCTTCCACAACAAGCAGGCCACTTGCAAGCTGATGACAGGCAAGACCATAGGCGAGGTGGAGCACACGCTCACCGACACTGACCATGCCGTGCTCTACGCACCCGTTTATCGCCTTGCATTCAGCATCTACGCCAACACGCTGACGGCAAAGCAGATGCAGCGTCTCGTCGCCACCGTCGATAAGGTGCGTGTCGATAGTTGTTCGTTCCGCAGTCCCAATATCGTCCTCATCATAGGCGAGAGCTACAACCGCCACCACTCGCAGATGTACGGCTACACCATGCCCACCACGCCGCGCCAGATGCAGCTGGAACGCACCGGCCGCCTTGTGCGCTTCGACGATGTGGTGTCGCCGTGGAACCTTACGAGCTTCGTCTTCAAGCATCTCTTCTCCATGTATGTGGTGGGGCAGAAGGGCGAGTGGTGCGACTATCCGCTCTTTCCGGTGATT
This sequence comes from bacterium, assembly GCA_963599085.1. Taxonomy (GTDB): domain Bacteria; phylum Bacteroidota; class Bacteroidia; order Bacteroidales; family Bacteroidaceae; genus Prevotella. Next base: position 8,918 of record CAVBVK010000031.1, on the reverse strand, counting down.
TTCCGCAAGGCGGGCTATCATGTCACCTTCCTCACCAACCAGTTCCTGCCCAAGGCCAAGGAGGCTGTCTATGACTTCAGCGGCGGCTTCTTCCTGAACGACCGCAAGCTGAGTGCGGCACAGTTCGACACGCGCAACACGCGGCTGCATGCCTTCGACGAGGGTCTGCTTGCCGACTATGACAACCTGAAGGGTGCGAACACCGGCAACAACCTCATCATCTTCCACCTCCTTGGGCAGCATGTGAGCTACCGCCAGCGCAGTCCGAAGGACCGCAAACGTTTCCGCGCCGACGACTACAAGGAGCTGAAACCACACCTCAACACACGTGAGCGCACCATCCTCTCCGACTACGACAACGCCATCCTCTACAACGACTCCGTGGTGACGGAGATAGTGAGGAAGTTCGAGAACGATGATGCCATCGTGATATATGTGCCCGACCACGGCGAGGAATGTTACGAGGGCGACATGCACTTCTACTGCCGACTGCACTCTGCCGAGGTGGATGCACGCCTCGCCCATGCCGAATTCGACATACCCTTCTGGATATGGTGCTCGCGCAAGTATGTGCGACGCCACCCCGAAGTGTTCCGCCGTGTGGTGCAGGCCAAACGCCGCCGCTTTATGACCGACGCCCTGCCGCACACGCTGCTTTACCTTGGCGGCATCTCAACACCCTGCTACCGCGGGGAGTACGACCTGCTGTCGCCCGACTACAATGAGCTGCGCCCGCGCATACTGAAGGGCACTGCCGACTATGACAAGCTGTGACCCACGCCCCGAGTCTTCACTTTTTATGAATTTACAAATGCAAACCACTGACAATAACAGGCCCTGCGCACCGCTGCTCACCCGTGCCGAATGCTTGGCACTGCGTGGAATGGCCATCATTGGCATCTTCCTGCACAACTATTGCCACTGGCTCGGCTTCGCGGTGAAGGAGAACGAATACACCTTCCGCATGTCCAACTGCCGCAACCTCGTGAAGGCTGTCGCGGCACCCGACGCCAATCTGGCGGTGCATCTCGTCTCCTTCTTCGGTCATTACGGCGTGCCCGTGTTCCTCTTTCTGAGCGCTTTCGGTCTCGTGATGAAATACGAACGCCGCCAACCGTCGCATGACTCTGTGCAGGAGTCGGCTTGTGCCTTCATCGCCTCGCACTACAAAAAGCTGTTCGGCATGATGGTCGTGGGTTTCGTGGCGTTCACAATGGCCGATGCCGTAACGCCCGGTGCACACCGTTACAGGCTCATCGACATCGTGGGACAACTGCTTATGTTCAACAACCTCATGCCCGACCCCGATCATGTGATATGGCCGGGTCCCTACTGGTTCTTCGGGTTGATGCTGCAACTGTACATTGTCTATCGCCTTGTGCTGCACCGCCGCAGCTCGTGGCTCGCCGTCCTGCTCGTCGCCGTGTGCTGGCTTGTGCAGATGTTGTGCTCTCCCGACGGCGATGCCATCAACCGCGTGCGCTACAACTTCATTGGCGGCATGCTCCCGTTTGGTGCAGGCCTGCTCTTCGCAAGGCACGGCAAGAGCCTGTCAAGGCTACAGTGGGGTGTCGTGGCAGTGGTGTCGGCGGTGGCAGTGTGGCTGTTCAGCTTCAATTTCCAACTGTGGCTGTGGGCGCCGCTCATGGTGTGCGCGCTCTGTGTGGCGCTTGCCAAGCTCATGCCGCAACTCATGACGGCTGCCTTGGCATGGGTGGGCGGCATCTCGGCGGCACTCTTTGTGCTGCATCCCATAACGCGCAAGATATTCATTCCCATCAGCCGTCACGGCGATGTGTATGCCGGGCTGCTGCTCTATGTGGTGGCTTCGGTGGCAATAGCCTTTTTCTACCACAGGCTGCAAGGACAGTTCCGTCAGACAGGCAAGCCACGGGGACGGCAAAACGACAGATAAAGCAATGAAGGCTTCCGACATAGAACTGGCAGGCATAAGCCGCTTCCGCGGCGAACTCATGGGAGCGGCGATGCTCTTCGTCATGCTCTTCCATGTGAGCCTGAACCGCGACGACCCCTTCTACGGGCTTCGCCGCTGCGGCAACGTGGGCGTAGATATATTCCTCTTCCTCAGTGGAGTGGGGCTGTGGTTCGCATGGGTAAAACGCCCTTCGGTGCGCAGCTTCTACCGCCGCCGTCTCCTCCGCATCCTGCCCACATGGCTTGTTGTGGCGGGAGCGTTCTACGGCACCGACTATCTGGGGCCGCGCCGCTTCTCGCAGAGCGTCATCGACCTCATCGGCGACATCACCGTGAACTGGGATTTCTGGCTTCACGACGAGCTTACCTTCTGGTATGTGCCTGCCATACTGGCACTCTACCTCTTCGCGCCGCATTATATGCGGCTCATCACGCGGCACCCTGCCTGTCGCTGGCTGCCGCTGCTTATGGTGGTGTGGTGTGTCATGGTGCAGTGGGTGCTGCCCGTCCACCGTGCCGTGGGGCATATAGAGATATTCTGGAGCCGTGTGCCCATCTTCTTCATTGGCATCAACATGGGGCGCAGCGTGGAGGAGAAACGCACTGTCGAAGGCTCCGCCGTGTGGCTGTTGCTGCTTGCCTTCGCCATGACCTTCGGCACTTCGCTCTATCTGGAACAGGTGCGCCACGGACAGTTCCCTCTGTTTGTGGAGCGCATGCTCTACATCCCGCTCACCGTCACGGGCATATTGCTGCTGAACTTCATCCTCAGTCGGATGCCGCAGTGCGTGAACCGCTTTCTCCGGCTCGTGGGTATGCTCAGCCTTGAAATCTATCTGCTGCACGTGCAGTTCGTGCTTCTCCGCATCGAGCCCTACCGTCTGGGCTACTGGCCCACGTTCCTGCTTACCCTGGCGATAACGCTCCCCGTGGCGTGGATGCTGCAAAAAACACTGAATTATCTGACAGGAAAAATCAAGCAAAGCCTATGATAAAGGACATCCTACGACTCGTCCGCCCGAAACAGTGGATCAAGAACCTGTTTGTGTTCATCCCCATGTTCTTTGCCGGCGAACTCTTCGATTTGCATTCACTGTGCCTGTGTGCCGTGACGTTCCTGGCTTACAGCCTCATGGCATCGTCGGTGTATTGTTATAACGACATCGTCGATGCCGATGCCGACCGCCGCCATCCCGTGAAGTGCCGCCGCCCCGTGGCGTCGGGAGCCGTCTCAGTGCGTCTTGCCTATACGCTCATGGCTCTCATGGCAGTGCTGTCGGTGGCAGTGACGTTGCTGTTGCCGCCCGAAGTGATGGCGAGCGTGCTGGCAGTGGTGCTGTTCTATTACCTGCTCAACCTCTCCTACTGCTCCAAGCTGAAACAGTATGCCATCGTCGATGTGTGCATCGTGGCCTTCGGCTTCGTGCTGCGCATTCTGGCAGGGGGCTTCGCCTGCGAGGTGACGCCGAGCAACTGGCTCGTGATAATGACCTTCCTGCTCACGCTCTTCATGTCGTTTGCCAAGCGGCGTGACGATGTGCTGCGCATGAACGAGACGGGCGAACCGCCGAGGAAGAACACCGTGCGCTACAACCTCACGTTCATCAATCAGGCCATAACCATCACCGCCTCGGTGACGCTGGTGTGCTACATCATGTACACCGTCTCGCCCGAGGTGACGGGACGCTTCGACACACCCTACCTTTACCTCACGTTCGTGTTTGTTCTGCTCGGGCTTCTGCGCTACATACAGGTTGCCGTGGTCGATAAGAAAAGCGGCGACCCGACGAAGGTGATCCTGCACGACCACTTCTCGCAGATGATAGTGGTGGCATGGCTGCTCTCGTTCCTGCTTATGATTTACGTGATATGAAAAAGAAGCTGTGGCTTTTCGACTTCGACGGCACTGTCACCACCTCCGACACGCTGCCCCTCTTCATCCGCCATGCGTGCGGCACAGCGCGCACGGTCACGGGGTTTGTCCTGTTCAGTCCGCTGCTCGTGCTGATGAAGCTGCACCTTTACCCCAACTACAAGGCCAAGCAACGTCTCTTCGCATGGTTCTTCAAGGGGATGGGCGAGGCGGAATTCAATGCCCGCTGCCGTGCCTTTGCCGCCGACAGCATGCACCTCCTGCGCCCGAAGGCGGTGAGCTTCATGCTCCGTTGCATGGACAGCGGCGGGCAGGTGTGCATCGTCAGCGCAAGCATAGACAACTGGGTGCGCCCTTTCTTCCGCAGTGCCGGCGACGGGGCGCAGCGCGAACCCCTCGTCATAGGCACCCAGGTGGAGGTGAAGGAGGGTGCGCTCACGGGCAGGTTTCTCACCGGAAACTGCTACGGAGCGGAAAAGGTAAGGCGTGTGGAAGCCCTCTTCCCATGCCGGAACGACTATTACATCACTGCCTTCGGCGACAGCCGGGGCGACAAGGAACTGCTCGATTATGCGGATGAAAGACATTATAGACCGTTTAGACGATAGGCGGCGGCAACGGTTGGGCGAGATGCTGCGCTTCGGGATAGTGGGCATGGCTGCCACGCTGCTGCAATACATTATATATTGGGTGCTCATCTGTGTGCTCAACCCCACGGTGGCAATGACCGCAGGCTACGCCATAAGCTTCGGCTTCAACTTCCTGGCAAGCACGCACTACACCTTCCGCGTGAAGGCGTCGGCACGCCGCGGCGCGGGGTTCGCGTTCTCGCACGCCGTGAACTACGTGTTGCAGATGGCCACGCTGAACATCTTCCTGTGGCTCGGCGTGGCTAAGCAGTGGGCTCCCATACCCATGTTCTGTGTCTGCGTGCCCGTGAATTTCGTATTGGTGAGACATTTCCTGAAAAAGAAACAAAGCAAGAATGAGTAAGATTTCCGACAATCCCTTCTGCCGTGCGTTCGTCTCCATTTTCCGCGTAAAGCGTGAGGAACGCACGATGGCAGCCGTGCTGCTGACGGTGTTTGTGCTGCTCGACGCTCTCGTGGTGGCACATTATTACGGCATCTTCACGCCGGTCACCGACCGCTATTGGCGGCTGTTCATAGGCAACTTCCACATCTCGGGCTTCGACCCCATCACCTATTCCGTCGTGAGCGACTGGAGTGCGGGCTACAATGTCTATCGGCATCCGCTGCTCGCCTACTTCATGTATGTGCCTTACCTTGTCAATCAGGCACTGATGTGGCTCACGGGCATCAACTGCGCGCTCTTCGTCGTCACGGCGATTCAGCTTTTCTGCGCATTCTATTCGGCCATATTCATCTTCAGGATATTCCGTGAGGTGACGGGACTGGGGCATTCCCACTCCGTACTGCTCACCTTTTTCTTCTTCTCGTTCGCCTATGTCATGCTCACGACAATGGTGCCCGACCATTTCGTCATCTCCATGATGCTTTTGCTGCTGGCCCTTTATGTGTCGGGAAAACTCATACAGAAAGGGCGCAGGCTCACACTCTGGCAAGCCGTGCTCTACTTCTTCCTCACGGCAGGCACATCGCTCAACAACGGGCTCAAGGTGTTCCTGTGCGACCTTTTCGTCAATGCGAAAAGCACGTTTCGTCCCAAATTCCTCTTCGGGGCTATCATTGTGCCCGCCGCACTCATCTGGGGCGTGAGCCGCATGAGCTATGCCTGCCTCGTGTGGCCTAACGAGATGGCGGTGAAGAAGGCGCGCGCCAAGGCCAAGGCCGATAAGGAGGCGCAGCAGAAGGCCATCCAGCTGGCGCAGGCCAGAGCCGACTCCGTGCGCATGGCCAACGGCGACACTGCCGTGAAGGCTGCCGCCACGCCGGCGGCAAAGCCCAAACGCCGCCGCATTACAAAGGGACGCCCCATCGTCCGCGGCGAGTTCATGGACTGGACCGACGCCACCACATCGCGCACGGCACCTGTGGTGGAGAACCTTTTTGGCGAGTCCATACAGCTGCACCGGGACCATCTGCTCGGCGACCTGCTCATTTCGCGCCCGGTGATAGTGCGCTACCGCTCGCCGCTCAACTATGCCGTGGAGGGGACGGTGGTGCTGCTCTTCGCCATCGGCGTGTGGTGCGGCCGCCGTTCGCGCTTCTTCTGGCTTGCCATGTCGTTCTTCGCGCTCGACATGGCGTTGCATGTGGGGCTCGGGTTCGCCCTGAACGAGATTTACATCATGGCAGCCCACTGGATTTACATTATCCCGATAGCCGTCGGCTATATGTTCAAGGCACTGCCGCGGCGGTGGCGTGCGGGCGCAACCGCACTCGTGGCACTGCTCACGGTGTTCCTGTGGGTGTGGAATGTGAGCCTGGCAGTAAGGTATTTGGCATGATAAACTACAACGGAAAATGATTTTACGGATACGGAAAGGGGAGCGTTTGCCCGCCGTCGCGGCACTCATGGCGTTCGCCATGCTCAACGCCCTGCTCATATACAACCACTTCGACCGCTTCACGCGGGGTGCAAACGTGGGCTTCTGGTCGCTCTTCTACAACCATCTCAACGTGTCGGGCTACGATGTCTTCTCGCTCATCGCCATCTCATGCCTGCGGGTTCACTACATAGTGCTGCGCCACCCGCTGTTTATAGGCATCCTGCTGCCGTTCTATTGGCTCAACCATTGGCTGATGGGCATGACGGGGTTTAACTTCGCCATGTTCTTCATGGCTGCCGTGCTGATAGTGTGCGATGTGTATGGCTTCCTCTTCCTGCACCGCACATTCACCGAACTCATAAGGTTGCGGCGCACCGACTCGCTCATGCTCTGCACCATGTTCTACTCGTTTGCCCACATCATGCTCGCCGCCATCGTGCCCGACCATTTCGCCATCTCCCTCGCCCTGCTCACAGGCACGCTCTACATCACGGGGCGGCGCATGAAGGACGGCAGGACGTTCAAGTGGTGGGAGGCGGGCGTGCTGTTTCTTCTCACTGCCGGCATAACGCTCACCAACGGCGTAAAGACATTCATTGCCGTAGCCGCAGCCAACGGCAGGAAAATCCTTTCGTGGCGTTTCATTGCGGCGTTTGCGCTGCCCGTGATGCTCCTCGGGGGCTTGGTGGCGTGGCAGGACAAGGCCATCCTCGAGCCGCAGGAGCGCAGTATAAGGAAGATAGAGACGGCGGTGGCGAAGAAAGACCCGTCGCGTGACCGTCGCATAAGGACGCACAACGAATGGGTGAAGCGGCAGAACGGCGAGGCTATCGTCTCCGATGTGCCGCTGCTCGAATGGAGCGACATCACCACATCGAGATGGCAGACGGCGGTGGACAACCTCTTCGGCGAGTCGTTGCAGCTGCACCGCGACCATCTGCTCGAGGATGTGCAGCAGACACGCCCCGTGTTCGTGCCCTACCGCTCAGTCGTGAACTATGTGGCGGAGGCTGTCGTCGCCCTGCTTTTCATTGCCGGTGTGTGGACGGCAAGACGCAACCGCCTGTTCAGGGTGCTGTTCCTGTGGTTCGCCTTCGACATGACAATGCACCTTGGCTTCGGTTTCGGCATCAATGAGGTGTATATTATGACAGCCCATTGGGCTTTCATAATCCCCGTAGCCATCGGTTTCCTGCTTAAAGGCTTGCCTTTGCGCCATGCTGTGGCGGTGCGCTGCGTGGTGGCGGCAACAACCGTGTGGCTGTTGGGTTACAACCTTACTGTGTTGGTTCGCTATTTCATTGCCTGACAATGTAACGCCCGGCCTCCTGCAGTTGCGGCATTGCACACTGCCTGCCCACTTGTATTATATTTGCATTTCCAACCGCTTAAAAATCCATTCATACGCGAAGACAGGGAAACCCGACGGAAATTTCACAAAATACGGCGTGCAGCTGCAAGCGGCTGTCTTTCATACTGTTAAGCGTATGAAAATATTTTTGTGCAAAAAACAAGATGATGGTCCGGTGCAAAAAAGCAGCCTCCGCACCGCAAACAAGGCTTCTTCGCAATGCAAGGAAGCCTTGTTTGACACACGAAAGCACTGTAATTGTCATGCAAACAAGCCTTGCTTGTACTGCAAGTAAGGCTTGTTTGGCAACAAGACCCTGTTTGCTCTGCCATAAAACGCCCGCATCCCCGCTTTTATGCCCAAGCGAAACATACAGAAAGGCAATTCCCGTTGTCAAATAATTTTACTGCACATATACAATATTTAGGAGGTCGGGTGTCCCCGTCCGACAACACAGGGAAAACCAACGGTGTCTCTTGCTTGCACTTAGTTGCTTGATGTTGTCGGGCGGGACGCCCGATCTCCTACTTTTTATAAAGTAAGCCCCTACAATTGTTTTTAATTTCCCGTTTTTTTGATTTAGAAGCAGATGGCAGCAATCCTAAATAATAAGCCTTTTTATATCTATTTTTTTTCAGAAGTTCAGATATCATATTCCAAACACTTTTATATCACCTTATTGCCAAAACGGGTCTGAAATCAACTCATAGTGTCTCTTCCTTATTATTTCAGGAGGGTTGTTGACAGAAGGAAACTCTTCCGCTATTTCACTTGCAAGACAATACAGAAGTTTTTCTCCCAATTGGTCGGAGTAACTTCCCCGGAGAGCTTTTTCGTACCAATCAATTAAATCATTTTCTGTAACAATGCTTTGTATGTGACTTCTCCAACCGATTTGAGTTAGAAGAGATACTATCACATCTTTTTCTGCATCTTTACAAACAATTACTACACGGTCGCTCGAAACGCTATTTACAATGCTTTCTGCAAATGAAAGGTCTAAGCTTAAGTGCTTAATCTGAATAGCAGGTCCCCAATTTGAATACATATCAAGACCTCTGTCTGCGGCATTTGTTACACCAACCCGATAGACCCTCGCTTCTTGTATATGTTGTGGAGAGGAACAATCCAAGCACATCACTTTTTGTGTAAAGTCTTCAAATTCCTTAAGCAGAGGATAAGCGTCTTCATTTACCGTAACTTCAACTTCAAGATTCATGGCATCAACCAATGTTGAAAACAAGGCATAGACTATAATCTCATAGATTTTATCAAGACTTCTCTTC
>CAVBVK010000030.1:0-24461 GCA_963599085.1 bacterium | reverse complement strand
GGGAAAATACTTAAAAGCCCCATTTATGAGCTGGCAAAATACCACAAATAATCAGTCTGGTTGGTGATAGCAGCAGAAATGTAATGCGGAGTTTACAAATTTAGCTTGAAAAAAATTTGGATTATCCCAAAATTGAGGTTATCTTTGCATAAAATAAAAATCAAGCGTACAAGTCTCACCTGTTGGCTTATAACACCCCGTAAACAACAAGCTTTTATTCATACCTATAAAAGAGAAAAATAATTATTATAACAAGACCATTAACTATGAACGAAAAAAGAGTTTATACCTTCGGCAATGGCAAGGCTGAGGGAAAGGCGGACATGAGAAATCTGCTTGGAGGCAAGGGTGCGAACCTGGCGGAAATGAATTTAATTGGAGTTCCTGTGCCTCCGGGATTTACCATCACGACAGACACTTGCAATGAGTACTTCGAAAAGGGGAAAACAGAAGTAGTGACATTGTTACAAGACGAAGTTGCCAAATCAGTAAACCATATCGAGCATCTTATGAACAGTAAGTTTGGAGATGCTGAAAATCCCTTGTTGGTTTCTGTACGTTCAGGGGCTCGCGCTTCCATGCCCGGCATGATGGACACAATTCTCAACCTTGGTCTCAACGATGAAGTCGTTGCCGGATTGGCAAAGAAGACGGGGAATGAACGCTTCGCATATGACAGCTATCGCCGCTTTGTTCAAATGTATGGAGATGTTGTCCTTGGGATGAAGCCTGTAAACAAAGAGGATATCGACCCATTCGAAGCAATCATCCAGAAAGTGAAAGCGCAGCGTGGCATTTCTCTTGACAATGAACTCTCTGTTGATGAGCTGAAACAACTTGTCACTCTTTTTAAAGAAGCAATTAAGAAGCAGACAGGCAAAGATTTCCCCAACGACCCGATGGAACAGCTTTGGGGTGCCATTTGTGCAGTCTTTGACAGTTGGATGAACGAACGTGCCATCCTCTACCGTAAAATGGAAGGCATTCCGGCAGAATGGGGAACAGCTGTCACCGTTATGGCAATGGTGTTCGGAAATATGGGAGAATCATCAGCTACCGGTGTATGCTTCAGCCGTGATGCCGCAACAGGAGAGAACCGCTTTAACGGCGAATATCTTGTCAATGCTCAGGGTGAAGATGTTGTAGCAGGAATCCGTACTCCTCAGCAAATCACGAAAGAAGGCTCTCAGCGTTGGGCAAAGCAACAGAGCATTGAAGAGAGTGTCCGTGCAGAAAAATATCCCTCAATGGAAGAAGCAATGCCTGAAATCTATGCACAGCTTGATGCTCTGCAAGACAAACTGGAAAAGCACTACCACGACATGCAGGACATGGAGTTCACTGTTCAGGAAGGCAAACTTTGGTTCCTTCAGACACGCAATGGAAAGCGTACAGGAACAGCAATGGTGAAAATCGCCATGGATCTTCTTGACGAAGGAGAAATTAACGAAAAGACAGCTCTTGAACGTTGCGAGCCAAACAAGCTTGACGAACTTCTCCACCCTGTGTTCGACAAGCAGGCTTTGGCCAAGGCTAAGGTGCTGACACGCGGTCTTCCTGCATCACCCGGTGCTGCGTGTGGTCAGATTGTGTTCTTCGCAGATGACGCTAAAGAATGGCATGGAGCAGGTCATCAAGTAGTGATGGTCCGCATCGAGACCTCTCCCGAGGATTTGGCAGGAATGTCTGCTGCCGAAGGCATCTTGACGGCACGTGGAGGCATGACTTCCCATGCAGCTGTTGTTGCACGCGGTATGGGCAAGTGCTGTGTGTCTGGTGCAGGAGCTATAAATATCGACTACAAAGCACGCACAGTAGAAATTGACGGTGTCGTGTTAAAGGAAGGTGACTACATTTCCATAAACGGTTCAACCGGTGAGGTTTACTTCGGACAAGTTGCCACCAAGCCCGCTGAAGTGTCTGGTGATTTTGCAAAACTCATGAACCTTTGCAAGAAATACACCAAACTTGTGGTTCGCACAAATGCCGACACTCCTCACGATGCTGAGGTTGCACGTAACTTTGGTGCAGTTGGCATTGGCCTCTGTCGCACAGAGCACATGTTCTTCGAAGCCGACAAGATTAAGGCGATGCGGGAGATGATTCTTTCCGAAACCCAGGAAGGACGCAAGAAAGCGCTTGCCAAGTTGCTCCCGTTCCAGCAGAAAGACTTTTATGGTATTCTTAAGGCAATGGACGGTTATCCTGTCAACATCCGTTTGCTCGATCCTCCGTTGCATGAATTCGTCCCCCACGATCTCGAAGGTCAGCAGGCTATGGCAGAAGAGATGGGTGTATCTGTACAAAAGATTCAGCAGCGTGTGAACAGCCTTTCGGAAGCTAACCCAATGCTTGGTCATCGTGGTTGCCGTCTTGGAAACACATATCCAGAAATCACGGAAATGCAGACACGCGCCATTCTCGGTGCTGCCATTCAACTGAAGAAAGAAGGGTTTGACCCACATCCTGAGATCATGGTACCTCTCATTGGCATAGTCAATGAATTTGACCTTCAAGAGAAGGTTATACGTGAGACGGCCAAAGAAATCTTCGAGCAGGAAGGCATTGAGATTCCGTTCAAGGTAGGAACAATGATAGAAATTCCACGTGCCGCCCTCACGGCCGATTATATTGCAAAGAAAGCCGAGTATTTCAGTTTTGGCACGAATGACCTGACTCAGATGACATTCGGTTATAGCCGTGACGACATTGCCAGCTTCCTCCCCGTCTATCTTGAGAAGAAGATTCTGAGCGTCGATCCTTTCCAGGTACTTGACCAAAACGGTGTCGGTCAGCTTGTTAAGATGGCTGTTGATAAAGGACGTTCTACACGTCCCGATCTCAAATGTGGCATTTGTGGTGAACACGGTGGCGAACCCTCATCTGTTAAGTTCTGCCACCGCGTAGGTCTTAACTATGTCAGTTGCTCACCTTTCCGCGTGCCTATTGCAAGACTTGCAGCGGCGCAGGCTGCTGTTGAGGAGTAACACAATAAGCCCTCGTAACTAACGAGTTAGGCGGTAAGTCTCTGATTACAAAGAGGCTTGCCGCCTAAGTTGTTTTTAGGGGGTCTGCACATTCTGCACGATAATCATGCAGAATGTGTAGGATAAACTTATATTGCTGTCCGCTAAAACTCAAAAGAGCATAATTATACTCCCCGAAGCCTTGTAAAATGGGACTTCGGGCTTGCTTTTTCAAAAAGTTCGGGTGAGGACGCCCGAGCTCCTATCGCAAATATCATTTTCTGTCTTTATTAGACCAATAATATCGCCGATATTTACTTTAAAATACCGACATATTCATCTTACAATTCGTCATGCTGCGTAGTATCAAGCAGGGCATCTACAGCCTTTACAAGGCTGCTGAATTCCTCGGCATCATAAAGGCGTGTGCGCTTCACTATCTTTCCGTCACGTCCTATTAACACATTGCGTGTCACTCCTGCCTCTTTCAAGGCATATAGTCCGAAGATGGCGGCATTAGGGTCTAAGCCAAGCGGATAGGTCACGCCAGTCTGCACGGCAAAGCGTTTCACCTTGTCAAGCGGTTCGTCACGGTCGATGCCAATAAACACAAAATTAGGATTGTTCTTGTGCTTCTGCCATATTTCCGCCTCCAACGACGGCATCTCCTTGCGGCAGACGCCACACCAACTGGCTGTGAACTGCAACAGCACCACCTTGCCCCGCTGTTGCGAAAGCGTCACCTTACGACCGTCGGTAAGCGTGACGGTGAAGTCGGGAGCCATTTCGCCGTCACGCACTATGTAGCCGTTAGCGTCGGCTTCATGCCGCACTGTTGCAGAAGAAGCCTCCTCTGCACTTTGCGCACGTGCCGTTGTGACTCCAAGCGATATTGCCGCCAACAGCGACACGATAAAAGTAAATCGAACCATAAAGCCACGCATCAGTATTCTCCCCAAGCCTTGATGTCAATATCCTCAAGCTTCGTGGTGCAGAAAGCGTAGATGAACGCACTTGCGAGACGCGAATTGGTGATAAGGGGAACATTAAGGTCAATGGCCGCACGGCGGATCTTGTAACCATTGGACAATTCCGAACTCGTAAGGTTCTTCGGAATGTTCACCACCATGTCTATCTCATGGCGATGTAGCATGTCGAGAGCCTTCGGTTCATCGCCGTCTTCCGACGGCCACAGCACATGGGTGTTATCGATACCGTTCTCTTTGAGATACTTGCTTGTACCTCCTGTGGCATAAAGCTTGTAACCGTTCTCTACCAGCATTTTTGCCGCATCGAGCATTTCGGCCTTCTGCTTTGCGCCGCCTGTGGAAAGAAGGACTGTCTTCTTGGGTATGCGGTGACCGACAGAGAGCATGCTCTTCAGGAGAGCTGTGTTGGTGTCGTCGCCCAAGCAGCCCACTTCACCCGTAGAGCTCATATCCACTCCGAGCACAGGGTCGGCTTTTTGCAAACGGTTGAACGAGAACTGCGATGCCTTAATACCCACATAATCGAGGTCGAAGAGGTTTTTGCCCGGTTTCTCAACAGGCAGACCAAGCATGACACGGGTTGCCAATTCAATGAGATTTATCTTGAGCACCTTGCTCACAAACGGGAATGAACGCGATGCACGCAAGTTGCACTCAATGACAAGGATGTCGTTGTCGCGGGCCATGAACTGAATGTTGAACGGGCCGTTGATGTGTAATTCCCGTGCTATTTGTCGGCCGACACGTTTCACGCGGCGCACTGTCTCGACATAGAGTTTCTGCGGCGGGAACTGTATGGTGGCGTCGCCGGAGTGTACGCCAGCAAATTCGATGTGTTCGGAAATGGCGTACGCTATCACTTCACCGTTCTTTGCCACAGCATCCATTTCTATTTCCTTGGCATGTTCTATAAACTTGCTCACGACAACAGGGTGGTCTTCACTCACTCTTGCAGCGAGTTGGAGAAAGCGTGTCAACTCGTCCTCGTTGGAGCAGACATTCATTGCCGCACCCGAAAGAACGTATGATGGACGCACGAGAACCGGGAACCCGACACGTCCAATGAAGCGGTCGATGTCCTCCATACTTGTAAGGGCACTCCATTCAGGTTGGTTAATGCCGTTGTTGGTAAGCATCTGCGAGAATTTGGCGCGGTCTTCGGCATTGTCAATGTCCTGTGCTTTGGTGCCGAGGATAGGCACATGCTGTTCATCGAGACGCATTGCGAGGTTGTTGGGAATTTGTCCGCCGGTGGAAACGATCACTCCGTGTGGCTGTTCGAACTCGATAATGTCCATAACACGCTCGAATGTGAGTTCATCGAAGTAGAGGCGGTCACACATATCGTAGTCGGTGGAGACGGTTTCCGGGTTATAGTTGATCATTACCGAACGATAACCTTCCTTTCGGATGGTGTCAAGAGCCTGGACTCCGCACCAATCGAACTCGACGGAAGAACCTATGCGGTAAGCGCCGGAACCCAACACGACAATGGAACGGTGGTCGTTCTCGAAGCTTATGTCGCTCTTCACGCCGGCGTATGTCACATACAGGTAGTTGGTCTGCGCCGGATATTCGGCAGCGAGAGTGTCTATCTGCTTCACAACCGGCAAGATACCATAGCTCTTACGGCGAGAACGGACAACAAGGGAAGCCTTCTGCATGGAATGCAACTCCACTTCCAGACCCACAGCGGACGCTATCTGGAAATCGGTAAAGCCGTAAACCTTGGCAGTGCGGAGAAGTTCTTTGTCAAGAGTGTTGATGTTGCACTTCTTCATCTCCTCGTCAATGTCGATGATATGCTTGAGTTTTTCAAGGAACCATTTGTCAATCTTCGTGAGTTCATGAATCTGATCCACCGTATAGCCCTTGTGCATGGCCTTTGAAATGACGAACACGCGCTTGTCGGTGGGTTCGCGCAAGGCTGCATCTATGTCATCAATCTCGAGTTCTTTGTTCTCCACGAAGCCGTGCATGCCCTGCCCTATCATGCGTAATCCTTTCTGGATGGCCTCCTCAAAGTTGCGGCCTATTGCCATAACCTCACCTACCGACTTCATGGAAGAGCCGAGCTCCTTGTCCACACCACGGAACTTGGAGAGATCCCAACGCGGTATCTTGCAAACGACATAGTCGAGTGCAGGCTCGAAGAATGCCGATGTGGTTTTGGTAACGGAGTTCTTCAACTCGAACAGACCGTACCCCATGCCAAGCTTTGCAGCGACAAAAGCAAGCGGATAACCAGTTGCTTTCGACGCAAGGGCGGAAGAACGGCTCAACCGGGCGTTCACTTCTATTACGCGATAGTCCTCCGACTGCGGGTCGAAAGCATACTGCACGTTACACTCACCCACGATGCCTATATGGCGGATAATCTTTATTGCAAGTGCACGCAGCTTGTGGTATTCCGAGTTGGTGAGCGTCTGCGACGGGGCAATGACAATGGATTCACCCGTGTGGATACCCAGAGGGTCGAAGTTCTCCATATTGCAGACGGTGATACAGTTGTCATAACGGTCGCGCACCACCTCATACTCTATTTCCTTCCATCCCTTCAAGCTCTTTTCAACAAGGACCTGCGGCGAAAAAGAAAAAGCTTTCTCGGCAAGTTTATTAAGTTCCTCTTCATTGTCAGCGAAACCCGAACCGAGTCCGCCGAGGGCGTATGCGGCACGGATAATGACCGGATAACCGAGTTCGGCAGCAGCCTTACGGGTCTGCTCTATATTCTCACAAGCCTCGCTCTTTATGGTCTTCACATTGATTTCATCGAGCTTCCCGACAAATAGTTCGCGGTCTTCCGTGTCCATAATGGCCTGTACAGGAGTGCCAAGCACCCTCACATTGTACTTTTCGAGTACGCCCTGACGAAAAAGCTCCACTCCACAGTTCAGGGCTGTCTGTCCTCCGAACGAAAGGAGGATACCGTCAGGACGCTCTTTCTTTATCACTTCCTCAACAAAATAAGGCTGAACGGGAAGGAAATAAATCTGGTCGGCGACGCCTTCCGATGTCTGCACCGTCGCGATGTTGGGATTAATGAGCACCGTCTCCACCCCTTCCTCGCGCAAAGCTTTAAGTGCCTGTGAACCGGAATAGTCAAATTCGCCGGCTTCTCCAATCTTCAGTGCGCCCGAACCGAGCAACAAAACTTTCTTTATATTTTCGTCTTTCATCTTGATTCTTTGCTTGATCTGGTTATTACTTCATACTCTCCACGAACTTGTCGAACATAAATTCCGTATCCACAGGACCGGAGCACGCTTCCGGATGGAACTGGCTTGAAAACCAAGGCTTCGACTTGTGGCGGATTCCTTCGTTGGAGCCGTCGTTCATGTTCACGAACAATTCCTCCCAGTCCGCTCCAAGAGTCTTGGCATCGACGGCATAGCCGTGGTTCTGCGAGGTGACAAAGCATTTCTCCGTACCCACCATACGCACCGGTTGGTTGTGGGAACGATGCCCGTATTTCAACTTATATATAGTGGCTCCGGCCGCCTTGGCAAGCAATTGGTTGCCCATACAGATGCCGCAAATAGGCTTGTCACTGCGGTTCATCTGCTTCTTTATGACATTAACGGCCTTCCCGCACATGTCAGGATCACCGGGACCGTTGGCAAGAAAGAGCCCGTCAAACTCCATGTCAGTGTAATCATAGTCCCAAGGCACTCTTACCACCTCGCAGCCACGATTGAGAAGGCAACGGATGATGTTGGCCTTCACGCCACAGTCCACCAACACCACTTTCTTTTCAGCACCTTCATTGTAGCGGATGATTTCCTTGCAGCTTACCTTATCAACGAAGTTCACGCCCTCATATTCAGCTGTCGGGATATTGTCGGGCTCATCATCGAAGAGTATCTTTCCCATCATCACACCATGCTCACGCAACACTTTGGTGAGTTCGCGGGTGTCAATGCCGGTTATTCCGGGCACTTTCTCACGTTTAAGCCAATCGGCAAGGCTCTCAACGGCATTCCAATGGCAGTAACTCTCACTGTAATCGGCAACGATTATGGCCGAAGCGTAAATTCTGTCGCTCTCCATAAATGTCGGCAATCCGTCGCCTTCTATAGAGAAAGGCGGCACGCCATAGTTCCCGACCAATGGATATGTCAGCGTCATGAGTTGTCCTGCGTATGAAGGATCGGTAAGCGACTCAGGATAACCCATCATGGCCGTGTTGAATACCACTTCTCCTGCCACCGGGGTTTCATAACCGAACGACTTACCATGGAACTTGGTTCCATCTTCTAATACTAACGTTACATTTCTCATACTTGTATCTTCGATTTTTAATATTCCTTTTCAATCCGTATCAGCCCCTGCTTTTTCGCACCAAGAGAGTGTGCTATCATTACAATAACACACTCTCTTGTGTGGGGTAAAAAAGTTGTTGCCATCCTGCGGTCTTAAAGCCCCGTCTTCTCCATATAGCTTATAAACGCCTGGTTGCAGAGCTTTGTGCCTCCTGGAGTGGGATATTTCCCTGTGAAATACCAGTCGCCTTTGTGGTCGGGTATTGCCTTATGCAGCCCGTCAATCGACTGATATACTATCTCCACCGGGGTTTCAAGCCCCTCCGGCCGCAACATTTCCACTATCTTTTTATTTATCTCCTCGACGGTGAAAGGCTTGTAAATGTCGCGAACACAGTTGTGCATCAATTCCTTTGGCTTCAGGAGCTCAAGCTTGCACGACTCATAAACATGTTTAAGCAGGTCGTTCATGCCGCGATCTTTTATCAGTTCCATTGTCGCGCGGAATACGCAGAACTCCTCCAAGCGTGGCATATCAATGCCGTAATAGTCGGGATACCGTATCTGCGGAGCCGACGAAACGATGACTATCTTCTTGGGATGCAAGCGGTCAAGTATCCGCAAGATGCTCTCTTTCAAGGTTGTTCCGCGCACAATGGAATCGTCTATCACCACGAGGTTATCGACATACGGCTCTATGCAACCGTAAGTGATGTCATAGACATGCGATGCAAGGTCGTTGCGCGAATTGCCTTCTGTGATGAAAGTACGCAGCTTGATGTCCTTTATTGCCACCTTCTCGGAACGGACGTATGTGTCGAGAATAGCATGGAGTTCCTCTTCAGTCGGGATATGGTCAAGTTGCTGTATCTTTTTTATCTTCAACTCATTGCTGTACTTCTTAAATCCACGGAGAAGTCCGTAATATGCCACCTCTGCCGTATTGGGAATGAAGGAGAACACCGTGTGGTCGATATCCCCGCCAACCGCTTTCAGCACAGGCTCACACAACAGTTCGCCCAGGCATTTGCGCTCTTTGTATATGTCACTATCCGATCCACGGCTGAAATATATGCGTTCGAAAGAACAAGCCGAGTCGCCACGGCGATCAAGGATCTTCTCTATCTTCACGTTTCCGCCCCGACTTACGAGCAGAGCCGTGCCTGGTTCCAGTTCCTTTATCTCCTCACAGCCCAAGTCAAACGTTGTCTGCAAGACCGGCCGCTCGGATGCAACGGCGACATATTCCTCATTTCTTATATAGAAAGCGGGGCGTATTCCCCAGGGGTCGCGCATGGAAAACATCTCGCCGCTGCCCGTAACCCCGCACATGACATAGCCTCCGTCGAAATCGGGCATGGTGGTCCGCAACACGTTTCCCATCTGGATGTGATTGTCAATGTATCGTGTCAGTTCCATACCGGAGAGCCCTTTCTCCTTCGCCTCAACGAAATTGCGTTCTGCCTCACGGTCAAGCCGGTGTCCCATAAGCTCCAACAACGTGAAACCGTCGCTGTCGCTGCGCGGGAACATTCCTTGTACAAGCATCTTCTGAAACACCTCATTGATGTTGGTCATATTGAAGTTACCGCAAATGCAGAGGTTTTTCGCCTGCCAGTTGTTCCTGCGCAAGAACGGATGAACGTATGAAAGCCCGCGCTTCCCGGTTGTGGAATAGCGCAAATGCCCCATATACAGTTCTCCGGCAAACGGCAAATGCTCCTTGGCAAAGTCAGCGTCCGAAACATTTCCTGCCGACAAACGCGCATATTCTTTATGCACCAGTCCGAAAATCTCAGAGATGGCATCCTTGCCTTCAGCACGCTCGCGGAACATAAATTCCGTTCCCGGTTGCCCGTCGAGTTTCACACAAGCCATACCGGCACCTTCCTGTCCGCGGTTATGCTGTTTTTCCATCATCAGATAGAGTTTGTTCAGCCCGAACATCCATGTGCCATATTTCTCCTGATAGTATTTCAACGGCTTGAGCAAGCGTATCATTGCAACGCCACATTCATGCTTCAACTGTTCCACTGTCGTATTCAAGTATTAGTTTATCCCGATAGTCCTTTTCCTTTTTCGCTTAAAAGCCTGCAAGAAAATTATCTTGTTAAATTAACAAACGTGGGGATGCCCACATCCATATATGAAAAGAGCGTCAAACCATAAAAGCCCAACGCTCTGTATTCATTATTTGACAACATTGACAACCAAAGATGCCACAGAAGTGACAATGCTGACGAATGATATCCACAACGATGTTGCCGGACCTACACCAGCGCCTGACGCTTTGGTCTTGTTCGGCTCGACGTATATGTAATCGTTTTGCTGAACATAATAATAAGGCGAATTGATGATATTGGCATCATTCAAGTTCAGACGGTGAATTTCTTTCTGCCCGTCAGCATTCTCGCGGATAAGGAGCACATTGTCACGTTTGCCATAGATGGTAAGGTCGCCGGCCTGGGCGATAGCCTCCAACACGCTCATCTTGTCCGTCGTCACCGGCACGACCTTGGGAGAAACCACTTCGCCTGCAACAGTCACACGGTAACTCGACATGCGCACCGTCACCACTGGGTTTTCCGTTTTTGAAAGATACGGCTTTATCTTGTTTATGATGTATGCTTCGCATTCCGTCTTTGTCATGCCTGCCACTCTGATTTTGCCGATGACAGGATAATCGATTTCCCCGTTGTTATCGACAAGATACTGAAGCAACGAACCCGTCTGTCCGCCTATGCGCCCGTCAGTTCCAAGTGTAGTTTGGATAGAAAGGTTAAACGGCTTCGATGTCGCAGGATCAGAAGTCACGACCGTGATGGTGAGCAGATCCTTCGGCATAATGCGAGCATCATACAAGCCGCGCGATGCGGTCAAATCAACATGATCAACATTCTGGAAATACGCCACCTTCCTTGCCGATGAGCAACTGCCAAGGAACAGCACCATTGCCAATAAAACAAACGGGAATAGTAATTTCTTCATAATAAGATTGCAACAACTTTA
This sequence comes from bacterium, assembly GCA_963599085.1. GTDB lineage: Bacteria > Bacteroidota > Bacteroidia > Bacteroidales > Bacteroidaceae > Prevotella. The sequence continues at coordinate 13,235 of CAVBVK010000030.1, read as the reverse complement.
TTTAAGTGTTATTTTTATGTTTTGCAAAAATACTACATATTTCAGAAATCCACAAAGATTTGGTGGATAATTTTTAAAAGAAACAGCTTAGCATTCTCTGGCACTCCGCATTTTGCTGCGTTTCAGGCAAAAGCGACGAAACACAACAAAAGGCGTAAAATGTTTCACAACAATTTACGCCCTCTTAACCTTAATAATCTAATACCATGAAAAACACATTGCAAAGATAATCCAAATATTTTAATATATACAAGTTTTAGAGGCGTTTTTTAAATATATAACATTATTTATGAATTATCGGAAGATAATAATGGTGTTAAGGCACAATACAGGCGAAAAGATTTCATAATATGAAAGAACAAAAAAAGCGGTCATACCCGTCAAGGTACAACCACTTTATAAAATGCTATAATAGGTCAAGCGCGATTATTCGCCCTTCTCCATCTTTGCTTTAAGTTCGGCCAAAGCGTCAATGTCGCCAAGAGTTGTGCTTGCAGCCACATTGTTGATGGTCGGTGCAGCTTCCTTCTTAGGAGCATGCTTGCGTGCCGGCTTAGCATCGTCCTTGGCAGGCTCGAATGTGCGACTGTGCGAGAGGATGATGCGCTTTGTCTCCTTAACGAAGTCGATCACCTTGAACTCAAGTTCCTCGCCAAGCTGAGCCTGTGTGCCGTCTGCCTTAACAAGATGCTTGGGAGTGGCGAAACCTTCTCCACCCTCGTTAAGGGTGATGACAGCACCCTTGTCCATCATCTCGGTAATCTTACCTGTGTGTACAGATCCCGTAGTGTAAAGTGACTCATAAGCGTCCCAAGGATTTTCCTCGAGTTGCTTGTGGCCAAGGCTCAGACGGCGGTTCTCCTTGTCGATTTCGAGGACCACGACATCGATGGTTGCGCCCACTTGGGTGAATTCTGAAGGATGCTTGACCTTCTTTGTCCACGACAGGTCGGAGATATGGATGAGTCCATCAACACCCTCCTCAAGCTCCACGAAAATGCCGAAGTTGGTGAAGTTGCGAACCTTTGCCGTGTGCTTGCTTCCAACAGGATACTTGATTTCGATTGTTTCCCACGGATCTTCCTTAAGTTGCTTGATGCCGAGGGACATCTTGCGCTCTGCGCGGTCGAGTGTGAGGATAACTGCCTCCACCTCATCGCCTACATGAAGGAACTCCTGAGCGGAATGGAGATGCTGACTCCAGCTCATTTCCGAAACGTGGATAAGGCCTTCCACACCCGGAGCAATCTCCACGAATGCGCCATAGTCGGCAATAACCACCACTTTACCCTTAACGTGGTCGCCCACTTTGAGAGCCTCGTCAAGAGCATCCCATGGGTGCGGAGTGAGCTGCTTCAGACCGAGAGCGATGCGCTTCTTCTCGTCGTCAAAGTCGAGAATAACAACATTTATCTTCTGGTCGAGAGCCACAACCTCATGCGGATCGCTTACGCGACCCCAAGAGAGGTCGGTGATATGGATGAGTCCATCAACACCGCCAAGATCAACGAACACACCGTAAGACGTGATGTTCTTAACGGTTCCTTCAAGGATCTGACCCTTTTCGAGTTTGCTGATAATTTCTTTCTTCTGTGCTTCCAACTCAGCCTCGATAAGAGCCTTGTGGGAAACGACAACATTGCGGAACTCCTGGTTGATCTTGACCACCTTGAATTCCATAGTCTTGCCTACGAACACATCGTAGTCGCGTATAGGATGAACGTCAATCTGGCTACCGGGGAGGAATGCCTCAATACCGAACACATCAACTATCATACCGCCCTTAGTGCGGCACTTGATGTAGCCCTGAATGACCTCTTCGTTGTCGAGGGCGGCATTAACGCGCTCCCAGCTCTTGCTGAGACGGGCTTTTTTGTGGGAGAGAACGAGCTGACCCTTACGGTCTTCCTGACTCTCAACATAAACCTCAACTTTATCGCCAATCTTGAGGTCTGGGTTGTAGCGGAACTCGGACGCCGGAATGATGCCATCGCTCTTGTAACCAATGTTTACGATGACTTCCTTCTTGTCGGCAGAAATAACAGTACCTTCAACTACCTGATGCTCTGACACCTTGTTGAGGGTCTCGTTGTAAGCCTGCTCAAGTTCCTGCTTGTTTGAAGCTAAGCTACTTCCATTTTCAAACTCGTCCCAATTGAAGTCTGCCAATGGCTGTACGTTCTTTAAATCTGACATAAATTTTTAAATGTTAATAATGTAATTAATAAAATTAGACTTTATGTGAATTGTAAAATCAAGATGCAAAATTACTCATATTTTTCTTTAATGCCTTTATCGTCATCGTTTAACATTGATGCAGAACGCAATATTTAAAGACTTTTAACAGACACAGACGGTTGATTAACAGTTCCTCTGATTTTAAAAGCACATCAGTCCTCCAGCATGACTTGTTTTGCCCTGTTTTCAAACAGGAATTGGTTACAATGCAAGGAAGACTTCTTTTAAAGCGTGGGGATTAGTGTAGCAGTCATCTTGTAGCCCTAAAATGTTCAAGACTGGTATATCGTTGCTTCATAAAACGGTTGTATATGTTACGCAGCCACAGCTTGGAAGTTGCAGCGAAAACAATTCCTACCGTTGCCATTACAATATAGGTGGCACTGTCGCCAATAACCTTTTGCAAGAAAGAAGCTATCGCCGTAGGGACAGTAAGTACGGCAACCTGAACAATCACAGGTATATAGTTGCTCTCAACGCCACCCTTGTTTATGAATTTCTCGTTGAGTGGAATAGTCTGTTTCGCATAGATAGCCAATTGGAACAGGACAAAATACTGAAACCCGACGGTGAAGACGGCGTAAGAAAGTAGCATCAACAAAGGCCATTTTCCTACAACCACCATCGGCAGCATCAACAGAAACGGGAAAAGGGTGATGGCGGAATAAAAAATGTATTTTGCATGAAGGATGGTCAACACCTTCTCTTGCCTTACCATAAGCCCGTCGATGAAGTTCCCTTCGTTCCCCAATCCCCGCACGAGAATCATGGAACCGAAAAGGACAAAGGTGTAAAAAGCCCAGAACGATGTCATAATCCGGGTGTCGTATATTTCCGTAAAAGAAACAAGAAGGCTCAGTCCCATTGTGAACAGCCCGGAAAAGATGAAAAGCTTGCGCGGATTTTTGTTGCGCATAATGGTTTTTATCTCAAGCTTTATGAAAGTCCCCAATTCTCCGTAACGGTTCAACACGGAGAAATCCAGTACATGTCTGGCTTTCGCACGCTCGGCATTCGTAAGCTCTTTAAGCACGAAAATGCGTTGTATCCTACTGTTTGCCCATGTTATCGCCCCCAAAAAGGTTGCGGCCCCGACAATCGGCAGTGGCGAATGCCGCTCTATTGCCGTGCCGACCTGTCCGTAAAAGTCGGCGAAACTGTCGAAGCCGGCATTGCTGCCTACATAGAATGGAGCAAAGACCATGGCATAAATGGATATCGGTAAAACCCAAAAGACGAACCTCACGTTTACCAATGTCCTCACGATGGCATAGCACTGGCTGTTGGCGAGGACAAGAAGATATGAGAACAGCCAAAACAGCAATGTTGTCATAACGCCGTATCCGAACACGACTGACATGAGGGTATAAGGAATTATCAGGCAAAACCAAATAAGATTGCCGCCGCTCGCCAACGAGGACAGCACAAAGCCGTTGATACATTTCTGTATAGGAACAGGCAGAAGACAGTAGGGTCTGACTATTTGGGACGGCGTCTGCTGTGCCATGAACCTTACGAAGAAATCGACAGTAAGGATAAACGGCATTATTGAGAAGAAGAATTCCACGGCCGAAACGCGACGCGAACTGTTCACTATCGCTGACAACAGGACAGCAATTCCAATTAGATAGATCAACATGACCGATACGGCAAAAGCGACGATAAACTTTGCGATACGGTTGTTCTCAAAGTTTGCATCCCTTTTCTCTGCAAGAGCCCGATGTCGGCGTAATGTCCTGTATATTGCGAACATGTGGCTTTTATCTTAAATCTATTATTTCCGCTGACGGATAGTCCTTGGGCTTGAAAGTGAAAACATCGTCGGAAACATCCTTTGCGCTGAAATTCCGTATGGTTATGGTCGTCCACTTCCCGTTGTGCTTCATCTTCACGACCGTTGGTATGCATGTTGTCTTGCTTGCAGTGATGTACATTTCCTGTATGCCGCGTTTCTTGTCCTGTGCGACGAGGTGTATTTCCTGATTGCCGCCCTGCGGCTTCATGCTCAAATTGTAGCCCGATTTGTAAATATTGACAAACGTGTAAGGGTTCATCAATTGCTGTTGCGCCTGTGTCGGATTGCTTACGTTCACCTCGTCGTTCTTCTTCATATAAGTCCATTGCGTCTTGCCATTGTACCATACGACAGCCTCAGAAGTGCGCGCATGAAACCTTTTCCCCTTGATAAAGATTTTGCCGGACACGTTTCCTGAACCGTTGGACATGCTGAACGAAGCACTTGCTCCGCCATTTCTGCCAATGGTCTTTGCCATCTTGTCAAGCATTGCCCGTGCCTGTTGTGGGTTTTGTGCGGAAGCAGGGACAATGGAAAGGAGTATTAATAATATGTACAATGCAAGGGTTTTCATTTCACGTTCATTTTTTAACGACAGCGTATGTCATTTCATTTTCAAAGCATTCATAATGTTGTCGAGCTGGCTTTCGTCAGAAAGGAGCACATCGCGGGGCTTGCTTCCATGTGCCGCCCCCACTATTCCAGCTTTCTCCAACTGATCCATCAGGCGGCCTGCCCGGTTATAGCCTATCGAGAAGCGGCGCTGAATCATGCTCGTGCTTCCCTGCTGGCTTACTATTACAGAGCGTGCCGCTTCTTCAAAGAACGGGTCAAGAGTGCCGATGTCGTTCCCGTCGCCATTTGCACCGCTTCCATCGCCTCCGTCCTCTGTCTTTGGTTCGGGCAACTCCATCGGCTCCACCGGACCGGGCTGGTCGGAAATGTAATTGTTTATACCTTCAATTTCCGATGTACTTATGAAAGCGCACTGCACACGGGTAGGCTCATTTCCGTTGGAATAGAGCATGTCGCCAAGACCTATCAACTGATTGGCGCCGGGACGGTCGAGGATGATGCGCGAGTCCATCATTGAACTGACCTTGAATGCAATTCTGCCGGGGAAGTTGGCTTTGATGTTTCCTGTAATGATGGAAGTCGTCGGACGCTGTGTTGCAATGATCATGTGAATGCCGACAGCGCGTGCCAACTGTGCTATTCTTGCAATAGGCATTTCCACTTCTTTACCTGCGGTCATGATAAGATCGCCGAACTCATCGATTATAACGACGATGTAAGGCATGAATTCGTGACCGTTGCGGGGATTGAGCCTGTGGTGTATGTATTTGTCGTTATACTCCTTTATGTTGCGTGCGCCGGCGAGTTTCAGCAAGTCGTAGCGATGGTCCATCAATGTGCACAGGCTCCTGAGCGTGCGCACCACTTTGGTGACATCGGTAATAATCGGCTCGTCATCGGCATCAACCTGCGCCATAAAATGATCGGCAATGGGAGTATATACGCTGAATTCCACCTTTTTGGGGTCGATAAGTACAAGTTTCAGTTCATTAGGATGCTTCTTGTACAGGAGTGAAGTTATTATGACATTCAGCCCCACCGACTTTCCCTGTCCTGTGGCACCGGCTACAAGCAAGTGTGGAATTTTTGTGAGGTCGGCCATGAACACTTCGTTTGTAATGGTCTTTCCGAGAACGATTGGAAGATCGAACTTCGTCTCCTGGAACTTCTTTGAGTTGAGGATGCTTTCCATTGAAACGTTGTGCCGCTTTTTGTTCGGCACCTCAATGCCTATTGTCCCCTTGCCGGGTATTGGCGCAATGATGCGCACGCCCAAAGCTGAAAGGCGCAAGGCAATGTCGTCTTCGAGATTTCTGATTTTGGTGATGCGTATTCCCTCAGCCGGAGTTATTTCATATAGCGTGATTGTCGGCCCCACAGTAGCCTTGATCTCTCGGATTTCTATGCCAAAGCTTTTCAGGACTTTGACAATTTCCTCATTATGCGACTTTATTTCCTCTATATCTACATAAGGTTTCCCTTCATTGTCGTCCTTTCCCAGAAGGTCAAGAGTGGGGCATTTGTATTTTGTGAAAGGCTCCCTCGGATTGATGGGGGCACTCATGTCAATTTCTTCTGCCACCGTATTGCCTGTGGCTTTTTCGCCGGTCTTGCCGGTTTCTATAGTGAGGTTGCCACCTTGTTGCATCCCGGTTGGTGACGATGATGCCGTATCGTTTGGAGCATGAGGCCTCTTCTCGTTCAATTCGGAGAAGTTGGTGAGGTCAATAACAGTGCTTTCTTCCTCATCAGTAATGCTTGCGGAGGGATCATTACCGTTGCTTTTACCCTCCTCCGACAGTATGTTTTGAGTGCCGTCATCCACTCTTTGGGAGACAGTCTCGCTTGTAGCATTGGTCCCGATGCCCTTCTTTATTGTTTTTGAAATGGCCTTGACCGGATTGAAAGTCTCAACGAACCATGTTATTGTCTCTGCACTCACGAATGTCAGGAAAGCCAACGCCGTGAAGCACAATATGGCAACAAGTCCGGGTGTACCCATCACGTTTTCTATAAACCGCACACACGCGATACCATGCTGCCCCCCGGGATTAAAGATATTGTCCTGCATCAGGGGCGTGAGAATTGCCGTCAATGCGACAGAAGTCCACACCATCGTGAAAAATGTCACGAAAAACCATTTCCACAGGTTCGCCGTATAGAAACGGAACATCCTGCCACTGACGAACAGGAAGAATGCGGGAATGAGGAAAGCGGGATATCCGAAATTCTTTGTGATGAGGAAATACGACAGGATGGCGCCCAAACTTCCGCAGGTGTTTTCGAATGTCCGTTTCTCGTTGAGCCATTCTCCAGGCCGCAGATGTTCAAGAATACTTTGGTCGGCACTGCAAGTCTTGAGGAAAGAGAACATCGCTATGATGGCAAAAACTGACGCTACTGCCAAGATTCCTCCAAATATGTAGTCGGCTTGTTTGCTGCTGATTATATTTGATATGCCAACCGCATCTCCAAAACTTTTGTTCTTGCGGGCAGGTTTTTTCTTTGCCATGATAGTTATGTCGCTTTTGTTATAAAGTTGGTTTCTTGATTGTCTGTCCGCACATCACATCGGACGGGGGCATAAATTAACTGCAAAAATAATGGAAAAAAGTTGGAAAGACACATAAATTCGTAACTTTTTTCTAATTTTGCACAATCTTTCAATCATTGCAAATGACGCGAATAATATATAACAAATTTGACAAAAGGGCGGTAAGTGCGCTTCCACTTGCCTCATTCAAAGGGAAAATCATCGTGGTAATCAGTGAAAGCGAGGCATCCCGGGCTGTCGATTACCTTCTCTCATGCAATATTCTTGGCGTAGATACAGAGACACGCCCGACATTCAAAAGGGGACAGATGCACAAGGTGGCTCTCTTGCAGGTGGCGACAGAAGACCTATGTTTTTTGTTCCGCTTGAACCATCTGGGCGTTTCAGCATCAATTCTCAGACTGCTAACGAACAAGACGGTGCCAATGATTGGGCTGTCATGGCATGACGACCTCGTGTCGTTGCACCGCAGGGCTCCGTTTGAGCCAGGAAACTTCATTGATATACAAGACATTATAGGGAAAATCGGCATTGAAGATTTAAGCCTTCAGAAATTGTATGCGAACTTGTTCCATGAGAAAATCAGCAAACGCCAGCGACTGACAAACTGGGAGGCGGACGTTCTTACCGACAAACAGAAAACGTATGCCGCCACCGATGCCTGGGCGTGCATACAACTATACAAGGAGATTGGCCGTTTGCTTTCCACGAAAGACTATAAACTGGTGATAAGGGAAGAGTTGCTGCCCACTGCCGGACAGCCTGCCTTGACAGAGTCAAACGAAGAATTGCAACCTTTGAAATATCAGCACTATGTATAAATCGGTTTTTCTAAAAAACGGTAAGGAAGAAAGCCTCAAACGCTTTCATCCATGGATTTTTTCCGGCGCCATTGCAAAAATGGACGAAGGCATCGCCGAAGGTGATTACGTGCGTGTGCTTACTTTCCACGACGAATTCATAGCTGTTGGTATGTATCAGATTGGCTCAATAGCCGTGCGCGTGCTGTCATTCGACGATATCACCATTGACGGAACTTTTTGGGAGACACGCCTGCGTTCGGCTTTGGACATGAGACGGGCGACAGGATTGCTGGACAATCCGCAAGGCACGACCTTTCGCTGGGTGCATGGCGAGGGAGACAGCCTGCCGGGACTCGTTGTCGATTGCTATGGCGACACGGCGGTAATGCAGGCGCATAATGTCGGAATCCACCTCCACCGTAAGGAAATAAGCAAAGCTATGGTGAATGTCGCTGACGGACGGATAAAGAACATTTACTACAAGAGCGAGACCACGCTGCCGTTCAAGGCTGATGTGGAGCACGAGAATGAGTTTATCTATGGCAAGGTGGCGGATGACGTGACCGTTGAGAACAGGCTGAAGTTTCATGTTGATTGGCTCAAAGGTCAGAAAACGGGCTTTTTCATAGACCAGCGCGAGAACCGACTTTTGCTTGAAACGTATGCGAAAGGGCGTTCGGTGCTGAACATGTTTTGCTACACTGGCGGTTTTTCGGTCTATGCCATGCGAGGCGGTGCCAAGTTGGTGCACTCTGTGGACAGCAGCGCAAAGGCCATAGAGCTCACCGAAAGGAACGTTGAATTGAACTTCCCAAATGACGGACGCCACAAGGCTTTCTGCGACGATGCGTTCAAATTCCTTGATGCCAACGACAACAAGTACGACCTGATAATTCTCGACCCTCCGGCCTTTGCAAAACACCGCGCAGCCCTCCACAACGCATTGAAGGGCTATACCCGACTGAACGTAAAGGGGTTGCAGCGCATCAAGCCTGGTGGCATCCTCTTCACATTCAGTTGCTCGCAAATAGTGACAAAGGAGAATTTCCGCAATGCTGTGTTCACGGCTGCCGTACTGGCAAACCGTAAAGTAAGAATTCTGCACCAGTTGCACCAGCCTGCCGACCATCCCGTCAATATTTACCATCCTGAGGGTGAATACTTGAAAGGACTTGTGCTCTATGTTGAATGATGAAAGGACTATAAGAAAGTTTGAAGGGCGTGTGCGTGCCTTTGCATGTGCCCACAATCTCCTTGTACCTGGCAAGAAGTATATTGTAGCTCTGTCGGGCGGAGCCGACAGCGTTTCGCTGTTGCTTGTGCTGAAATCGTTGGGACATGACATCGAAGCAGCCCACTGCAACTTCAAGTTGAGGGATGAAGAATCGAAAAGGGATGAGGATTTCTGTACCTCCTTGTGCAGCGGGTTGAATGTCACGCTGCACCGTATCCATTTCGACACACGGGAATATGCCGCCCTTCATAAAAAAAGCATAGAAATGGCTGCCCGCGAGCTGCGCTATGCCTATTTTTCAAATCTCATGAAAGACATTGGAGCAGAAGCCGTATGCGTGGCGCACCATCGTGATGACAGCGTTGAGACGGTGTTGATAAACCTTGTCCGCGGGACAGGGATAAACGGGCTTAAAGGCATTCTTCCCAAGAACAGCCATATCGTGCGGCCACTGCTTTGCGTCGGAAGGAACGACATCACAGATTATCTTTCGGCCCTGAACCAACCGTATGTGACGGACAGCACAAACCTTGTGGATGATGTCGTGAGAAACAAGATCCGCCTTGATGTCATCCCTCTTTTGGAGAAAATCAATCCGAGTGTGAAGAAATCTGTCTTTGAAACATCATTACGGGTGGGCGATGCCTTGAAAATTTATGATGCCGCTGTCGCTGAATCGGTAAAAGAAGTGATGCCTGAGGAAGGTGTCATCGACATCGAACGCCTTGAAAAGCAGACTGCTCCACAACCAGTCCTGTTCTCTATCCTCAAAGAAAAAGGGTTTTCTTCACCGCAGACGGAGCAGATATTCGCCATGCTTGAAAAAAGGGAAACAGGCAAGACTTGGAGTTCACCGACTCACAAACTGCTTTTTGACAGAGGGCGCATACTCATAGTAAAGAACGGCAAAGAAGCAAAAAGGCAGATGCGCATTCCCGAAACGGGCGTGTATGTCTATAATGACAATGTCACGATAGAAATCAAGGAGACAGAAACAGATGACAGTTTCAAGGTGAGTAAGGCGGCAGACTGTGCGTGCATAGACCGGCAGAAAGTCGTTTTCCCCTTGGTTGTCCGCCCTGTGCTTCGTGCCGACAGGTTCGTGCCTTTCGGCATGAAGCACTCAAAACTTGTCAGCGATTACCTAACCGACCGCAAGCGTTCGCTTTTCGACAAGCAGCGGCAACTGGTCGTCACTGATGCGGAAGGCCGCATTGTTTGGCTTGTCGGCGAGCGTGTCGATGACAGGTTCCGCATCACTCCCCAATCTTCTGTCGCCCTAATGCTTTCTCTGCGCGGATAAGGTCGTCCGGAGTGTCTATTCCTATCGTTTCCAGATGCGTTATTCCCACTTTTATAACATAGCCATTCTGAAGCCACCTCAGTTGCTCCAGGCTTTCGGCTTTCTCCAATGACGACTGCGGCAAACGGGTGATTTGCGACAGGACTTCTTTCTTGTAAGCATAAATTCCAAGGTGTTTCAGAAACGGGAACTTACCAATCCACGAGCCGCGTTCCACGCCCCTGACAAACGGGATTACGGAACGTGAGAAATACATCGCGTTGTCAAGGTTGTTCACGACAATCTTTGGCGAATTCGGATTTTCCACCGATTCCATATCCGTAAAGGGCTTGCCCAAAGTGGCTATCTGCGTTGAAGGGTCATTGAAACAGTCACATACAGACTTTATCTGATCGGGATGGATAAAGGGTTCGTCGCCTTGTATGTTCACGACGACATCGCAATCAGTCCCAATCTTCCTGACGGCTTCTTCTATTCTGTCCGTGCCGCTCTTGTGGTCGGCACGTGTCATAACGGCTTTTCCGCCAAAACCCACAACGGCATCGTAAATGCGCCGGTCGTCAGTGGCAACGTATGCTTCGCCCAATGTCGCGGCGACAACATCGTAAACCCTTTTTATGACATATTCACCGCCCAACAGTGCAAGCGGCTTTCCGGGGAAACGCATGGATGCGTAACGTGCCGGTATTATTCCAATGAATTTCATTTCCTGTACTTTTTTTGTATATTCGTTTTTACCAGTATAATGCCAGTCCGTAGTCCTGCATTTTATGGGGATTTTAGCCCATTACAGCTTGTATTTTCTTCTTTTCTGCGCTTTTTGAGGCATATATATGTCCTGCGTGGCGGTGCCGATATTTGGAGCGTGCCCGCGTGCGGTGCCTCTGTATTGCATCCACCTGTCGTAAATGCGCGATACATAATTCACAGTTTCGCTTCCTCGCATATATCCGTATTTCACGGTGGGGTCGCGGTAGTACTGCGGCGTTTCGAGTTTCAGCACATATTCGGCGACATCGTTCCAGTGGTATGGATTTCTTCCGTTCTTTTTTGCCAAAGCCATTGCGTCACGTATGTGAAAATGCCCACCGTTATAACTTGCAAGGACGAACAGTTGGCGTTCCTGGGGGTTTCTTATGTCCTGAAACAGGCCGTTCAGTTTCGCTATATACCGTGCTGCGGCATGTATGTTAGGCTCGGGTTCGTATATGTCGGCTTGTGCCAGCCCCAGTTCTGCGGCTGTCGATGGCATTATCTGCATCAGTCCTTTCGCCCCAGCCCAAGAATAAGCCTGTGGGTCGAATGTAGATTCCTGATAGCACTGGGCTGCCATGAGCCGCCAGTCCCATCTTGCCAACGGTGCATAGCGCATGAACAGGTGGTCGTAGGAGGATATCATGCCTCGGTCGGCATGAAGCATGGGGGCATAGGTGCGGCGGTGTACACCGCCTGTTGAAAACAGGCTACGCTCTTCTTGCCTTATGGATGCCAGCAAGGCCGGGGTGAACCAGCGGTTGAGTGAATCGGCCAATTCGGCGCATCCTGAACTTACTGCCCATGCACCGCCCTGCCGGTCACAGGCAAAACTGCAATAGCTGATGCCTTCAAGCGTCTTCCGTGGCAACGGCACAGCAATGACATCGCCCTCCCCCACCCTCAGTTTCGCAATCATTTCAAGTGTGTCTTTGCATACATCTACCCTCAAAGCCACCCCGAGCCGCTGTGCAAATTTCTCACATAACAGGAACTGTGTGCCCATGTCCTTGCCATGGTAAACGAAGTATGTGTCAGGCCCGTTGAGCGTGAGCATAATCATCTCACCAGAGGCGAGGATGTCGTTAACTGAAAATGCCGTGACACGACCTGTGCTGTCGCCATAGAGGCTCTCTCCCCATGGTGTCAGTTCCTGACGCTTGTTTGACGTGCAGCCAAGCATTGCCGTCAATAGGACAAACAGCGATGTGTATTTCCAGTATCCGAACATTTGGCTACAAAAGTACAACAATTCTTGCACAAACCGCCAAAACAATTCGCTTTTGCTTGCCAGCCCCGCGTCAGAACAGGGTTTGGGGAGATCGGGCGAGAACACCAGACAACACTGCGTGAGGAGCACGCAACATTGCACACTGACCGCCCAGTTGTATTATATTTGCATTTCCAACCGCTCCAAAATCCATTCCTAAGCGAAGACTGGGAAAACCGACGGCGATTTTACAAAATACGGCATGCAGCCGCAATCGGATGATTGCCATACTGTTAGGCGGACGCAGGTGTTTGTGTGCAAAAAGAAAAGTGATGTTTTGGCGCAAAAAGACGGTCTCCACACCGCAATTAAGGCTTACTTACAATACAAACAAGCCTTAATTGCAGCACGAAGGCACCTTAATTGTCATGCGAACCAGCCTTCTTTGCTGTGCAAGTAAGGCTTGTTCGGCAACAAATCCCCGTTTGCCCCACCATAAAACGCCTGCATCCCCGCTTTCACGACCCAACGGAACTTATAGAAAGGGAATTCCCGCTGTCAAAGAATTTTACTGCACATGCACTATATTTGCATATAAATTCAGGAGATCGGGCGTCATCCTAATATTGTAAATGTGCTATCTGACGATAACCTTTCTTACACACCCGTTGCAGTATTTAAGCTGCTGTCCGTTTGCTGAATAGCAGACTTTTTCTTTTATTTCACGTAAGGCGGAATTGTTGTCAATGCCTGCCCCACAATATTTACA